>NZ_VISW01000003.1:0-534116 GCF_007827635.1 Micromonospora sp. CNZ296
AGCCCACTCCTCCAACTTGATCACCCCTCCAGACTTACGGAAGGGGGTCAATCCCAATCCGCCGACAGAGGGTCAGTCTCAAGCCGTCGTCGACAGGCAGTACGAGAGACGCGGTACCGGGACGCGAGTGCAGCTCAACGTAGGCGCGGGTTGCGGCCACGACGTAGCCGCCACACAGAACCTCTACCATGTCGCCTTGGCGCAGGTCGGTCGGACTACAAAGACCCGGACACGATCAGTGGGCGGCCCGTGACGTCGAAGACGTGGGCGATCACCATCTCGAAGCGCGGTTCCGGCACCAGCCGAGTGTAGGAACCGTTGGCGAAGAGGCCGTCTGACGTCCGCCGCAGCCACCCGCGACACTGGCTCGTATGGTGCGCGGCCCACTTGGGCCTGCGGATACTGGTCGGATGACCATCGAGTTTCCCGCACCCACCGTTCCGGCCGCCGGTCGTACGGAGGTGTTCCTGCGCTACCTCGACTACTTCCGGGACACGGTGGTGGCGAAGGTGCTCGCGCTGTCCGAGGACGACGTGCGCCGCAGCGCGCTGCCGTCCGGGTGGACGCCGCTGGAACTGGTCAAGCACCTGCGGTACGTGGAGCTGCGCTGGATCGAGTGGGGATTCCAGGGGCGCGAGGTCGGCGACCCGTGGGGTGACCGGCGAGACGAGCGGTGGTTCGTCGGGCCGGAGGAGACCCGGGCCGACCTGCTGGCCGCGCTGCGCGCGCAGGGCCGGCACACGCGGGCGGTGGTGGAGGGCAGCGACCTCGACGCGATCGGCGCGCCCGGTGAGCGTTGGGACGGCGCCGACCCGGCGTCGCTGGAGCGGGTGCTGTTCCACCTCGTGCAGGAGTACGCCCGCCACCTCGGGCACCTGGACATCGTGGCAGAACTGGCAGGCGGCCCAACCGGCGAGTAGTAGATCGTACTGCTCCCGCCGCCGGGCCTCACCCGAGCCGGCTGTCCGCGCGGGCGGCGGCGACAGCGGCTGCCATCCGGGTCAGGCGTGCGCCCTGGAAGCAGGCCGTCTCGAGGACAGCTTTGACGTACTCGGGATCCCGGCTGGCGCGGCTCTCCACCAGGCTGACGCCGTACGGGTTTCCGCCGGCGGCGTGAGCGGTGTCGTAGTTCAGGTAGCCCGTGGGGAGGATGATCGACCCCCAGTGGTGGAAGGTCTGGTAGAGGCTGAGCAGGGTTGCCTCCTGGCCGCCGTGTTCCTCATAGGTGGCCGTGAAGCCGGTCGCCGGCTTGTCGGCCAGTTCCTCCGCCTGCCACGGGACGGTCGTGGTGTCGAGAAACTGGCGCAGCTGGGAGCAGATGTTCCCGAAACGGGTCGGCGTGCCGAAGGCGTACCCGTTGGCCCACCGAAGGTCGTCCAGGGTGGCGACCGGGATGTCGGCAGTGGCGTCGAGGTGGGCTCGCCACTGCGGCTTGGCATCGATGACGTGCTCCGGTGCCAACTCTGCCACCCGGCGCAGGCGGACCTCCGCGCCGGCGTCGGCGGCTCCGTCGACAAATGCCTGCGCGAGCCGGTGCACAGTGCCGGTGGCGGAGTAGTAGATGACGGCGATCCTGGCATCGGTGTGCATGGTGCCTCCTGGGGTCGGCTCGGTTCTCGGTCAACCGTGCCGATCAGGCTTACCGTTCGCTGACCATCCCCTTACCGACGCCGCTGAACGGCTGTTCGTCGAGGTCGAGCTGCGCGCCGCGGCTCATTTCGGCGGCGAGTTCGTCGCTGCCGAGCGCCTCCCGGAGGCGGACGGTGATGCGCTGGACGTCATGTTGCTCCCCGGGAGGAAGCGGCGCTCCGGCGGCCTCGCGCAGCGTCCGCGCCGCGGCGAGCAGCCGCGCGGCGGTGCGACTGTCACCGCCGAGGCTGATCGCCCCGGCCAGGCCCTCGAGAGCCAGGGCGACCGCCCGTTGATCCCCGGTGGCGCGCGCCGCGTCGAGCGACTCACGGTGGTGGCGCTCGGCGAGGACAGCATCACCGCGGTGCTCCGCGATGAATCCCAACTCGGCCAGCGCGAGCGCGCAGCCCGGCAGGAAGCCGGCGCGGCGGTTCCAGTCGAGGAGGTTTCGCTGCTGGGTCTCGGCGGCGTCGAGGTCGCCCCGCCGTCGCGCGATCATCGCCAGGCCCGTGCCGGCGAAGGCGGCGGCTGAGCGGCTCGACTGTTCCTGCGCCACCTGTAGCGCGCGGTCGTGACTGACGGCGGCCTCGTCGAGGTCGCCCCTCAAGATGGCGAGCCGGCCGATGCATGCCAGCTGCCGGGACACCGACGTCCACAGTCGCAGGTGTTCGGCGATGCGCAGCGCCTCCCGGTAGCGCGTGGCGGCGCGATCGTAGTCGCCGTGGATCTCGGCCAGGGTTCCCAGCAGGCTCGTCGGATGCACCTGTCCCCAGCGGTCGCCCACCTGCTCGAACAGCGACCGGCTGGTCTCGCAGTCACGCTGCGCGGCGGGCAGGTCGCTGCGGAGTACGAGCGCGAGGTCCGCTCGGATGGCACAGGCGGCAGCGATGCCCCACCGGTCCCCGCCGGCGCGGAACGCCGCCAGCGCCGCGTCGACCAGGACGGCGGCCTCGCCCGGATCTCCGGAGCCGAGCATCATGGAGGCGAACAACCACTGCGCGAACGCCTTCTCCGGCCCCTCGGTGTCCTGGTAGCTCTCCAGGATCCGCTGCCGGGGAGCGGTCGGATCGCCGTCCCGGGTGGCGAGAGCGGTCAGCCACATCTCCGCATGTCGCCGTAGGCCGTCCGGTGCGACGTCGTCCTCGCTCCTCGGGACGATGTCCAACGCCGTTCGCAGTGACCGGCTCACCTCTCCGAATCGACCCCGGAGAAGCCGGTACCAGGACAACGAGGTGGCGAGCGCCAAGCCCACGCGGGCCTGACCGTCGGTGGCGGCGACGTCGAGTGCCGCCCGGAGGTTTGCGTTCTCGGCGTCGAGCTCGCGCAGCGCACGACTCTGATCGTGACCACGTAGCCGTCCGGCGGCCTGCTCGGCGAGACGGGCGAAACACGTGACGTAACGGCGACGAGTTTCGGGCAGTTCGGCGGCGCTGCCGAGCTGTTCCAGACCGTAGGCAGCCACTGTCTCCGGTAGGCGAAAACGTCGCGGACTCTCGTCGTGCCGCACCATGACCAGCGATCGGTCGATCAGGCGTGCCAGCACATCGAGGACCTCGTCCGATGCCACCTGCCCGCCACCGCACACCTGCTCGGCGGCGGCCAGGGTGGCGCCGTCGGCGAAGACCGCAAGCCGGCGCAGCACCGCGCGTTCGGGAGGCGACAGCAACTCCCAACTCCAGTCGATCACGGCGCGAAGCCCCTGCTGACGCGGGGGCGCGGTGCGCCGGCCGGATGACAGCAGCCGGAAGCGATCGTCGAGCCGTGCCGCCAGCTCGCCCGGGTCGAGAACGGCCAGGCGGGACGCGGCCAGTTCCAGCGCCAGCGGTACGCCGTCGAGACGCCGGCAGATGACGGCGACCGCGTCCGCGTTCCGCTGATCGACGGTGAACCCCGGCTCGGTGGCGCGGGCGCGGGCTACGAAGATCCGAACCGCCGGAGCCTCGGCGATCTGCCGCGCGCCGGCTCCGGGCTCCGGCAGGCCAAGCGGCGGCACCGGAAAGACGACTTCGCCGGGGATCCCGAGCGGCTCGCGGCTCGCCGCCAGGATGCGCAGGTCGGCCGCGGCGCCGAGGAGTTTCTCGGTCAGTTGAGCGACCGGCGCCACCACGTGTTCGCAGTTGTCGAGCAGCAACAGCATTCGCCGACCCCGCAGCGCGGTGACCAGCCGGTCCATCGGCTCGCGCGGTGGTCGGTCCCCGGGCAGGCCGGGCGGACCGTCGTCCCGGATCTCGAGCGTCGCCGCCACCATGTCGACGATCTCGGTGCAGGTCGCGTGGTCGCCGCTGTACTGCTGGCCGGCCAGCTCGACGAGCCACACTCCAGCGGGGAACGTGTCACCCAGCGCACGGGCGGCCTCGATCGCCAGCCTGCTCTTTCCCACCCCACCGAGACCGGTCAGGGTCACCAGCCGCTCGTTCGTCAGCCGCTCCCGTACCGCCTCGACGGCCGCGTCGCGCCCGATCAGCCCACCGTACGGACCAGGCGACAGAGGCGCCGGCAGGTTGGTTCGGGCCGGAGCCGACGCCGGTGCCGGCGGCTGGAGGGCGGGATCCTGGCGCAGGATCGCCCCGTGCAGCTCGACCAACTCTCTGCCGGGATCGATGCCGAGTTCGTCGCGCGCCTGCCGACGGAACTGCTCGTAGGCGAACAGCGCCTCATGCTGGCGTCCCGAGCCGTACAGCGCGCGCAGGTGCGCGGCCCGTAGTCGCTCACGCCACGGGTGGCGTGCGACCAGGTCGGTCAGTTCCCCGGCGAGCAGGTGGTGCTCACCGAGAGCGAGCCGGGCCTCGGCCAGCTCCTCCAGCGCGGTCAGGCGCTGGTCGTTGAGCCGCTCGACCGCCTGGCGGACGAATCGCTCGTCGCTGAAGTCGGCGTACGGGGAACCGCGCCACAGCGACAGGGCCTCCGTCAGCGTCGCCGCCCGCACAGCCGGCTCCCGCTGCGCGCTCGAGCGTAGCAACAGAGCGGCGAAGCGACCGGCGTCGACCGATTCCGACGGCGTCCGCAGCCGGTAGCCGGCTTCACCGGACTCGACCAGCGCACGGCCACCCACCTCGCCCGCCCCCAGTGCGCGGCGCAACTGCGACACCTTGGTCTGGAGCGCCCCGAGCGCGTTGCCGGGCGCCTCGTCACCCCAGAGATCTTCGATCAGCCGGTCGGCGGTCACCGGGCGTCCCTCATGAACCAGCAGGTCAGCCAGCAGACCACGCACTTTGAGGCCGGGCACGGCGACAGGTGTGCCGTCCGACGTCCACACCGCGACGTTGCCCAGCACTCCGAACCTCATCGCTTCACACTAGCCAGCCGGCTGTCCCGCCCCGCGAACGTCCGCCGACCGCGGGTCTGCTCACCAGAAGCGGTGCGGGGTCACCGACGCGTACGTCAGCCGGTCATCAGTCGATGGTAAGGAGCCCCGGGCAGGCTGAACCGAGCCGACACCGGAGGAACGACATGGATCAGCTACAGCGGCGCCGAGCCGCTCACCGTCCCAGGCAGCTCGCACCAGGGCGGGTGGCCACACCCTGGCTCGCCCTGCTGGCCGGTCCGCTGTCGTTCGGGATTGCCGCACCGGCACTGCTGCTCGACGACCTGGCGCGCGCAACGGGTAGCGGGGAACAGGCCGCGGCCGCCGGCGTAACCGCCTTCGGCTGGGGGATCGCGTTGGGGACGCCGCTGCTGGCGGCGCTGCTCGCCCGTCGCGGCGTAGGAGCGGTCCTGACCGTCGCGTCCGCGCTGGTGGCCGCGGGGACGCTCCTCCTCGTGCTGATCCCGAGCGTGCCGGCGATGGTGGCCGGTGCGGCGGTGCAGGGATTGGGGTCTGCCGGACTCACCGTGACGGCGATGAAACTGGCCGACTCGGCCCGGCAGATGGGCGTGGTCGCCGCGTCGCTGGCGGTCGTCGGGGCCACCGGTCCGCTGACCGGGGCACTGATCGCCGACCTCTCGTCGTGGCAGGTGGCGCTGGCGTTGCCGCTGCTGGCGGTGCTCGCCGTGCCCGCGGCTCGCCGCGGCACCACCGCAGCGGACGCGGTGCCGGCGCCATTCGATTTCTTCGGGATGACCATCCTGGCGATGCTGGTCACCGCAGCCGTCCTCATTCCGCACCGGCCGCTGGTGGCCGGCCCGGCCACCGTTGTACTGCTGCCTCTGCTGGTGTTCTGGACCAAGGTCCGTCCGGACGGCTTCCTGCCTGCTGCGGTGGCGCGGAACGGCCGGTTCCTCGCGGCGGGCGCGCTGGCCTTCGCGCTGGGAGTGGGGAACTTCGCCCTGCTCTACGCCGCGCCGGACCTGCTGCGACAGCACGCGGGATGGGCAGGCACCATGAGCGGGATCGTGCTGCTGGCGCCCTACCTGATCGGCGGCGTCTGCTCCGGGTTCCTGGTCGCGGCTTCAGTGCGAGTTTCACGCCGCGTCGCGGCCGCCACGTTGCTCGTCACCGGCGCCGCCGCGCCGCTGCTGGCGGCGGTCACCACTGCCGTACCGCTGCTGCTTGCGGCGATGACGCTCGGCTCCTTGGCCGCCGCGACCGGCCAAGGCGTACTCGCCCTGCACGCGGCCGGCGTCGTGTCCGCCTCCCACCGGGCCGAAGCCCTGGGTCTGTTCAACCTCGCCTACCTGCTCAGCGTCGCGATCGGACCAGTGGTTGCCGTGACGCTCTCGCACCCAACCGCTTGAGGGCCCCGACGCGCAGTTCAACGTCGGCCGCCTCGGCGTCGTGGCCTGCGTGGCGCAGCGTTCGAGAGGATCTGGACCACTCGTCCCATGGTTGAAACGATCTAGACGACGTCGCCGGTTGGGCTTCTGGAGCACTGCAGTGCGCTGAAGAAGGCGCGCAGGTCGGCAGCGAGCAGATCGGGCTCTTCCTGGGCGAGGAAGTGGCCGCCGACGCTGGGCTCGCGCCAGTGGGTGAGGTTGGCGTAGGTGCGTTCGGCGAACGACCGGGGCAGGCCGGCGTCCTCCACGCTGACAGTGATGCCAGCGGGCACGGCGATCATTGGCAGGTGTGGGGCCAGGTGGTCGTCACGGTAGGGCCGGAAGGACGTGCCGATGCAGTTGGTGACCCAGTACAGCATCACGGTGGTCAGCAGCTCGTCGAAGCCGAAGCGGCGGGAGATGTCGCCGCCACAGTCGCTCCAGCGCTGGTACTTCTCGATGATCCATGCGGCCAGTCCGGACGGCGAGTCGCTCAGCGCGGCCGCAAGGGTGTCGGGCCGTGTCTCCTGGATGATTCCGTAGCCCCAGTCATCTTGGGCCTTCGCGTCGAGCATGGCGATGAACGCCTCCTCGGCCGGGCTGAGGTCGCCCCTGCGGTCCGCCGGCGGGAACTTGATGTGCTGCGAGAAGACCCCGATGACCCGATCTGCGTGGCGGGCGCCGAGCCACGTCGACACGCCGGACCCGACATCGCCACCGTAGGCGCCGAAGCGGTCGTAGCCCAGACGGGTCATCAGCTCGGCCCACACGTCCGCGACGGCCGCCTCGGTCGTCGGGCCCTCGGCTAGTGGTCCGGAGAAGACGAAGCCCGGCAGGCTCGGTATGACGAGGTCGAAGTCTGCGAGCCGGGACACCAGAGGCAGCATCTCCGTGTACGTGCTGGGCCAGCCGTGGGTCAGGATCAGCGCCGTGGCGTCGGGCGATGCCGAGCGGACATGAACGAAGTGGATCGGCGTGCCTCTGATCGTGGTGACGAACTGGGGGTACCGGTTGAGGGCACGCTCGACCGCACGCCAGTCGAATCCGTCGAGCCAGTACCGCACCAGATCTGCCAGGTACCCAGGGTCGGTGCCGGCGGCCCACGGCTCTCCCGGGGCGGCCGGCGCGAGCCTCGTCCGCGAGAGCCGAGCCCGCAGGTCGTCCAGGACGGCTTCGGGCACATCGATGTGGAAGGGCGTCACCCGATCATGGTCCCATCGCCAGGAGTCACTCGGCAGCCGCCCGAACGGGCAGGCTGCCGCACGGCGATCGGCAGCCACGATCCGGGAGACTCGATCACCGATCCGCCGGGGAGCGTGATTCAGGCCGGAACCGCTGCGAGGCGGCACTATCGTGTCCACGTGTCTTCAGACGTACATCCGGCCCTGGATGTGTTGATGCCCGCGGCGTTCCTGGGCCACGGCAACCCCATGAACGCCCTCGAGGTCAACCGGTACACCTCCGCGTGGAGAGCCTTCGGCGCAGCGGTGCCGCGTCCCCGCGCGATCCTGGTGGTCAGTGCCCACTGGTACATCAACGCCACGGCCGTCACCGCGATGCCCCGGCCGAGGACCATCCACGACTTCTACGGGTTCCCTCAGGAGCTGTTCGAGGTGCAGTACCCGGCACCGGGGCTGCCCGAACTGGCTGAGGAGGTCAGTGACGTCGTCCATCCGACCTGGGTCGGGGCGGACGTCGACAGCTGGGGCATCGACCACGGCACCTGGTCGGTGCTGATGCACGCCTTTCCGGACGCGACGATTCCCGTCGTCCAGCTCAGCATCAACGCCGACAAGCCGATGGACTACCACCTTCAACTCGGCGCCCGGCTCGCTCCACTGCGCCGACGTGGAGTGCTGATCGTGGCGAGCGGCAACATCGTGCACAACCTGCGCGGCATGGACTGGGCGCTGGCCGACGACGGCTTCGACTGGGCGCGACGCTTCGACGAGGACGCCAAGGCCCGGATGCTGACCGACCCGGGCGAGTACGCGACCCTCGACGCGCACGGGGACTTCCGCCGTGCGGTACCGACACCGGATCACTTCATCCCCGCGTTGTATCTCGCCGGTCTGGCCGCCGCCACGGACACCCCCGACACCGAGGTCCTCGTCGACGGCTACGCCTACGGCTCGCTGTCCATGACGGCCTACACCCTGGGCATGTCCTGTCCACCGGCTGCCGGCCGGGGCGGATCCCCGCAGCCACCGCCCGGGCTGCCGCCGGACGGCTCCAACATCTGAGCAAGCGTCGGCTGGTCGAATGTTCCCATGGATCAAGGTGCGGTCGCGGTGGGTCCGGCGCTCGCCGCCGTACTCGTCGTTCTCGTGCTCGTCGCCGTGGCAACGGTGCGGGCCGGCCGGCTCGGCCACGCCCGTGGCATCGCCACGGCGGCGCTGCGCGCGGTGGTGCAGTTGTGCGCCGTGGCGCTGCTCATCACTGCCGTCCTGCGGTCGTGGTGGGCCAGCGCCGGGTTCATCACGCTGATGATCCTGGTCGCGGCGGCGACCTCCGCGCGCCGGGTCAGCTCGCTTCGCCTCGGCTGGCCGGTGCTGGCGCCGATCGCGGCCGGCGCGCTCCCGGCCTCCGCCCTCGTCGTGGCCTCCGGCGCGGTGCCGCTGACCGAGGTCGCGGTCGTTCCGATCGCCGGAATCCTCATCGGCGGGGCGATGACGGCCACCTCCCTGGCGGGCCGCCGCGCGTTGGACGAGCTTCGCGACCGCCACGGCGAGTACGAGGCGGCACTGGCGCTGGGCCTCGTGCCGCGGGATGCGGCGCTGGAGATCTGCCGGCCCAGCGCGGGGCAGGCGCTGGTGCCCGCGCTGGACCAGACACGCACCGTCGGCCTGGTCACACTCCCCGGTGCCTTCGTCGGCGTGCTGCTCGGCGGCGGCACACCCGTCCAGGCCGGGGCAGCCCAGCTACTGGTCCTGGTCGCGCTCCTGGCCGTCGAGGCGATCGCCGTCGCGGTGACCGTCGAGCTGGTCGCCAACGGACTGCTTCGCCGACCGGGTCCTGCCGTCTAGGTTCCGCTTCGACGTCTGACCGCCTGGCCGGGAGAGAACCCGAAAACGGGATGGTTCCCCCGTGCCGGTGCCCGGGTGACCTGGGTACGGTCGCCCGGGCACCGCGGGCTATGCCGTCGGCCTTGCTTCGTGCAGGATCCGGGCCAGCTCGGCCGGCCGGCTGAGCATCGGCCAGTGCCATGTCGGCAGTTCCTCGTACCGCCACGAATCGCCGGCCATGTGCCGGCACAGCGGCATGGTGGCGGCCATCTCGCGTGCCTGCTCGGCGGTGAAGCTCGACAGCACGCCGAGGCGGGGCAGCTTCTCCCACGCCCCGGTGAGCCGCACCGGGGTGGTGGCAGTCGCCCACGGCTGGGCCACCGACCGCTCAGCGAGCAACGCGACGACCGATTCATCCACGTCTGCTGCTCCCGCCGCCAGCTCGGCCCACGGCGGGGGCGGCAGCCGCCAGCCGTCGCCGTGTTCGGCGACCACCGCCGCGTTGCGTTCACGCTCCGGGGGCGGGCTGAAGTCGTCGTTCGCCGCCCCGTCGGGCAGCGGGCCGGTGTCGACGAAGACCAGTTGGGCGATGCGGTCGGTCATGCGGTCGGCAACGGCTGTCGTCACGACCGCGCCGGCGTAGCTGTGCCCGACGAGCACTACGTCGTGCAGGTCCTCGTAGCGCAGCAGGTTGACCACGTCGGTGACGTGGACGTCGAGGTCGGTGTCCGGGCGGGCCAGGTGGGCGCGTTCGCCCAGGCCGGTCAGGCTCAGCGGGTGCACCTCGTGGCCGTGCCTGCGCAGGGCGGCGGTGACGGGGCGCCAGGCCCATGCGCCGAGCCAGAACCCGGGAACCAGTACGAAGGTCGTCATGCATGACACGCTACGATCGATACCGGACAGGTTCCGCCCGGATTAGGAGTGGGGATTTGTGACCCGGCCGACCGCGCGCGTACTGGCGTTGCTGGAGATCCTCCAGGCCGGCGGCGGCTTCACCGTCGCCGACCTGGCCGGTCGGCTGGGCGTCGACGAGCGCACGGTCCGCCGATACGCCGCGCACCTCGCCGACCTGGGCATCCCGGTCGAGGCCCGGCGCGGTCGCTACGGCGGATACCGGCTCGCGCCCGGATACAAGCTGCCGCCACTCATGCTCACCGACGAGGAGGCGGTCGCCGTCATGCTCGGGCTCGTGGCCGCCGGCCGGGCCGGGCTGGTCACCGCCGAAGGCGCGGCCGCCGAGAGCGCGACCGCGAAGATCCGCCGGGTGCTGCCGGCCGTTCTCGCCCGGCGGATCGATTCGCTGCTGGAGACAGTGGACTTCACCGCACGGGTCCGGAAGCCCGCCCCGGCCGGCATCGAGGTGCTGCTGGTGCTCGCCGACGCGGCCCGACATCAGCAACCGGTGAACATCACCTACACCACCTGGCGCGGCGAGTCCGGCGAGCGCCGGCTCGACCCGTACGGGCTGGTCTTCCACGCCGGCCGGTGGTACGTCACCGGCCACGACCACAACCGCCGGGCCGTACGGACGTTCCGGCTCGACCGCGTCGGGACGGCCCGCCCCGCCCCGGGCAGGTTCGACATCCCAGCCGGCTTCGATCCCACCATGCAGGTCCTCGCCGGTCTGGCAGCAGTGCCGTACGCGCACGACATCTCCGTGGTGCTGCACACCAGCCTGGAGCTGGCGCAGCGACGGATCCCGCCCTCGGTCGGCACGCTCACCGAGGTTCCCGGCGGAGTACGCCTCACCGCCCGAGCCGAACGGCTCGACGGTGCGGCACAGATGCTCGCCGGGCTCGGCTGGTCGTTCACGATCGACCGACCGGACGAACTCAAGGACGAGGTACGCGCCCTGGCCGCCCGACTGCTCACCGACGCCGACGCTTGAGGCTCGGTAGTGGTAGTCAGAGCCGCCTCGGCCCAAGTGCGGTTGGCGCGCGGCTGGGTCAGGCCGGCGGATCGTCTCGGAAGAGAGCTTCCCTCAAGCCTCGGCCTCCCCAGCGGGTGGCGACGAGTTCGGGTCGAGGACGGGTCGGCTCGGGCACCCCTCGGTGCGGTCTGGTGTCGGGCGCAGGACGGTCCCAATCGGCGATCAGCGCGAAAGGATCGGTCACGCGGTCCGGTTCATCCTCACACCGCTCCCGGACAACCATCGCTGGATGGAAGCGCAGTTCCTGCGCCATCCCGCAGTCGTCGGCCCGCGAGGCGACCACGGCCCCGCAGCCTCGACAGGCGACGCAGGGGATCCATCCCACCATCGACCAGCAGCCCGTGCGGACACGGTCATGGACGAAGCGTGTCCCGCGTACGTCACCGGGTGAGAGGACGAAGGTGCCGGTGAGCTGATCACGGCCGTAGGCGGCCTCGTCGATCGCGTAGGCGCCCGGGTCGAGGAGCGGCGGGTTCACGTGGTGGCAGTCCAGGACCGACCAGTGCGGCGGCGCCGGCAGTTCCACCAACCGGACCGGGACGCTCAGCTTCTTCCCGCAGCTCGCACACCGAAAGCGCTCCACTGCCGCAGTGTGACATCGCGGCCGAGCGACGGCATCCGGGATGTGCTTTCCTCGGCGGGCTTGACCCAGCTGGTCCTCGATACGCCCGGCGCGTCGCCGATAGGCTCGCGGCATGTGGACCTTCCGCAGTCCCCAGCTGGTTCTCTTCAGCGACGATACCCGCGAGGACCACGGCTTGGACCCGGTCGCCGAAGGCCAGCGCGTCGCGGTCGTCCTCTGGACGGATGACACCACCGCGGCCTACGAGGGCCTGGTCGCAGGCGGAGCTCATGCGCGTGGCAGGTGCTGAGCAGGTTTCCACCACGCGAGGTTGGCGGTCACGTGGGCCACCGGCTCGATGATCTCCCACGCCTCGGCGATCAGCCCGTCGTCGATCCGCCAGATGTCGACGACCGCGATCTCCGGTCCTGCGCCGGGAAGCCAGCGCCGCGAGTACATCACGACGTGATCGCCGTCGGCCAGCACCTGATGGATCTCGACCTGCATGTCGGCAAGCGGTACCAGCGCGGCGCGGACGGCGGCGAGCCATTCCACTTTGGTCGACGTGGTCGTACCCGGCCTGTGGTGGACGAAGTCATCACTCAGGAACGGGGCGAGCGCATCGACGTCACCCGTCTCGATCAGTCCTGCCAGCGCCCGTCGGACGATGCTCTGGTTCTCCGTGGTCATGGATGCAGTGTTTGCGTGACCGCTTCGATTGTCGATGAACTCGGATTTCATGGCGTCCGACTCGACGATGAGTACGCTCCATGATCGTGCACACGGTCGGGGAACTCTTGCGGCAGTGGCGGCAGCATCGGGGACTCAGCCAACTGGATCTCGCGATCGCTGCGGACGTCTCGGCTCGTCACGTCAGTCTGGTCGAGACCGGTAAGTCCAAGCCGAGCTCCGACATGATCCTTCGACTCGCGGATCAGCTCCACGTGCCGCTGCGTGATCGCAACCGGCTGCTGCTCGCCGGGGGTTTCGCACCTCGGTACGCCGAGAGTCCGCTCGACCACAACGCACTGTCAGCCGTCCACGACGCTGTCCGGAGGGTGCTCCGCGCCCACGAGCCCTACCCGGCGGTGGTCTTCGATCGCCGGTGGAACATCGTGACGACCAACCGCGCTGTCGACCCGTTCTTCGCGCAGGTGGCTCCTGACCTGCTGCGACCGCCGGTCAACCTGGTACGGCTGGGACTGGATCCGCGCGGTCTCGCGCGCATGGTCGTCAACCTGGCCGACGTGCGCGCGGTGTTCCGCACCCGGATCTCACGCCAGCTCGCAAATGCTCCCGACCCTGAACTCACCGCACTCTACGAAGAACTGTTGGCGCCCGAGCCGGAGAACACGTCGAGTCAACGGATCGAAGCGGACGTCGTGATACCGATGATCCTTCGCGTCGGCGGACGAGAGCTGCGGCTGTTCTCGACCATCACCACATTCGGCACCCCGATGGACATCACGATCGACGAAATCGCGATCGAGTCCTACTACCCGGCCGACGCGGAGAGTGCCGCCTACTTCGCGACGTAGCGTACTGTCAGCCGCTTCTGAGTCGCGGGCGCTCACCCCGCGTACCGGCCGGATCGCCCCGAGGTGCGCTGTCCCTGGCGGCGGCGCAATCGGCGGGGAATGATCGGGGTACACCGCGGGCTGCCCGCAGCAGTCCACGGCGCCGCAGAAGGGCGGGTCGACGCCGATGACTCCGACGCAGCTACGGGCCTACGTCGCTGTCGTCCGGCTGGGATCCGTCAAGCAGGCCGCCGCGCAGCTGGAGGTCTCCGAGTCGGCGGTCTCGCTGCTCATCGGCCAGCTACGGCGGGAGTTCGGAGACCAGTTGTTCACCCGGACGGCGGCAGGGCTGGCCTTCACCCCCGGCGGGCTGCGGCTCGCCAGCCGGGCGGCCGAGATGCTGGGCCTGCAGGACCGTACGGTCCTGGAGGTCAGTTCGGCGGCACACGGCCGCCGGATGCTGCGGGTCGCCGCGTCCAGCGAGTTCGCCGAGTTCGCCGCGCCGAGACTGATCGAGCTGTTCGCCAGACGCGCCGCCGACCTCGACATCGAGCTGAGCGTCTGCGACCCCGGCTCCTTCGAGTCGCTGCTGCTGACCCGGGCCGCGGACATCGCGATGGGGCCGCTGCCGCCGGTGGCCGAACCGGCGATCTCCTGCCGGCCCATGATGAACTACCGGCTCGTGACCGTCGTCGGCCCGGATCATCCGCTGGCCGGTGTGCCGGCGTCACCGGGGCAGTTGCGCGACCAGACCTGGCTGCTCGGGCCTTCGGCCACCAACACCCTGGGCGCTGTCCCGGCGATGCTGCGCCGGCTCGGCGTACCCGAGGAGCGGCAGCAGATCTTCCAGAGCCACGCGGCGGCGTTGGGTGAGGCCCAGCGCGGCCGGGGGATCGCGCCCGCGCTGTCGTTCACCGTCGCGCCGGACGTCCGCGGCGGCCAGCTCGTGGCGTTGTCCGGGCCGCACGCCACGGCCGAGGCGGTGTGGCATTCGCTGGTACTCGTCACCCCCGGCACTCCGTCCGTGGCAGCCGAGCTGTGCCGCTTCGCGTCGACGCCCCGGGCGATTCAGGCGATGATGCGTGGCGTGGGCGTCGCGGTGAACCATTTCCGGCCCTCGGTGCACGTGACGCTCTGGAGTTGACCGGCGGCGTCCAGCAGGTCCCGGAACGTCGCGGCCGGCAGGAGCCGGTCACAGTAGGGCAGGGCCGCGGCCATGCCCGCCACCAGGGGAGCGAAGCCGGGGGCGCCGGCCCGCGGGTTCAGCCAGACGATCCGGTGGGCGCGGCGGCTCAGCCGTGCCATCACGGCGGCGAGCTCGGCCGGCGGGTCGCTGTCCCAGCCGTCCGAGCCGATCAGCACCACCGCCCCGCGAACCGCGTCGCCGTGCGGGGACGCGAGCAGGCCCCGCAGGTTCGTCGCGATGCGCGTACCCCCGAAACGGTCGGTCACGGCGGCGCCCGCGTGCGCGATCGCCGCGGACGCCGACGTGTGCCGCAGCGCGACGGTGAGCCGGGTGAGCGTCGTGGCGAAGGCGAACACCTCCGCGTCGGTGGTCATCGCGAAGGCCCGCAGCAGGTGCAGGTACGCGTGGGCCTGGGCCCGCATCGACTCGCTGACGTCGCACAGCAGCACGACCCGGCGCGGCCGGCGTAGCGGCCGCTCGCGGACGACCTCGACGGGCTCCCACGCGGTGCGTCGGGCGCGGGCGATCGTCGGACGCAGCGCGACCCGCCGCCCGGCCGGGCCTACGGCGTGCCGCCTGGTGCGCCGGGACGGCCAGCGTGCGACCGCCTCGCGCAGGGCCTCGCCGAGCAGTGCGAGCTGGGCGTCGTCGAGGTCCTCGAACGGCCGGTCGGCGAGTCCGGCGAGGGCGCTGGGCCGTCGCTCGGGCAGCCGCACTCCGGCATCGGAGGGCTCCGCCTCGGCGACGGGCGCCGGCAACGTCGCCCACGGCAGCCCACCGCCGTCGCCGGTGGCGTCGGTGTCGGCGGGCACCGGCAGGTGCACGTCGTCGCGAGCGCCCGGCGGGGCCGCCGACCGGGTGAGCGGCAGCGGCGGCGCGTCGGCGAACACAGCGGCGAAGACGCTGTCGAAGGCGGCGAGGTCGGCGTGCCGCCGCACGAAGCTGATCCGGGCGGCCCAGTAGAGCGCGGTCGTCTCCCCGGGTGTGCACACGCCGAGCGCCCGGACGAAGTCACCGGCCTCGGTGAGCCCGGCGGGTACGCCGGCCCGCCGCAACCGGTCGGCGAACGCCGTCGCGAACGCCGCGCGGTCGACGCCGCGCAGCAGACCGTGCCTCACCGGCGTGCGACCCACCAGGCGATCACCGCACCGACGACGACGATCCCGACGAGCACCGGCACGAGGCGCTTGACGACGGCACCACCGGCAATGCCGAGCAGGTCCAGCGTCTCCGGTTCGGCGCTGCTGCCGGCATCCGGTCGACCGGTGGACGCCGAGGCGGCCACGGGGGTGCCGGCCACGGCGGACCCGGGCGGCGTGGCGGACGAGGGCGAGGCGGTGTCGGGCGCTGCCGCCTCGGCCGCGAGGGTGCGAGCCGCGGAGGCGTCGGGGCCGGTCGCGGCGGCGACTGCGGGTGCGGGCTCGGGTGCGTCAGGCGCGGTGGCCTCGTGCGGGTTGCCGGCCGTGCTGTCGCCGGTCCTCTCGGCCGCCAGCCTCGCCTCGAGGTTGGCGACGAACTGGGCGAGCAGCTTGCCCGACACCTCCTTGATCATGCCGCTGCCGAACTGGGCCAGCCGCCCGGAGATCTTCAGATCGGTGTCCACGCTGACGACGGTGCGCTGATCGTCCGGCCGAAGTTGGGCGGTGACCAGAGCGGACGCGTTGGCCGCCGACCGCCGGTCGCGGCCCTTCGCGTCGATCACCCCCCGATAGCGACTGTCGTCCTTCTCGACGAAACGTGCGGTGCCGGCGAACTCGGAGACGACCGGACCGACCTTGACCTTCACCGTGCCCTGGTGGACGTCGCCGTCGACGCCGGTCAGCCGGGCGCCCGGCAGGCACGGCGCGATGCCCTCCAGGTCGGTGAGGATCGCCCACGCCCGCGCGATCGGAACGTCGACTGTGAACTCGTTGGTGATCTTCATGCCGGCCTCTCCTGGTGTGCGCCGAGCGCGGCGGCGACGGCGGCGCGGTCGTCGGGGGTCTTGGCGATGGTGCCGATGGTCCGGACGACGTCGTCGGCGGAGAGGTCGGCGGCGCCGAGCACTGACAGCGCGGCGACCCAGTCGATGGCCTCGGCCATGCCGGGTGCCTTGTCCAGGCCGAGGGCGCGTACGTCGCCGACGAAGGCGGTCGCCGTGCGGATCAGCCCTTCGGTGGCGCCCGGCACGGCCCGCCGGACGATCTCGGTGGCGCGGTCCATCTGCGGGAAGTCGATCCAGTGGTACAGGCAGCGGCGGCGCAGTGCGTCGTGCAGGTCGCGGCTGCGGTTGGAGGTGAGCACCACGACCGGCGGCGTGGTCGCGGTGAACGTACCCAGCTCGGGGATGGTGATCCCGGACTCGCCGAGGAACTCGAACAGCAGCGCCTCGAACTCGTCGTCGGCCCGGTCGATCTCGTCGATCAGCAGCACCGGCGGGACCGGCCCCGGGTGGCGTACCGCCCGCAGGATCGGCCGTTCCTGGAGGAACTCCGCGGCGAACAGGTCGGCGTCGGTGAGCGAGGCGTGCCGGGCCTCGGCCAGCCGGATGGCGAGCAACTGCCGCTGGTAGTTCCATTCGTACAGCGCCTCGCCGGGGGTCAGGCCCTCGTAGCACTGCAACCGGATCAGTGTCGTGTCCATCGCCCGCGCCAGCGCCTTCGCCGCCGCGGTCTTGCCGACGCCGGGCTCGCCCTCGAGCAGCAGCGGCTTGCCCAGCTCCAGCGCGAGGAAGACGGCCATCGCCATGCCGTCGTCGGCCAGGTAGTCGACGGCGTCGAGCCGGCGCCGCACGGCCTGCGGATCCTTCACCGCGCCTCGCCCGAGAGCAGCCGCCGGTAGTCCGCGCGGGTGTCCACGTCGATCGGCACCGGCCCGTCCACCGGTACCTCCGTGACCGGGTGCCGGCCGGAGTGCAGCAGCTTCCACACCGCCTTGTCACCGTGCAGGACACGCAGCTCCGGCAGGACGTCACGAGCGAACCAGAACGGGTGCCCCAGGCCGTCGGCGTATCGGCACACCGCGAGCGGGGTGGTCGCCGCCGCGACCCGGCGTACGTCGGCGGCCCGTACGCCGGGCTGGTCGCCGAGCAGGAGCACGAGCCCGTCGGCGCGCGGGTCCACCACCTGCGTCGCGGCGCGGACCGACGATCCGCAGCCCGTGCTGAACTCGGCGTTCTCGACGACCTGGACCCCGGCCAGGTCCACCCGCTCGCGGACCAGGTCGGCGGCGCCGCCGAGGGTCACCAGCAACTGGTCGAAGGCACACGAGCGGGCCAGGTCGAGGGTGGCGTCGAGCAGCGTCCGCCCGCGGTACGGCAGCAGTTGTTTGGCCTCGCCGAGGCGCACCGACGCCCCGGCGGCCAGAACCAGGCCGGTCACGAACACGGCTACGCCGCCACGTGCCGGTCGCGGCAGCCGGGGCAGCAGAACCAGTGGTCGGTGCCGTCGATCCGCACGTGCGGGGTGTCCGGCCCGACCAGGACTGTCATCCCGCACACCGGGTCGACTGCCTGCTGGGGGAGCGCCGCGGGTGGTGCGGGGGAGGAGGCGAGGCCGTCCACCCGGAGCGCCCGCACCACCTCGGCCATGATCGACAGCGCGATCTCCTGCGGTGAGCGTGCCCCGATCTCCAGTCCGGCCGGGGTCCGGACCCGGGCGCGCTCCGCGTCGGACAGCGCCAGTTCGTCGAGCACCGCCGCGCCGCGGGTCCGGCTGGCGACCAGCGCGATGTGGCCCACTCCGGCGTCCAGCGCGGCGCGGACGGCGTCCTGTTCGCCCTTGCCGAGGCCGGCCACCACGACCGCCGTCGCGCCCGAGTGGTCACCGGACGTGGCCACCTCGAAGTCGAGGAAGGCAGCCAGGGTGGCCACCGCCGCGCTGATCGGCGTGTCGCCCACCAGACCCAGCACGGGTACGGGCAGCACCGGGCGCAGGAAGATCTCGAGCGCCCCGCCCGAGTGGCACGGGTTGACCACGACCCGTGCCCCCGGCGTATCGGGGAAGGCGGGCGCGCCGTCCGGCAGGACCCGCAGCAGCAGCGCCTTACCGTCCCGGAGGGCGTCCAGGGCGGCCGCCCGCACCGAGCTCTCGGCGCACATCCCGCCGACGAAACCCTCGATGGTGCCGTCCGGCAGGATCACCGCGTCGTCGCCGGGCCGGGCCGACGTCGGATCCTGCGCCCGGACCACCGTGGCGTGCACGAACGGCGCGCGCGAGACGGTCAGATCACGCGTACGGCGGGCGATAGTCGTCATGGCCACCTCCCTAGATCGGCGGGCGGGCGTTGCCGCGCATCGCGTCCCAGACGCGCGACGGCGTCAACGGCATGTCGGCATGCCGTACGCCGAAGGGTTCGAGGGCGTCGACGACCGCGTTGACGATCGCGGGCGGGGAGCCGACGGTGGCCGACTCGCCCACGCCCTTCGCGCCGATCGGGTGGTGCGGGGACGGGGTGACGGTGAAGCCGGTCTCCCAGTCGGGCACCTCGAGCGCGGTGGGGATCAGGTAGTCCATGAGCGACGCGCCGAGGCAGTTGCCGTCCTCGTCGAACGCGATCATCTCCATGAGGGCCATGCCGACTCCGTCGGCCAGCCCGCCGTGCACCTGCCCCTCGATGATCATCGGGTTGATCCGGGTGCCGCAGTCGTCGACGGCGATGAACCGCCGCACCTTGACCTGCGCGGTGCCGGGGTCGATGTCCACCACGCAGATGTACGCCCCGTGCGGATACGTCAGGTTCGACGGGTTGTAGCAGATCTGCGCCTCCAACCCGCCCTCGACGCCCTCGGGCAGGTCGCCGGCGCCGTGCGCCCGCATCGCGATGTCCTGGATGGTCACGCTCCTGCCCGGGTCGCCCTTGACCCGGAAGGAACCCTTGTCCCACTCCAGGTCGGCGACCGAGACCTCCAGCATGCCGGAGGCGATGATCCGGGCCTTGTCGCGGACCTTGCGGGCGACCAGGGCCGCCGCGGCACCGGAGACGGGTGTGGACCGGCTGCCGTACGTGCCGAGACCGAACGGCGTGTTGTCGGTGTCGCCGTGCACCACGTCGATGTCGTCCGGCGGGATGCCGATCTCCTCGGCGACGATCTGCGCGAACGTCGTCTCGTGTCCCTGGCCCTGGGACTGCACGCTGAGCCGGACCACTGCCTTGCCGGTCGGGTGTACGCGCAGCTCACAGCCGTCGGCCATGCCCAGGCCGAGGATGTCCATGTTCTTGCGCGGGCCGGCGCCGACGGCCTCGGTGAAGAACGCGACGCCGATGCCCATCAACTCGCCCCGGGCCCGCTTCTCCTGCTGCTCGCGCCGCAGGTCGGCGTAGCCGGCCATCTCCATCGCCAGCCGCATGGTCGGCTCGTAGTCGCCGGAGTCGTACACCCAGCCGGTCTTCGTCGTGTACGGGAACTGCTCCGGGCGGATGAAGTTCTTCAGCCGCAACTCGGCCGGGTCCATGCCCAGTTCGTCGGCGAGGCAGTCGACGATCCGCTCGACGAGGTAGACGGCCTCGGTGATGCGGAACGAACAGGCGTACGCCACACCGCCCGGCGCCTTGTTCGTGAAGACCGCCGTCATCTTGCAGTACGCGGCCTCGATGTCGTAGCTGCCGGTGAAGACCCCGAAGAAGCCGGCCGGGTACTTCACCGGCGCGGCGGTGCCGTTGAAGGCGCCGTGGTCGGCGAGGACGTTGGTGCGGATGGCCAGGATCCGGCCGTCACGGGTCGCCGCGATCTCACCACGCATGATGTAGTCGCGGGCGAAGCCGGTGCTGATCAGGTTTTCGAAGCGGTCCTCCATCCACTTCACCGGCTTCCCGGTGACGATCGACGCGACGATCGCGCAGACGTATCCCGGATAGATCGGCACCTTGTTGCCGAAGCCACCGCCGATGTCCGGCGAGATCACCTGGATCTTGTGCTCGGGGATGCCCGCCACCAGGGCGTAGAGGGTGCGATGCGCGTGCGGCGCCTGCGTGGTGGACCAGAGGCGCAGCTTGCCGTCGACGGCGTCGAAGTCGGCGAGCGCCCCGCAGGTCTCCATCGGCGCGGGGTGCACCCGCGGATAGACCAGATCCTGGCTCACCACGACGTCCGCCCGGGCGAACACGGCCGCGGTGGCCGCCTCGTCACCGGTCTCCCAGTCGAAGCAGTGATTGTCGGTCTTGCCGTCGAGATCGTCGCGGATCACCGGTGCGCCCGGTTCGAGCGCGCGGCGGGCGTCGACGACCGGATCGAGGACGTCGTACTCGACGTCGATCAGCTCCAGCGCGTCACGCGCCGCGTACTTGTCCTCGGCGACGACGAACGCCACCTCCTGGCCCTGGAAGCGCACCTTGTCGGTGGCGAGCACGGCCTGCACGTCGTTGGAGAGCGTCGGCATCCAGGCCAGACCCTGCTCGGCCAGCATCGCCCCGGTCACGACCGCCTTGACGCCGGGTGAGGCCTCGGCGGCGCTCGTGTCGATGCTCAGGATCCGCGCGTGGGCCACCGGCGAGCGGAGGATGGCCAGGTGCAGCATGCCGGGCAGCCGGACGTCGTCGACGAACCGGCCCCGGCCGCGTACGAACCGCGGATCCTCCTTCCGCAGCATGCGGCCGTAGCCCACCGGCTTCTGGTCGTTGTCGTGGAAGGTGTCCACGCGCTCGTGCACAGTCGTCATACGACGCTCCCGGCGGGCCGGCCGGCGTTGTCGATCTCGCCGGCTTCGCGTGATTCGGTGACCGCGGCGGCCGCGTTCGCCTCGTGCACGGCGGCCCAGCGCACCGAGCGCACGATGGTGGCGTAGCCCGTACAGCGGCAGATCTGACCGGAGATCGCTTCGCGGATCTCCGCCTCGGTCGGGTCCGGATTGCGGTTCAGCAGCGCGCGAGCCGTCATCATCATGCCGGGAGTGCAGAAGCCGCACTGCAGGCCGTGGCACTGGATGAAGCCCTGCTGGACCGGGTCGAGCTCCGCGCCCTTCGCCAGGCCCTCGACGGTACGCACCTGGTGCCCGCCGGCCATCGCGGCCAGCACGGTGCACGACTTCACCGGCTCGCCGTCGAGCCAGACGACGCAGGTGCCGCAGTTGCTGGTGTCGCACCCCGCGTGCGTTCCGGTCAGGCCCAGCACGTCGCGCAGGAAGTGCACAAGCAGCAGGCGGCCCTCGATCTCCCGGGTGACCTCGACGTCGTTGACGGTCATGGTGACCTGCATGCTCAGCTCCTCGCCCGTTCCACGGCCCGGCGCAGGGTCCGTCTGGTCAGCTCGTCGGCCAGGTGCCGCTTGTAGTCCGCGCTGCCCCGCTGGTCGGTGGCCGGATCGCAGCTGCGCGCGGCGATCGCGCCGGCCTGCGCGAAGAGGCCCTCGCCGGGCTCCTGCCCGCGCAGCGCCGCGGAGATCTCCGGGATGCCGGTGGTGTTCGGACCCACAGCGGCCAGCCCGACCCGGGCGTCGGAGATCACGTCGCCGTCGAGCCAGACCGCGGCACCCGCCGAGACCACCGCCCAGTCGCCGGCCCGGCGCTCCACCTTCTCGTAGGCGCTGCCGCAGCCGGGCCGCACCGGCAGCCGGATCTCGACCAGGATCTCCCCGTCGCCGACGGCCGTCTCGTACGGCCCGACGTGGAACTCCTCCATGGACACCACCCGCTCGGCGCCGCCCGGCCCGCGGATCACGCAGCTCGCGTCCAGGGCGGTGCAGACCGCGGACAGGTCCTCCGATGGGTCCGCCTGGCACAGGGAGCCGCCCAGCGTGCCCCGGTTGCGCACCACCGGATCGGCGATCACCCGTTCGGCGTCGGCGAAGATCGGGAAGGCCGCCGTCAGGGTGGCGGACTCGAGCAGTTCCCGATGCCGGGTCAGCGCACCGATGCGTAGCTCGTCCGGGCCCGCCTCGATGTAGCCGAGCTCGTCGTGGAGATCGTTGATGTCGATGAGATAGTCGAAACTGGCCAGCCGCAGCTTCATCATCGGCAGCAGGCTGTGCCCGCCGGCGATCAGCCGGGACGTGCTGCCCAGCCGTTCCATCAGGCTGATGGCATGGTCCACACTGGTTGCTCGTTCGTACTCGAACGGGGCCGGCACCTGCATATCGCACCTCCGGAAGTCGTCAATGTGGTGCCGGTGCCCGCGGAAGTCAACGCCGACCTAAGCAAGTCCTTAGGTCGGCGTTGACGGTGCCGCTGCTGCTCACGGATCGTGCGGCGATGCGAGACATCGTCGACGGCTTGACCGCGTGGCGTGCCGCCGGCGTCCGGTTCGCCGTCGCGACAGTCGTGCGGACCTGGAAGTCGGCGCCCAGACCGCCGGGCGCGGCCATGGCGGTCTGCGCCGACGGTGAGGTCGTCGGCAGCATCTCGGGAGGTTGCGTCGAGGGCGCGGTGTACGAGCTCTGCCAGGAGGCCATACGCACCGGCCAGGCATGCACCGAGACGTACGGTGTCGGCGACGACGACGCCTTCGAGGTGGGCCTGACCTGCGGAGGCACCATCGAGGTCCTGGTCCAGCCGGACGTCGTCCTGACCGAGCCGGACGCGGTGCTCGCCGCGATCCGCGCGGGTGCGCCGGTGGCGACGGCGTCGGCCGGGACGGCCCAGATGGTGGTCTGGCCCGACCGGGTGGCCGGCACCCTCGGCGACGCCGACCTGGACCGCGCGGTGGCGCGGCAGGCCGAGGGCATGCTCGCCCTCGGCACCACCGGAACCGTTCGACTCGGTACGCGCGGGCAGCAGCGGCACGACGAGGTGTCCGTCTTCGTCCAGTCGTACCTGCCGCCACCACGGATGATCGTCTTCGGCGCGATCGACTTCGCCGTCGCGGTGGCCCGGATCGGCCGCTTCCTCGGCTATCACGTCACGGTGTGCGACGCCCGTCCGGTGTTCGCCACCCGCAAGCGCTTCCCCGATGCCGACGACCTCGTCGTCCAGTGGCCGCACACGTACCTGGAGTCGACAGCAGTCGACGAGCGGACGGTGCTCTGCGTCCTCACCCACGACCCGAAGTTCGACGTCCCGCTGCTCGAGGTCGCCCTGCGCACGCCGGCCCGCTACATCGGCGCGATGGGCAGCCGCCGCACCCACGCCGACCGGCTGCGCCGCCTGCGCGAGGCGGGTGTGGACGAGGCCGCCCTCGCCCGGCTCTCCTCACCGATCGGACTCGACCTGGGGGCGCGGACGCCGGAGGAGACCGCCGTGGCGATCGCCGCCGAGTTCGTCGCCCTGGCCGCGGGAGGGTCCGGCCGGCGGCTGACGGACCTCGACACCCCGATCCACCACCGCTGAGCGGACCAGCGGCGGACGTGTCACCCCCGGCTCAGGCCGAGCGCCTCGTCCACCCGGTCCAGCACCGCCACGTCGTCGTGGCCGACACCGCGCAGCAGGTCGATCGCGGTCGCCCGGATCTGCCCGACGATCATGGTGACCGGCAGTGGCGGATCGGTCCGCAGCAGGCCCGCGGCGATCCGGACCGCCTCCAGCGCCGCCGCGTCGGCCCGCTGCGCGTGCCGGTCGGCGTCGGCGCCGGTGAGGTCGTGGGCCATGGCCTCACCAGCCGACCGTACGGCGGAGGTCAGCGCGCCGATCGCGGCGGCCAGCTCCGGCGGCGTGGCGGTGTGCCGGCGGGTCAGGGTCACACCGGCCCGGGCCAGCACCCGGATGTTGCGGGCGGCGTAGTCGAGCTGCCGCAGCGTGGCCTCCACCTCGACGAGCTTGCCCAGGTGCCGTCGGCGCAGTCCCAGCCGCAGCGTCTCACCGGTGGCGAGCACGGCGGCCTGCATCTCGGCGACGCAGTCGTCCACCTGCCGCGCCCGGTCCAGCGCGGCGCGGGCGGCGTCCTCGTCGCAGCCCCGCAGCGCCGCGTTGACCTGGTCGAGCAGGTCGGCCAGGTCGGTGTAGCTGCGCCGGGCCTGGGCCACCAGTGGTGCCAGCGGGTCACGGGCGGCCATCAGCTGGCTGGCGGCGAGCGCCACGGCGCCGCCGATGAGCGCGTCGACGAAGCGGAACGGCATCAGCGTCCCGTTCGGCGCGGAGACCACGACCAGGTACATGGCCGAGACGGTGGCCTGCACGACCAGGGCGCGGCGGGCCCCGATCACCACGAGCGTCGTGGTGGTCAGCAGCAGCACCAGCAGGACCGTCTCGGTGCCCGGGCCCAGCGCGTACACCAGCAGCTCCGCGACGAGCACGGCTGCTGCCACGGCGAACAGGATCTCGACGGTCTGCCGCAGCCGTCGCCCGCGGGACTCGCCGAGCACGACGAGCGCGGCGGTCGGCGCGAAGAACGGGTCCGGGTGCCGGATCACCACCGCCGCCACGATCCACGCGACCACAGCGGCGGCGGTCAGCTCGACCACTGTCATCCCGTCGCCGCGCAACCGCGCGACGGCGTCGCGTACCCAGGTCCGCACCGGTGGTACCCCTCTCGCCGGGCAGGCCGGGACCGGCCGCCGATCGATCTTCCGCGAGGAGGCCCACTACCCCGGCTGTGACCTGCTCAATCGCTCGGGCGGCGGGCGGCAGGTGGAACGGACGACGTGCCGGCAGGCGAGCGCCCGGGCCGGTGGTAGCGCCTGCTGTACCCGGATCGGGCAGCCCGCTGGATGGTCGCCGTTCCTCCAGGTCAATAGCGTTTCTGGTGCGCGCAGTTCCTGCCGATGACACGGAGAGAGGCCACCAGAATGCCGGACCATCCGGGACGCACCATCGAACCGGCGGTACGTGTCGAACAACTCACCCGCGTGTACGGCACCGGCCGCAACCAGGTGACCGCGCTCGCGGGCGTCGATGTCGGCTTCGGCCGGGGGACCTTCACCGCGGTGATGGGCCCCTCGGGCTCCGGCAAGAGCACGCTGTTGCAGATCGCGGCCGGGCTCGACCGCCCCACGAGCGGTCGGGTGATCCTCGGCGGCACCGACCTGTCCGGGCTGTCCGAGACGCGCCTGACCGAGCTGCGTCGTACCCGGATCGGGTTCGTCTTCCAGGCGTTCAACCTGATCGGCGCGCTCACCGTCGAGGAGAACATCGTGCTGCCCCTGCGTCTGGCCGGCGTCCGCCCGGACCGGACCTGGCTGACCCACGTGGTCGAGCGGGTCGGCCTCGCCGACCGGCTGCACCACCGGCCGGCGGCGCTGTCCGGCGGCCAGCAGCAGCGGGTGGCGATCGCCCGTGCGCTGGCCACCCGCCCCGAGGTGATCTTCTCGGACGAGCCCACCGGCGCCCTCGACTCGCGGACCGCGGCGGAGGTGCTGACGCTGTTGCGCGCGGTCGTGGACGAGCACGGGCAGACGGTGGTGATGGTGACTCACGACCCGATCGCCGCGTCGTACGCGGATCGGGTGCTCGTGCTGGCCGACGGTGCGATGGTCGCCGACCTCCCGCAGCTCGGAGCCGTCCGTATCGCCGAGCACCTGGCCTCGCTGGACGGGCGGGTCCTCCGATGACCGGCCTCGCCGCCCGCCTGCTGCGGCACCGCACCGGCCCCGCCGCCGCGACCCTGCTGGCCCTGATCGCCGGCGTGCTGATCCTGGTGGCGATGGGCACGCTCGTCGAGTCAGGGCTGCGGTTCCGCCCGGAGCCGCGGCTCTGGGCGAGCGCCGACGTGGTCGTCGCCAACCGCACGATCAGCCACACGTTCCGCGAGTTCGACGGTGACACCACCACGAGCACCGTGACGCTGCCCGAGGGCGGCACCGTGGACGCCGACCTCGTGGACCGGATCCGCCGGGTGCCGGGCGTCACGGCAGTCACCGGCGACCACGCGGTGCTGATCGGCTCACCCGCGGCCGTGGGACACGGCTGGGACACCTACGCCTTCACCGGCCGTTCCCTCGCCGCCGGTGCCGCGCCCCGGAACGACGACGAGGTGGTGGCCGACACCCGGCTCGGCGTGACGCCCGGCGACCGCATCGAGCTGGTCGTCGGCGGGATCAGCCGGTCGTACCGGGTGAGCGGAACCGCCGAGACCGGTTCGGCGGCGGTGTTCTTCACCGACGCGCAGGCCGCCCGCTTGTCCGCGCACCCGGGCCGGGTGGACGCGATCGGCGTACGGACGGCGCCCGGCGCCGACCTCGGCGCGGTGCGGGAGATCGCGTCGGCGGCCGGTGCCACGGCGTACGCCGGAAAGGACCGCGGGAAGGCCGAGCAGCCGGAGAACCAGGCCGCACAGAGGTTGCTGGTCGAGGCCGGGTCGGCCTTCGGGGGGTACGTCGTCCTGCTGATCGTGTTCGTGGTGGCCGGCACCATCGGGCTGTCCGTCCGGCACCGTCGGCGTGACCTGGCGTTGCTGCGCGCGGTCGCCGCCACGCCGGGGCAGGTGCGCCGCATGCTGGTCGCCGAGGCCACGCTGCTCGCCCTGGCCGGCTCCGCGATCGGCGGCCCGGCCGGCCTGCTGGCGGCCCGCTGGGTGCACGGCGAACTGGTCGGGCGGGGGTTCGTGCCGGCCGGCTTCCCGATGGTGGGCGGTCTGTTCGCGGTGCCCGCCGCCATCGGTACGGCGGTCCTCGTGGCGGTGGTCGCCGCGCTGATCGCCGCACGCCGGGTCACCGCCATCAAACCGATCGAGGCGCTCGGCGAGATCGCTGTCGAACCCCGGCGCAGCGGCCCGGTACGGCTGATCGCCGGCGTGCTGACGCTGATGGCGGCCGGCAGCTCCGGGGCGTTCACGCTCGGCGCCGCCGGGTCGGCCGGGGCGCTGGCCGGCGCGGTCGGCATGCTCTACCTGTTCGTCATCGCGGTGGCGCTGCTCGCACCGATGATCAACGCGTACGCGGCACGCCTGCTCACCCCGGTGCTGCCGCGGATCTGGCGGGCCGGCGGATACCTGGCCGCGGCCAACCTGCGGGCCAACGCGCAGGGCATGGCGACGGTCCTGACCGCCCTCGTGCTGTCCGTCGGGTTCGGCGGTTCGGTCTGGTTCCTGCAGAACAACCTGGAACGGCAGACCACCACGCAGAGCAGCGCGGGAACACTCGCCGAGCGGGTGCTCGTCGCTCCGGGTGGACTGCCCGCGGACGCGGCGGGGGAGATCCGCGAGCTGGACGGGGTGCAGGCGGCCACCGGGGTACGCCGCACCCAGGTCGTGGTGCGGGCGCTCGGCGGCATCGAGCCGGTCGGCGCGCAGTCCGTCGACCCGGCGGGCGTCACGTCGACGATGGACCTCGCCGTGCGCAAGGGCACCCTGGCCGACCTGCGCGCCGGCACCGTCGCCCTGTCCACGACGCAGGCGTCGTCGTCCGGCTGGGACGTCGGCGACAAGGCGGAACTCTGGCTGGGCGACGGCACCCCTGTCACGTTGGACGTCGTCGCGATCTACGACCGTGGCCTCGGCTTCGGCGACGTCACCCTGGCTGCCGGGACGGTCGCCGGGCACACCGCGGGGAACACCGTCGACGAGGTCCTGGTCCGCGGCGGCCCGGACGCCGGCACCGCGTTGGCTGCGTGGGCGGCGGCGCGGCCCGGCGCCGAGGTTCTCGACGCCGCCACCCGTACGCGCCTGCTCGGCACCGATCTGGCGCTCGGCGCCTGGCTGAACCGGCTGCTGATCGGCGTGATGGTCGGGTACGCGGCGCTGGCGGCGGCCAACACGATGGTGATGGCGGCGCTGGCCCGCCGCCGCGAGCTGGCGCTGCTGCAACTGGTCGGGGTCACCCGCCGTCAGATCCGCGGGATGGTCCGGGCCGAACAGGCCGGGTTGCTCGGCACGGCGGTGCTGATCGGCGCGACGATCGCGGTGCTGACGCTGAGCGCGATCGTCAACGGACTGACCGGCAGCCCGATCCCGTACGTGCCGCCGCTCGGGTGGGCGGCGGTGCTCGGCGGTACGGCACTGCTGGCGTTGGTGAGTACGGTGTGGCCCGTCCGGCGGCTGCTCAGTGCTCCGCCGATCGACAACATCGGCCTGAAGGAGTAGGACCGGCGGCGGGGCGGGTCCGGTGCGTCAACTCGGTTGTGCGCCGGTGCCCGGCCTGGCAGCCTGGCCGCTTCGGTCCGACGAGAGGCGGCCATGACGCGGACATTCCTGCAACCGGATGACCTGCACGACCTGGTGTCGGACCAGTTCGGCTCGGACCGGCGGCTCGCTGCCCTGGACCGGCTGACGGGCGGCACCAAGAAGGGCGTCTACCGGCTTCGGCTGGACGACCGGACAACCGTGATGCTGTACGTGTGGGCCGCGGGCGAGAACTACTGGCCGCCGTCACCGGCGGTCCCGGACGACCCGTTCACGGATGCGTCGGGTGCGGATCTCTTCGCCGCCGCCCACGCGGCGCTCACCGGGGCAGGAGTGCGTGTCCCGCATCTGTTGATGATCGACCGGGACGGCAGTCACCTCGACGCCGACATCGCGCTTGTCGAGGACGCGGGCGCGCTGCGGCTGGAGGCGTTGGTGGAACACGATCCGGCCGCTGCCGTCACGCCGCTGTCCGCGCTCGGTGACGCCCTGCGCCGCATGCACACGGCCTTCGGGCCGCACTACGGAAAGGTCGCGGCCATCGCCCGAGGTGAGGCGTCACAGACGCGACGCACCGAGGACGTGATCGTCGACCGCGCGCTCGGCCACCTCGACGCGGCAGCGGCCCGCGACGCCCGGCTGGCCGATGCCCACCACCGGGTCGCCGCCCACGTACGCCACCTCAGGAGCGCGGTCACCCCACGCGAGGAGTACGGGCTGGTGCACGGTGAACTCGGCCCGGATCACGTGCTCGTCACACCGGCCGGTGAGGCCGTCATGATCGATTTTGAGGGGCTGACGTACTTCGACGTCGAATGGGACCACGCCTGGCTGCAAATGCGTTTCGGCGAGACATACCCGGCGCTGCGCCCGGTCGCTCTCGACCCCCACCGGCTGGCGCTCTACCGATACGCGCAGACGTTGTCCTTGATCGAAGGGCCCCTGCGGATCGCGGACACCGACTTTCCGGATCGGAAGTGGATGCTGGATCTGGCCGAGTGGAACATCACCAAGGCACTCGCCGCGATCTGACGGCAGCCCGGCACCACGGGACCGTGCGCGAGGGTGTCTCAGCCGGCCGGACCGACGTGTGCCGCGAGCAGGCGCCACCCCTCGTCCTCGTCGAGGATCCACGTGCGCGTGTAGCGGACCCGGGCGACGAACGGCTCGCCGGCAAGGGTGCCTTCCAGCGTGCCGAGGAACCACGTCACCCCGGTGCCGCCGACGGCGAGCACGGCCAGGTCCTCCTCGTCGACCCGGGTCATCGTCTGCTGGCCGGATCGGTGCGCGTGCAGGTCGTCCTGCTTGGAGTAGAGACGGCCGTCAGGCCCGGTGAACACGAGGCGGTCGTCGATCAGCCGATCCAACTCCGCGACGTCGGAGGACAGCTGGGCACGTTGAAGACGCCGTTCAGCGGCGCGTAAGCCCTCGACCCCGGCGAGATCCGCGCCGCCGTTCCCCGTGGGAAAATCATCGTCGTTCACTGTAGATAACCTAACAGCGATCTCCGGGAACCGGTATCGGGCGGATGACCGCCTGTGCAGGTCAGCGGGGATGGCTAGGTTCGCCCGGTGCCCAACATGATTACTGCGGCGTCCGCAGGCACCTGGACGCTCGGCGACCTGACCGTCAACCGGATCGGATTCGGCGCGATGCGCCTGACCGGCAACCGCGGTGTGGCGAGCGACCGCGAACGCGTCATCGGCGTGCTGCGCCGGGCGGTCGAGCTCGGCGTCAACCACATCGACACGGCGGCGTTCTACTTCTCGCCACTGCGGTCGGCCAACGAGCTGATCAATACGGCGCTCTCGCCGTACGCCGACGAACTGGTCATCACCACGAAGGTCGGGCCGGGCCGCGACCCCTCCGGCGAGTGGCTGCCGCTGGCCCGGCCCGACCAACTGCGCGGACAGGTCGAGGAGAACCTGCGCCAGCTGGGCCGTGACCACCTGGACGTCGTCAACCTGCGCCAGAACGGGCTGGAGTCGGTCGCGGAGCACTTCGGCGCGCTGGCCGACCTGCGGGACGCCGGGCTCATCCGGCATCTCGGCCTGTCGAACATCCGTCCGCAGCACCTCGCGCAGGCACAGGCGATCGCCCCGGTGGTCTGCGTGCAGAACCCGTACGGCGTCGACACCCGACGTGTGCACGACCAGCTCGTGCGCACCTGCGGGGAGCAGGGCGTCGCCTTCGTGCCGTTCTTCGCGATCGCCGGCGACGGACGTGAGGCAGGTGGCGTGGCCGGCAACGAGGCGGTGGCGGCCGTCGCCCGGGCGCACGGGGCGACGCCGGCGCAGGTGCGCATCGCGTGGACCCTCAGCCGCGGGCCGCACATGCTGGCCATCCCCGGTACGGGCGACCCCGACCATCTGGTCGAGAACCTGGCCGCCGGGGCGCTGCGCCTGTCCCCCGAGGAACTGGCCCGGCTCGACTAGCGCGCCCTGCCACGAGTCCACGACCCTCGACGGAAGGTCTCACCCTTTGCCGGCAGCGGTTACGTCGGCGTTCCTGGCCGGGATGGCCCTGATCGCCGTGGAGGCCGTCTAGCTCGCCTGCTTCGTCGCGGCGTCGCAGTCCAGCTCGCGCCACTGCCCACCATCGGTCGGGGCCAGGATGGCGGCGCTGAGTTCGGTCACGAATGCCCGGACCTCGTCGAACCGGCCGGGATCGGTGTCCTGGCCGGAGTCGTACCACCAGTCGCGCGCCCAGGCGATGAGGTCCGCCCATCGAGGGCAGGCGGTGATGGTCTGCTCGGCGGCCTGCCGCTTGGACAGTTGCCGGCCATGGCGCAGGCGCTGGAACGCCCGGCAGAGCGTGAGCACCGCGTACGACTGGGCTCCAGGTGGGGTCATCTCGAGCACCCAGGCCGGCCAGTCGCGGACGTGGTCCAGCAGGGCCGCGCGGACCAGGCCGGGGTCGACGGCGGGGAGCAGCTCATCGGCCGGCGGTCCCAGCAGCGTACGGCCGTGGTCGTGCACGGCGGCCCAGGTCACGACGCGGTGGGTGGTGGCGGGCAACAGGTGCAACGACTCGCCGGGACTGATCCGGGCGATCACGTGATCCCGGCCGGGATCGGCGCGCACCGCGTCCAGTGACACGTACTCCACCTCGATCCGGCCGGCCCACTGCGGGTGCCGCCGGTCGAGGTCGGAATGCAGTTCGGCGAGTACGTCGAGGAGCTTCTCGTCCGGATCGTCGGTGAGCACCGCGAGCAGGTCGAGGTCGCTGCGGTTCGCGGCGAAGTCGCCTGCCACCAGCGAGCCGTGCAGGTACAGGCCCAGGAGCCTGCCGGCCAGCGCCCGGCGCCACGCCTCGCGGAGATCGGAGAGAACCATGTCAGGTGGGACCACCAGGTGATCCTGCGCCACGGCCCGCCTGGCCGCCATCGAGTAAGTCGACCCGTCCACGCCGGCAGTACGCCGAGGCTCGGCTGACCCCGGCATCAGCCACCTCGGACGGCACGCTTCTGCCATGGCAGTCATCGAGGTCGACAGCCTCGTCAAGCGCTACGGCGAGCACACCGCTGTGGACGGCGTCAGCTTCGCCGTCGAGCAGGGCGAGATCGTCGGCATCGACCCGCAACGCGACAACGGGAAGCTGCGGGAGCTGCTCGGCGCGCAGTTCCGGCGGCTCTCCGGCGGGCAGAAGCAGCGGCTGTACGCGCAACCGCATGCGCCGGTCGCGCCTACGTGCTCGGCGGGTTGCGGTGCCGCTCCGCGAGACCCGATGTGGCCTGCCGCTGCGCGTCGTGCCGGTGCTGGTCGGCGGCGGCCCGGCGGACCGCAGCCGAGTCCTCGTCCGACGGGCGCCTCGACCGGTCGCGCCGGGCGACGAAGACGACGAGCGCGAGCAACACCACCGCGGCCACCGCGAGCGACACCACAATCGTTCTCATGCCGTCGACGCTACGGCGTGCAGGCCAGCTTCGGCGTGGTGAAGCTCAGGGGCTGCTCCGTCCGCCTCCGGATGGCAAGCTCACGTGTCGTGATCGATGACTTTGTGGGCCGTCCGTGAGGGCGGTCATCGTCGCGGCCGCTGTCGCGTTCGTGATCTCCCTGTTCGGCACGCCGGTGGCGATTCGCGTCTTCAGCGCGCTGAAGGCCGGTCAGCCGATCCGGTCGATCGGGCTCGCCAGCAACGAGGGAAAGAAGGGTACGCCCACGATGGGCGGCGTCGTCTTCATCGTGGCGACAGTCCTCGCGTACGTCGCCGGGCATCTCGCCCTGACCACCCTGCCCGAACGGCAGATCGCGCAGGAGGGGCCCACCATGACGGCCCTGGTGCTGCTCGGGTTGTTCGTCTTCTGCGGCGCGGTCGGATTCTTCGACGACTTCCTCAAGGTGCGCCGGCGCAACTCCGACGGGCTGTCCGCCAAGGGCAAGCTGCTCGGCCAGGCGCTCGTCGGCGGCGGGTTCGGCGTGGCCGCGCTGTACGTGCCCAGCACCAACGGCCAGACCGTGGCCAGCGAGCACATCTCGCTCATCCGCGACATCAGTTGGCTGGACGTCGGCAAGGTCGGCGCGGTCATGGTCTTCATCTTCGTGATCACGGCGATGTCCAACGGTGTGAACCTCACCGACGGCCTCGACGGCCTGGCCACCGGCGCGTCGATCCTGGTGCTCGGCGCGTACTCGCTGATCGGCTTCTGGCAGTACCGGCACTGGTGCGCCGACGACGGGTACGCCCGCGTGAACGAGTACTGCTACCAGGTCCGCGATCCGCTGGAGATCGCCATGATCGCGGCAGCCGCGGCCGGTGCCTGCGTGGGCTTCCTGTGGTGGAACACGTCCCCGGCGCGGATCTTCATGGGTGACGTGGGCGCGCTCGGGCTGGGTGGCCTGATCGGCGGGCTGGCGGTGGTGACCCGTACGACGCTGCTCTCGATCCTGATCGGTGGGCTCTTCGTCATCATCACCACGACCTGGGTGATCCAGATCGTCTCGTTCCGGACCACCGGCAAGCGGGTCTTCCGGATGGTGCCGTTGCACCACCACTTCGAGCTGGCCGGCTGGAGCGAGTCCACCATCGTGGTCCGCTTCTGGATCGTGGCCGGTGTCTGCGTCGCGGCCGGCCTGGGCCTGTTCTACTCGGACTTCCTGGCGGCCGTGGGATAGCGACAGGAGACGCCGGTTCAGGTGGACCGCTGGGCGGTGTCGCCGTCGCGGAGGTGGTCCAACTCGGCGAGGTACATCGCCTGGAGGCGGTCGTGGTGCCGGACCAGCAGCCTGACCTCCTCGGCGCTGTAGCCCTCGACGAGCCGTTCCGCCCGCTCGGCGAAACGCTCGTACGGCCGTTCCAGGTCGGCGATCCGCTCCGGCCGTATGGTGACGACGACCCGCCGCCGGTCTGCCGGGTCGCGCTCGGTCGTCACGTAGCCGGCCTGCTGGAGCCGGCGGAGCATGCTGGTGACCGCACCGGTGGTGAGGTTGGTCCGCTCGGCGATCTGCCCCGCGGTGGCGGAGCCGATGTCCGCCAGGTAGTCGAGGCACTCCAGGTCGCTCACGGCGAGGCCCAGCCGCTCCGCGATGGCGTACCGGAACACCATGGACAGCCGCGACGTCTCCCGCCCGGCGCGCATGAGGTCGGCGATTGCGGAGGCGCGGGCCGAATCGTGGGACACGCGGGCAATCATGCCTCCGGCACTGTGACCCGGTGCAGCCGAGGTAGCACGCGGGTGAGCACCCAGTGCGGTGCGGCGGCGCCACCGGTGAGACGGTGCATCAGCCTGGCGGCGTTGTCGACGGCGTGGAAGGCGTACGGCACCATCTCGTCCTGGTATCCGGCGATCGCCTCCTCCACGGATGTGCCGTTCCGCCGGGCCTCGACCAGCCGGTGGCCGAGCAGTGCGGCGTCGCGCAGCGCGGTGTTGCCGCCATGAGCGCCGAACGGCGGCATGACGTGTACGGCATCGCCCATCATCGTCGCCCGGGGCACCGCCCACCGGTGCGGGCGCCGGCCGGTGGCGAACAGGTTGAGCACAGTGGCGTCCAGTTCCGCCGTGTCGACCAGCCGTCGGACGAGCGGGTGGAAGTCGATGCTCATCCGGGCCGCCACGTGCCACAGCGCCCGCAGGTCCCCGCGGACGCCTTGAGGCAGCTCGTCCCGCCGGAGCAGCAGTGCCCACATGACGTAGTCGTCGCCGGTGGGGGCGTAGCTGCCCGGAGCCAGGCGCGAGAACGCCTCCCGCGGGCTCTCGCCGAACCGCATGGAGGTGAAGAAGAAGGCGCTGCCGGGCCGGTCGGCGATGGACAGGACTCCGCTGGTGCGCAGCGCGTCCGGGATGACGCTTGCGCCGTCGCGCCACAACGGCGACCGGCCGTAGATGCCCGCCATCGGGGTGTCCGCCGGGTCGGCGTCCGGCATGAGCTGCGCGCGCAGCGCCGAGCCGACGCCCTCCGCGCCCACCACGACTGTCGCCGCGGCGGCGCTGCCGTCGGAGAACCGCAGCCGCAGCCCGGCCGGACCGCCGTTGTCCACCGCGACGGCGGCCCTGCCGTATTGGATGCGCCCGTCCAGCCCGGACTGCAGGATCGACCGCAGGGTCAGCCGGTCCACCTGGCGGGTCTCGTGCGGGTCGTCCTTGAAGGTGATCGTGAAGGCGTCCCGCAGCCGTCTGTCGGTGAAGCGCAGGTGCCCGCCGGGCTCGTCGCCGGTGGCCAGCGCCAGGCGGTACAGCGGGCGGGGCAGGCTCTCGCGCAGCGCCGCCAGCCCGTACCGGTCGAGGATGATCCGGTAGCCCTGCCGCCGGACGAAGGGGCCGGGATCCCGCTCGTAGACGTGCACGTCGATGCCGGCGCGCGTCAGGTACTGGGCCAGGCAGAGGCCGGAGAGGCCGGCGCCGGCGATCGCCACTGAGAAGTCGGTCGATGTGCTCATCCGATTACCTTAATCATTAAGATGATTTGGGCAATGGCCACTGTGAACAGTCACCTTGGACTGATACTCAAGTTGGTTGTATATTCGGCTCATGGGATCTGCTTCGCGTCCCGCGCTACGGGAACCGTCGTACTTCGTCCTCGCTGCCCTGCTCGGTGGGCCGCTCCACGGCTACGCCGTGATCAAGAGGGTGACCGAGCTGTCCGACGGGCGGGTGACCCTCGCTGCCGGATCGCTGTACTCGGTGATCGACCGGCTGCTCGGCGAGGAACTCGTCGCCGCCGACGGTGAGGAGATCGTCAACGGGCGTGCCCGTCGCTACTACCGGCTCACCGACGAGGGCTGCCGCGTACTCACCGAGGAGGCCGACCGGCTCGCCCAGGCCGCCCGGGTGGTCACGGACCGCCTGCCGCGCCGGGTCGCATCGCAGGCAAGTGCCCGTCAACCTTCTACCGTGAGGATCAGACCAGCATGAGTTCCGATGTCCTGGAGAGGCGTTACCGCATGCTGCTGCGGGCCTACCCGGCCGGCTACCGCCGGGAACGCGCCGACGAACTGATCGACACGTTGATCGGCGACGAACCCACCACCCGTCGCTGGCCCAGCGCCCGGGAGGCGGTCTCGCTCCTCCGGGGCGGCCTGCGGGTGTACGGCGGCAGCGCCGCGGCCCGTCCCACTGCCGTGCTGTTCTGGCAGGGCATCCACCTCGGCGCCCTGGCGGTGCTGGCGCTGGGTGTCCTCATCGGCCTGGACGACATCGTCGAGGCGTTCCGGTACGGCGGACTCTCGGACCCGGTGACCGTCCTGCGCAATCAGGGCGTCCACGAGGTCGTGCTGATCGCGGCGCTGGTGGCGCTCGTCGCCGGCCGTGCCCGCACCGCCGCCGTCCTGGCTGTTGCCGGGGCGGTGGTGCCGAGCCTGATCTCCCCGTACCTGTTCCTCAACGGCCTGCCGCAGTGGTGGGCACCGGTTGTCGCCACGCCGCTGATCGTGCTGGGCCTGCGGCGGCCGGCGGACGTGCCGCCGGCACCTCGCGCCAATGCCGTCCTGGTCACCGCCGGAATCCTCGCCCTGCATCTGATCCCCGCGGGTGGCCTCCGCATGGTCGACGCGGTCCCGCGGATCGTCGCCGCCGCCATGGTGATCGCCGGGGTGGCCGCCTTCCTGTGGGTGGCGACCGCCGACCAGCGACTGCTGATCGCGGTCGTCCCGACTCTCCTGCTGGGCACGCTCCACCAGCTGGACAACGCCGGGTTGACGGAAGAACTGCTGCGCCGGCCGGACGCCCTGCCGTCCCTGGCCGTCGCGGTCCTCATGGCGGTCGGCGCGATCGTCTCGACCCGGTTGCGGCAGCGCACCCGCGCCTGACCGGCGGACGGGCGGCCCGGCCCCGGCCGGACCGCCCGGCAGGGGCCACTCCGTCATCGAAGCCCGATGAGGACGCGTGCGGTCGTCAGCGCTTGGCGACGGTGAGCAGCACCGCTGAGTCCTCGAGCGCCTCCAGCGTGTGCCGGCGGTCCGGCACGATCAGCAGATCGCCGGGTGCGCCGTCCCAGGACGTCTCGCCGGCGCCGAGCCGGACCCGGCCGTGCAGGACGTGGACGGTGGCCTCGCCGGGATTCTCGTGCTCGCTGAGCATCTGCCCGGCGGTCAGCGCGATCAGCGTCTGTCGGAGCCTGTGCTCGTGACCGCCGTAGACGGTGGAGCTGCTGCGGCCGCTGGAGGAGCCGTGCGCGAGCTTCAGCTGCTCGCGGGCCAGTGCGGTCAGGGATGACTTCTGCATGAGGTGTCCCATCTCCTCGTCGCGCCGGGCGCGATCCTCGTCCGGGAACCGTAGCGCGGCCGCCCGTCGCCGAACCGCCGGCCCTCGGGGGCACCTGCCTACGGCATGGTGGCCTTCGGGGCGCCCTTGCCCGGATCGATCCGGGTCGGACCGGAAGCCGAGGGGCGGATGTCGAAGTCGAAGATCTCGGTGGGCAGGTAGACGGTCGCGCAGGAGTTGGGGATGTCCACCACGCCGGAGAGCCGGCCCTCGATGGGTGCGGCACCGAGCAGCAGGTATGCCTGTTCCGGCTGGTAGCCGAAGCGGGTCAGGTAGTCGATGGCGTGCAGGCAGGCGCGCTGGTAGGCGAGCTGCGAGTCGAGGTACCGCTGTTCGCCGTCGAGGGTGACCGAGAGCCCGGAGAAGGCCAGCCACTGGGAGAACTGCGGCGGGGTGTCGCCCGGAATGAAGATCGTGTTCTCGGCGACGCCGTACGTCTGCATGCCGTTCTTGATCAGGTCTACGTGCAGGTCGACGAAGCCGCCCATCTCGATGGCGCCGCAGAAGGTGATCTCCCCGTCGCCCTGCGAGAAGTGCAGGTCGCCGAGGGACAGGTTGGCTCCCGTCACGTACACCGGGTAGAAGACCCGGCTGCCGACGGTGAAGTTCTTGATGTCCTGGTTCCCGCCGTTCTCCCGGGGCGGAGCGGTCCGCGCCGCCTCCGCAGCGACCCGGTCGAAGTCGGCGCCGGTGAGGCTGCCGAGGATCGCGTCCTGCGGCTCGGGGGGCAGGGCCAGGGGCGGCACCCGGTCGGGCGCGGTGGCGATCAGCGCCCCCTCCCGCTGGTTCCAGGTCGCCAGCAGCGACGCGGACGGGGCGGTGCCCATCAGCCCCGGGTGGGAGATCCCGGTGAACGAGACCCCGGGGATGTGCCGTGAGGTGGCCTTGTGGCCGGTGAAGTCCCAGACCGCCTTGTAGGCGTCGGGGAATTGCTCGGTCAGGAAGCCGCCGCCGTTGCCGGTGGGGAAGATGCCCGTGTAACCCCAGCCCTGGCCGGCCAGCGGACCGGACTCCTGCGGGATGGGGCCCATGTCGAGGATGTCGACCATGAGCAGGTCGCCCGGCTCGGCGCCCTCGACTGCGAACGGGCCGCTGAGAGCGTGGACCCGGGTCAGCGGAGCGTCCCGGATGTCCTCGGCGGAGTCGTCGTTGTGGATCGCGCCGTCGAACCACTCGCGGCAGTGGACACGGAAAGACTGTCCGGGCCGTACCGTCGCCACGGGCGGGACGTCGGGATGCCAGCGGTTGTGCCCGACCTTCTCCTGGTCGGTGAACCTCTTCGTGGAGTCGAGGGGGAACAGCAGTTCAGGCACGGCGTTGAGCCCTTCTCGTGGTCACCATCGGGGCAGGCGGGCGTGGGCCGGGTTCGTCGAGTGACGCGCCGGGCGACGGCCGGGCACGCGCCCGACCACCTCCGGCTGTTCCGCGCTGCGCTCGGTCCGGTCCACGGCCTCGCGCAGCGCCGCCGGTATGCGGGTGAGTCGGGGCGCGGAGAACACGCGTGTCGCCGGAGACCCGCATCGGGGGCAGTTCGTCGACGGGCCCGCGGTGCCGACCGGCATCGCGACATCGAAGCTGCCGTCCTGCGCGCAGCGGTACTCGAAGGTGGCCATCGCCGCTTCCCGTCCAGCCTTTCGTGCGTGCGGTGGCCGTTCCGCAGCGGCTCACCCTGTCTATCCGATTGTGACCGATTGCTGACATAAGTGGCGCAAAACGACGAATGAAGCGAGGTCGCGCCTCGCGGCGGCCTGCGGGGCCGTGGCACCGGCCGAGGTGTGGGACACGTTGGCGATCATCGATGTATGGCGGGCATTGTCGACCTATGGCTGCCGTCTTCTCGTCCTCGCTGTTCCGCCGTCTGCGGCCGGGTCTGACGGCCGCGGTCGTGCTGTCCACGGCAGTGCTCGGTGCCGCTCTGGCCGTCGCGCCGTCGGCGGACGCCGGCACCGCGTACCCCGCTGTCGCCCCGGCGCCCGGCGGCGCCGCGGTGCCCGCCGCGGAGCCGACCGGGACGGCGGCGCCGCCCACCTCGACGCCCAGCACGCCCAGCACCACGCCGTTCCCGCCGAGCGCGCCCACGAACCTGACCGCCACCCAGGTACGGACCACGTCGGTCACCCTCACCTGGACGGCCGCCAGGCCCGGCTGCTGCCCCGTCGCCGGGTACGACGTCACCTACTACCAGGCGTTCGACGACGTGGTCTACGGCATCAGCCTCGGCGACGTCACCTCCACCACGATCACCGGCTACATCCAGCCGGGCCGGCAGTACTCGTTCCGGGTGTCGGCCCGGGACGGGTCCGGGCGCCGATCGCCGTCCACCGACGCGCTGACGGTGGTCACCCCGGTGACCGACACCGGCCCGGACACCACCCCGCCGAGCGCGCCGCAGAACCTCACAGTCGGCGAGGTGACCGCCTCGACCGCCACGCTGTCCTGGTCGCCGTCGACCGACGACGCCGGCGTGCTCGGGTACGACGTCTACCGGTTCGACGGCTGGTTCACCTCGACCCGAGTCGCCACCGTGCCGGGCACCACGTACACGGCGCCGCTGCCCCCGTCGACGCCGCTGCGCAACCTGTACTACGTGCGGGCCCGGGACGCGGCCGGCAACGTGTCGATCGCGTCCAACACGGTCACACTGCCGACGACGTCCACGCCGCCGCCCCCGCCGCCCTCGACCTGCCGGGTGACCTACCGGAACCAGTCCGAGTGGCCCGGCGGTTTCGTGGCCGCGGTGACGGTCCAGAACACCGGGACGACGTCGGTCGACGGCTGGATCGTCACCTTCGGCTTCCCCGGGGACCAGCACGTCACCACCGCGTGGAACGCCACAGTCGGCCAGACCGGCGCCGCCGTGACCGCCCGCAACGCCGACTGGAACCGCGTCATCGCGCCGAACGGCTCCGCGACCTTCGGCTTCCAGGGGCGGTGGAGTGCGAGCGACGCGCCGCCGACCGGCTTCTCGCTCAACGGCGCCCCCTGCACTGTCGGCTGAGAGGAAGTCTCGTGAGCACACCCCACCGCCGCCGCGCCCTCGCCGGGGCCGTCACGGCCGTCGCCCTCGCCGTCACCACCACATTCGGGGGTACGCCCGCGCCCGTCGCCGCCGCGAACACGCTCAGCATGCGGGGCGCCGACGTCTCCTCGTTGCAGCGCAGCCTGGATCTGGGCGCGAAGTACTACGACGCAGGCGGGGTGGCGCGCGACGCGCTGGACATCCTCAGGTCCGTCGGTCTCAACTACGTCCGGCTGCGCGTCTGGAACAACCCGGCCAGCGGCTACAACAACAAGAGCAGGGTGCTGGCCCAGGCGCGCGTGGCGAAGGCCAAGGGCCTCAAGGTGCTGATCGACTTCCACTACTCCGACACCTGGGCCGACCCGGGCAAGCAGTACAAGCCCGCGGCCTGGGCCGGGCACAGCCTGAGCCAGTTGCGCAACGACGTGTACGCGTTCACCTACGACGTCTGCGCCGCCCTCCGCGGGCAGGGCACCCTGCCGGACAGCGTGCAGATCGGCAACGAGATCAACGTCGGGATGCTGTGGAACGAGGGGAAGGTCGTCAACAACGACTTCGCCCCGCTGGCCGGCCTGCTGAAGCAGGGCTACAACGCGGTGAAGGCCTGCGGCGGCGGCATCCCCGTGATGATCCACACCGCGAACGCCGACAGCAACGCCAACGCCCGGTGGTTCTACGACGGCATCCGTGCCCAGGGCGTGCAGTGGGACATGACCGCCCTGTCGTACTACTGCATGTGGCACGGCAGCCTGGCGAACCTCTACAACAACATCGTCGACCTGCGGAACCGCTACGGGAAGCCGGTGGTGATCGTGGAGACCGCGTACCCCTTCACCCGGGACAACGCGGACAGCGAGCCGAACGCCATCGGCGACGCGACCTGCGACGGCATCGGCGCGACCTGGGCCGGGCAGGCCCAGGAGTTCGACTGGGTCCAGAACACAGCCCGCAACGCCGGCGCGATCGGTGTCTTCTACTGGGAACCGACCTGGTACGCCGTCAGCGGCAACGGCTGGGATCCGGCGAACATCAACGGCACCGGGAACCAGTGGGACAACATGGCCGTCTTCGACTGGTCCGGGCGGGTGAACCCGGGGGTGCGCTGGACGCCCTGACGGGCCGGCCGGCGCACCCCCTGATCAGCGCCCGAGGAGCGAGCGGATCGTGTGGCGGCGGCCCCACGCGATGAACACGAACAGCGCGAACAGCACCACGGGCGTGAGCACCAGCGCGCCGCCGTGCAGGATGAACGCCTGGGTGACGGCGGCGCCGACCATGAGCAGCGCGAGCCCGACGGCGGCCAGGCCGGCCAGCCGAGGCACGAGCAGCCCGATGCCACCGGCCAGCTCCAGCAGGCCGACGAGATAACGGAACCAGGGCGCGGCGCCCATGTCCTCGAAGGTCTGGACCGCGTTCGTCTCGCCGAACAGCTTGGGGCCGGCGGAGGCGACGATGAGGAAGACCCCGAGGACGATTTGCAGCGCCCACAGCGTCCGGTGCAACCCGCGCGCGACGGGCGGGGGAGTGGTGTCGACGACGGTCATGGTTCTCGTCCCTCCTGGCGGTCTGCCGGTTTCCCGCATCCGATCGGATACACCAGGTCAGACCGGCCGGGGCGCATGAACTCATCGCGCCGGAGAGGGTACGAAGTCCAGAATCAGCTGCCGGAGGACGCGGGCTGGTGGTTCTCAGGGGATGCGAGGCGCTGCTGCAGGCGGTCGGACTGGGCGACTGATCCGCCGCTCACGCCCAGGCCGCGCCGAGCCGCGTCATAGAAGCGATCACGGCACGCGTTGGCCTGCTGGTAGACGTCGGTCAGCGGCTCGGTGGTCTCCCCGACCTCGCGGGCCCGGTGCTCCAGCTGCCAGACCGCCTCGCGCCAGTCCTGCGCGGCGGCGACTGTGGCGGCATCCCCGAGCAGCAACAGGCGTTCCCACGCGAGGGTGTGCCTGATGTCCGCGTCGGCGAGCCGGGGCAGTGCCGCGGCCTTGTCCAGCCCTGAGCGGTACTTGTCGCCGTCCGCCGCGGCCAGGACCCGCAGTGAGATCGCCTGGATCTCCTTGAGGACCTGCGCGAACTCGCCGTACGCCTCCAGTCGTCGTTCGTCCCACCGTACGGATTGACCACGCTTCCACTGACTCCTGGTGGACAGGAAGGTCACCAGACCCGTACCGAGGGCGCCGACGACGACACCGAGCAGCGCGGGCAACTGTGAGACGAACGCATCCATCGGCGCAAGCGTGTCATCCGGCGTCAACAGTTGATCCGGCCCGGGTCGGGGCTTTACGGCCGTACCGCCGGGTCGTGGTTGTGCCGGGCGTGAGCGCGCGTGTCCCACTGCCGCCGCCTGTCCGGCCGTACCATCTCCTGGTGAAGCTCCGCCGTCGGCTGGTCGCCGTGTCACTCCTCCTGGCGGTGGAGGCGACGGCGTTCGCGCTGCTCGTCACCGAGTCGGTGATGGATGCGATCGTCGCCGCCGGCCTCACCTGCGTGTCGTTGTGGCTGCACGTCGTCCTGCACGAGTGCGGTCACCTCGTCGTGGCGAAGCTGCTGCGCCTGCCGGTCATCGCGGTCCGTGTCGCGCCCTTCAACGGCTGGCGCAACGAGGTGTCGGTCCGGCCGTCGCCGTCGATGACGGCGTTACCGCTGCGGATGGTGCTGTTCTATCTCGGTGGCCCGCTGGCCAACCTGTGCGCCGCGACGGCACTCGTCGTCGCGTCGGCGTCCACCGGTACGGCGTTGACGCGGTTGACGCTGCTCGGCGCCGCGTTCGTCGGGGCGCTGCTCGGCCTGACCAACCTCGTTCCGGGGCGTTCGACCCACAGCGACGGCCACAACCTGCTCCGCTGGCTCCGGGCTCCGGCAGCCGCCCGCGAAGGGCTGCGGGCCGGCTACTACCAGGAGGAGGTGGTCAGGGCGCTGCGGGCGGTCGCCCGAGCGGGTGGTGACGTCCACCGGGTCGGGATTCAGGCCCGCGACGGCAGCGATCCGCTCCTGGCCCTCGCTGCCTACCAGCAGAGATTGAGCGCGGGACACACGCAGTCGGCGGATCTGGTCGAGGAGGCCGAGCGGCTCGCGGCGCTGGCTCGCGCGGGCGGCACCGATCCCGCGGCCGCCGCGGCGATCGGCCAGATGCTGAGCCTCCAGTTCGGGATGTGGTACCTGTACGCCGCAGTGGTGACCGGCGCGCCGGTGGAACGCCGGGAGGTGCGGGAGATCTCGGAACTCGCCCGGATCGCCGCCCGGACGCAGCCGCGAGCGTTGTCCGCCCGGATCGTGATGAGCCTGGCTCACCTGCTCAACCAGCGGCCCGAGGATGCGCGATCGCTGCTTCTCGACGTCCGTCCCGGCGCCGAGCCGCGCGACCTCTGCGCCGTCGCGCTTCTTCTGCGGGCGGCCGCCGAGTCGTATCTCGGAAACCCCGCCGAGGCGGATCACCTTCTCCGCGCGGCCGGGGGCGACTACCCGCAACTGGCACAGCTCGTGGCCGCGATCCGGGCAGCCGATCCGGCGCCGCCCCTGTTCGCGCCGGCACCGATGGCCGGCGCCTGACCGCTCGACGAGCCGGTGGCTCGTCGGCGTCATGATCTGATCGGGCGTTTTCTGCGGTGTTTCCGTTACGTCGACACACCGCTACTTGCATTGATTCCCGTCACATTTGGTCCTTATCGAAATGCCTTGTCCTGATCTGCGGGGCCGCCTACTGTGGGCGGCCTCGGAGTTCGACGGGGGAGCGACGGGATGCAATTGGACATTCGGCTTCTGGGCCCTGTCGAGCTGCGGGTCGGCGGCCGGCGCGTCGCGCCGGGACCGGGAAAGCGGCGGGCCGTGCTCGCCGGGCTCGCGCTGGCGGCGAACCGGTCGGTGTCCCTGGACCGGCTGGCCGCCATGGTGTGGTCCGACGTCCCCCCGCCTTCGGCGACGGCCAACCTGCGTTCGCACGCGGCGGCGCTGCGCCGGATGGTGGGCGACCGGCTGGTGACGCGTCCGAACGCGTACGAGCTGCGGATGCGGCCCGACGAGCTGGATGTCACGGAGTTCCACCGGCTGGCGGAGAACGGCCGCACGGCACTGGTCAGGGGGTATGCGCTCGACGCCGTTCCCGCGCTCGACGCCGCGCTCGCGTTGTGGCGCGGCGCGGCGGGCGAAGGGCTGCCGACCGGCACCACGCTCGACAACCGCTGGGCGAGCCTGGAGGAGCAGCGGCTTCAGGTGTTCGAGGTGCTGACCGATGCCCGCCTGGCGGTCGGCCGGCATGCCGAGCTGCTACCCGGGCTGCGTGAGCATCTGGCCGCGTACCCGTTGCGGGAACGGGCGTGGGGGCAGCTGATGCTCGCGCTGTACCGCTGCGGTGAGGTGCCGGCGGCACTGGCCGCCTACCGGGACGCGCGCGCCCGGCTGGACCAGCACCTCGGCATCGAGCCGGGCGAGGAACTGGCCGCCCTGCACCGGGCGATCCTGGAACGGGCGCCGGACGTCTCGTACACCCGGCCGCCGCCGGTGATCGCGGCACCGTCGGCCGCCGATCCGGCTCCCGCCGCCGAGACCGGCCGGACGGTGCCCCGGGAGCTGCCACCGGATCTGGTCACCTTCGTCGGGCGCACCAGGGAAGCGGGGGAGGTCAGCACGGGAGCGACGGGCCGCGCACCCGCTGTCGTGGTCGTCACGGGCCCGCCGGGAAGCGGCAAGACCGGGCTCGCCGTACACGCGGCCCACGCGGTGGCCGGTGAGTTCACCGACGGGCAGATCTTCGTCGACGTCGCGTACCGGGCCTCGGTCACCCCGGCGGAGTTGCTGGCCCGGGTGCTGCGCGCGCTCGGCGTCGCGGCGGGCGACATGCCCGACAGCGCCGACGAGCGCGCCGGGCGCCTGCGCTCGCTCACCGCCGGACGCCGGCTGCTGCTGGTCCTCGACGGCGTCACCAGCGCGGCCCAGGTGCGGCCCCTACTGCCCGCCAGTCCCGGTCCTGCCCTGATCGCCGTGGCCCGGCGCGCTCTGGGCAACCTCGACGGTGTACGGCGGGTCGCCCTGTCGCCGTTGGCCGAACCCGGCGCCCGGGAACTGCTGGCCGCGCTCGCCGGTCCGGAACGGCTTGCCGCGGATCCGGGCGCGACAGCCGAGCTGATCGGCCTGTGTGCCGGATCGGTGCTGGCGCTGCGGGTCGCCGGCTCGAGACTGGCGACGTGGCCGGGGATGCCGGTGGCCGCGCTGGTCGGCGAACTCACAGCGGGAGGGAGCACGCTGGATCTGCTGAGTTACGACGACCTGTCCGTACGAGCGAGCCTGGCCGCCGCCGTCGCGGTCGTCGCCTCGGAGGACGAGGTGGCCGGCCGGCTGTTCGAGCTTCTCGCCGCCTGCCCGGAGGCTCCGGCGGCGGTGGACCGTGCCGCGGCGCAACTCGGCGAGTCCACCGAACGGATCAGGCGGGCCATGGAAGGCCTGGTCGATGCGCACCTGGTCGCCCGGGACGGTGCTGCACGCTACCGGCTGCCGGCGCTGGTCAGGGATTACGCCGCCGAATTGTCGACAGTGCCGTCCGGGCCGGCGTCGCGGCTCGTCCGGGGGAACCCGTTCCTCACGTTGTCGTCCCGGTCCGGGTGATCGATTCTGCCGACCGCTCGGGTCGTCCGGCGAGCGTAGACGACAAAGTATCTCGAATATGGATCGCCGTGACAGGCTCCGCTCGTCATCGACCAATCTCAGTGAGACGGGGCGGCATGTCAGGCTACAGACGTCATCGCTATTTCAGTCGGTCCATACGCATGACGGCATTCGCCGTCGCGATCCTCCTCCCGCTCAGCATGATCAGCCAGCCGGCATCCGCCCAGGTCGTCACCGAGGCGCAACTGCCGGCATGCGCCGACCCGTCCGTGCCGGACGACGTCAACCACGCGTCCATCCGCCTCGAAGGACCGGCAGCCGGGTCGGAGGTCGCGGTCGACGCGAACGGCAGGATCGCCGTCAGCGGCTACGTGCACAAGCAGGCCACGATGGTGGACGTCTCGGTCGAGAAGACCACCTCGACCAGCTTCACCTACGGCCCGCCGCCGGAGGGCGTCACGGACTGGTCGGCCTCCTGGACCGCCAGCATGCGCCCACCGCGACTGGGTCCGGTGAAGGTCTGCACCCGTGCCCAGCGCGAACCCGGCCGCTACGCACGGATCCTGCGCGACATCACCGTGCTGGACCTGATCCCGCCGAGCAACGTTCCGAACCTGGCGGTCGGCACGATCACGGCCACCGGCGCCAAGGTGACCTGGGGTGCCGCGACCGACAACTACGGTCTCGCCGGATACGAGGTCACCGTCGACGGGGGCACCCCGCACCGGACCACGGTCGGCACCCGCTCGTACTCGATCACCGGACTCCAGCCGTCCAGCAACCACACGGTCTCCGTGGTCGCCGTCGACCTGGCCGGCAACCGGTCGAAGACGCCCGCCACGACGTCCTTCACGACCGACGCCCTGCCGCCGCCGCCCGACGTGGACGCCGGCCTGACCCTGGACCCGGACGAGGGCGGCGCCATGGCCAGCTGGCACCCGAACCCGGCCACCGAGGCGAGCTACCGCGCCTACCTCGACGGCGAGATCTACGACCACTTCGAGCGAGACCAGCTCTGCGAGGACGGCAACGGCAACGTGGCCAGCCCGTGTACGGCGGACAGCGTCATCAAGCTCCCGATCGAGCCGCTCGAGGAGTACACGCCGTACGCCTTCCGGGTGGAGGCGCTGAGCGCCGACGGCACTGTGGTGCGGGAACTCGCCGGCGACTTCACCACGATGATCCACGTGGACGAGCTGTCGCCGGCGGTCACGCAGACCACCGCCAGTGAAGCGTCGCAATGCGCGGGCGCCGGTGGTGACATCTACATCGCGGCCAGCTCGCGTGCGAGTGTGCCGGTGCCCTCCGGCGCCACGCAGATCTTCCTCGGCTGTTACCGCGCAGCCGACACCAGCTGCCTCGACGCCGTCCTGCCACCGTCCGGCGAGAAGCTCGTCGACTGTGCGGACGACCTCACCCGCACGCTGTTCGCCATCGCTCCCTCCGGCCGCGGTCCGGTCATCTCGTCGATCGACGACACGCAGCCCCGGCCGCTGCTGTTGCAGGCGGCTGTGGTGCCGATCGCCTGGTGTCTGAGCAGCGGCGCCTGCGCGACGCTCATCGCTCCCGTCGCGGAGACGGCCGCGGCGGCCGCGGTCGCCCCGGTAGCCGCCGCCAGCATCTCGTGGTGGGTCGTCGGCCTCGGCGGCCTCGGCCTCGGGGCCGCGCTGGGCACGCTGCTCGCCATCCTCTTCCCCGGCACCATCGGCGTCAACGGGCTCATCGAGTACCCGATCTCGCACGACGTCGACTTCGAGCAGTTCGACAACTGGGGCCTGGACGAGGGCGAGTGGTACAACAGCCTGAAGGTCTACGCCGAGGTCATCAAGACGACGAAGCTGGTGGCGAACCAGCGCAACCTGCCCTTCGCCTGGGACTCCACGGAGGACGCGCGCCTCAAGCGGATCATCGACCAGGCATGTACGGCGCAGCGCGGCACCCAGGGCAAGGCCGGATGCGACGACGACATCATCGTCTACGTACCCGGGGCCAAGAACTACAAGGGCGCCGACATGACCGAGACCGGCAAGCACATCGTGGCCGCCATGGGCGACGGCGGATATCCGCAGCCGCCGACCCGGGCGGTGTGGTTCTACCCGGCGCGAAGCGCCGGCGGGCAGGCGGCGCGCGCCAAGGGCCACAGCCGCGGCTGGTTCGGCACCGCGGCGTTCAAACCGAACGCGTGTGACGTACGGGTTCCCGGGCAGACCTGCGACGAGTTCCCGTTCTGGTCGACCGACCAGGCGGTCGACCTGACCGGCCAGGTCGCCAGCCTGAAGCTGGTGTCGACAGCCGAGTCGCTTCCGCAGGCCAACGACATCAACGCGTTCTACGGCAAGTGCAAGGTGAGCGACAAGACCAAGTTCGTCGTGCTGCCGGTGAAGCCGTGGGTCGAGGCCGGCGGCCCGAGCTTCGCCTTCAAGCTCAGCGGCGGCGGGGCTAGCCTGTGCATGACGCCCGTGGCACCGTGAGCCGAGGAGCCTCCTGATGCTCGACGACATGCGCGTACTGCGCGAAGCGGTGCGGGAGTACCGCGTCGCGGCGACTGCTGCCGGCCTCGACTGGCCCGATTCGGGCGAGTCGCCGGCCGGGCCGCCGCCGGACCGGGTGCGCCGGATCTTCGACGTGGACCACGTCGCGGATCAGCTGGCCTGGTTGCAGTCGCAGCGCTGGCCGGACGCGCGGTTGCTCCCGAACGGCGGATGGCGGATGCCGTGGCCGGACGGTGGGGACGCGCTCGACTACCTGGGGCTGTCGATCGGCACGCCGTTCCCCTGGCGGCAGCAACTACCCCTGTTCCACTTCGACTTCCTGCTCTACACGTTCGTCCTCGCGGGCGAGCACAAGGGGGAGATCTGGCGCTACCCGGTCGGGGAGGACGCCTGGGAGTCGGTCCGTGCCGCCCCCAGCCTGGCCGTGCTCTTCGACCAGTGGACCAGGGGAATCGCCGCCGGTGTGGTCCGCTACGACGAGGCGAACAAGTGGCTCGTCGTCGAGGACGCGGACGGGGCACCCGGCCTCGACCCGCTGGCCTTCCCGGTGACTCCGGTGGACGAGACGCTGCTGCACGCGCGGCAGCGTGAATGCGGGGCGAGCCCTGTGATCGACGACGACGGCTTCGAGCACCAGGAACGGCTGCTCGACGCCATCGACGCGGCGAAGGCCACGCTCGGCAGCTAGACCGGCCTGCGGTGGGTGGGCCCCGGCCCACCCACCGCAGCCGCGGTCAGTCCTCGAATCCGGCCGGGTGGGCGTCGCCGACGGCGTTCAGCAGCACACCCTGCTCCAGCAGCGCCTTGCAGGCGCAGAGGACCATGGTGAACCCGCCCATCGAGTCGATCGCCTTGCTCACGGCCTGGTCGGCGGTGCCGGCGAAGCCCGTCTCGGTGATCCGGACCAGCGTGGTGTCGTCCTCACCCGGCAGGAACCGCCACTCGACCTGGGTGGGGGACTCCGGATCCCACTCGGCCAGGATGCGGCGGTTCTCCTCCACGTCCTTGACGGTGACGACGGTGGAGACGCCGTACATCTCCCAATCCCAGGTGACGACGGCGCCGGGTTCCAGCCGGCCGCTGCTCCTGGTGAACCAGAACCTCGTGGTCACCGCCGGGTCGGCGAACGCCTCGAAGACCTCGGCGGCGGGCCGGCGGATGAGCATCTGCGCGGTGATGACAGGGGGTCGGGTCAAGCGGTCACTGTCCACGGGCAGCGGTGTTCCCTTCTCTCCTGGCCGGGCACTGCGGATTCGGCCACGGTACGGAATTCGCTTGAGCGGTGCCGCGACATGGGTCAGAGTCGTTCCATGATCTCCTACCGGAAGGGCGGCGACGCCCCGGCGCGATGAGCGCCCCCACGCGGCGCGACGACGCCGCGAAGACCCCGCACGACCTGTGGCAGCAGGCGGTCCGGATCCGCCAGGAATGGCTCGACCACGCCCTGTCCACACAGCCGGCCGACAAGCCCACCGCCGAGCGCTGCCTGACCGCCGTCTACGCGAGGGCGTCGCGGCCGCGACCCCGCTTCGAATGGGTCGACTCGCCGGCGAAGGCACTGCCTCTGGTCAGCGGCTGGCCCACACTCGACCGGCTCCACGAGCGCATCCGGGCGGTACGGCCGCCCCGGACACCGATGCTGGCGAGCGACATCGCCATGGTCGTGTCCCAGCTCCGGGGCGCGCTCAGCGCGGGCGTCGTGCACACCGATCCCGAGCTGTCACCCGCACGCAGGGGTAAGGCCAAGGAGCCGTGGCCCGAGCTGGCGCCGCAGCGGGCGTTCGACGGCGGCGTACCGCTCGCCGTCGTCCTGCACCAGGGGGTACGCGCGGCGCTGCACCGCAGCCTCGCGCACGGGTTCTACCTGCCGGTGCGTGCGGCGCTCGCGGGCGACGGCCCGGTGCCCGTGTGCTGGTACGGGCAGCAGGACGCGTCCTGGATCGCCTACTACGACGTGCTGCGCCGGCTCGGCCTCGCCCGGTACGGGCCGGACGAGGCCGGGCACCTGGACACCTGGGCCGACCTGGCCCGCTCCTGCGGCTGGTGGTGGCCGGGGGAGGACGTCTGCGTCGTGGTGGACCGGCCACAGGTGATCCGGATCGAGCCGGTCCCCGGTACGCCGCACGACCGGGTCCGGCTGCGACCCGGCGGCGTGCGCTACCGCGACGGCTGGCAACCACTGCTGAGCGGCGTGGGCGCCGATCCGGGATGACGGGCATCCGCGCGGGCGGAGACCTTGATTGGATAGGCGACGGTAAATAGATTGGGCTCGGGCGCCGCCGAGGTCCGCAGACCGGACCCCGGCGGCTGACCGGGCCGCCTTTCGAGCCGGGCACATCGGTCGTACGCATCGACCACTCACCGTGGCGCACCGCCGCGCCGCATCCTCGCGCACCGCCGCGTCCGACGACGACGCGCGCCGCTGCGCCCTGTCCGACGCCGAAGGACTTCCCATGACGATTCTCCGTGCCCGCCCCGCCCCGCTCGTGGCGGCCGTCGCCGCGCTGGCCGCCGTCACCGCGGCCGGTACGGCCCTGCTCACCGGCCCGGCCGCAGCCGCACAGGGCTGCCGGGTCGACTACGCACCCAACCAGTGGCCCGGCGGGTTCACCGCGAACATCAAGGTGTCACCGGGTGACACCGCCGTCTCCAGTTGGACGGTCACCTGGACGTACGCCGGGGACGAGCGCGTCACGAACGGCTGGAACGCCACTGTGAGCCAGTCCGGGTCGACGGTGACCGCCCGCAACATGTCGTACAACGGCAGCATCCCGGCCGGCGGCTCGACCGAGTTCGGCGTGCAGGGCACGTACGGCACCGCCGGCGGCGCGCCGACCGGGTTCAGCCTGAACGGCGTACCGTGCAACGGCGCCGGCCCGACCACGCCGCCGCCCACCACGGCGGTGCCGACCACCGCCCCGCCCACGACTGCTCCACCGACCACCCCGCCTCCCACGACGCCACCTCCCACGACGCCACCTCCCACGACGCCGCCGCCCAGCGGGTGTGCGGGGGCGGTGCTGTGCGACGGCTTCGAGAACCAGACCGGCTCGACGCCGTCGGGTGACTGGAGCGTGGTGAGCCCGGACTGTTCCGGCGCCGGCACGGCCTCCATCGACACGACCACCACGCACAGCGGCAGCCGCGCGATACGCATCAACGGTGCCGCCGGGTACTGCAATCACGTGTTCGTCCGGACCACGAAGAACCTCAGCGGCCTGGGCAGCGTCAGGTACGCCCGGATCTGGGTCCGGCACACCACCGCCCAGCCCACCGACCACACCACGATGATCACCATGTCCGACGCCGCCGACGGCAACCGGGACCTGCGGCTGGGCGGCCAGAACGGCGCGCTCCAGTGGAACCGTGCCTCCGACGACGCCACGCTGCCCGAGCAGAGCCCGGCCGGGGTGGCGCAGAGCGTGCCGCTGCCCACCAACCGCTGGGCCTGCCTGGAGTTCATCGTGGACGGCTCCGCCGGCCAGTTGCGTACGTGGCTGGACGGTGTCGCCGTGACCGGGCTGACCGCCGACGGCGTGCCGACGCACGACATCGACGGCCAGTGGTACAACCGCACCTGGCGACCGCAGCTCACCGACCTGAAGCTGGGCTGGGAGAGCTACGGCGGCGGCGCCGACACCCTCTGGTACGACGACGTGGCGATGGGCTCCACCCGGATCGGCTGCTGACCCACCGCGAGTGGAACGTCATGGGTGTCGAACGGGAGCGCGGACACCCATGGCGTTCCACCGAGGGCGGGCGGCTCAGTGCTCGACAGTCATCCGCTGGGTGCCGATCACGGAGAGCAGCCGCAGCGCCTCCTCCGACGGTGAGCCGGGTGTGGCGGTGTAGATGACCACCTGCTGGTCGCGGTCGGTGATGTCGAGGACGTCGCAGTTGACAGTCACCGGCCCGACCAGCGGGTGCCGGAACGTCTTGCACAGCGTCCGCGCGCCGCCCACCTCGTGGGAGGCCCACAGGCGGGCGAACTCCTCGCTCCCGGCGAGCAGCTCCGCGATCAACGCGGCCATCTCCGGGTCGTCCGGATAGCGGGCCGCCGCGGCACGCAACCGCCCGACCGAGTGGCGGGCGAACTCGCCCACGTCCGACACGTCGTACAGCCCCGCGCCGTGCAGGTGCGGGCCGAGGAACGCCCGGCGGACCAGGTTGCGGTCCCGCCGGGGCACTGCGGAGAAGTCCTCCATGAGCGCCGCCGCGAGGTCGTTCCAGGCGATCACCTCGAACGCCGCCGAGGTCACGAACGCCGCCGCCTGCGGCAGCCGGTGCAGCAGGTCCAGCACGCTCTGCCGTACCTCCCGGGGTGGCCCGGACGGCGGCGCGGGCGGCGCCCCGGCCAGGTGGTGGAGGTGGTCGCGTTCGGCGTCGGACAGCCGCAGCGCGCGGGCCAGCCCGGCCAGCACCTCCCGCGACGGACGCGGACCCCGGCCCTGCTCCAGCCGGGTGTAGTACTCGGTGGAGATGAACGCCAGCCGCGCCGCCTCCTCGCGGCGCAGTCCCGGGGTGCGGCGACGCCGTCCGGCGGGCAGGCCCACGTCGGCCGGGGTGATCCGCTCCCGCCTGCTGCGCAGGAACACTGCCAGCTCACGTCGGTCCACGACCCCAGTGTGCCCTCGTGCGGCGGCGCGTATCCAGGTACCGGCGGTACCTGGATGGGCTCCGCGACCGGACGCAGGCTTGCCGGCATGGACACCACACGAACCGACACGATCGTCCACCCGACCGCCGGCCTGCTGGCCGGCAAGGTCGCCTTCATCACCGGCGCCGGGCGCGGCATCGGCGCCGCGGCGGCCCGGCTGTTCGCCGCCGAGGGCGCCCGGGTGCTGCTCGCCGCCCGGACCGAGGAGCAGTTGAAGGCGGTCACCGAGCAGGTCCGGGCCGCCGGCGGCACCGCCGAGTACGTGCTCTGCGACCTGGCCGACGCGGCAAGCGTGCGCGCCGCCGTCGACCGCACGGTCGAGGTGTACGGCCGCCTCGACGTCGCCTTCAACAACGGCGCGACGATCGTGCCGCCCGGACCGATGGACCGGGTACGCGAAGACGACTTCGACCACGTCTACACCGTCAACCTCAAAGGGCCGTGGCTCGCCATGGTCGCCGAGGTCGCCGCGATCCGGGCCACCGCCGGCACCGGCGCGATCGTGAACAACTCCAGCGTCGGCAGCCTGATGGGCAACCCCGCACTGCCCGCGTACGGGGCGATGAAGCGCGCGGTGAACAGCCTCACCGAGTCCGCGGCGATCACCTACGGGCCGGAGGGCATCCGCGTCAACGCGATCGCCCCGGGCAGCACGCTCACCGAGATGATGCGCTCCTGGGACGCGGAGTCGCCCGGCATCATCGACCGGCTCGCGGCCGCCAGCCCGTTGCGCCGGGCCGCCGAACCGGACGAGATCGCCCAGGCCGCCGCCTGGCTGCTCAGCGACCGCGCCTCCTTCGTCACCGGTACGGTGCTGCGGGTCGACGGCGGCGCGCGGGCCTGACCCGGCTCAGACGGTGGCGTCCTGGACCGGACGGGGCTCGACCGCGCCGTCCGTCACGGGGGAGGGCCGGAAGCCCTTGACGACCAGGTAGACGCCGAGCGAGAACTCCCACACCGCGATGGGGAGCGCGGCGACCGCCGCCACCGCTGACAGCCGGTCCCACGCGCCGAACAGGGTGCCGAGGTCGGAGGCGACGAGCAGTGGCGCGCCGACGAGCCCGAGCACCGGCAGCACGCGCGGCACGAGGCGGGACTGGTAGAGCAGGGTGCCCAGCAGCAGCGCGTTCACGGCGGGCAGGAAGCCCTGGCTGAGCAGGAAGACCGAGTCGTAGAACGCGACGAGCGCGCGGCCGGTGACGAGCGCGTCCGGCCCGGCGTCGGACTCCCGCAGCGCGACGAGCGTCAGGATGCTCGCGACGCCGACGAGGATGCCTGCGGCTTCGAGTACCCGAGCGCCGACGAAGCCCAGCGCCCGGGCCGGACCGTGGCGCGTGAGCACCGGGTACAGCGCGACGGAGGTGCCGATGCAGGCGAGCGCGACGATCATCTCCAGGACGCCGCCGAGGACGACCGGAGCCTGCGAGGTGGTGCCGAGGACGTAGTCCGACTCGCGGACCGGGGCGTACAGGGCCACGGTGGGGATCGAGACGAAGGTGAGCAGATAGGCGCCGCCCGCGACCAGCGAGGTCTTCCGCAGTGAGTCCATCGGGGCTTCCCTCCGTCGCCGCCCGGCCGATGGTGGTGATGCCCTCACTCTGCTGTGGACCCGCGCGGCGGCACATCGGCCGCTCGGGCAGTCACCTCGCGCGATGCGCACGGGCCACCGGTGCGGCACACCGGTGGCCCGTGCGCGTCAGCGGCTCATCGCGTACGCCACCACGAGCGCGACGAGCGCCAGCGCGGCCAGCACCGCCGCCACGATCTTCGCCGTGCTGTAGGGACGCTCGCCGATGACCTCACCGGTCCGCGCGTTCACCAGAACCTGGTACGACCGGCCCGCGTGCAGGTACGCGGCGATCCACACCGGCAGCAGGACCAGCTTGTACGACACGTCGGAGTACGTGGTGTCCACGGCGGACACCCGCTGCTCGTCACCGCCGATGTCCGACCGGCAGTCGCCCTCGATGACCGGCGCCATCCGCGCCTTCGCCTCGGTCAGGCCCGCCTCGGGCTCGGTGTCGTACCGCAGCGCCTGGTATCCGGCCAGGTAGTCGCCGTGGTACGCGGCCGCCTCGGTCAGCGGCCACGGCGCCAGCTTGTCCAACTGCTCGGTGGGCAGGTGGGTGGTGGCCGGCACCAGCACGTCGTCGAAGTCCCGGCGTACGGTGCCGGCGGCCGGATGCCACCGGGTGTGCCGCACCTGCCGGGTCCTCGTCTCCTGCCTGCCGTCGACTGTCACCGTGTACGTCTCGGTGACGTAGTAGTGCTCGCCCCGCTGACCCTGGTAGTCCGACACGGTCCGCGCGTCGAACGTCCAGTGCGGCAGGTACGTACCCTTGAGCGTCTCCGCCTCGCTGATCTTCTTCAGGCTCCCGGGCGCGAACCAGCGGCTGCGGCACCACTGGCCCAGGGCCGTCCGCACACCGTTGCGGTCGACGGCGAACGGCAGCACCGCCTCCGGCGCGATCAGCTCACCCGCCCCGGCGTCGGCCACCAGGGGAGCCGCGCAGAACTGGCAGCGCTGCGCCAGCGCGTCGCTCTCCGTCCGGGCGCCGCAGCCCGGGCAGACGAACGTGTGCGCCCCGACGCTCGCCACCGGCTTGCGGGGCAGCGACGCCAGTTCCGCGTACGCGTGCTCACGCACCTCCCGGCCGGCGCCGGCGATCTCCTGCCGGTGCCCGCAGTACGGGCAGCTCAGCGCGGTCGTGCCGGGCGCGAACTCGACCCGGGCGCCGCACCCCCCGCACTGGTAGGAGGGCGGCGAGACAGCCGTGTCGCTCATTGCGGCGGCAGCGGCGGCGGGACGCTGGCGAGCACCGACGCCAGCTCGGGCACCTGCCCGGCGGGCTGCCACTGCGCCATCCCGGTACGCCAGACGAGCGTGTCCGCCCCGAGCGCGCCCGCGTTCGCCTGCTCGGCCAGCGCGCCGAGGTCGTACGGGCCCTGCCGCTGGCCGCCGACGCCGACGTACCACTGGGCCTGGTCCGGCAGCGGCGGCGGCTCGGTGGCGGCCGGCTGCGTGGCGGCGGGCTGCGGCGGCTGCGTGGCCGCGCCTCCGCCCATCGAGCGGGCCATCTGCTGGCCCATCGCCATGCCCAGCCCCAGGCCGATGCCCGCGCCCGCCTCGCCACCCGGGTTGTTCGCCGCGGCCTCCATCGCGTTCGCGGCCTGGAAACGGGTGTACCGGTCCAGGTCGCCGACCGCGCCCATGCTGGTCCGCTTGTCCAGCGCCTGCTCGACCTCCGGCGGCACCGACACGTTCTCGATGACGAACTTGGGGATCGCGATTCCGACCTCGGCCAGTTCCTCGGTCAGCACGGCGGCCAGCCGCCGGCCGATCGCGTCCTGGTGCGCGGCGAGGTCCAGCAGCGGCACGCCGGCCGTGGCGAGCGCGCCGCCCAGGCGTCCCACCATGAGCTGCCGCAGGTATTCCTGCACCTCCTCGGTGCGGAACTGCGGATCGGTGCCGACCAGTTCCCGCAGCAGCCGCGACGCGTCCACCACGCGGGCCGCGAAGGCGCCGAACGCCCGTACCCGGACGACGCCGAACTCGGCGTCGCGCAGGATGACCGGGTTCTGGGTGCCCCACTTCATGTCGGTGAACTGCCGGGTGTTGACGAAGTACACCTCGGCCTTGAACGGCGAGTTGAAGCCGTACTTCCAGCCCTTCAGCGTGGACAGGATCGGCAGGTTGCGGGTCTCCAGCGTGTACGTCCCGGGTTCGAAGACGTCGGCGATCTTCCCCTCGTTGACGAACACCGCCGTCTGGGACTCCCGGACGACCAGTTTGGCGCCCATCTTGATCTCGTTCTGATACCGGGGGAATCGCCAGACCATCGTGTCGCGGCTGTCGTCCAGCCACTCGATGATGTCGATGAGTTCGCCCCGGAGCTTGTCCATCAGCCCCATCGCAACCCTTTCCTCGGCGCCGGTCTCCGGCGTCGCGGGCGACCATAGCAACCGCCCGCCACCTGCGAAAAGAGAACGATTCTGCGCCTATCGGCGCCCACCGATCGGGGTCGCTCAGCCGGTTTCGCCGGCCATCGATTCGCCGGTGGCCGTACGCTGCTCCGGAATCCGGGACGCCCGGCCGGGGGTGTCGACGACGCGTTCGGTCTCCTGCACCAGATAGTGCGGACGGCGCTTCGTCTCGTAGTAGATCCGGCCGATGTACTCGCCGATCACCCCGAGAATCATCATCTGGATGCCGCCGAGCCCGATCACGCTGACGATGATGGTGGTGTAGCCGGGCACGTCGATGCCCTTCTCCACGGCGTCGGCGACCACCCAGGCCATGTAGCCCACCGCGATGAGCGTGAGGAAAAGTCCGCCGTAGATGGCCAGGCGCAGCGGCCGGTTGTTGAACGACAGCAGGCCGTCGAACGCGTAGTTGAACAGCTTGCCGAACGTCCAGCGGCTCTGCCCGGCCTGCCGGGTCTCGTTGCGGTGCGCCACCACCGCGGTGCGGAAGCCGATCCAGGAGAACAGGCCCTTGGAGAAGCGGTTGTACTCCGGCATCGCCAGGATCGCGTTCACCGCGAGCCGGGACAGCAGCCGGAAGTCACCGGCGCCGTCGAGCAGGCGGACGTCTATCCACCAGTTGACCAGGCGGTAGAAGGAGCGCGAGGCGACCATCCGGATGAACCGGTCACCGCGGCGGTCCCGGCGGGCGATCACCTGGTCGAACCCCTGGCGGTAGAGCATCACCATCTCGGGCAGCAGCCGCGGCGGGTGCTGCAGGTCGGCGTCCATGATGACGACCGCGTCACCGGTGGCCCGGCGCAGGCCGGCGAGCATGGCCGCCTCCTTGCCGAAGTTGCGGCTCAGCGACGTGTAGCAGACGGCCGGGTCGGCCGCGGCGAGCCGGCGCAGCGCCGCCAGCGTGCCGTCCTCGCTGCCGTCGTCGACGTACACCACCTCGACGTCCACGTCGGTCAGCTCGGCGAGCGCGGCGCTGAGCATCTCGTGCAGCCGCTCCACCGACGCTTCCTCGTTGAAGCAGGGCACCACCACCGACAACCGCACGGTGCTCACCCCGCCCGGCCCGGACACACGCATCCGGCGCCCACGCCGTCAGAGGCGGTAGACAAGCGTGCCATCGACATCCTCCCGGGTGATGCCCAGCCCGTCGACCGGCCGGTTCTCGATGCCCTCCCACGGCGTCCCCGCCGCGCGGCTCGGCACCGCGACGACCGACCGCACGCCGATCCCGCGCAGGTAGGCCACGCTGCCCGCGTCGGGGAACGTCGCCACGGCGACCCGCGTCTGGGCCTGGGTGACCGGCTCGAAGCCGCCGAGCCCGTTGGTGATCCGGGGGAACCCGTCGGTGGACCACAGCATGTAGTTCAGATCGCCCACCCCGCCGGCGGGCAGCACCAGCATCGGTTCCGGCGCGGTCCGCATCGCGGCCGGTGGCGTCGGCACGGTCGGGTGCGGCGTGCGGTTGACGCCCTCCAGCGTGACCAGGGCGAGCGGCACCAGCAGGACCAGCGCCGCCGCGGCCCGGGACACGCGTGCGGCCGCGGGCCGGCGCCACGACTCGGCCAGCGCCGTCACCAGCCCGGCCGCCAGCACGGCGAGCAGCAGGCTGGTCCAGTGCATCATCCGGCCCGGGGTACGCAACGCGTCCCAGCCCGGCAGGAGGTTGGACAACGTCAGGTAGCCGGGGTCGCCGTCCCCGCCGAGCGTGGCGCCCAGGCCCAGCAGCACGGTGCCGGCCACGCCGAGCCCCAGCGCGATCCGGTGCCGCACCGGGAACGCCGAGACGAACAGCCCCGCCGCGGCCAGCCCGATCAGCGTCATGCCGGGTAGCAGCGCCATCTCCGGCGGCCAGGACAGCTGCTCGCGGGCGGCGGCGTGCCTTTCCCCCCACAGCCACGAGTCGCCCGGCGCGGTGACGAACCCGATCAGCGGCGGGGAGAACATCTTGGTCCAGTCCAGCGAGCGGACGGCCTGCGGGTTGAGGTCGACCACGCGCAGGTAGACCAGACCGAGCAGCAGCGTCACGGTGCCGAACACGGCGCCGCCGGCCAGGTCCGCGACGAGCAGCCGCCGGCCGAACGGGGGGCGCTCCCGCTTGCGCCACCAGGACCAGCCGTAGCAGCCGGCCGCCACCAGCACGGCGGCCAGCAGGAAGTAGACGAGCGGCAGCCCGATGCCGAAGCCGAGCGTCACCTGCCAGGCCGCGACGAGCCACCCGGCCACCGCCCAGCCGGGCCGGCGGCGCTCCGGCCGGTATCCGTGACGCAGCGACCAGCCGTGGCCGCGCGCCTGCATCGCCAGCGCCAGCGCGATCCCGCCGCTGGACAGGATGTTCAGGTGGCCGGAGTGCGCCAGCCGCCAGGGCGCGTACGCCCACGCGATCCCGGCGACCGCACCGCCCCAGCGGTTGGCGCCGAGCTGCCGGGCCAGCGCGTACGCCCCGAGGAACGCCAGCGCGTGCAGCAGCACGTAGAGCACGTTGTAGCGGATCACAGCGGCCTCGAAGCCGGAGCCGAGCATCCCGAACGGGGCGTACCCGAGCAGCGTGTCGCTGTAGGCGTAGGTGTAGCGCTCCGGGTAGAACGTGTTCGAGTTCCAGAGGTTGGCCGGGTCGCTGAGCAGGGCGTGCCCCGACCAGGCGACCTGCCACGCCTGCAACGTCGGGTCGCCGAGGTCGCCGGGGATCGTGGTCGCCGGGTGCCGCATCGTCGGCCAGGTCAGCACCACCGCCAGCAGCAGGCTGCCCAGGATCGCCAGCGTCCACTCCGGGTTCGGCCGCCACCGGCGTCTGCCGTCCGGGGAACGCCCGTCGGAGGGGCGGTCGTCCGAGGGCGGCTCGGCGGGAGGCCGCGCGGGACCGGTGTCCTCAGCGGCCGGCGGGGCGACGGCGGGCCGGATTTTCATGGGATAGATGCTTCACGATGCTGCTGGTCCTGTCGATCCGCTGTCCGAAATGTGGTTGAAACTTCCGGCCGGCATACCGGAAGGCCGGCTACTCGAACCGGTCGGCGAGCGCCGACAGCTTACTGACGTACGCCGGCCAGTCGTAGCCCTCGGGAACGTTCCGGTTGTCCCGCCCGAGCCCGATCGCCGCGTCGTGCTGCTCGCGCATGACGTCGGCGTGCCCGGCGTGCCGGGCCAGGTCGACGCAGACGTGCACGATGACATGGTGCAGTGTCACGTCCTGCCGGCCCGGCTGCCACCACGGCACCCGCCCCGGCGCGTCCAGCGGCAGCGTCTCGATCGTCTCGTCCGCGAACGCCCCGACGCGGCGGTACAGGTCGATCAGCCCGTCCTTTGTCTCGTCGGCCCGGGCGTACCAGTCCGCCTGCGGGTCGCCGTCGAACGCGTCGTCCGGAACCAGTTCCCCGGGGGTGGGGAACTGGCGGCCGAACGTGGTCCCGAAGTAGCCGGCCTCGACGTTCAGGCAGTGCTTGAGCAGGCCCAGGAAGTTGTTGCCGGTCGCGGTGCGGGGAAGCCGGGCCTCACGTTCGCTCAGCCCGTCGAGCTTCCAGATCAGATTCTCCCGGATCGCGCGCAGGTAGTGGTGCAGCGTTGCCTTCGGGTCGTACGGCTCACTCATGCCCGACACTCTTCCGCATGGGTCGGACATCGTGGGGGCGGCGTCAGCCGGTCTGGCTGCTGTCCTTGTGCGCGCCCCACCCGTGCCAGCGCTCGATCTCGATCCAGGCGCTGACCCGGGCGCGGTCCCGCCGGGGGTAGGGGCGCCCGGTGTAGTGCTGCGAGATCCGGTCGATGTCCGCCAGGCCGTCGTCGTCGCGCAACTCGGCGACGCGCCCGATGAGGCTGACGTGGGTGTACCAGTTCTCCTCGTCCAGCACGGTCAGGGAGACCCGGGGATCGCTGCGCAGGTGCGCCAGCCGGCGGCGGCCCTCGTCCATGTTCACCAGGACGCGGCCGTCCTCCCACAGGTACCAGGTGGCCGCGGACACCGGCTGGCCGTCGCGCAGCGTGGCGATGACGGCCGGGTTCGGCTTGCGCAGCATGGCGACGGCGGGCTCGGGCAGCGGCGGCTTCGACATGGCTCTCACTCTACGTACCCGCCGGGTCCGCCGCTGGTCATGCGGACGGCGCCGCCCGGACGGGCTCCCCGGCGGCGCCCGCCGGGGAGCCCGTCGCACGCCGGTCAGGCGCGTGCGCTCCACTGCTGGTTGGTGCCGCCGTGGCAGTCCCAGAGGTTGATCCTGGTCCCGTTGGCGGTGCCGTAGCCGGCCGCGTCCAGGCAGCGCCCGGACTGGACGCCGCTGATCGTGCCGTTGGCGTTGAGGTTCCACTGCTGGTTGGGCTGGCCGTTGCAGTCCCAGATGATCACGCTGGTGCCGTTCGCGGTGCCCCGCCCACTCGCGTCGAGGCACTTGTTGCCAAGCACCTGCAACTGCTTGGCCGAGGTGTAGGTCCAGCGCTGCATGGTGCCGCCCCAGCAGTCGTACAGCTGCACCGCGGTGCCGTTCGTGGTGCTGCCGTTCGGCACGTCCAGGCACCGGCCCGAGCCGGCGCCGACGAGCTGCACGTTCTGGTACGTGCCGCCGCCGCTGCCGGGGGTGCCGATGCTGCCTGACACCGACTGCAACGCGCGGTACCAGACCGCTGCCATCTTGTCGTAGCCGGTGGCGGTCGGGTGGATGCCGTCGATCAGGTCGGCGGTGGTCAGCGCCGAGTGCTGGTCGACCAGGTGGACCCGCTTGCCGGCGTTCACCTTCGACTGCACGATGCCGGGCAGCGCGGCGTTGAACGTGCGCACCGCCGCCGCCTGGCCGGAGTTGGCGAGCGGGATGATCTGCGCGACGAACACGTCCGCGTTCGGCGCCGTGGTGGTGATGCGGTCGATGAGCGAGGAGAGCCGGTTCGGCGCGGTCGAGACGTTGTAGTTCTGCAGGATGTCGTTGGTGCCGATGTGCAGCAGCACGGTGCGCGGCTGGTAGGCGTTCAGCCAGCCGGTGATGTTGGCGTCGATCTGGTCGATGCGCCAGCCGGGGTGGCCCTCGTGGTCGTGGTCGCCGAGGTTGCCCGGCCCGTTGAACTGCGAGCCGACCAGGTCGACCCGGTAGCCGCCGCCGGCCAGCCGCTGCCACAGGCCGATCCGGTAACCGCCCGGCACCTGGGTGCCCTCGGTGATGGAGTCACCGAGCGGCATCACCCGGGTGCCGCCGTTGGACTCCGCGCCCGCCGGGCCGGCGGGCGTCAGCACGCCGGCGGCCAGCAGCGCCAGCGCGGCGCCCGCGGTGAGCCATCTCCTCGCTCCGGTACGCATGAACGCTCCTCTCACGGGCTGGTGCAGGTCAGGGACGGGGTGGACGGTGAGCCGTCGGCGATGAAGCCGAACGTGGTCGAGCCGGACGCGGGCACGGAGCCGTTGTACGCCGCGTTGCGGACGGTCGCCGTGGATCCGCTGGTGCTCAGCGTGCCGCTCCAGACCTGGCTGATGCTCTGACCACCGGCGAGGTTCCACCGCACCGACCAGCCGTTGAGCGCCGCGGCGCCCGCGGTGACCGTCACCTCGGCCTGGAAACCGCCGGACCAGGAGTTGGTGGTGCGGTAGGTCGCGGTGCAGGCGTCGCCGGTCGGCGGCGGCGTGCTGGGCGGCGGGGGAGAGGAGGGTGGCGGGGTCGACGGGGGGACCGGCGGCGGGGTGCCGCTGAGGCCGGAGGTGAACCACCAGTGGTCGATGTTGAACAGCGAGCCGCTGCCGCCGGTGAACCGCAGGTAGAGGTCGTGGGTGCCGGTGGCGCCGCTGACCGGGCAGCTCGGGTTGGTCCAGGTCTGCCAGTCGCCGGTGGGGGTCACCTGGCAGGTGCCCACCAGCGGGCCGGTCACGCTGTCCAGGCGCAGCTCGATGGACCCCCCGCTGCCGGCCGAGGCCACCATGGCGGTGAACTTGGTCGCGCCGGCGCCGAAGGCCACGCCCTTGACCTTGATGTAGTCCCCGTTGTCGATGTAGCCGACGTTCCTCCCGCCCAGGGAGGACGCCTCGGTCTCGACCCCCTGCCCCCAGGCCATCGTCTCGGCCTCCTGCCGGGAGTACGGGTTCACGGTGCCGACCTGCGGGGCGCCGGTGGTGGTCATGTTGATCGTGGGGATCGAGCCGTCAGCGCCGTAGGAGAACTTCTCCACCGCCACCGACCTGGTGAAACCGCCGCCGCCGGGCAACGCGCCGTTGTGGTAGAAGAAGTACGAGTTGCCCTTGAAGTCGATGATCCCGGGGTGGTTGGTGAAGCTGCTGCCCTGGGTCGGCATGATCGTCCCGCGGTACGTCCACGGGCCCAGCGGCCCGGGAGCGGTCGAGTAGGCGACGAACTCCGAGCAGCACCTGGCCGCGAACGCCATGTAGTAGAGGCCGCTGCGCTTGTACACCCACGGCCCCTCCTCGTAGAGGGTCGGCCGGTTCGCGTCACCGGTCCGCGCCCCGAAGCCCGCGGTGGTCAGCGGGATCTGGGTGGGGCTGCCGGAGTACGAGGTCATGTCCGCGTTCAGCTTCACGTACCACAGTCGCGGGTTGCCCCAGTACAGGTACGCCTGGCCGTCGTCGTCGATGAACACCGTCGGGTCGATCTCGCCGTTGCTCACCAGCGGACGCCCGATGGCGTCACGGAACGGCCCGGTGGGGCTGTCCGCCACCGCCACCCCGATGCCCATCTGGCCGGTCGCCCGGACGACCATCGGCACGTACCAGTAGAACTTGCCGTTGCGCTGGACCGCCTGGCCGGCCCACGCGTCCTGCTTGGCCCAGCTGAACGTGGCGAGGCTGAGCGGCGACCCGTGGTCGGTCCAGTTCACCATGTCGTCGGACGAGAAGACCCGCCACTCCTTCATGGTGAACCAGGTCGAGTTGTCCTCGTCGTGGCCGGTGTAGAGGTAGACGCGGCCGTCGTGGACCAGCGGGGCCGGGTCGGCCGTGTAGATCGTCTGCACGATCGGGTTGTCCGCCCGGGCGACGGTCGGGGTCAGCCCTCCGGCGATGACCGGGGCCAGCCCCAGCAGGGCGAGCATCGTCACGGCCAGCGCGAGCCATCGTCTGGTCCGGCGGTCGGGTCTCCATAGCGTTGAGGTCACAGGTCGTCTCCCCGGTAGGCCGCGCCGCGGCGGATGGGTACGGTCGGCGAAGGTCGGGCCGTCACGCCCGGCTCCACTTCTGGCTGCTGCCGCCGGTGCAGGCGGACAGGACGATCGGGGTGCCGTTGCCGGTACCGCCGCCGTTCGGGCTCAGGCACAGTCCGGACTGGACGCCGGTGATCGTGCCGTCGGTGTTGACGTTCCACTGCTGGTTGGCGCCGCCGTTGCAGTCCCAGATGATGACCCGGGTGCCGGACGAGGTGCCCTGGCCCTCGGCGTCGAGGCACTTGCTGCCGTACACCTGGAGCTGCCGGCCGGAGGTCGCCGTCCACTGCTGGTTCGCGCCGCCGTTGCACTCCCACAACGTCACCTGGGTGCCGTTGGTCTGGGACTGGTTCGGCACGTCCAGGCAGCGGCTGGAGTTGGGGTTGAGCAGGGCGCCGCTCGTACCTCCGGGGTTGCCGCCCGGGCCGGCGACCACCGACAGGTTGTCGAACTGGGCGGTCTCGCCCTGGCTGGTGCCGAAGCCGACCTGGCCGGTGCCGAACGTGGAGTCGGTGACCGTGCCGACAGTCGTGCCGTCGATGGTGGCGGTGATGGTGGAGCCGGCGAAGCCCAGCGCGAGGCTGTGCCAGCGGTTGGTGCCGAGCGCGGCGACGTTCCCGCTGCGCAGCGTGGCGAGCTGCCCGGCGGTGTTGTTGCGCAGGATCGACCACGAGCCGGAGTCGGTGACCCGCAGGAAGTAGCCGTTGTACCGGCCGATCGGGTCGAGGTTCGTGGTGCCGACGCGGCCCTGGATCTGGGCGTAGCCGGACTGTTCGAGCAGGACGTCGGCGGAGACGGTGTAGTTGCCCCAGCTCAGGTTCCCGCCGTAGGTGGCCGGGTCGGCGAGCGTCTTCCAGGTGATCGGGGCCTGCGCGGACATCTGCCGCAGGCACATGCCGGCCCGGCCGCCGCCGCAGCCGACGGTCTCGAACGCGCCCTGCATGTCCTGGAGGTACTTCGGTATCCGCCCGGCCGCGTAGCCGTCGAAGTCGTCGCGGTACGGCAGGCCGAGCGAGCCCTGGACCGGGCTGGTGGCGGTGCCCTTGCCCTGCCCGGTGGTCGTGGTGACGGTGTAGAGGTGCCCGGGCTGGACGGTGAGCGAGAACGATCCGCCCGACGGGGTGATGTCCGCGCCGCGGACGAAGAAGTCGTTCGGGTTCGTCGAGTTCAGGTTCGTGGACCAGACGTGCACCTGGCCGGTGGAGAGCCCGCCGGTGACGTTCACGGTGAGCTGCTGCGCCGCTGTGGCGTCCATGGTCTCGATGACGGTGCTGTAGTCGCCGCCGGTGGGGGAGCGCAGCGACACGTAGCTGCCGTTGTTGCGGTTGCCGCCCAGGTAGCCCGAGGACGAGTCGAGGTAGCGCCAGCCGGGCGCGGTGAACTGGGTGGTGTGCGCCAGCGCCCAGGTGTTCTTGCCGACCGAGTACCAGCCGGACCAGGGCTGGTTGGCCAGGATCAGCCCGACCGTGGACCAGGGCAGGTTCGGTGTGATCGCGGCGATCAGGTCCCAGTTGAGGTAGGCGACCATCCGGCCGTCGATGTAGCCGCGGTTGATGCCGCGGGCCAGCGGCTTGGCGCCGTCGTTGTAGTCCTGCGAGCCGCCCTCGCTGTTCCACAGCGTCTTGCCGGTGCTGGTGGCGGTGGACGAGACGGTGCAGGTGGTCTGCGCACTGAGGTAGCCGCACGGGTAGTGGCCGCTGAGCACGTCGATGCTGTTGCGCAGCGTGGTGTTGCCGGCGACGGCGTTCGCCGGACCCCAGCTGCCCGGGTAGTCGTCGCCGTAGATGATCTTCACGTTGCCGTACCCGTTGCTGTTCAGCGCCTGACGCAGGCTGATGGTCCAGTTCGCGTCGGTCCGCTTCTCGTTCTGGGCGGCGGTGATGTAGTCCATGGTCAGGTTGTGCTGCCGCGCGCAGCCCAGCCAGTCCACGAAGTAGTTGATCATGTCCTGGGACATGAAGTTGCCGTTGCCGATCCACCCGGGAGCGCCCCAGGGCAGTGCCGCCAGCTTGATGGCGGGGTTGCGGGCCTTGGCCTGCTCCATGATCCACCACTGGTAGCCGCGGTTGCAGTTGAGATCGCCCCGGACGTGCTCGTGGCTCGGCTCGGAGCCGCTGGTGGAGTTGGTGTCGCCGCCCATCTCGACCTTGAGGATCTGCAGCGCGGCGCCGTGGCCGGGCTTGAACAGGTAGTCCAGGATCTGCCCGCGTTGCGGCTCGGGATAGTCGATCAGCAGCCGGCTGTTGCCGCCGCCGCCGCTGACCGCGCCGACCCCGTCGAACGTCTGGCCGCCGGAGGCGCCGTTGACGGTGATCGAGGTGGCCGCCTGCGCGGGGGTCGCGGCGAGCGTCAGGCCGCCGCCGGTGGCGGCCAGGGCGAGAGCGAGGGCGGGTGCGGCGAGACGCGATGGCCCGGATCGGACGGGCCGGGGACGGGGGATCACCATGACGGCTCCTCGGGTACGCGCGGGCGCCCGACCGTCCGGGACGGTGCCTCGCGAGTTGTGGATGGCCGTCGGTGTAAACGCTAACAGCGGCGGTGCGGTGGCCCCAGGGGTGCCGGTGGTGGTGGCCTGCGGGGTCGTGAATGTTAGCGCAAACATCGACCAGAGTTAATTAGAGCACATCCCGGCGTCCGGCGGGGCGTCGGTCCTCTCGCCGGTGCCGGGCCGGGGGCCGCGCGGTGCCACCCCACGGCCCGGCTCCCCGTGCGGGGATCGGCGGGCCGGCCCGGTCAGGGGCTGGTGCAGCTGACGCCGCTGGGCGCCGTGGCGCCGTTCCCGGTGGCGGTGAACCCGAACGTCGTCGAGGCGTTCGCGCCCAGCGTGCCGTTGTACGCCGCGTTGCGGACCGACACCGAGCCGGAGGTGCCGGTGTTGACGCCGTTCCAGAGGCTGCTGATCGCCTGGCCGGAGGCCAGGGTCAGGCGTACGGTCCAGCCGTTGAGCGTGGCGGCGCCGTTGTTGGCCACCGTGACCTCGGCCTGGTAGCCGCCGGGCCAGGTGTTCACGGTCCGGTAGGTGGCGGTGCAGGCGCCCGGCTCACCGGTCGGCGGGGGCGTGGTCGGCGGAGGCGTGGTGGGCGGAGGCGTGGTGGGCGGGGCGGTGGTCGGCGGCGCGGTGGTGGGCGGCGGCGTGGTGGACGCGAACTGGCTGAAGAACCGCCAGATCTCCCCCGACGTCCAGGTCCGGGAGTCGTTCGGGCTGGACGACCCGTCGACCGGGCTGGGGGTGTGGTCGCCGTCGAACGCGGCCCACTGCACCGGGTAGCCCTCGCGGCAGCCGGAGTACGTGGTGGTGATGTGGGTGAGGCTGCCCCGGCTCGGCTCGCGCGGGCTCTGCGCGGTGCAGCCGTTGTTGCGGACGAACGTGTCCCGCAGCGACCGGCCCGCGGAGATGTTCAGCACGCTGTCGTAGATGCCGTGGATGCCGAAGTAGGCGACCGGCTGGGTGCCGCCGTTGCAGCCGCTGAGGTTGGCGCCGGAGATGACGGTGACCGCGCGGACGACAGTGGGCCGGGCGCAGGCCACCGCGTAGCTCATCGCCCCGCCGTAGCTCCAGCCGAGCGCGAACCGCTGGCTGGTGTCGACGCAGAGGTCGTTCTCGATCTGCCGGGAGATGTCGTCGAACAGCGTCAGGTCGCGGCCGTTGGTGTTGGCCCAGCCGTTGTCGATGCCCTGCGGCGCGACGAAGATCGTGCTGTTGTTCGACAGCGGCAGCAGGCCGTAGTAGCCGGCCGAGGCGACGTTGTTCGCCGAGCCGTTGAGCCAGTGGAACCCGAAGATCAGCCGGTACGGGCGGTTGCGGTCGTACCCGTCCGGGATGCGCAGGATGTAGCTGCGGTTCTGTCCGCCGCTGGAGATGGTGCGCGTCCCGCTGGACAGCGTGGGTGCCTTGCCGCAGCCGGCGGTCGCGGCGAGTGTGCCGTTCGTCGACGCCTGTGCCGTCTCGCCGAGGCCGCCGTTGAGCGCGCCGCCGGCGACCGCCGCGAGGAGCACGGCCGCGGCGGCGATGGATGAGAGAAGCGGTGTTCGTTTCGCCATTGCTTGACTCCTTGCCCTGGGTGGCGGTGCAGGCCGGACCGTCCGTCGATGCCGACGTCGCCTGCGAAGAGGGCGCGGAGCCGCGCGTGCGGCCGGGGCCGAAGTCGTCCGTGGCCGCCTGCGTCGGCGTGCATCGGCGGAGCGGCCCGGACCGGTCACCGACCGGCGGGGCGGCGAGGAAGGTGCCTCGGGTCGCCTTGCCGATTGCGGGGGTGACGGGGAGCGTGCCCTTCGCTCCCGTGCCGGAACATAGCAGGTTATCGATAACATGTTCAACCGGCCGGGCCCGGAGGAGTGCCGGGTGGGCCGCCGGGTGAGCGCTCACAGGAGCGTACGGCGCGGGCGGCGCCGCCTGCTCAGGCGTGGTCGGCCAGGGCCGGCAGGTCGCAGCCGGCCAGGGCGTCCGGCTGGGGTACGCGGGCCAGGTCGGCCTCCGCGAGCCCGAGTCGCCGGTACGCGGTGTGCAGCGCCGCGACCACGGCGCCCAGCGCGCCGGAGAGGTCGCCGAGTTCCGCGCCGTGCACTGTCGCCTCGGCGGCGGGCACGATCTCGTGCAGCCGGCCGCGCAGCCGGACCAGGTCGGGTGTGAGCGCGTGGGAGATGCCGCCGCCGAGGACGATCACCTCCGGTTCGTAGGCGACCACCGCCGCGGTGAGGATGACCAGCAGCGCCTGCTCGACGTACTGCCGGACCGGCGCCAGGCGGGGGTCGGCCGAGCGGAACACGTCGGCCGCGTTGTCGAACGACAGGCCGAGCTCGCGGGCCCGGGCGAGGATGCCGGAGCCGCTGATGATCCGTTCGAGCGGTGCGCCGAGCGGACCGGCGGGCAGGTGGCCGAACTCGCCGACCAGGCCGCTGCGGCCCCGGAACAGCCGGCGGTCGATGGCGACGCCGGCGCCGAGCCCCGCCCCGATGGTGAGCATCACCGCGGTCTGCGCGTCCCGGGCGGCGCCGAAGCGCAGCTCCCCGAGCAGCGCGTAGTTGGAGTCGTTGTCCACCTCGACCGCGGTGCCCAGGTGCTTCTCCAGCAGCCGCAGGAACAGCGGGTCCTCCACCTGGGGCAGGTTCGGGGCGTTGGAGACCGCCCGGTCGCCCTGCCGGACGGCGCCGGGCAGGCCCACCGCGACGCAGTCGAGCCGTTCCCGGTCGGCGCCGACTGTCGCGACGATCAGGTCGGCCAGCCACTGGGCCAGCCGGGGCGCGTCGTAGTCGGCGGGCGTGGGCACGGTCCGGCCGGTCAGCGGCCGGGCGGCGAGGTCGGCGACGACCAGCCGGACGTTGGAGCCTCCGACGTCGACCCCGCAGACCACGCCGCGTCCGGCGGCGATCGCCACCCGGGTCGCCCGCCGGCCCCGGGTGGTGGTCGGGGCGCCGTCGGTCTCGGTCAGCAGCCCTTCGTCGAGCAGTTGTTCCACGATCCGCGACACGGTGGCGGGGGAGAGGTCGGTCTCCTGGCCGATGGCCGTACGGCTCACCGGACCATGGGTCAGCACGTGGGCCAGCACCGTGGACCGGTTCGCCGCCCGGGGTGCCCGAGATTCCACGCCCACCTCCGCCGATTTTATTTCCGATCGAATGCTAAAGCTGCGCCGGTGGATGAGCAACCACCCGGGCCATGTCGTCCCGGCGGACTTCCCCGGCGCGGCCCGTCTCCGGCTCCCGCCCGGCCCAAGCGCGAAACCCGAGGTGAAGCGCGGTGGAGGCGCGCCGGACGGAGTGGGTCGAATCTCTGACCAGCACTCTTGACTCCCTGTGATGAACGCGATAATACTTTCACCCTGAACGGAAATAGAGGTCGCCGGCCCCCAGGGACGGCGGCGGGTGCCCCCGCACGCGCCGTGCCGGTCGCATCGGACCCCCGTGTCAGTCCGGAATCACCGGTTCCAGACCCCGTTGCTGTGAAGGGAAGAGCAATGATTCTCAGCCGTAGACGTGGTGCCGCCCTCGGCGCGCTCTGCGCCCTGGCGCTCATGGTCGGCGCCTGCTCGAACGAGACCTCCGGGAGCGGCGGCGCGTCGAGCGGCCCGCGTACCGAACCCAGCCTGTCGTTCGTCGGCCCCGGCGGCGAGACGCCGACCGCCGCCGACCAGCTCTCGCTCACCCCCGAGGAGCGGCAGAAGGTCAAGGACGGCGAGTACTCCGCCGCCTTCGTCTGGCACGAGGGCTCCGCGCTGACCAAGGCCGTGGAGTCCGGCGTCCGCAAGGAGTTCGACCAGCTCGGCATCAAGGTGCTGGCCAGCACCAGCGCCGAGTTCGACGCGGCACGGCAGGCCAACAACGTGCAGACCGTGCTGGCGCTCAAGCCCGACCTGATCGTCACCATCGCCGTCGACCCGACCGCGGCGGCCGCGGCCTTCAAGCCCGCCGTGGACGCCGGCGTCAAGCTCGTCGTGATGACCACCCCGCCGAAGGGCTACAAGTCCGGCGAGCAGATCGTCGGCATCGTCACCGCCGACCTGACCGCGTTCGGCAAGGCCAACGCGGAGATGCTCGGCAAGGCGCTCGGCGGCAAGGGCAAGGTCGGCTACGTCTACCACGACGCCGACTTCTGGTTCACCAACCAGCGGGACAAGGCGTTCAAGGACTGGCTGGGTTACCTCTACCCGGACATCGAGATCGTCGAGGAGGCCGGGTTCTCCGACCCGGCGCGTACCGAGGACATCGCCACCGCGATGCTGACCCGCCACGCCGACCTCAAGGGCGTCTACGTCGCCTGGGCCACCGCCGCCGAGGGCGTGCTCGCCGCGACCCGGCAGCAGGGCCGTACCGACGTCAAGATCGTCACGAACGACCTGGAGGCGAACCTCGCCGCCGACATGGTCAAGGGCGGCAACGTCGCCGGTGTCGTCGCCAACGGCTCGACCCGCCTCGGCGAGAACCTGGGCATCGTGGCCGCGTACGGCCTGCTCGGCAAGAAGGCCCCGGAGCTGGTCGTCGGATCGCCGATGGCCGCCACCAAGGACAACATCGCCGACGCCTGGCGCGACGACTACGGCCAGGAGCCCCCGGCCGAGGTGCTCGGCAACTGACGCCGGGCCGCGAGGTCCGGGGCCTCCCCGAACGGGCCCCGGACCTCGCCGGACGCGGCCCGGCCCACCGCCGGGACCGCGACCACCGCGAGACGAGAGGAAGAAGCACATGGGGTACGTCCAGACAGTCCTCGGGCCGGTGCCTCCCGAGTCGCTCGGCCGGGTGCTGAGCCACGAGCACCTCGGCGCGCTGGTGCCCGGGCCGTGGCTGTCCGGTGGCGCCGGGGACGACCGCGCCGACCTCGCCGCCGGCGCGGTGAGCGGCCTGCCGGAGCTGGGTTTCGGCACGGTCGTGGACCTGTCCCCGTACGAGGTGGTCGGTCACGACGTGACGCTGCTGCGTGAGGTGGCACTGCGTACCGGCCTGCACGTGGTCGCCGGGTCGGCGATCTACCTGGAGCCGTACTCCCCGGGCTGGGCGCTGTCCGCGAGCGTGGACGAGATGCGGGAGCGGTTCGTCGCCGACGCCACGATCGGCGTCGGGGACACCGGGATCAAGGTCGGCATCTTCGGCGAGCAGGCCACCGGCCTGAACGAGATCACCCCGCACGAGGAGAAGTGCCTGCGGGCCGCCGCCCGCGCCCACGTCGCCACCGGCCTGGCGGTGAACACCCACACCACCCACGGCACGATGGCGCTGGAGCAGGTCGAGATCCTGCGCGAGGAGAAGGCCGACCTCTCCCGCGTCGTCATCGGCCACCTGGACATCAACCCCGACCCGGACTACCTGCGGGCCGTACTGGCCACCGGCGTCAACATCGCCTTCGACACGCTCGGCAAGCAGTTCTGGGACTTCGTACTCGCCCCGCTGCCGGCCGACCCGCCGGAGGGCGAGTTCGCCAAGCGCGCGTACCACCGGCCCGACCGGGCCCGGCTGGGCATGCTCGCCGGACTGGTCCGGGACGGGTACGCCGACCGGATCCTGCTCTCGATGGACCTGACCGGCGCCGAGGCGTACCTGAACCCGGGCACGCACGGCCGCCTCGGGTACTCGTACCTGGGCCGGGAGATCGTGCCGGGTCTCGCCCGGCTCGGTGTGCCGCCGGAGGCGATCGACCAGATGCTGACGGCCAACCCGGCCCGGCTCCTGACGGTCGGCTGATGGCCGCGCATCCGCGTCCGTGCGGCTACGTCGCCGGCGTCGACCTCGGCGGCACCAAGCTGCGGGCCGCGCTCGCCGACCTCGACGGCCTCGTCCTGGCCGAGCAGGTGCAGCCGACCGACCCCCGGGGCGGTACGGCGGTCGCCGCGCAGATCGACGCGCTGCTGCGCGAGCTGGCGGTGCGGGCCGGCGTCGACTGGTCCGACGTGCGGGCCAGCGCGATCGGCCTGCCCGGCGTCCCCGACCCGGCCACCGGCGCCATCGAGCTGTCGCCCAACGTCTCCGACCTGGAGGCCCTCGACGTGCGGGCCGAGCTGACCCGCCGGCTGGGCCACCCGGTCGTGCTGGACAACGACGTCAACATGGCCGCCGCCGGGGAGCGGTGGCTGGGCAGCGGCCGTACCCACCGGCACTTCGTGTTCGTGGCGGTCGGCACCGGCGTCGGCATGGGCATCGTGCTCGACGGCGAACTGGTCCGCGGCGCGCGCGGCGCGGCCGGGGAGATCTCCTACCTGCCCCTGGGCACCGACCCGTTCGACAAGGACAACCAGGTGAAGGGCGCGCTGGAGGAGGCGGTCGCGGGCGCGGCCCTCGCCGCCCGCTACCGCGCGGTGTCCGGCGAGCAGGCGAGCGTGCCCGACGTCTTCGACCGGGCCGCGGCCGGTGACCCGAGCGCCCTCGCGGCCATCGACGAGGAGGCCCGCCTGATCGCCCTGGCGGTCGTCGCGGTCACCGCCGTCCTGGACCCGGAGGCGGTCGTCCTGGGCGGCGGCATCGGCTCCCGGGCCGAACTCGTCGAACCGGTCCGGCGCTGGGTCGCCGCGCTCAGCGCGGACGCCCCCTTGATCAAGACCAGCCGGCTCGGCGACCGGGCCGGCCTGCTCGGCGCCGTCGCGGTCGCCCGCCGGGAGGCCGGCGTCCGCGACGACGCACCGGCCCACCGGAACACCTCTTTCCAGACAGCGGAGGGACGATAGATGACCCACACCGATGCGGCGGTGAAGACCAGCGCCGTCCCGGCCTGGCGCCGGATCAACTGGCGCGACTACGTGGTCTACATCGGCTTCGCGGTCGTGTTCCTGTTCTTCGCCATCACCCAGGGCGGCAACGGCTTCCTGACCACGAGCAACCTCACCAACATCGTCATCCAGACCGCGCCGATCACGATCATGGCGGTCGGGCTGGTCTTCGTACTGGCCGCGGGTGAGATCGACCTTTCCATCGGCTCGGTCGTCGCGCTCTCCGCGCTCGTCGGCGCGGTGACGATGCGGGAGACCGACAGCATGCTGCTCGGTGTGGCGGCGGGCCTCGCCGCGGGCGCGGCGGTCGGCCTGGTCAACGGCGTCTTCGTGACGCTCGTCCGGCTGCCCAGCTTCCTGGTCACGCTCGCCACCATGGGCGCGGTGGCCGGTCTGGCCCGCGAGGTCACCGGCCTCCAGTCGGTGCCGGTCAGCAACGACGCGTTCCTGTCCTTCTTCGGCCAGGGCGAGATCCTCGGCATCCCCGGCCTGGTGCTCTGGTCGGTGGCGGCCGCGGTGGTCGGCTACCTCGTGCTGCGGCAGACCCGGTACGGCGCGCACACGCTCGCCATCGGCGACAACGTGGCGGCGGCCCGGGTCAGCGGCATCAAGGTGATCCGCGTCAAGATCATGGTGTTGATGGGCAGCGCGATGTGCGCGGCGCTCGCCGGGCTGCTCTACGCCGGCCGCCTCCAGGGCGCCCGGTACACCCTCGGCGAGGCCGACCTGATGTCCGTCATCGCCGCCGTCATCGTCGGTGGCACCAGCCTCTTCGGCGGCAAGGGCTCGATCATCGGCGCGGTGCTGGGCAGCCTGCTGATGGGCATGCTCAACAACGGCCTGATCCTGGCCGGCCTGTCCGTGTCCCAGCAGATGATGGCGCGCGGCGCGATCATCCTGGTGGCCGTCTCCCTCTCGCTGCGCGAGCGGCGAAGCTGACCCGGAAGGAAGCAACCGCATGTTTCTGGACCTGCTGCGACGCCGCAATCCGGGCCTGCTCGCCGCCGCCGCGAACCTGCACGACAGCGGTGACCTGCCCGCCAACTGCTACGCGCTGGACCTCGACACGGTCGCGGCGAACGCCGCCGCCATCCGGGCCGAGGCCGGCCGGCACGGGCTGTCGGTCTACGCCATGACCAAGCAGGTCGGGCGCAACCCCGACTTCTGCCGGACGGTCCGCGACGCGGGCATCACCGAGGCGGTCGGCGTCGACCTCCAGTGCGCGCTCGCCGACCGGCACGGCGGGCTCGGCATCGGTCACCTCGGTCATCTGGTGCAGATCCCCCGGCACGAGGCCGCGGTCGCCGCCGCGCTCGCGCCCGCGTACTGGACGGTCTTCAACGACGCCAAGGCCGCGGAGGCGGCCGCCGCGAGCGCGGCGGCCGGGCGGGAGCAGGCGCTGCTCGCCCGGATCGCGGCGCCGGGCGACCGGTTCTACCGGGGCCACGAGGGCGGCTGGCCGGCCGAGGAGATCGTCGCTGTCGCCCACCGGCTCGACGCCCTCGACGGCGCCCGGTTCGCCGGGGTCACCAGCTTCCCGACCCAGCTGTTCGATCCGGCCGCCGGGCGGGTCGTGCCGACCCCGAACCTCGGCACCCTGCGGGCCGCCGCCGTGGCGTTGCGCGCCGCCGGGTGGTCGCACGTCGAGATCAACGCCCCGGGTACGACGTCGGCGGCGATCCTGGCCATGCTGGCCGAGGCGGGCGTGACGCAGGTCGAACCCGGCCACGGGCTCACCGGCACGACGCCCTGGCACGCGGTCACCGACCTGGTCGAGGAGCCCGCCGTGCTCTACGTCAGCGAGGTGTCCCACCTGTGGGACGGGCGGGCGTACGTCTTCGGCGGTGGGCTCTACGTCGATCCGGTGCTCGGCCTGGGCGGCACCCGGGCGCTGATCGTGCCCCGGGGCGGTGGTCTCGACGACGCGTACCTGGTCGACGTCGAGATGCCCGCGCCCGAGGCGATCGACTACTACGCGATGGCCGACGTGACGGCCGCGCCGGGCGTCGCACCCGGAGACACGGTCCTGTTCGGGTTCCGGCCGCAGGCGTTCGTCACCCGGGCGCTGACCGCCGGTGTCACCGGTGTGCGGTCGGGCGCCCCGGCCGTGGCCGGTGTGTACGCCGCCGACGGTTCGGCGCCGATCGGGCTGGACGACATCGAGGCGGGCGACGGGCCCGGCACTGGTAACCAGGCGGCTCGCAGCGCAGGGAGGGCATGATGAGCACTGTCATCCACAAGGACGACGCGACCCGGGCGGGCGCCCCGCCGCTGCGGCTGAGCGGCATCCGCAAGCAGTTCGGCGGCGTGGTCGCGATCGAGCGCTTCGACCTGGAACTGGCCGCCGGGCAGATCACCGCGCTGGTCGGCGACAACGGCGCCGGCAAGTCCACCCTTGTGAAGATCATTTCGGGGGTTTACCAGCCCACCGAGGGTGAGCTGGAGATGCACGGGCGCCCGGTGACGTTCCGGGACGCCTCCGACGCCCGGCGGCAGGGAGTCGAGGTGGTCTACCAGGACCTGGCCCTGGCCGACTCGCAGCCGGTCTACATGAACATGTTCCTGGGCCGGGAGCTGACCCGCGGTCCGCTGCGCCTGCTCGACCGGCGCCGGATGGCCCGGGAGACGCAGGAGCTGGTGGACGCGCTGGACGTGCGCATCCCCAGCGCGAAGGCGACGATCCGGGACCTGTCCGGCGGGCAGCGCCAGGCGGTGGCGATCTGCCGCGCCACCCACTGGGCCAGCGGCCTGGTACTGATGGACGAACCGACAGCGGCGCTGGGCGTGGCCGAGACCGCCAAGGTGGAGCAGCTGATCCTGAAGCTGCGGGAACGTGGTGCCGCCGTGCTCGTCGTCAGCCACAACCTGGACCAGGTGTTCCGTATCGCCGACCGGGTGGCGGTGCTGCGCCGGGGACGCCAGGTCGGCGTCCGCGACATCACCGGGACCAGCCGCAACGAGATCGTCTCGATGATCACCGGCGCGTCCGAGGAGACCGGCCACCCCTGAGCCGCGCGGACCGCCGCGCGCACGATGACCCCGGGTGTCCCTCCCGGGGTCATCGGCGTTTCCGGCCCCGTTCGATCCGTCGTACGTAACGTTTCGGTGAACTCATGTGAACGCTGACACCGGGGTCATCCCGCACTTCGGGAGCGCTCTAATTTCACAGCGCGGGCGTGTTCAGTGAACACCGTTCACCCTATTGTTCACTCGTGCCTAATCCGGTAGAACACCAGGTAGGTCCGCAGCTCGGGCCATTCGCCTCGTGCTTCTAGGAGGGCTTCTCATGGCTCGTTCACCCCGTCCGGGCGCCTCCTCGCCCGCGCTCTCCCGCCGCGGCGTCCTGCAGTTGGGTGGCAGCGTCGCGCTCCTGTTCGCCACCGGCGCCTGCGCCGCGGACAGCGGCAGCAAGTCCACGGACGGCAAGTCCAGCGGCGCCTCCGCCAAGACGCTGCGCATCGCCGTCTCCAGCTATCTGTCGAGCTGGGACCAGGACTTCGTCGGTTTCGACCTGACCGCGCTGATGCTCTACAAGAACGTCTTCCCGTACCTGATCGACTACGGGGTCACCAACGCCGGCGGCAGCCAGATCCTCGACACCCAGAACATCACCCCGACGTTCGCCGAGTCGTTCGAGCCGGACGCCGAGCAGAAGGTGTGGACGCTCAAGCTGCGTCGCGGCGTCAAGTTCGCCAGCGGCAACGAGATGAAGGCCGCCGACGTGAAGTGGTCGAAGGACCGCGCGTTCGCCGCCCAGGCCAACGTGGCCGGCGTCTACCGCACCATCGGCCTGACCAGCGCGGACCAGGTCAAGGTCGTCGACGACTACACGGTGGAGTTCCACCAGGCGTTCCCGAGCGCGCTGACCCGGCAGATCCAGGCGATCTCGCTGTACGTCTTCGACTCCGTCGAGGCCAAGAAGCACGCCAGCGGCAGCGACCCCTGGGCCAAGGAGTGGTTCGCGAAGAACCCGCCGACCGGCGGCTACTTCAACGTCGCCAAGGCCACCCAGGGCCAGGAGATCGAGCTCAGCGCGAACACCGGCTACCCGGGCCCGGACCCGGCCAAGACGCCGACCATCCGGATCTCCGTGGTGCCGGCCGCCTCCAACCAGCGGCTCCAGCTCCAGGCCGGTGACATCGACATCGCCCTGGGCATCAGCCAGCGCGACATCCAGGACCTCAAGAAGGCGGCCGGCATCAAGGTCATCTCGGCGGCCAGCAACCGCCAGGTCGCCATCCAGATGTCGGTGACCGCCGCGCCGTTCAACGACGTGAACATCCGCAAGGCGCTCGCGTACGCGGTGCCCTACGAGCAGATCATCAACAACGTGTACGGCGGCGACGCCCGCGCGGCCAAGAGCCCGGTCCCGCTGGACATGCCCGGCTACGACGAGAGCGGCTACCCGTTCACCTACGACCTGGAGAAGGCGAAGGCCGCCATGGCCGCCGCCGGCCGGGCGTCGCTCGACTCCGAGCTGGTCTTCGAGGCCGACAACGAGGAGCAGCAGAAGATCGCCGTCCAGGTGCAGGGCGAGGCGGCGAAGGCGGGCATCCGGCTCAAGCTGACCCCGCTGGACCCGGCCACCCTGGGCGAGCGGCGGACGAAGAAGAACATCCCGCTCCAGATCACCTCCGGGCAGCTCTGGGTGGACGACGTCGAGTACATGCTGGCGACGAGCTTCGTCAAGGGCGCCAACCTCAACTACTCGAACTACAGCAACCCGGAGATCGAGCAGATCTACGAGAAGTCGCACACCACTGTCGACACGGCCGCCCGCAACGCGCTGTGGAAGCGGGTCCAGGAGATCCTCGCCGCCGACGTGCCGTGGGTGGTCATCTGCCAGCCCAACTTCAACCTGCCCGTCCGGGAGTCCGTCGCCGGCTGGGTGCAGCCGATGGACGGCCTCGCCCGCCTGCGCTACCTGAGCGCTTCGGCCTAGGGACGTCACCCACCCATGCGCATCTTCCGGTTCGTCGTCAGGCGACTACTCCAGCTGATCCCCGTTCTGCTCGGAGTGGTCGTCCTGGCCTTCCTCCTGGTCCGAGTGCTGCCGGGCGACCCGGTCCGCAGCATCCTCGGGCAGAACGCCACAGAGGAGGACGCCGCCGCGGCCCGTGCCCGCTTCGGGCTGGACCAGTCCCTGTGGCAGCAGTTCCTCGACTACCTCGGCGGGCTGCTGACCGGTGACTTCGGGACGTCGATCCAGAGCGGCAGCTCCGTGGGCTCGGAGATGGCGCTGCGGGTGGGTCCGACCCTGGAACTCGTCGTCATCTCGGTGAGCATCGCGCTCGTGGTGGCGACGGTGCTGGGCATCTGGTCGGCCAAGCGGGCCAACCGGGCCGGCGACCACAGCGTCCGGATCTTCGCGCTGGTCGGCAACTCCGTACCGGAGTTCTGGCTCGGCCTGGTGCTGGTGCTCGTCGGCTACAGCATCCTCGGCTGGTTCCCGGCCCCCAACGGACGCGTCGACCCGGACACCGGCCTGACCCCCCTCACCGGCGCCGACCTCGTCGACGCCGTCCTCACCGCCAACGGGCCGGCGATCGCCTCGGCCGCGGCGTACCTGGTGCTGCCGGTGCTGACCCTCGTGGTCGGCGTGGTCGCCCCGCTGCTGCGCAGCGTCCGGGCCTCCGCGCTGGAGGTGCTGCACTCGGAGTCGTACGCCGCGGCGAAGGCGCACGGGCTGCGCGACCGCACGCTGCACTACGGCTACCTGCTGCGGGCGACGCTGGTCCGGCTGCCGTCGCTGGCCGCGCTGGTCTTCGGTACGGCGATCGGCTCCACCGTGCTCGTTGAGTACGTGTACTCGTGGCAGGGCTTCGGCCAGTGGGCCCTGCGCGGCCTGCTCTACCGGGACTACCCGGTGGTGCAGGCGTCGGTGCTGGTCATCGCGCTGTGCTACGTGCTGGTGTTCCTCATCGCCGACGTGGTCCACGCGATCCTCGACCCGAGAGTGAGGCTCTGATGGCCGAGCTGCGAACCGTCCCCGACGGTCCCGCCGCCGCGCCGGTGGTCGTGCCCGGCGGCGACCGGGACAGCCGATTCGCCCGCCGCATGATCATCGCCGGGGCGAGCATCCTGTCGGTGGTCGCGCTGCTGGCGGTGTTCGCGCCGCTGCTGAGCCAGTGGGGCGAGACCGAGATCGACGCGGCGAACACGCTCGTCGCGCCGGGCGGCAGCCACCTGCTCGGCACCGACGGCAACGGCATGGACATCTGGAGCCGGGTGCTCTACGCCGCCCGGCTCGACCTGGGCATCGCGCTGGCCGCCGTGGCGCTCGCGGTGGTCGTCGGCACGCTGCTCGGCCTGGTCGCCGGCTACTTCGGCGGCTGGCTCGACGACGTGCTGATGCGGGTGGTCGACATCTTCCAGTCGTTCCCCACGTTCATCCTGGCGCTCGCGGTGGCCGCGCTGCTCGGCAACGGCACGATCAACCTGATCATCACGATCGCGGCGGTGAACGCGCCGGCGTACGCCCGGCTGGTCCGCGCCGAGGTGCGGTCGCTGCGGGAACTGCCGTTCGTGGATGCCGCGATCACCTCCGGAGCGTCACCGATCGGCGTGCTCTGGCGGCACCTGCTCCCCAACAGCCTCACCCCGGTCCGGGTGATCGCGCCGCTGAACTGCGGCTGGGCCATGCTCACTTTGGCCGGGCTCTCCTTCCTCGGCCTGGGCGTGAGCATCCCCGAGGCGGAGTGGGGCGCCATGATCAGCCTGGGTGCCGCGGACGTGGTCGGCGGCCGGTGGTGGACCTCGGTCCCGCCCGGCCTGGCCCTGTTCGTCTGCGTCCTGGGGTTCAGCCTGCTCGGCGAAGGCCTGCAGGACCGCGCGAACGCGAAGCGGCGGTGACCATGCTGTCGATCGAGAACCTCTCCGTGACGATCCGCCGGCCCGGCCGGCAGGTCGCCGCGCTCAGCGGCGTCAGTTTCGCCGTCCGGCCCGGCGAGGTCGTCGGCCTGGTCGGCGAGAGCGGCGGCGGCAAGAGCATGGTGGCCCGCGCCGTCGTCGGGCTGCTGCCCGGCGGCTCGCACGCCACCGGCCGGGTGCTGTTCGGCGACTCGGACGTGCTGCGGATGGACGACACCGCGCTCGCCGCCCACCGCGGGCGCGGGGTGGCGATCTGCTTCCAGAACCCGCGCGGCGCGCTCAGCCCCACCCGCACCATCGGCAAGCAGCTCGTCGACCGGCTCGCCACCCACCAGGACATGTCCGGCGACCGGGCCCGGGAGGCGGCGCGCGAGCTGTTCGAGGCGGTCGGCATCCGCAGCCCGCAGCGGCGGCTCGACGCGTACGCCCACGAGCTGTCCGGCGGCATGGCCCAGCGGGTGATGATCTCGCTGGCCACCGGCTGCGCGCCGGAGCTGCTGATCGCCGACGAGCCGACCACCGGCCTGGACGTGACCCTGACCCGGGAGATCCTGCGTCAGTTCCGGCACGCCGCCGACACCGACGGCCGGGGCGTCCTGCTGATCTCGCACGACCTGGCCTCCATCGCGGAGGTCTGCGACCGGGTGGTGGTGCTATACGCCGGCACCGTGGTGGAGAGCGGACCGGCCGCGCAGGTGCTGCGGGATCCCGCGCACCCGTACACCCGGGCGCTGCTGCGTTCGGTGCCGGACGTCGGCGGCCGGCCGGTCGTCGCCACTCCCGGCGCCATGCCGCTGCTGACGCAGGAGCCGCACAACTGCCCGTTCGTCGCCCGGTGCGCGCACGCCGACGGCACCTGCTCGTCCCGGCGCCCGGCCACAGTGCCGGTACCCGGTGGCGGCGAGTGGTCGCTCGCCTGCTTCCACCCGCAGACCCGGCCGCTGGACGCCGACGTGCCGCAGGTGTCGCACACGCCGGCAGCGTCCGGCGCGGTCTCGGCCGGCGCGGACGCGAAGCCCGCCGTGCTGGAGATCGAGGACGCGCACGTCGTCTACCGCAGCCGGTTCGGTTCCGGCGGGCACCACGCGCTGCGCGGCGTCACGCTGCGGCTCGGGCCGGGCGAGACGCTCGGTGTGGTGGGCGAGAGCGGCTGCGGCAAGAGCACCCTCGCGAAGCTCGTGATGGGCCTGGTCGCGCCCACGTCCGGCACCGTCACGGTCGCCGGGCAGGCACTGGTCAAGCAGCCGGGCCGCCCCCGTCCGCGGGGCCGGGCACTGCGCCGGGCACGGACCCGGGCCCAGCTCGTGTTCCAGGACCCGATCGGCTCGCTCAGCCCGCGCCGTCCCGTCGGCGACTCCATCGCCGAGCCGCTGCGCGCCGCGGGCCTGTCCCCGGCGCAGCGGGAGGAGCGCGTCACCGCCGTGCTGGACCGGATGGAGCTGGACCGGTCGATCCTCCAGCGCTACCCGCACGAGCTGTCCGGTGGTCAGGCGCAACGCATCGGCATCGCCCGCGCGCTGGTCGGCGAGCCGGACCTGATCGTCTTCGACGAGCCGACCTCGGCGCTGGACGTCACCGTCCAGGCGCAGATCCTCGACGTGATCGCCGACGTGGCCGCCGACGCGGAACGCGCCTCGGTGTTCATCTCCCACGACCTGGCCACCGTGCGCGGGTTCGCCGACCGCGTCGTGGTGCTCTACCTCGGCCGGGTCGTCGAGGAGGGGCCGGTGGACGTCGTCTTCGACACGCCCCGGCACCCGTACACCCGCGCGCTGCTGGGCAGCGCCCCCCGCCTCGGCGGGACGACCGGGTCCGACGGCGAGGCCGTCGAGCTGGTCAAGGACCTGGAGGAAGCCGACGCCGCGACCGGGTGCCCACTGGCCGCCCGGTGCCCGTTCGTCACCGACCGGTGCCGAGCGGAGCAGCAGGAGCTTCAGTCGTACGGCGAGAGCCGGGCCGCCTGCTGGCGCGTTCCCGAGCTTCCCGCCCTCATCGGAAGGCAGGCTGTCACGCCATGACCCGTCGCCCCATCCGGCTCGCCGTCGACATCGGCGGGACCTTCGTGGACGCCATGGAGCTGGACACTCGCACCAACCGGGTCCGGTTCCGCAAGGCGGCCACGACCCCGGCCCGGCCTGCGGACGGTGTCCTCAACGCGATCACCGCGCTCGGCACCGACCTGTCCGAGGTGGAGCTGTTCATCCACGGCACCACCCTCGGCCTCAACGCGGTGCTGGAACGCCGTGGTGGCCGTACCGGCATCATCACCAACGAGGGCTTCCGGGACGTCTTCCTGATCGGCCGCGGCAACGTGCCGTCCGACCACATGTACGACTTCCAGTACCAGCGGCCGGAGAGCCTGGTGCAGCGCCGCTTCACCGCCGGTGTGCGGGGCCGGCTGGACTACCGGGGCCGCGTGGTGGAGCCGCTGGACCCGGACAGCGTCCGGGAGGCCGCCCGCACGCTCGTGGTGGACCAGCAGGTCACCTCGATCGCCATCTGCTTCCTGCACTCGTTCCTCGACCCGAGCCACGAGCGGGAGGCCGCGCGCCTGATCCACGAGGAGTTCCCCGAGGTCAGCCTGTCGCTGTCGACCGACATCGTGCGCGAGTACCGGGAGTACGAGCGCACCAGCACCACGGTGCTGGAGGCGTACATCCGGCCGATCTTCGAGCGGTACGTGGACGAGCTGGAGGCCGGCCTGGCCGAGCGCGGCTTCTCCGGGCGCTTCCTGATCATGCGCTCCGGCGGCGGCTCGATGACCAGCGCGGTCGCCAAGACCGCCCCCACGCACACAGTGCTGTCCGGCCCGGCCGGCGGCATCGTCGGTGCCGCCTACGTCGCCTCCGAGCTGGGCCGCGACAACGTGCTCACGTTCGACATCGGCGGCACCTCCCTGGACGCCTGCGTGATCGAGCGCGGCAACCCGGTCGCCGCGTACGAGGCCCAGCTGGAGCATTTCCCGCTGCTCATCCCGACGTACGACATCCGTACCATCGGCGCCGGCGGCGGCTCGATCGCCTGGCTCGACCACGGCCTGCTCAAGGTCGGCCCGCAGAGCGCCGGCGCCGACCCCGGCCCGGTCTGCTACGGCCGTGGCGGCACCAAGCCGACTGTCACCGACGCGGCGGTGGTGCTCGGCTACATGGACCCGGACCGCTTCCTCGCCGGCACCATGGGGCTGCGCGATGCCGAGGCGCGCGCCGCGATCCAGGAGCAGCTCGCCGATCCGCTCGGCCTGAGCGTGGAGAACGCGGCGGCGGGAGTGTTCGACGTGCTGCTGGCCCGCACCGTGGGCGCGGTCCGGCAGATCACCGTCGAGCGGGGGCACGACCCCCGGCAGTTCGCGCTGCTCGCGTTCGGTGGCGCCGGCCCGCTGCTGGCACCGCTGCTGGCCCGGGAGATGGGCATCGGCGAGGTGGTCGTGCCGTTCGCGCCGTCCGGCTTCTCCGCCTGGGGCATGCTCTCGGCCGACATCGTCAACGACTTCAGCCGTACCGTGATGGCCACGCTCGACGACGCCGACCTGTCGGAGCTGGAGCAGCTGTTCAAGGCCGTTGAGGCCGAGGCGGTCGCGTCGCTGGTGGCGCAGGGCGTGCCGGCCGGCGAGGCGGTACTGGAGCGGCAGTTCGAGCTGCGCTACCTCGGCCAGGAGCACAGCCTGATGGTCACCGTCGGGCGTGAGCTGGACCGTGACGCGATCCGCGCCGCGTTCGACGAGACGCACCGCACCCGGTACGGCCACACCATGGGCAACCCGCTCCAGATCCTCAACCTGCGGGTACGCGGCATCGGGCGCACCGACCGGCCGGAGCTGGAGACCCTGCCGCGCGGCGACGGCGACCCGTCGCAGGCGCTGCTGGCGCACCGCGACGCCTACGACTTCGGGCAGCAGGCGGTGGTGCCGTTCGCGGTCTACGACCGGGCCCGCCTGGAGCCGGGCGACACCTTCGACGGACCGGCGCTGATCGACGAGGGCACCTCCACCACAGTGGTGCCCAGCGGCCAGCGGGTCACCGTCGACGACCACGGATACCTGCTCGTCACCCTGGAGGAAGCCGCATGACCACGCTGGACGGAGCCCAGGTCGAGGTCGTCCGCAGCTATCTGCTGTCGGCCGCGGAGGAGATGCGGGCCACCCTCATCCGTACCTCCTTCAACCCGGTCATCTACGAGGTGCACGACTTCGGCCTGTCGATGTACGACGCCGACCTGCGGCTGGTCGCCGAGGCCACCGGGCTGACGTTCTTCCTCGGCGCGAACGACTTCTCGCTGCGCAAGGGCGTGGAGTACGTGGGCCGGGAGAACCTGCACCGCGGTGACGTGGTGCTGCTCAACTACCCGTACTGGAACGCGGCGCACGCGTTCGACGCGACGCTGTTCGCGCCGGTGTTCCGGCCGGACGAGGCGGACCCCGACGCGGACGGCGACCTGGTCGGCTTCCTCTGCGTCCGCGCGCACTGGATGGACCTGGGCGCCAAGGACCCCGGCTACGTGCTTGACTCGACCGACATGCATCAGGAGGGGCTCATCTTCCCGGGCACCAAGGTCGTGTCCCGGGGCGAGCCGGTGCGCGAGATCCACGAGCTGATCCGGTTCAACTCGCGGATGCCGGACGCGGTGCTGGGTGACCTGCACGCGCAGATCGCCGCGCTGCGCACCGGCGAGCGGCGGATGCTGGAGATCATCGAGAAGTTCGGCCGGGACACCGTGAACCAGGCGATCGACCGGATCATCACCGACGGTGAGGCCCGCGCCCGCGCGGCGCTGGCCACGCTGCCGCAGGGCACCTGGACCGCCGAGGACTGGGTGGACGACGACGGCATCAGCGACGACCCGGTGAAGATGCGCGTTACCGTCACCATCGCCGACGGGCGCTTCGTCGTCGACTTCGCCGGTTCGGCGCCCGCCACCCGCGGCCCGATCAACATGCCGTTCGGCGCGACCGAGGCGATCTGCAAGGTCGTGCTGAAGTCGCTCACCTCCCGGGACGAGCCGTCGAACGCCGGCACCGTGGCGCCGCTGGAGGTGCGGGCCGAGCCGGGCACGCTGTTCCACGCCGTCTACCCGCAGCCGACGTTCACGCTCTGGACCGGCATCGTCGCGGTGGAGCTGATCCTCAAGGCGCTGGCCCAGGGCATGCCGGACCTGCTGCCCGCCTCCTCCGGCGGCGACGTGCCCGGCTTCATGATGGTCGGCCTGCACCCGGACACCGGGAAGATGTTCGCGGTCAGCAACAACGACCTGGTGGGCTGGGGCGGCACCGCGCAGCACGACGGGATGGACGCCGCCACCCACGTCTCCGGCAGCACCGGCCGGGGCACCCCGATCGAGGTCATGGAGGCCAAGACCGGGATGTTCTTCGAGCGCTGGGAGATCCGCGAGGACTCCGGTGGCGCCGGCCGGTTCCGTGGTGGTTGCGGCCTGCGGCGGGACATCCGGTTCGTGACGCCCGGTGAGTTCCTCACCGTCATCAAGAAGACGAAGAGCGCGCCGTGGGCGCTCGACGGCGGCTTGCAGCCGGAGCCGAACCAGATCGTGGTGTTCCCGGGCACCGACCGCGAGCACCGGGTGAGCACCAAGCGCACGACGGTCGCTGTGGGCGACCGGGTCACCCTTCTGACCGCCGGTGGCGGCGGGCACGGCGACCCGCGCGGCCGCGACCCCGAGGCGGTCCGGCGCGACGTGGCCGAGGGCTACGTCTCCCCGGAGGCGGCCCGGGACGTCTACGGAGTGGACGTCGATGGGTGAGCCGACGGTCGACGGGGCAACCGTCGAGGTCGTCCGCAGCCATCTCGTCTCGGCCGCCGAGGAGATGCGGGCCGCGCTGGTGCGCACCGCGTTCAACCCGGTGATCTACGAGGTGTACGACTTCGGCATCTCCGTCTACGACCGGCGGCTGCGGCTGGTCGCGGAGTCGACGGGATTGTCCCGCTTCCTCGGCGCCAACGACTACTCCCTGCGCAAGGGCGTCGAGTACGTCGGCGTGGAGAACCTGCACCGCGGCGACGTGGTGCTGCTCAACTACCCGTACTGGAACGCGGCGCACACGTACGACGCGACGATGTTCGCGCCGGTGGTGCTGCCGGACAGCGAGGAGCTGATCGGTTTCCTGTGCATCCGGGCGCACTGGATGGACCTGGGCGCCAAGGATCCCGGTTACGTGCTCGACTCCACGGACATGCACCAGGAGGGGATCATCTTCCCCGGCACGAAGGTGTACTCCCGGGGCGAGCCGGTGCCGGAGATCCACGAGCTGATCCGGTTCAACTCACGGATGCCGGAACTCGTCCTCGGCGACCTCAACGCGCAGATCGCCGCGCTGCGTACCGGTGAGCGGCGGGTGACCGAGTTGTACCGCGACTACGGTCCGGCGGTGGTCGACGCGGTCGTCGACCGGGTGATCGACGCCGCCGCGCGGCGCGCCGGGGAGGCGGTGGCCGCGCTGCCGCAGGGCAGCTGGACCGCCGAGGACTGGCTCGACGACGACGGGGTCAGCGACGACCCGATCCGGATGCGGGTCACCGTCACCGTCGCCGACGGCGAGTTCACAGTGGACTTCGCCGGGTCGTCCCCGGCGGTGCCCGGGCCGGTGAACCTGCCGCTGGGCGCGACCATCGCCACCTGCCGGGTCGCGTTCAAGGGCGTCACCACGCCGCACGAGCAGACCAACGCCGGGCACTTCGCGCCCCTGCGGGTACGCGCCGAGCCCGGTACGTTGTTCCACGCGCAGTATCCGGCCGCCACGTTCACCCAGTGGACCGGCACCGTCGCGCTGGAGCTGATCCTCAAGGCGCTGGCGCAGGGCATGCCGGACCGGCTGGCCGCCTCCTCCGGGGGCGACGTGCCCGGGTTCATGATGGTCGGCCGGCACCCGGACACCGGCGACATGTTCGCGGTCAGCAACAACGACCCGGTCGGCTGGGGCGGCACGCCCCGGCACGACGGCATCGGACCGGCGAACCACCTGTGCCAGACCCAGGCGCGCAACACGCCGGTTGAGGTGCTGGAGTCGAAGACCGGGATGTTCTTCGAGCGCCTGGAGATCCGTACCGACTCCGGTGGCGCCGGCCGGTTCCGGGGCGGCTGCGGCCTGCGGCGGGACATCCGGTTCGTGACGCCGGGTGAGTTCCTGTCGGTGATCAAGAAGACGAAGAGCGCGCCGTGGGCGCTGGCCGGCGGCGAGCAGCCGGAGCCGAACCAGGTGGTCGTCTTCCCGGGCACGGACCGGGAGCACCGGGTGAGCACACGGCGTACCGCGGTGGCGGTGGGGGATCGGGTGACGTTGCTGACCGCCGGTGGCGGCGGGCACGGTGACCCGAGGAGTCGGGATCCGGAGGCGGTGCGACGGGACGTGGCCGAGGGCTACGTCTCCGCGCGGGCCGCCCGAGACGTTTATGGAGTGATCGCGTGAGTGCCGCCTATTCGCCCGAACAGCCGAGCGTGCTGCTCGGCAACTGCACAGTGCTGGACGCCCGCGTGGTGGACGGCATGGCGCCCGTGACCGGCGCCGGGGTGTGGGTCCGGGGTGACCGGATCGCCGCCGTCGGGCCGTACGCCGAGGTGGCCGAGCAGGCGCGGGCCGCCGGCCGGCTGACCGAGGTGGACCTCGACGGCGCGTACGTGACGCCCGGCCTGGTCAACATGCACACCCACTTCTCGCTGTCGCTGCCCGGCTCCGCCGGCGACGACGTCAAGGGGATGGGCGCGTACGACCTCGCCCACTACATGGCCGACGGGGCACGGCGCACGCTGCACACCGGCGTGACCACGGTGCGCTGCGTGGCGGAGAAGGACCACGCCGACTTCGCGCTGCGGCGGGCGATCAACGCCGGGCGTGTCCCGGGTCCGCGCATCTACACCGCCGGACGGGCGCTGGTGTGCACCGGCGGGCACGGCCACGAGGGCAACGACACGCTCGAGTGCGACGGCCCGGTCGGCTTCCGACAGGGCGTGCGCAGCCAGATCAAGGCCGGCGCGGACCTGATCAAGGTGATGATCTCGGGCGGCATCGCCGGTGAGCACGAGAGCATCCACACGCCGCAGTTGTTCGCCGACGAGATGACGGCGGTGATCGAGACCGCGCACGCGTGGGGCCGCAAGGTGACAGCGCACGCCGGACCGGCCGAGGTGATCGGCGCGGCGGTCGAGCTGGGACTGGACTGTGTGGAGCACGGCTACCAGCTCACCCCGCAGGTCGCGGCGCGGATGGCCGAGCGTGGCACGGCGCTCGTGCCGACGCTGCTGGTGACGCGCTGCAAGGAGTTCTTCGACGAGCTGGGCGTGCCGGAGTGGATGCAGTGCCGGTCGCTCGGCGCCGGCCCCCGGCACCTGGAGAGCTTCGAGATGGCCATCGCCGCGGGCGTGGAGGTGCTGCTCGGCAGCGACGTCCCCCCGTTCTGGGAGTTCGAGGGCACCACCGCCTCGATCCGGGAGCTGGAGTACATGTCCGAGCGGATCGGCGCCGCGCGGGCCATCCACGCCGGCACGCTCGGCCCGATCCGGTGGCTCGGCGCGGAGTCCGACCTCGGCACGGTCGAGGCCGGCAAGCTCGCCGACCTGATCGCGACCGACGCCGACCCGCTCGCCGACACCTCGGCGTTCCGGGACGTGCGGTGGGTGATGAAGGGCGGGCAGATCGCCCGCGACGACCGTAACCAGGAGGAGACGCGATGACGTTCGCGCAGGCAGGCGCGGCGGAGATCGCCGCCGGCATCGACGACATGTACGACGCGTTCCTCGCGGGGGACCAGCAGCGGTTCGACACGCACCTGGACCCCGACGTGACCACCTGGGAGACGCACCTGCCCGGGCCGCTGCGGACCCGGGCCGAACTGGACGAGTACCGCGCCCGGCGGGACGCCGCCGGGCAGCGGCCCCGGCTGGCGGTGCTCGCCCCGCGGGACAAGCGCATCGACGTGTGGGAGGACTTCGGCGTGGCCCGGTACGAGCTGGTCTCGCAGCTCGGCCCGGACGACGAGCCGGAGATCACCCGGGTCACCGACGTGGTGCGCCGGATCGACGGCCGCTGGGTGATCGTGCACCACCACGCCGAGCTGGTCCGGGAACCGGTGGGCGCGGCGTGATCCGGCGGCTGGTCGCCGGGCGGACCGGTGAGCCGGCGGACGTGCTGTCGGTCGCCGACCTGCCCGACGACCCGCCGCCCGGCCCCGGTGAGGTGCAGCTCGCCGTCCGTACGGTCGGGCTGAACTTCCTGGACGTCATGCTCTGCCGGGGCGAGTATCCGGTGCGGCCGGACCCGCCGATGACACCCGGCGTGGAGACGGCCGGCCGGGTCGTCGCCGCCGGCGCCGGGGCCGAGCACCTGCTGGGTCAGGAGGTGCTCGCCTGCCCGGCGCTGCCGCGCGGCGCGCTCGGCAGCACGGTGACTGTGGACGCCGCGGTGGTGGTGCCGCGACCGTCCACCGTCGATCCGGTCACCGCGGCGGCGCTGCCGGTCACCTACCAGACGGCGTGGTTCGCGCTGGAACGATCCGGTCTCACGGCCGGGCAGACGGTGCTGGTGCACGCGGGCGCCGGCGGGGTGGGCATCGCCGCGATCCAGCTGGCCGTCGCCCGTGGCGCGCGGGTCCTGGCCACCGCCGGCGGTCCGGCCAAGATCGCGATCTGCCGCGACCACGGCGCCCAGGTGGCGATCGACTACACGGCGGACGACTTCGTGCCCGCCGTGCTCGCGGCCACCGGCGGGCGGGGCGTGGACGTCGTCGTGGACCCGGTGGGCGGCGACGTGTTCGCCCGCTCCTGGGAGTGCCTCGCGTTCGAGGGACGCCTGGTGGCGGTGGGCGCCGCCGGTGGCGCACCGCCGCCTGTCGACCCGCTGCGGCTGATGGCGGCGAACGCGACGCTCGTCGGCCTGTCCTGGGGCTCGCAGTACCCGTGGCGGCGGGCCAGTGCCGTCGAGGCCGCCTACCAGGAGCTGTTCGACATGTGCGCCTCCGGCGCGGTCCGGCCGCCGGTCAGCCGCGTCGTCTCGCTGGACGAGGCGCCCGCGGCGCTCACCGAACTGGCCGAACGCCGGACCACCGGCAAGATCATCGTACGGATCGACGAGGGGGAGGGGCCGTGAGCGACAGCGCCGACGGCGACATGGAGATCTACGACCTGAAGGTGACAGTCGACCGGATCGAGGGCCGGTCGGTGTGCGGCATGGCCGTGGGCGACCACTTCGAACTGACAAACAGCGCGCACCTGCGGCTGCCCGAGGGAAAGCACTTCTGCGTGTACGCGCTCGCCTCGGTGCTGCCCTTCCTCGCCGCCAAGCAGCGTGACCTGGCGCCGGGGGACTGGCTGGCCCAGGACTCCCACTTCATCTGCCCCGACCCGGAGGAGCGGCTCGTCATGAAGGTGGAACGGACCTGCCGGCGCACGATGAACTCGGCGGACCTGACATGACCGTCGAGATCGGACTCGGCCTCCAGAGCGACAAGCCGGCCGGCGCCTACGCCCGGCTGGCCCGCGCCGCCGAGGCGCACGGCTTCGACGTGCTCACCGTCTTCGGCGACCTGATGTACCAGCCGCCGATCTTCCCGCTGCTGGAGATGGCACAGGCGACCGAACGGGTACGCCTCGGCGCGGCCTGCCTGAACCCGTACTCGATGGCGCCGTACGAGATCGCCGGTCAGATCGCCGCCCTGGACCTGGCCTCGCACGGGCGGGCCTACCTGGGCCTGGCCCGGGGGACCTGGCTGGGCGCTGTCGGCCTGCCGCAGCCGCGGCCGCTGACCACGATCGAGGAGGCCGTCCAGGTCGTCTACCGCCTGCTGCGCGGCGACCGCAGCGGCTTCACCGGAAAGGTCTTCTCGCTCGCCCCCGGCACCGCCCTGCGCTACGACGTGCAGCGGCCCGACCCGCCGCTGCTGCTCGGCGCGTGGGGCCCGCAGGGCGCGGCGCTGGCCGGGCGGATCGCCGACGAGATCAAGGTGGGCGGCAGCGCCAACCCGGACATGGTCCCGGTGATCCGCGAACGGCTGCGAACCGGCGCGGAGAAGGCCGGGCGCGACGTCGCGGACGTCGGCATCGTGCTCGGCGCTGTCACAGTCGTCGACACCGACGGCGAGGTGGCCCGCGCCAAGGCCCGCACCGAGGTGGCCATGTACCTGGCGGTGGTGGCCGAGCTGGACCCGACCGTCGAGATGCCCGACGACCTGGTCAAGCGCGTCGGCGAGCTGGTCGACGCGGGCGAGGACGAGGCGGCGGGCCGGCTGATCCCGGACGACGTGCTCGACCGGTTCGCCTTCTCCGGCACCCCGGAGCAGGTCGCCGCGCAGGCCCAGGCGCTCATCGACGCGGGCGTGCGCCGGGTCGAGTTCGGCACGCCGCACGGCCTCACCGACGAGCGCGGCGTCGACCTGCTCGGCTCGGCCGTCCTGCCGTTGCTGCGCAGGTGAGTCAGGTGCGGCTCACCGTCCTGGTCGGCCCCGGCCTGGTGGCCGACGCGGCCCTGCTGGCGTCGCTGACCGCCGCCACCTGCGCCGAACTCGACGTCTCCGGCGGGGTCGTCACCGCTGCCTCGGCCGACGAGATGCGCGTGCTGCTCGCCGCGACCGACCAGCCGGTGGTGGTGCTCCCCGGCCCCACGGCTGCGGCCCGTGCCCTGATCGGCGCGCAGCCGTCCGGCGCGGTCTGGTACGACCTCACAGTCGAGCCGCCGGTGCCCGGGGCGGTCCACCTGGCCGGGCGGGGACTGTGGGGCCTGGCCTGGGCGATCCGGCACGCCGTGCACCGCCTCCGCGCGCCGGCCACCCGGATCGCCTACGGCCCGGACCCGGACCAGTGGGGCGACCTGCGGCTGCCGTCCACCCCGGACGCCGGGCCGGCGCCGGTCGCGGTGCTGCTGCACGGCGGGTTCTGGCGGTCCATCTGGGGCGCGGACCTGATGGACGCGCTCGCCGTCGACCTGGCCGGGCGCGGGTACGCGAGCTGGAACCTGGAGTACCGGCGCCCGGACCGGCACGGCTGGGACGCGACTACACAGGACGTGCAGGCGGGCCTCCTCGCGTTGCGGGAACCGGCCCGCGACCGGTTGGTCGACCTGGACCGGATCGTCGTGCTGGGACACTCGGCCGGCGGGCAGCTCGCGTTGCGCGCCGCGGCGGACCTCGCCGCGCGTACGAGCGGGCCGCGTGTCGCGCTCGCGGTGTCGCTGGCCGGGGTGCTCGACCTCACCGAGGGCGAGCGGCGCTACCTCGGCGACGGCGCGGTCGCCGCGGCGCTGGGCGGCTCACCGGTGACGGCACCACGCCGGTACGCCGAGAGCGACCCGATGCTCCGGCTGCCGACAGGGGTGCCCACACTGCTCGTGCAGGGAACGGAGGACAGCCTCGACCTCGTCGACGCCAACCGGCGCTACGCCGCCGCGGCGGCAGCCGCCGGGGACGAGATCCGCCACCTCGAACAGCCGGGGGACCACTTCGCCGTCATCGACCCGGCCTCGGCCGTCTGGCAGGACACGATGACCGCCGTGGACGCACGCCTCGGCCGCTGACGCCGGACGCTGAATCGCCCTCCGGGTTCACCTACGTGAACACGGAGGGCGATTCGTGGTGCCCGGGGGCGCGGGTCAGAACAGGCGGGGCGTGACCACCGAGACCACAGTCGTCACCGCGTCGGTGTCGTTGTAGAGCTGGTGCGGCACCGACGAGCGCAGGTGCACGCTGTCGCCCGGGAACAGCCGGTGCTCGACGCCCTCGACCTCGTAGAGCAGTTCGCCGGAGATGACGTACGCGAACTCCTCGCCCCGGTGACCGTACGCGTTCTCCCGGCGCCCGCCCGGCGCGATGTGCACGAGCATCGGTTCGAGTACCAGGTCCGGCCCGCGGTCGGAGAGCATGCGGTAGGTCTGCTGCCCGGACACGTACTGCGTGGCGGCCGTCTCCGCCCTGGTCAGCGTGAAGTGCCGGGGAAGCGAGGAGACGGTGCTGTCCGGCGCGGCGGTGCCGGCGTCGAAGAAGTCGGCCACCGACCGGTCGAGCGCCTTGGCGACGCTGCCGAGGGCGGTCAGCCCGATGGAGGAGATGCCCCGCTCGACCTGGGACAGGAAGCCGATGGACAGCCCGGAGCGGGAGGCGAGGCCGCGCAGCGTCAGCCCGCGCTCCTTGCGGTAGCGCCGGATCCGGCCGCCGACGACGCCCGCGGGCGTGTTCTCGTCCGCGGCGCCACCGGAGCCGGCCTGCTCCGACGGCGGCTGACTGTTCATGGGCCGCACGGGGACCTCCTGTCGAGGTGGCGGGACGTCCGCCGGGATGTTCGATGGTATCGAACATCCCGGCCGGTCCGCGAGGGGCCGTGCGGCCGGTTTCCCCACATCGTCCCGGTGGACCGCGGCCGGCGTCGCCCGCCTACCGCTTCACCAGGTTGCGCAGCGCCCCGAGCAGCGATCGGTGGCTGACCTCGGCGTAGATCTTCTTGTCCGAGCCGTACAGGACCACGTACGGGCACTGCTGGTCGTCCCCGCCCATGGTCTTGTCCAGCAGTCGGCGGCCGGTCGCCACCTCGTACACCCGCAGGCGGTAGGTGGCCTTCAGCAGCGTCAGCGTGTCCGGCTTCGGGTCGTCGTACCGGCACTTGCGGATCGTCGCGCCGGTGCTCGTGCGATCCAGGCAGGCGACCATCTGCACGGTCTTCGGGTCCTCCGACGCCCAGGTCCGCTCCACCCGCTTCGACAGGCCCTCGTCGTAGTAGTAGACCTGGTCGTGGCGGCGGTTGCCCGTGCCCAGGTCGGTGCCGACGAGCAGTGCCACCGGATGCGGCGCCGCTCCGGTGCGCTTCGGCGACTGCGGGAAGTAGAGAACCCCGTCGCACACGTCGTTGAGATCGGAGATCTGCGCCGCCGGGAAGTCGCTCGGCTGCGGCCCGCGCGCCGACGGCTCCGCGCTCGCCGTCGCACCCGGCGTGGGCGTCGCGCCGGACGACCGCGAGGGCGCCACCGGCGGCGCGGCGGGCTCCCGCCCGGCCGTCTCGCGGGGCGAGGAACCCAGCAGGAACGCGCCGCCGATCAGGCCCGAGCACGCCACCAGCAGCAGCACGCTCAGCACCGCGACGGCGACGACCAGACCGCGGCTGCGGCCGGACGACGGCGGGCCGGGTGGCGGGTACGGCCCGAACGGCGCAGCCGGCGTGGCCGGACCGTACGGCGGACCAGCGATGGGCGGCCCGTAACCCGGAACGGGCGACCCGTGACCCGGCCCGGTGGCGGGCGGTGGTGGCGGCCCGGGAACGCCGGGCGGCTCGCCGGCCGGCCGCATCCAGGCGGTCTCTCCCCGCTGTTCCGCGTCCCCCGCCGGTCCCTGCTCGGATCCGGCCCCCGTGTCGGACATGCGCATTCCCCCGTCGAACCTGTGCGGAGGGCGCAACCTATCAGCCTCGCCGGACCGGAGGAGGCCCCACTAGGTGGTTGCGCTACCTAGGTAGCGGCGCTACCGTCATCGCCGGATGTCGTCCGATCGGGACAGTGCGGAGCGGGATGAACCAGGAACGGCGGGCGCAGTGGCTGCGCGGGGTGCTCGACCTCTGCGTGCTCGCGCTGCTGAGCCGGGGCGAGTCCTACGGCTACGAGCTGTCCCAGGCGCTGCGGGCCCACGGGCTGGGCGCCGTGCAGGGCGGCACCCTCTATCCGGTGCTGCTGCGGTTGCAGCGCTCCGGCCTGCTCACCGCGCACTGGCGGGAGGGCGGGACCGGGCCCGCGAGGAAGTACTACCGGATCAGCCCGGCCGGCAGCGCGGCGTTGCGGGCCGCCGCGATCGACTGGAGCGCCTTCGCGTCGAGCGTGGGCACGATACTGCGCGAGGAGCCGAAGCGGTGAACCACGAACCCTGGCTCGCCGCCCTGACCGGCGAGCTGCGCCGGCACGGGGTGGGGCCCGACCTGACCGGTCACGTCGTCGCCGAGGCGGCCACCCACCTGCTCGACAGCGGGGAGTCGCCGCTGCGGGTCTTCGGCGCGCCGGAGACGTACGCCCGGGCGGTGGTCGACAGCCTCGGTGGCCCCGACGTGCGACCGCCGCGCCGCCAGCCCGGACCGGTGCGGCTCGCCGCGCGCGGCATCACCAAGCGCTACCGGGGGCGGACCGTCCTGGACCGGGTCGACCTCACCGTCCGGGCGGGCCAGATCGCGGCGGTGGTCGGTGCCAACGGCGCCGGCAAGAGCACCTTCCTGCGGATCTGCGCCGGCCTGCTGAGCCCGGAGGCGGGCACCGTCGAGGTGCACGGCACGCTCGGCTACTGCCCGCAGGACGGCGGCACCGCCGAGTTCCTCAGCCCGGACGAGCACTTCGTGCTGATCGGCGCCGGCCGGGGGCTGGGCCGGACGGCGGCCCGTCGGGCCGGTCGCGCGGAGGCGGCCGGGCTGGAGTGGACACCGCCGCGACGCATCCAGGCCCGGCACCTCTCCGGCGGCACACGGCAGAAGCTCAACCTGGTGCTGGCCCGGCTCGGCGAGCCGGACGTGCTGCTCCTCGACGAGCCCTACCAGGGGTTCGACAGGGGCACCTACCTCGACTTCTGGCACGAGGTGTGGCGCTGGCGCGACGCCGGCAAGGCCGTCGTGGTCGTCACCCACCTGCTCAACCAGCTCGACCGCGTCGACGTCGTGCTCGACCTGGCCGGGGAGCGTGACGCGTGAGCCGGACCCTGGTGGTGGCCGAGGCCGCCCTGCGCGAGCTGCTGCGCCGCCGTACCGTGCTGGTCATCCTGCTGCTGATGCCGCTGGCGTTCTATCTGAGCCGCCGCGGCGACCACCTCGGACAGTCGATCCGCTTCGTCTGCCTCGGCCTGGGCTGGGCGCTCAGCACCGCCGCGCTGTTCGCGGGCAGCGCGGCGCGCGGCATCGAACCCCGCCTGCGGCTCTCCGGCTACGGCAGCCGGCACCTGGTGCTCGGCCGGCTGCTCGCGCTGTGGACCGTCGGCATGCTCCTCTCCACTCCGTACTTCCTGCTCGTCCTGGCCGACCAGCGCGACGTCCGGTACGGCGCGATCGCCCTGATCATGGCGCTGACCGTGTTCGTGTCGGTGCCGTTCGGCCTGCTGCTGAGCGCCGTGCTGCCGCGCGAGCTGGAGGGCACGCTGGTGCTGCTCACAGTGGTCGGTCTCCAGATGGTGATGGACCCGGCGGGCAGCGCCACCCGCGCGTTGCCGTTCTGGTTCAGCCGCGAGCTCGCCACGTACGCCGTCGACCACACCGACGGCGGCTACCTCAACCGCGGCCTGACCCACGGGCTGGCCTTCGCTGTCGCACTCACGCTGCTGGTCGTGGCGGCCGCCGCGGTGCGGCTGCGGCAGCGCCGCCACCTGCGCCTGGCCACCTGACCGGCGGGGGCGGCGGACCGGACCCGGTCGCCGGGCGTGGCAGGATCGGCGGGTGCAGATCGGGTTGCTCGGGCCGTTCCAGGTCACCACGGACGGTGGCGTACCGGCCGACGTGCCGGGCGCGCGGCTGCGCGGGCTGCTGGCCGCCCTCGCGCTCCAGCCCGGTCGCGTGGTCCCGAAGGCGACGCTCGTCGACTGGATCTGGGGCGAGCAGCCGCCCGCCGACGCCGCGAACGCGCTGCAACGGCTGGTCTCCCGGCTGCGCAAGGCGCTGCCGGCGGGCACCGTCGACGGGCTGCCCGACGGCTACCGGCTCGCCGTCGAGCCCGACGCCGTCGACGCCGTACGGTTCGAGCGTCTCGTCCGCCGGGCCCGCGACGGCGACGGGCCGCAGCGGGTACGGCTGCTGCGCGAGGCGCTGGGCCTGTGGCGCGGCGACGCGCTGCGCGACATCGGCCTGCCCGACAGTCCGGCGCTCGACGCGGCGGCCACCCGGCTGGAACGGCTGCGCCTGACCGCGACGGAGGACCGGTACGACGCCGAGATCGGGCTCGGCCGGGAGGCCGACCTGATCCCGGAGCTGACCGACCTGGTGGCCGCCCATCCCGTGCGCGAGCGGCTCGCCACGGCGCTGATGCGCGCGCTCGTCGCGGCCGGCCGCGACACCGAGGCGCTGCTGGTCTACCAGCGCACCGCCGACGCGCTCGCCGACGCGCTGGGCGCCGACCCGTCGCCGGAACTGTCGGCGCTGCACGTCGCCCTGCTGCGCGGCGAGACGGTCCGCCGGGAGGACACCCGCCGCACCAACCTGCGCGCCGAGCTGACCAGCTTCGTCGGCCGGGACGCCGACCTCACCGCGGTCGGCACGCTGGTGGCCGAGCACCGGCTCACCACGCTCACCGGCCCGGGCGGCTCCGGGAAGACCAGGCTGGCCACGGAGACCGGGCGCCGGATGACGGGCGACCTGCCGGACGGCGTGTGGCTGGTGGAGTTCGCCGCCGTCAGCGCCGGCGGGGACGTGGTGCAGGCGACGATCTCCGGGCTCGGCCTGCGCGACGCGCTGCTCGGCGACGCGGGCAGCGCGGAACCGGCCGACCGGCTCGTCGCGGCGATCCGGGACCGGGAGATGCTGCTGATCCTGGACAACTGCGAACACGTCGTCGACCAGGCGGCGGCGCTGGCGCACCGGCTGCTCGGCGAGTGCCGGCGGCTGCGGATCCTGGCCACGAGCCGGGAACCGCTCGGCATCACCGGGGAGGCGCTGTGGCCGGTCGCGCCGCTGGGCCTGCCGGACGGCGACGCCCCGATCGCCGAGGTCGGGTCGTCGCCCGCCGTGCGCCTGCTGCGGGACCGGGCCGCGGCGGTACGCCGGGACCTCGCCTTCGACGCCCGTACCGCGACGACGATGGCGCGGATCTGCCGCGCGCTCGACGGCATGCCGCTGGCGATCGAGCTGGCCGCGGCGCGGCTGCGCACCATGTCCGTCGACCAGCTCGCCACCCGGCTCGACGACCGGTTCCGGCTGCTCACCGGCGGCAGCCGGACCGCCCTGCCCCGGCACCGGACGCTGCGCGCGATGGTCGACTGGAGCTGGGAGCTGCTCAGCGACGCCGAACGCGCGGTGCTGCGCCGGCTGTCGGTGTTCTCCGGCGGGGCGAGCCTGGACGCGGCCGAGCGGGTCTGCGCCGGCGGCGCCGTCGAGCCGGGCGACGTGCTCGACCTGCTCACCGCGCTGACCGACAAGTCGCTGCTGGTCGCCGCCGGTGACGTCGCACCGCGCTACCGCATGCTCGGCACGATCAAGGAGTACGCCGCACAGCGGCTCGCCGAGGCGGGGGAGGCGGACCTCGCCCGTCGCGCGCACCTGGCGTACTTCACCGAGCTGGCCGAGACCGCCGAGCCGCGGCTGCGCCGCGCCGACCAGCTCACCTGGCTCGCCCGGCTGGAAGCCGAGCACGACAACATCACCGCAGCCGTGCGGGGGGCGCTCGCCGCGGGTGAGGGGCGCGAGGCGATGCGGCTCGCGGCCGGCGCCGGCTGGTACTGGTGGCTCGGCGGCCACCGGACCGAGGGCATGGAACTGATCATCGCGGCCACCGAGGCGCCCGGCGACGTGCCCGACGACATCCGAGCCGTGGTGTACGGACTCGTGGTGCTGTTCCTCAGCTCCGGGCCGGGCGACGCGCAGCACGCGGCCGAGTGGATCCACAAGGCGTACCGGTTGAGCGGCGAAGGTCACGGTGGTCACCCGGAGCTGGCCCTGGTCGTGCCGATGGAGCGCATGCTGCGGGAGCCGGACGCGCTGCTGCCCGCCTGGGAGTCGCTGCTCGACCACGAGGACCCGTGGGTACGCGCGCTGGCACGGCTGCACCTGGGCAAGCTGCGGGTCATCCTCGGCGTCGAGGCGGCGGAGGCGGAGGCGTGCCTGCGGCAGGCGCTCGCCGAGTTCCGGGCGGTCGGTGAACGCTTCGGGATCTCGTTCGCGCTCAGCGAGCTGGCCGAGCTGATCGCCGTACGCGGTGACGTCGCCGCCGCCTGCGACTACTACGAGCAGGCAGTCGCGGCGGTCACCGAGGTCGGCGCCGTCGAGGACGTGATCCGGATGCGGGCGCGGCTGGCCTGGCTGTACCGGCTGGGCGGCGACGAGTCGGCGAGCGCCGCCGCGCTGGCCGAGGCGCACCGGCTCGCCGCGGGGGTCGCCTGGCCGGGCGCGCTGGCCGAACTGGCGCTGGTCCGGGCGTACCTGGCCCGCCACGACGGTGACGCGGACGAGGCGTACGCGCAGCTGCGGTCGGTGTCGGCGCTGCTCGGCGACGAGGCGGACCTGGCGAGTGTCCGGGCGGGCACCCAGGATCTGCTGGGTTACCTGGCCGAGGACGTCGAGCAGGCTCGTACCCATCGGGCGGCGGCGTGCCGGGCGGCGCGCGAGGGTGGCTACGCGCCGCTGACCGCGCAGGTGCTCGTCGGTGTCGCGGACCTGGCGGTGCGGCTGGACCGGCCGGACCACGCGGCGCGGCTGCTCGGCGCCGCCACCGCGGTACGCGGGCTGCCCGACCGCGCCCACCCCGACGTGCCGCGGATCGAGGCGGCGGCGCGCGACCGCCTCGGCGACGCGGAGTTCGCCGAGGCGGTCGCACAGGGCCGGGAGACCGGCTGGGAGCGGCTGGTCGAGATCACGCTCGCTTCGTGAACGTGGACCGCGCCCACAGGTAGCCGACCACCGCGATGCCGGCGCACCAGACGACCGCGGGGATCACGTCGCCGGCCGACGGCGCGCCGTCGAGCAGGCCGCGCAGGGTCTCGATGATCGGCGTGAACGGCTGGTACTCGGCGAACTGCCGCAGTCCCGGCCCCATCTTGTCCGCGGGCACGATCGCGCTGCTGAAGAACGGCAGCAGGACCAGCGGCACGGAGGCCATGCCCGCCGACTCCGGCGACTTCGCGAACAGGCCCAGCGCGACTGTGAACCAGCTGACGGCGACGCTGAGCAGCACCACCACGCCGGCCACGCCGAGCCAGTGCAGGGGATCGGCGGCCGGGCGGAAGCCGAGCAGGAACGCCACCCCGACCAGGGCCGCGACCGCGAGGACGTTCGTCAGCACGGTGGCGACGACGTGGCCGGTCAGCACCGCGCCCCGGGAGACGTGCATGACCTTGAAACGGTTGATGATGCCCTTGGTCATGTCGGAGTTCACCGACGTCGCGGTGCCGCCGAGGCCGTAGCAGACCGCCAGCAGCATCAGGCCCGGCGTCGCGTAGTCGACGTAGTCGACGCCGACGGAGAACGCGTCGCCGAGCATGTACACGAACATCAGCATGACGATGATCGGCATCAGCACCGCGTTGAACACCGAGGTCGGGTTGCGGCGCAGGTGCGTCAGGTTGCGGCGCAGCATGACGACCGAGTGGTTTCTGCTCATCTGGCGGCCACCTCCGGGGTACGGCCCGTCAGGGCCAGGAACACGTCGTCGAGGTCGGGGGTCTGCACGGACAGGTCGTCGGCGTTGATCGCGTGCGCGTCGAGCCGGTCGAGCAGGGCGCGCAGCGCCGCGGTTCCGCCGTCGGCGGGCACCCGCAGCGCCAGCGCCTCCTCGTCGCGTACCGCCTCGGGCAGCACCAGCGCCGCCGCGTCGAGTTCGGCGACGGTGCCGAACCGCAACCGCACGTGCGTGCCGGGGATCCGGCGCTTCAGCTCCTCCGGCGTGCCCTGGGCGACCAGCCGGCCCTGGTCGAGCACCGCGATCCGGTCGGCGAGACGGTCGGCCTCGTCGAGGTACTGGGTGGTGAGGAAGACCGTCACGCCGCCGGCCACCAGATCCCTGATGATCGACCACATGGTGCGGCGGCTGCGCGGGTCCAGCCCGGTCGTCGGCTCGTCCAGGAAGATGATCCGCGGCTCGCCGACCAGCGTCATCGCCAGGTCCAGCTTGCGGCGCATGCCCCCGGAGTACGTCGACACCGGCTTGTCGGCGGCCTCGACCAGGTCGAACCGTTCCAGCAACTCCGCGACGACCCGCTTGCCGGGCACGCGGTTGCGCGGGCCGAGGTCGACCATCAGTTGCAGGTTCTCCCGCCCGGTCAGCAGTTCGTCCACCGCCGCGAACTGCCCGGTCACGCCGATCGCCGCGCGGACCGCCTTGGCCTCGGTGACGACGTCGTGCCCGGCCACCCGCACCGACCCGGCGTCGGCGCGGATCAGGGTGGTCAGGATGTTGATCGCTGTCGTCTTGCCGGCTCCGTTCGGGCCGAGCAGGGAGAAGATCGTCCCGGCGGGGACGTCCAGATCGATGCCGTCGAGCACCACCTTGTCCTTGTACGCCTTGCGCAGCCCGGAGACCGTTATCGCTGAACTCGTCATGCGACCACCATGGGCGGCCGTACCGCCACCGCCCTGACACGGCGCTGACACGGCCGCTGACAGCTTGTCGGTGGGCCGGCGTACGGTCCCGCCGTGGATCGGGAGACGTTCTGGGACATCGTGGAGCGGGCGCGCCGTGCCGCGGGCCGCGAGACGGTCACCGCCGAGGGGGCCGACGCGGTGGCCCGGCACCTCGTCGCGGAGCTGTCGGTGCTGAGCCCGGCAGCGATCGTGGGCTTCCAGCAGGCGTACGACGACGTGAATCTAAAGGCGTGGCGCTGGGACCTGTGGGCGGCCGCCTACCTGATGCGCGGCGGCTGCTCGGACGACGGATTCGACTACTTCCGCGGCTGGCTGGTCGCGCAGGGGCGGGCGGTCTGGGAGCGGGCCGTCGCCGATTCCGACTCACTCGCCGAGGCCGGCGTCGACCCGGAAGACGACGCGGTCGAGTGCGAGGCGGTGCTGAGCGCGGCGGGCGACGCCTACGCCGAGGCGACCGGCGCCGGCACCGACGCGTTCTGGGAGGCGCTCGACGCCGCCGACCACGCTGCTCCCCCCGGCCCGGCGCCGGCCGACCCGGCCGGTGAGGACTTCGACTTCGACGACGACGAGCAGATGCGCGCCCGCCTGCCGCGCCTGGCGGCGATCTACCGGCCGGTGGAATGACGGGTCACGGCCCGCCGCCGGCCCGATCCGGGTTAACCGCTGGTCCGCCGCGGGCCGGGTGGGCGAGCATGGTCGGCATGGCCGGGTCGACGGGTGCGAGGCTGCCGCTCCAGGGTGGGCTGCCACCCGGCGAGGCGCTGACCGGCGCGGTGCTGGAGATCGCCTGCGACGAGTCCGGTTTCTCCGGGACCAACCTGCTCGATCCGGCCACCCCGGTGATCGTCCACGCCAGCGTCGACCTGAGCCGTGACGAGGCCGCTGCGTTGATCCGTACGCTGCGGTCCGGGTTCCGGTTCTCGCCCGACGAGGTCAAGTCCCGGCAGTTCCTGCGCCGCCGCGAGGCCGCCGAGGCGGTGGAGTGGTTCCTGTCCGCGCTGCGCGGCCGGGCGCACGTGCACCTGGTCGACAAGGAGTTCTTCCTCGCCAACCGGGTCGTCGACCTGCTGCTGGCCGAGCCGTCGTACGCGGCGGGCACCCGCCTCGCCGGTGACCGGGCGTCAGGCCGCGGCGGCGCTGCACCGGGCCGGGCGGGCGGCCGGACCCGGCTGGGCGGTCTTCCTCGCCGCCGTCGTCGAGATGCTGCGCACCAAGCGGCGGGATCGGGCGGACGACCGGAGCGTGCAACGGTTCTTCGCCGCGCGGGACGCGTTACGGCGTCACGTCGGCGACGAGGCGGCCGGCGCGGTCCTCGACGCGCTCGATCCGGCCCGGGTGGCTGAGATGCAGGCCAGGTTGTACGCGGGCGACCGGACGATCCCGCCACCGCTGGAGCCGCTGCTGCCGGCGCTGGCCGAGACCGTCCTGCACTGGAGCGGCGGCCGGCGGCGGGTGCTGGTGATCCACGACGAGCAGAGCGCGCTCACCCAGGACCGGCTGCGCCGCCTCCAGGCGGCACTGGCCGCGGTCGACCCGGCCGGTCCGTCACCGCTGGCCGGGCTGGTGATGACCGATTCGCGCGACGACCCGCGCGTCCAGGCCGCCGACCTGCTCGCCGGGGTGGCCCGCCGGATGCCCGGCATCCCCGGCGACGGACCGCTGCGCCCGCTGCTGGCCCCGCCCTCCGGGGACGCCCCGGGCACCGCCGCTGGAGCGCACGATCCGGGCGCCGTCGCCGCGACGCACGATCCGAGCGCCGTGACGGCGGAACAGGAGGCGACGTGATTCTCGACGACGTGACGCCGACCGGCGGGGTGCACTGCGAGACCACCACGCTCGGCGTGCTGACCCGGCACGCGGGCCTGGACCTGTCCGAGCCGATGCTGTTCGGTCTCGGCGAGGGGCTCGGCTTCGTCTACTGGGACGCCAAGGGCATGGACGTGCCGTTCCTCGGCGGGCGCACCAAGCCGCTGTGCGTGACCCGCGCCGCCGCCGGCCGCCTCGGGTTGGACCTGCGCGTCCGGGAGACGACGTCGGCGGCCAGGGCGTGGCGGAACGTCACCGAGGCGCTGGACGCCGGGCACCCGGTCGGCCTGCAACTGGACTCGTACCACCTGGACTACTTCACCACCCGGGTCCACTTCGGCGGGCACACAGTCGCCGTGTACGGCTACGACGACTCACACGCCCACCTGGTCGACACCGCCCAGCAGGGCGGCGCGGTGACCACCACGCTGGACAGCCTGGCCCGGGCCCGCGCCGCGCGCGGGCCGATGACCGCGCGCCACCTGTCGTACACGCTCACCGCGCCCGGCGGCCCGCCGGACCTGGACGCCGCCGTCCGCGCGGCGGTACGCGCCAACGCCGGGGCGTTCCTCGACCCGCCGATCGCCAACCTCGGCCACCGGGGGATCGCCACCGCCGCCGCCCGGGTGACCCGCTGGCTGGACCGCGCCGCCGATCCGGCACGCGACCTTCCGCTCGCCGCGACGCTGATGGAACGCGGCGGCACCGGCGGCGCGCTGTTCCGCACCATGTACCGGGACTTCCTCGCCGAGGCCGCCACCGTCACCGGTGACGCCCACCTGCGCCGGGCACAGCTGATGTACGCCGACATCGCGCCGCTGTGGACCGCCGTCGCCGACCACATCGCCACCGCCGGGCGGACCGGGGACGCCACCCACCTGACCCGCGCGTCTGTGGTCCTCGCCGACCTGGCCGTCCGTGAACGCGAGGCGATGACGGTGCTGGCCGCCGTCGACGCCGGGTAGGCGTCAGCCGAGCTGCTCGGCCAGCGCCACGATGACGCCCGCCGGGCCGCGCAGGTAGCAGAGCCGGTAGACGTCCCCGTACTCCGCCACCTCACCGATCAGCTCACCGCCGTGGGCCCGCAGCCGGGCCACCGTGTCGTCGACGTCGTCCACGGCGAACATGACCGACCGCAGGCCCAGCGTGTTCGGCGGCGCGTCCGGCGGTTCGGCGGCGACGAGTGCCGGCGCCCGGAACCGCGTCAGTTCGAGCTTGCCGTGGCCGTCCGGCGTCCGCATCATCGCGATGTCGACCCGCACGCCGTCGATGCCGTTGACCCGGTCCACCCACTGCCCCTCGACCGGCATCTCGCCCTCCACCTCCATCCCGAGTTCGGTGAAGAAGGCGATCGCGGCCGGCAGGTCGTCCACCACGACGCTGACGTGATCCATCCGCTGAAGCGTCACGCCCCGAGCATAGGGCGACGCCCGGCGTGGTCAGCTCATGTCGAGCGTGTACGCGGCCTCCCGTACGTCGGCGTCCGGATGACGGCGCAACCCGACGAGCAGGTCCCGCCACGGCGTCTTCCAGCCGAACTCCGACCCGTGCGCGACCAGCGCCACCGCGAACAGGCCAGCGGCCAGGTCTCCGCGCCCGGCGAGGTGATCCACCGTCTCGGCGAGGGCCGCCGGATCGGGCCGCCGCCGCATGGTGAGCAGGCGATCGCCGACGCGTTGCGCGGTGCGGACCGCTACCACGGGCCGGCCGGCGCAGAGTGCGGCGACCTCGTCCAGCTCGTCGAGCCGGCCGAGTTCGACGAGCAGCCCGGTGGCCGTACCCAGGAAGCCGTCCTGGCCGGCGAGCCACCGCGCCGCCTCGACCAGCCCGGCCCGGTCGGCGCCGGCGGGGCGGCTGTCGGACCAGAGGGCCGCGCCCTCCGTGAGCAGTTCGACGCGCCGCCGGGCGGGCCGGTCGGCGGCCGGGCCGCCCGGGTCGTCGTCGGCCGCGTCCCGTTCCACCAGCCGGGCCAGCGCGGCCCGGAACGCCGTGTCGCCACCGGCCCGCAGCAGGTTCGCCACCCCGATGGCCGGCGTCGTCTCGTCCGGGTCGGTGAGCCGGTCCACGACCAGGTCGGTGACGTCGGTCAGCCACGGCGACCACTCGCCGAGCGCGTCGAACGCCGCGCGCCGGACCTCCCGGTCGTCCGCCCGGCACGCCTGCACCACCAGCGCGGCGTAGGCGCGGCGGTGGCGCTCCGAGATCCCCGACGGGTACGCGCCGAGCACCGCCCGCCGCTCCTCCCGGCCGGCGTGCACCGCCGCGCGCAGCACCGTCCAGCCCGCCTCGGTCCCCAGCCGCTGCCGGGCGGCGGAGACGATCGCCGCGCGCACGTCGCGGTGCGTGCCCGGATCGGCGTACGCCTCCCCGAGCACCACCATCACGTCCACCTGCGCGTAGCGGGCCAGGAGCCGCGCGGCCTCCTTGCGGCTGGTGACCTTCGCTGCGCCGGTGAGCACCCCGCCCAGCAACTCGGCCAGGCGGGCCGGCGGGACGTGGCGGGCGGCCCGTCCGGCGGCGTACAGCGCGACGCGGGCCCGGTCGCCGTCGGCGTACCGGAGCAGCAGCGGGAACGCCTCGTCCGGCCGGTCGGTCCAGGCCAGCGCGCCCAGCGCCGCCTCGGCGACCGGCACCTCGGACGCGTCGGCGTGGCGCAGCACCATCTCGCGTCCGGCCGGGCCGGCCCCGGCGGCGGCCCGGATCGCCGCCGCCCGCTGCCACACCCGGTGACCGGAGTCGGCGACGACGCGCGCCTGAAGCGCCACGAAGCGTTCCTGGTGGCGCGGAAGCCACCGCTGTGCCCGCGGCGCCGGGCCGGGCACCCACCGCTTCCCGTTCTCCACGAACCGGCCGCGCGGCGGCCGGTCCAGCACGCGGTCGAGCAGGTCGGTGCGGGACGTGCAGACGATCGCCCACACCTCGTGGATCGCCACCGCCGACGCGTCGACGTCGAGCACCTCGGCGACGCGCCGCGAGCGGGTACGCGGATCGGCGAGCCACAGCCCGACGGCCGTACGGGCCACAGCGGGCAGGGTGTCCGGCCCGATCGTCCGGCGCAGCAGGTCTTGAAGCTCCGGCAGACGCCAGGCGCGCCGGCCGAGCGCGTGGGTGAGCGCGAACAGCAGTCCGTACCGGCCGCGCGCCATGCCGGCCTCGATCCGGCCGCGCAGCCGGTCGAACACCACCCTCTCCTGGCCGTGGCGCAGCACCATGTCGAGCCGGCGCAGCACCGGCACGTTCGCGTCGCTGCTCACCGCGTCGATCGTGCGCAGTGCCCACTCGGTCAGCTCCGGCACGTCCACGTGAAGCGTGAGGACGTCGACGGCGAGCCGGCTCAACGCCGTGGTGGTGGTCGCCGAGGTGTCCCGCGCGTCGACCGCGTCGGTGGTGAGCCCGGTCAGCCCGCCCGCGCTCGTATTGGTGAGCAGCGGCGCCACAGTGGCCAGCGCGGTGAGCGCGGCGGCGCGTACCGGGTCCTGCTCGTTGCGCAGCCGGCCCAGCCGGACCACCACCTGGGCCACCGTCCGCGGATCACGGGAGCGGCGCGCGGCCGCCACCAGCAGCCGCCACCCGTCCGCCCGTTCGTCCGCGTCGCCGGAGCGCAGCGCCGCGCTCGCCGACGCGGACGCCTCCGGCCACGGCAGGTACGCGCTCCAGAACCGCACCTGCTCCTCCCGCTCCCGGACGGACGGGAGGGTCAGCACGCGGGCCGCCTCGCGTGCCCGTACCGCAGCCGGCAGCACCTCCATCACCGCGGCGCCGGGTAGCAGCGCCGTGGTGTCGGTGTCGGCCAGCGCTCCGTCGTACAGCTCGGCGCGGCGGTTCGGCGGCACGGCGCGCAGCAACGCGGCGAGCGCCCGGTCGTGCTCCCGCAGCCGGGCGGCCAGCGGGACCAGTTCACCAGTGGGCAGCGTGGTGAGGCGGAGCAGCAGCGCCCGGGGCAGCACGGTCCGGGCCAGCCAGGCCGCGCGGCCGGGCGACGTGAGCAGGCGTACGACCCGGCGCGCGTCGTGTGCGGCGAGCCGCCCGTACGCGACGATCGGGCCGGGCAGCGACTCCTCGGGCGCGTACGCGTCGAGCAGGTCCAGGGCCCGCGCGGGCTCACCGCGCAGCACCGCGCCGGCGGCCTCCGCCCAGATCCGCCCGCGCGACTCGGGCGGGGCCGCGGCGAGCCGCTCACCGGTGCGCGCCAGAACGATGTCGCTGTGCGTCCGCATCAGCCGTTCCGGGTTCAGCGCGTGTTCCAGGTCGGGCAGCCAGGCCCGTACCGTCTCGGGGCCGCAGGCCGGCAGCAGCGCGGCGGCCTCGTGGTCGCCGAACCGCTCGCGTACCCCGATGATCAGCGCGTCGGCGACGGCGGGCGACGGCCGGCGGCGCAGCGTCCGGTAGACGCGCCGCCGCGCGTTCGCCGGCCGGTCGGTCAGGTCGGCGGGCGTCACGCCGGCCCGCACGGCGGCGGTCAGCGCGGTGGCGGCGATCGAGGGTTCCGGGTCGTACGTCGCGGCCAGGACGGCCGCGGTGTCCCGGCTGGCCAGCGCGGCGAGCAGCGCGAGACGCCGCTCGTAGGGGCCGTGCCGGCGCAGGTCGGCGCAGACCTGTGCCCGGTCGGGTGCGGTGCGTGCCCATGCCACGAGACGCCGCGTCCGGTCGCGGTGGGACAGCGGGTCGAGGACGGTCAGCAGGTCGCGGGTGGCGGTGAGCACGGCGCTCATTGTGCCGGTGCGCGGGTGGCGGCGGGTGCCCGTCGCGCCTATTCCGCAATTCCTATGGAAATTGTAGATTTTCAGCGTTCTCCCAGCCGCCCGGGATTGACATCAATCGGACCGTCGGGGATATTCCTAGCGGCGCGTCGGGGCGCGGGGCGGAGCAGGCGAGGTCTGCGGACTTCACCTGCGTGACGTGCGGAAAGGTGTTCGTGCTGCCCCTGCTCCGCGGGGTCCGGATGAGGTTGGGAAATGATTAATCGGGCCGTCGAATTCGCCAAGCACAATTCGCCGAATTCTCTGCGCGTCAAGGCCCGGCGGGCGCAGATGGAAGCGCGCAACGCCCGCATGCGACTCACCGTTCCGGTGGTGGCCCGTAGCGAGTTCGACAACATCTTCCACTGCACCGTCCGCAAGACCGGCAGCCAGTGGATCAAGGCGCTGTTCAGCGACCCGGCCGTCTACCGCCACTGCGGGATGCTGCCCTACGACCCGCGCTTCTACTCCGGCGGGGCGACCGCGCCGGTGCCGGCCGGCCGTATCGGCCTAGCGATCTTCCTCTCCCACAAGCGGTTCGAGGCAGTGCCCAAGGCCGGCAGCTACCGCGCGTTCTTCGTGATCCGCGACCCGCGCGACGTTGTCGTCTCCAGCTACTTCTCGCTGCGCAACTCGCACGCCCCGATGGGCGACATCCCGCAGGCACGCAAGGCCCTCCAGGAACTGCCGAAGAAGGAGGGCATGCTCTACGTCATCGACCGCCTGCGCGACAAGAAGCAGTTCGGGCAGATGCGGTCCTGGGCGGTCGCACCGAGCGCCGAGACGTTCCGGCTGTTCCGCTACGAGGACCTCACCGGCGAGCGGCAGGCCGAAGAGGTCGACCAGCTCCTGCGGCACTGCGGCATCACGCTGCCCCCGGCCGAGCTGGAGGCCCTGCTGGCGCGCTACAGCTTCACCAAGATGAAGAAGTCCAAGGAGACCCCCGGGCGGATCTCCCACTACCGCAAGGGTGCGTCCGGCGACTGGCGCAACCACTTCGACGACGACATCTACGCCGCGTACACGAAGGCGGCCGGTGACCTCGCGGAGATCCTCGGCTACCCCGCCCGGGACGACGAGCGGAACGGGCAGGAGTCCGCCGCACGGTAGTGCGGGACACAGGGCCGGGTGAGAAGAATGCCGGACCGGGAGATGATCATTGCTTCCCTGGGAACCGCCGGGGTGGAGGTGGTCGACTTCCACTGGGACTCCGCCGGGCTCCCGGCCTCGGCGGCCTGGATGCTCTCCGCGTGCTCGGAGGAGGACGGCAGGGAGGATGTCGAGTTCATGTTCGACGACTCCTGCCTGATCGAGGGCGCCAACGCGGCGTGGTGGGACTTCGCGTACACGGGCCGGTTGTTCGACGAAGAGGGGTGCTTTCTCGTCTCGGTCGGGCCGGTCGACGGAGAGCCGTCAGCGAGGCCGCACTGGGCCCGGGTGCGGCTGCGCGACGAATGGGATGTCATCGGCAAAGGCGTGGACCGGGGTGTGCTGGGAGGCCCTTCGGGGCGACCTGGCTTCGTCATGATGGCGCTGGACGAGCGTGTGATCGTCGGCGCTACCACCTGGAACGGATTCATCAGCGTCATGAGGTTGGCAGATCCGACGACGGCCGAGCCGATCCGCCGGGCGATGGGTTTGCACGACTGAGCCGGAGAGCCGGACCGGCCGTTCCCCGGGCGCCCGACCACTCGTGCCCCGTGGCCGCCGTATGCTCCTGCCGTGGAGCTGCGGTTCACCACGCGGGCGTCCGACTCGGCCTGGATCGACACCGTGTGGACCTGCACCAGCGATCGGGTCGACGAGATGACCTCGGTGGCGACCCCGTGCTGGGGGCTCGTGTTCTGGCAGCGCGACGGGCGCTCCCACGCGGCCGTCTCCGGCCCCGAGACCGCGACCGGCACCGCGCCGGTGCCCGAGGGCGCCACATTCGTCGGCATCGAGTTCGCGGTGGGCACCTCGCTGCGGCTCGTACCCACGCCCGAGCTGGTGGACAGCGGCGCCGAGCTGCCCGACGTGAGCCGCCGGACGTTCCGGCTCGACGGCGGCCGGTGGCCCACACCCGGCCCGGACGACGCCGAGGCCCTGGTGGACCGGCTGGTCCGTGCCGGTGCGGTGGTCCGCGACCCGCTGGTCACCGAGACGCTGCGCGGCGGCCGTCCACCGGCGTCACCGCGTACGCTCGAACGCCGGTTCCGGGCGGCGACCGGGCTGACCCGGGGCGCGGTGCGGCAGATCGACCGCGCGCGCCGCGCCGCCGTGCTGCTGGCCGCCGGCGGCCCGCCCGCCGACGCGGTCACCACCTTCGGGTACGTGGACGAACCGCACCTGGCCCGCGCGCTGCGCCGGTACGTCGGACGGACGGCCGGTGAGCTGCGCGCGGGCGCCGGTGGTGCGATAGCGCTGGACCCGGCTCAGCGGGTCACGTCGTAGATCAGCTTGACGACGCCGTTGGGATAGGCGGCGGAGTCGCGCAGGCGCAATGTCTGCCGGTCCCGGTCCGCCTGGCTGAACAGGCCCTTGCCGGCGCCGAGCAGCACCGGGAAGACGAGCAGGTGGTACCTGTCGATCAGGTCCGCCTCGGCGAGACGGCGGGCGAGTTCGGCGCTGCCGTGGATGAAGATGTCGCCGCCGTCGCCCTGCCTGAGCGCGGCGACGTCGGCGGTGCTCCGCAGGACGGTCAGCGGTCCCCAGCCGTCGATCAGCGCGTCCTCGGGCAGGCTTGACGACACCACGTACTTCGGCAGATCCCGGTAGGCGGCGTGGTCCTCGGAGTCGCGCCAGGTCGGCGCGAACGCCTCGTAGCTGCGCCGTCCGAACATCAGCGCCGTGGTCTGTTCCAACTCCTCACCCTTGAGCGAGAACGCCTCCGGCAGGAACTCGACGTCCTTGACGACCCAGCCGCCGCTGCGGTGCTCCTCGCCCGGACCGCCGCCGGGGGAGTCCACCACGCCGTCGAGCGACATGAATCCGGTGTAGACAAGATCACGCATGCGGCCATGCTAGGAACGGCCACCACCTGCCGTCTTGTACGGAACCGACACGCCTCAGCAGCCGCACGTCGCGCCGGCCGGGGCGGTGAGGTCGTCGGCGGGCCGCCGGACCAGCCCGGCCTCGGTGCGTACCGGGAAGCCCTCCCGCACCCAGTACTCGTACCCGCCGATCATCTCCTTGACCGGCCGGCCGAGCCGGGCGAACTCCCGCGCCGCGCGGGTGGCGCCGTTGCAGCCCGGCCCCCAGCAGTACGTGACCACAGTGGCGTCCGCCGGTACCAGCTCGCCCGCCCGGCCGGCGATCTCCGCGGTGGGCAGGTGCACGGCGCCGGGGATGTGCCCCTGCCGCCACGCCGGAAGGGAGCGCGAGTCGATCACGACCAGGCCGGTCACGCCCGCCTCCAGGTCGGCGTGCACGTCGCTGACGTCGGCCTCGAAGGTGAGCCGGGCCGCGAAGTGGGCGAGGGCGTCGGCGGGACGGGCAGCGGGGATGCGCAGAACGTTCGACATGGCACCCATCGTGGTGGCCGCCGTCCGGTCGCTCCAGTGGCGCGAGCGACGCTGTTCGCTAAGATCCCGCCATGAACCGTGCCACCGTGTCGGTGCTGGCGTACGAGGGCATGTCGGCGTTCGAGACCGGAATCGTCACGGAGGTCTTCGGCCTGCCCCGCCCGGAGTTCGACGTCGGCTGGTACGAGCTGACCGTCTGCGTGGAGACACCCGGCGCGGTGCGGCTGGTCGGCGGCGCGACGCTGCACACCGGCCACGGCCTCGACGCGTTCGCCGCCGCCGGCACGCTGATCGTGCCCGGCGTCGCCGACGTGCACGCCGACCCGTCACCAGCGCTCACCGACGCGCTCCGCGCGGCCCACCGGCGCGGCGCCCGGATCGTGTCGATCTGCTCGGGCGCGTTCGCCCTGGCCGGCGCGGGACTGCTCGACGGCCGCCGCGCCACCACCCACTGGCGGTACGCCGACCTGCTCGCCCGGCGCCACCCGGCGGTACGCGTCGACCCGGACGTGCTCTACGTCGACGACGGGGACATCCTCACCAGCGCCGGAAGCGCTGCCGGTCTCGACCTCTGCATCCATTTGGTACGCCGCGACCACGGTCCGACGATCGCCAACGCGGTCGCCCGCCGGCTGGTCGTACCGCCGCACCGCGAAGGCGGTCAGGCGCAGTTCATCGAGGCGCCGGTGCCCGGCGACCCCGAGGACGACCGGCTCGCCGCCAGCATGTCCTGGGCGCTGGCGAACCTCAGCGCCCCGATCACCGTCGACCGGCTGGCGCGGCGGGCGCACATGTCGGCCCGTACCTACCTGCGGCACTTCGCGCGGGCCACCGGCACCACCCCGATCCGGTGGCTGATCGAGCGGCGCGTCCAGGCCAGCCTCCCGCTGCTGGAGACCACCACCGCGCCGATCGAGGAGGTCGCCACGACGGTCGGGTTCGAGACGGCGGTGACGTTCCGGCACCACTTCACCGCAGCGATGCGGACCTCGCCGTCGGCGTACCGCCGGGCCTTCACCCGGCCCGGCGGCCGCCACGCTCACGACCCGGCAGACCCCAGCGGTACGACGTAGGAGTCGACGCGGGCGATGAGCCCGTCCCGGAACGTGAACAGGTCGTTGAAGGCGAAGCGGAACGGCCCGTGCTCGACGCTGACGCCCCGGCCCTCGCCGGTCACCACGACGACCGGCCCGTCCTCGTGCACGCGCTCGACGTCGAGCTGCGGGCTGCCGGTGAAGGCCGGATTCTCGATCTCGCCGTCGAACTCCGTCCGGCCCCGGGTGGTGCGGTGGCCGTGGATGACCCACTCGACGTCGTCGGTGAGCGTGGCGAGGATGCGCTCGTGGTCGCTCGCCCGGAAGCCGTCGAAGTATTCGGCGACCAGGTCACGCTGGGTTGCTCGGGTCACTGCTGTCTCCATCGTCGTGGTGTCGGAGGTGGGCGGCGAGGGCGTCGAGGATCGAGGCGAGCCCGTCGGCCGCCTGGTCGGTGCGCAGCTCGGGCGGAAGCTTGCGCTGGTGCACGGTGAGGTCGGTGCCGTGTCCGGCGGGCCGCAGCGTGACTGTGGTGCGCAGGCCGGTGACCGGCTCGTCGAACACCAGCTCGCTCGGCGGTTCGACGCGTACGTAGACGAACCGCAGCCGCCCGGTCCGGCCGTCCGGGGCACGGGTGTCGAGCGCGAACTCCCCGCCGGGTCGCAGGTCGACAGTCACCGACGCCTGCGGCACGGTGGCGTGCGAGCCGCCCCAGAACGCGGCGATCCCGGTCGGTGAGGTGAAGGCCTCCCACACCCGGTCGGGCAGGGCGGGCAGATGGCGGCGGGCGATCAGTTCGTCGCCGTCTCGTTCGGTAGCCGCCCTCACCGGGTCGCCTCCGGAGCGGAGAGGTGCGTCTCCAGCGCGTCGAGGCGGTCGTCCCAGGCGCGGCGCTGCTCGTCGATCCACGTGCTCAGCCGGGTGAGCCGGTCGACGCGCAGCCGGCACGGTCGCCGTGTGCCCTCGCGTCGCTGCTCGACCAGGCCGCACCGGCGCAGGACGCCGACGTGGTGGGAGATGGCCTGCGGCGTCAGGTCGAACGGCTCACCCAGCTCGCCGACTGTGGCCTCACCACGGGCGAGGCGGGTCACCAGGGCGCGGCGGACGGGGTCGCCGAGGGCGGCGAAGGCGAGGTCGAGGTCGGGATCGGAGCGCATGCCCTCACGCTATCGCAAACAATCATTTGTGCAAGCACCTGTTTGCAGAGTCGCCGCACCCTTGTGGGTGGACCGGCCGGAACCCGGCAGCGGGGCCGGGCGTTGGGGGAGTGGCGGTGCTGTTTCGGGTGACGCCGCATCGGGAATTCGTCGGGACGGGCCCGGGACGGAGGTCGACGTGAGGACACCGAGTCGCCGTAGACGGATGCTTGGCGCACCCCTGCTCGTCACCGCGCTGCTGGCCGGCGCGTGTGGCGACGGCGGCGCGAACGACGGTGGCGCCGCGGGGACCACCTCGCCGCCGGCCGCCGGCTCGACGACCGCGACGCCGTCGCCGTCGGCCTCGTCCGGCGGACGCGTCACGATTCCGACGTCAGCCTTCGCCGATCTGCCGCCGGAGCTGCGCAAGACCGACGCGCAGCCGATGGAGGTCACCGACGCGCTGCCCGGATTGTGCGACCAGGAGTTCCGCAGCGGCGGGCGGTCGGTCACCGCGAGCGCCGCCATGAGGAGCGCCTACAAGCAGCCCAAGGACCCGCCGGAGAACGTCCCCTACGGCACGCTGCACCAGACCGTCTTCGCCTTCGAGGGCACCGGCGCGGCCGACTACCTGCGCCGGGTACGCGGCGCGGTCGCGGACTGCCGGTCGTTCCAGGCCTCGGGCGGCACCGTCACCGTCCGGTCCGAGCCGATGGCCGGAACCGGGGACGAGGCCCTGCTGGTGACGGTGAGCCGGCCGGCGACCAGCCTGGACGGCAGCCCGGCCGAGGGCCGGACCACCAGCCAGATCCTCGTGATCCGGGTCGCCGACGCGGTCACGGTCGTGCACGACCAGGGCTGGGAGGGCACCAGCAACGACCCCGGCCTGGCCGACGACGTCGCCCGGTCCGCGGTCCGCGGCCTCGACTCCTGGCAGCGCTAGCGACGGCGGCGCGCCACCCGGGGGTGCAGAATGGGCGGACCGCCGCGACCGTCGAGTGGATGGAGCCGCCATGGCCGCACGTCCGGACGTCGTCGTCCTCGGAGCGGGGGTGAGCGGGCTCAGCACCGGCATCCGGCTGGTCGAGAGCGGCGCCCGGGTGCTCGTCCGCACCGCGGCGCCGCCCGCACACACGACGTCGGCGCTGGCCGGGGCGATGGTCGGCCCGAATCTGTCCCCGCCCGGCGACATCGGCCTGCACCCGGTGCGCGGCCCTCGGATCGTGGTGCGCAACCCCGGCCTGGACCGGTTCTTCATCGAGGCGCCGATGGCGCCGACATGGGCGTCGATCTTCCCGCACGGCGACCACGTGGTGCTCGGCGGCGGCCAGCGGCGCAGCGACGACACCACCCCCGATCCGGCCGAGGAGGCCGACGTCCTCGCCCGGTGCGTCGCGATCGAACCCGCCCTGGCCGCCGCCGAGGTCCTCGAACACCGCGTCGGGCTGCGTCCCGGCCGGGCGGTGCCGCGCGTGGAGGCCGAGCGGCGTGGTGACGCGCTCGTCGTGCACAACTACGGCCACGCGGGCAACGGCGTGATGCTGTCCTGGGGCTGCGCCCGCGACGCCGCGGCGCTCGCCCTCGGCCCGGCGCCCGCCGCCTGACGGGGCCGCCGGTCCGGCGGCACGGTCAGGACACGGCGGCCCGCACCAGCTCGGTGATCTTCTTCTCCACCTCCGGGCTCCACTTCACCAGCGCGAACGACGCCGGCCACATGTCGCCGTCGTCGAGGTTCGCCGCCTCCTGGAAGCCCAGCGTCGAGTAGCGGTACTTGAACTTCCCCGCATCCTGGAAGAACACGACGATCTTGCCGGCCGCGTTGGCGTACGCGGGCATGCCGTACCAGGTCTTCGGCGCCAGCTCCGGCGCGGCGGAGGTGATCGTCATGTGCACGCGCTCGGCCAGCTCGCGGTCCTCCGGCGCCATCTGCGCGATCCGGTCGAGCACGGCCTGGAGGTCGTCGGCCTTCTTGGCGCCCTTCTTGCCCTCGGCGCGCAGCTCGGCCGCGCGCTCCTTCATCGCGGCGCGTTCCTCGGCGCTGAATCCGTCGGACATCTCGATCCCCCCTCGTGACTCGCGGTCCGCGTGGTGCCGACCGCCCGAGGACAACGCTATGGCGCGGCGGTCACGGTGCGCTTCTCGATTCCTGATCACCTGCCGGGACCACGCCGGCACGGCCCAGGCCCTAGCATCGCGGCCATGGCAACGCGGCTCGTGCAGATCAACATGAAGGCCCACGACGAGGTGGCGCTCGGCGGCTTCTGGGCGAAGGTGCTCGGCTGGGAGATCTCCAGCGAGGCCCCCGGCGTGACGAACCTCGAACCCGAGGGCTTCACCTACCCGGACCCCCGCTTCCTCTACGTCGACCTCGTCGTCTCCGCCGAACCGAAGACGGCGAAGAACCGCGTCCACGTCGACCTCGCGACCACCTCGGCCGCGCACCACGCGGAGATGGTCGCGCGCCTGACCGCGCTCGGTGCCACGCCCGCCGACGTGGGTCAGGGCGACGTGCCGTGGACGGTCCTGGCCGACCCGGAGGGCAACGAGTTCTGCGTACGGGAGCCGAACCCGCGGCACGCGGACACCGGGCCGATCGCCGAGGTGGTGGTCGACTGCGCCGATCCCCGGGCCATGGCCGGCTTCTGGAGCCGGGCCACCGACTGGACCGTGCACGAGGTGACCGACCAGCAGGCCGTGCTGCGCTCCGCCAAGGGCGTCGGGCCGTACCTGCGGTTCGCTCGCAGCACCGACGCGAAGACCGGCTGGAACCGCGTCCACCTCGACGTCCGCCCCTACCCGGGCGACGACCTGGACGCCGAGGAGGCCCGGCTGCTGGCGCTCGGCGCCACCGCCGCCGACCTGGGTGGGGCCGACATCCACTGGCGGGTGCTCGTCGACCCGGAGGGCAACGAGTTCTGCCTGCTCACCCCGGGCTGACCCGTGGACCGCGGCGCCGGGCGGGTACGACCGCCCGCCCGGCGCCGGTCAGGCCGGCCGGTTCTCCGCCCGGAACTCGTGGACCACCTCGATCGGCCCGACGAGGTGCCGGTTGAACTCGTCGAGCTCCTCGGCCGGCACCCACAGCTCCAGGATGTCCCGGCCACCCACCTGCCGGACCGGGTAGCGGGCGGCGAACGCGCGCTCGACGTGGAAGCGCGTCACGTAGCCGGCGCCGGACGCCGGCACGTTCCAGTCCCGGGCGATCATGACGGCGTACTGCTCGTTGAGCACCGGGTAGAAGATCGGCTGGTCCGGCAGCCGCGGCGGCCAGGCCCGCCAGCCGGAGGCGCGGACGAGGTCGAGCTCCCGTGGGCCGGTCGGGCGCCACAGCGTCGTCGTCTCCGTCATCACGTACCCCTTCTGCCACGGTCGTGGCACCGTACCGGCGGCGCGCCGCGACCGGCCATCGGGTTTCGGCCGCAGAATCGACAGCGGGTGCGATGAGTTCGCGAAGCCTCGGCGGTCCACCCGTCGACATCCCCAGACAGACAGGTAGGGAGCACCGCGATGGCCACTGTCATCTCCACGCTGTTCATCTCGGCCGACGGTGTCGCCGAGATCGACCCCGACTGGCACTTCCCGTACTTCGACGAGAACATGGGCCGCGCCGTCACCGAGGACTACGACACCTCCGACGTGCTGCTGATCGGCCGGGAGACGTACGACAGCTTCGCCGGCGCCTGGCCGGACCGCGAGGCCGCCGGCGGTGAGGACGCGCCGTTCGCCAAGCAGCTCGGCGACATGCGCAAGGTCGTCGTGTCCCGCCAGCCGCTGGAGTTCTCCTGGCGCAACTCGGAGCTGATCCAGGGCGACCTGGTGGACGCCGTACGGGCGCTCAAGGCCGACGCCGGCATCAAGGGCCTCCTCATCCCCGGCTCGATCTCGGTGGTGCAGCAACTGCTCGCCGCGGGCCTGGTGGACGAGCTGCGGCTGCTGGTGCACCCGGTCGCCGCCCGCAAGGGCCGCCGGCTGTTCGACGAGGGCGACGCGCCGTACCACCTGCGGGTGGCCGCGACCGAGGCGTACCCGACCGGCGTGATCCGGGTGATCTACACCCCGGCCCCGGCGCCGGGCACTGTCGGCTACGACGACGTCAAGGACCAGGTGCCGGCCGGCAGCTGACGACCACGGGGCCGCGGCGGGCCGGTGTGTCGTGAAAGGATCCGCCGCGTGCGTCGCGCCCCGCTGCTGCTGATCCTCGCGGCGGCGGTGTGCGCAGTCGCCCACGTCGTCGGCGTCCTGACGGCCGCACCGCTCTGGCGCGGCGCGGAGGTGCTGAGCCTGGCGCTGCTACTCGCGTACGCCGTCGCCGCCGGACTGCCGGCGCCGCGCTGGGCGGTGCCGGCGGCGCTCGTACCGCTGATCGTGGACGCGGTCCGCACCATGCCGGCCGAGCCGGGCGCCGGGGACGTCGGCTGGACGGTGTACGGCAGCGACGACAGCGCCGTCGACCGGACGGCCGGCTTCGACGCGGCGCTCGCCGGGAGCTGGGCGGCGCTTGTCGCGGTGGCGGTGCTGCTGCTCGCGTACCGGGGTCGTGGCCGGCGGCGGCACCTGATCGCCGCGGCGGTCGCCGCCGCTCCCGTCGTCGGGTACGCGGCCGTCCGGGTCACCGACATCGGCGTCGCCGTCGCCGCCGGTACCCGGGTCGTGGAGACCCGCACCCGCACCACGCTGACCCGGGTGGACAGCCCGGGGTACGACCAAGCCGACGTCGTGCCCGCGCTCGTCCTCGCGGTGCTGCCGCCGCTGGCGCTCGCACTCGCCGCGCTGGCGCTCGCCGCGCTGCTGGCCGGACGGGGCCGGCGGCTCGCCGCGACCGGGGCGGCACTGCTGGCGGTGCTCGCGTTGCCGCTGCTCGACGCGGCCATCGAGGCCGTGCGCCTGCCGGTCTCGGCCGACGGCACCGCCCTGTTCGCCTGGTACGCCATCACACCCACGACCGCGATGCCGCAACCGATGACGGCCCTCGCGGCGGTGGTGGAGCTGGCCGCGTACCTGCTGCTCGTCGCCGGGCTGACCGGCGCGGACCGCGCCGCACCGGCGGTGCCCGCGCCGGCGGCCGGTTGACGTCAGGCGGTCGACTCCAGCTCGTCGAAGGCCATGTTCCACCACGACTCCGGCTCCGCGAACGCCACCGGGTCGACCGGGCGCAGGTCGTCGCGGATCGCCGCCGCCCGGGCGGCCCGTTCCCGCCCGCCCGGGTCGGTGGCGATGAGCTGCCCGAGCCGGTAGAGGAATTCCACGAACGCGGCGAACGTGCTGTTCACCGTCTCCAGGTTCGGCGTCTCCAGGTCGAGCAGGATCACCGCGCCGGTGCCCGCGTCCAGGCAGAACAGCAGCGCCGGGTCCTCCGGTGAGGCGCCGAGCACGACGTACGGGCGGGGGCCCTGGTCGCCCAGCTCGATCGACAGCGTGGAGAACAGCTCGACGTCGGGGACCGAGACGTCGACCGTGAACAGGATCGGCACCTCGACCGGCAGCGCACCGTCGGGCGGGAACACCTCCGGCCCGAGCGGCCCGAGGATCGCGTCGAAGCGCTGGTCGGGGAAGTAGATGACGCCCCGCTCACCCCACAGCGCGGTGAGCTGCTCCCGGGTCACGGTCACGGCTGCGCCTCGTCCTCGTCGACCTCGTCCGCGTCGTCGAGCAGGCCCTGCCGGTCGAGGAACGCGTACCACGCGTCGTCGTCGGTGACCAGCTCGGCGTAGCCGGGGCCGAGCACGTAGTAGTGCACGAACGAGTCGAGGTCGGGCGCCAGCTCCTCGAACGCGTCGCCCATGAACCACTCGGTGCCGGTCGGCGGGAAGTACCACACCGCGCCGGTCGCCCGCTCCAGGAAGATCGGCTCGTCGCTGCGCGTGCCGACGACCAGCCAGCCGGTCTTGTCCTGCGGGATGGGGGAGAAGTCGGGCGCGTAGTCGAGGAAGTACTGCACCCCGGCGAGCCGGCCGGCCGAGGCCAGCTCGAACGCCCCGGCCCGCAGGCCGTCGGCGGCGAGCAGCAGATCACGCAGGCCGGCCGGCAGCTCCGCCGGCACGTCACCGGCGTCGGCGGGCGCGCCGATCTGCGCGTACGCGAGACTCGCCGGCTCGTCCGCGGCCAGGTCGGCGCGGAGTTCGTCGAGAAGCTGCGCGAGATCGGAAGTCAATCCACTACCTCTATTCGGATCGGGGTTCCGTCCGGCAGATTCTGGATCTGCCCCCAGATCTGGGAGCCGATGTCCGTGTTGGTTCTACCATGCAGCAGCTTGAGGTTGTCGACGGTGTCCGGCCCGCCGAGCTGCAGTTCCCACACGTGGTCGGGATGGTAGTCGCTGAGCCGTTGACTGAGCCGGTTGGCGAGGTCCTTGTCGTGCGGCCAGTACTTGTCCCAGATCTTCTGCCGGATCCGGTCCTTGTAGCCGTCGGTGATGCTCTTGTCGCGCTGCACCGGGTTGGTGGCCTTGTAGAGCTTGCCCTCGTCGCTGAGCTTCTTCAGCGCGGCCATCTTGCGCCGGAACTGGGCGGTGGCGTGGAAGTCGCGGCGCTCCACCCGGACCACCCTCGTGGGCAGGCTCCGGTTCGGTCCGGTGACCCGGACGATCGGCTTCTCCAGCTTCTCGACCGCCTTGCGGACGATCTTGCCGGCGGCCGGTTTCGCGGCGGCGCCCCGGCCGCGCCTCGGGCTAGGCATCGAGCAGTCTCCCGATGACCTGGTCGATGAGCGCGCCGACGATCTCCCGGGTGATGATCTGGAAGATCGGGATCTCGGCCAGCGAGGCGCCGAACGTGACCACGGCGGTGGCGATCGCCTGGGCGACCTGGAACGCGAGGATGGCGAGCTGCACGATCACCGCGATCTTCAGCGCCAGCACGATCGCCGCGCAGATGATCAGCCCGGCGCCCAGCAGCATCGCCGCGGGCATGCTGTCGTGCAGCACGAGCGGCCCGTTCTGCTCGCCGCCCCACCACTTCTGGAACGCCGCGATCGCCGGGCCGACGTTCTGCGTCCACACCTGCGCGGCGGCCGCGTCCGCCTCGCCGGCCGCCGCCCCGATCCGGCCGCCGAACTCCAGCCACGCCTGGCCCATCTCGAAGAGCTTCTCCTCGTCGGCGGCCGGCCAGGTGTAGCCGATCCAGCCGAGCGCGGTGACCAGCTCACCGGGTAGTTGCAGTCCCACGGTTCACCCCAGCCCGCCGGCCAGCGAGCGCATGGTGCCCGCGCCGTCCTCGTCGACCCGCTCGTACGAGTCGGCCATCCCCGCGATGTCGGCGCCCGCGGAGGTGAACTCGTCGGCGGCCATGCCGAGGCAGTCGAAGATGTAGTTCGCCACCTCGGTGTACGCGATGCCGATGAGCGACCCGATGTCGTCGGCGCCCCACGGCTCGCCGTAGCCCTGCATCCGCGCCTCGAACGCCTCCAGCTCGCCGGTGAACCGCTTGGCCACGTCGGTGACGCCGCGCCCGGCGGCCCGGATCAGCGGCGGGTGCACCTCGAAGCCGCCGCCGCTCATCGCTGCCCGCCGCGCGCCAGCCGTTCCTGCGCCTCGGTGAGCGCGTCGAGGAACGACCCGAGCCGGGGTACGGCCGTGTCCCGTACCTCCTGCAACTGCTCCCGCAACTGCGACATGTCCGCGACCTGCGGAGCCGGGCCGGTCCGCAGCCCGTCGATCGCCGCGTTGACGGCGGTGACGATGTGCGCGGTCAGCTCCTCGGAGCCGAGCCGCATCAGCCGCGGCTCGACGTGCAGCGAGTGGAGCCGGCCGTCCCGGCCCATCTCGGCGCGTACCTGCCCGTCGGCGGCCTCGCCCACCGCGGGCGTCTCCGCCTCACCCTCCGGCGGCGGACCCACCGTCCGAAGTGCCGCCATCGTCGCGTCGAGCATGCGGGTGAAGTCGCCGCTCATCGAAGGATCCGCACTCATGAGCCCTCCCCAAGGCCAAACGCCACGAGCGTAACCGAGAGGGACAAAGCGATTCCGCCCCGTACGACCGCGCGGTCCACGACGGACCGTCCGACCGGCCTACCGTCACGGGCGTGAACCGTCCGGACGCGAGCAGCGGACAACAGGTGACACGTCCCCACTCGCCGAGAGGCCGCGCATGAGAAGACTGAGACGGGCGACGGATGCCGACGTCGGCGCGCTCACCGACGCCGAGGTCGTCGCCCGGTCCGTACGGGAACCGGAGACCTTCGCCGCGATCTTCGACCGGCACGCGCCGCACATCCACCGCTACCTGGCGCGTCGCCTCGGCTCCGCGGCAGCCGACGACCTGGTCGCGGAGACGTTCCTCGCCGCGTTCCGGCGCCGGGACCGGTTCGACACCGGCTGCCCGAACGCCCGCCCCTGGCTGTACGGGATCGCCACCAACCTCGTCGCCCAGCAGCGGCGCACCGAGGAACGGGAGTACCGGCTGCGGCAGGCGTACCACCCGGCGACGTCCGAGGCGTCCCCCGCCGACCGGGTAGCCGCCGAGGTGACCGCGCGGTCGCTGCGCCGGCACCTGCTGGACGCGCTGGCCGGGCTCGCCGACGGCGACCGCGACGTGCTGCTGCTCGTCGCCTGGGAGGACCTGACGTACGAGGAGGTCGCCGCCGCGCTGGGCATCCCGGTCGGCACCGTGCGGTCGCGGCTGAACCGGGCGCGCCGGCTGCTGCGGGAACGGCTCGGCGGCGAACCGGCCGACACCATCGAGGAGGTACTGAGTAATGGATGAGATGAGACTGCTCCAGCGGCTCGGCGACGAGACCGAGCTGCCGGCGGACGAACGACTCGGCGCCGCGCGTACCCGGCTGGTCGGCGCGATGACCACGACGGAGGCCGCGCCGGTTCGGCGGGCACGACGGCCGGCCTGGCGGCTGGTCCTCACCGGCGTCGCGACGGCGTCGGTGGCGGCGTCGCTGGCCGCGGTGCTGGTGCTGGCGCCGGACCGGATCGGCGGCAGCGCGCCCGCCGCCCGGGCCGACGCCCGGCAGGTGCTGCGCGACGCGGCGGCGGCGGCGTTGCGGCTGCCGGACGTCGAGCCCCGGCCCGACCAGTTCGTCTACACCCGGATGCAGGACGGTCCGCAGCTGCGGGAGAGCTGGGCGTCGGTGGACGGGACGAGGGACGGCCTGGTCGTCGAGCACCCGGCGGGCGGCCGCCAGGAGTTCGTGCTCCCCGGCTGCCGGGACGGCCGCGCGAAGATGTACAAGGGCGGGCAGCTCCTGCCGGGCACCGAACCGTGCGTGCCGAGCCCGGCCTACGACCCGGCCGTGCCCACCGACGCCACAGCGATGCGCGCCTACCTGGACAAGCACCGCAGCGGCGAGCCCGGTGACGTCAACGCCGCCGCCAAGGACGTGCTGTCCCTGCTCGGCGACTCGTACCTGAGGCCGCGCTCGCGGGCCGCGCTCTTCGAGGCCGCCGCCGCGACGCCGGGCCTGGAGGTGGTGGAGAAGGCCACCGACGGCGCGGGCCGCTCCGGTGTGGGCGTCAGCTGGCCCTCCCCGGGGCGCAGTCCAGCTCTGATGGTGCTGGTGTTCGACCCGCGGACGTACGCGTTCCTCGGCGTGGGTGGGGAGGCGGGCACGTCCGCGGTGCTGTCCGTCGCCGTCGTGGACCGGGTCGGCCAGAAGGGCTGACGCCCGCCGGGCGGGTCGCCTCCCTGGGCGGCCCGCCCGCTCCGGTCGTGCGTCCAGGGCCTGCGCCATCATGGGCGTCATGACGAAGGCGGACGTGGTGGTGGTCGGCGGCGGGGTGATCGGGATGACGACCGCGCTCACGCTCCAGCGGCGGGGCGCACACGTCACCGTCCTGACCGCCCACGACCCGGCCGACACGGTGTCGACGGTGGCCGCCGCGGTCTGGTACCCGAGCCACACCGAGGAGGATCCCCGGGTGCTGCGCTGGGCCCGGGACACCCACGCCGAGCTGCGCCGCCAGGCGGCCGACGGGGTGCCGGGAGTGGTCGACCGGCCCACCCGGATGTGGTTGCGCCACCGCTACGCCGGGCCGCCCTGGTGGGCCGACGCCTGCGGCGACCTGACGGCCGAGCCGGCGGAGCCGCCGTACACCGCGCTGCTGCGGTTCACCGCCCCGTCGGTGGAGATGACCCCGTACCTCGCCTGGCTCCGGCAGCGCCTGGAGGCGGGCGGCGGCCGGATCGTCGGCCGCGCGCTGGGCACGCTCGCCGAGGCGTACGAGGTCGCCCCGGTCGTGGTGAACGCGACCGGCCTGGCCGCCGGCCGGCTCGCCGCCGACCCGGCCGTGTACCCGGCGCGCGGGCACGTCCTGCTGGTGGCGAACCCGGGCCTGACCGTCTCGGTACGCGACGAGGACGACCCGGCGGGCGTCACGTACGTGCATCCGCGCCGCCACGACGTGGTGCTCGGCGGCACCTACGAGGCCGGGGTGGGACACACCCGCCCCGACCCGGAGGAGGCGGCGGCGATCCGGCGCCGGTGCGTGGCGCTGGTGCCGCAGCTCGCGGACGCGCCGGTGCTGGGGGAGCGGATCGGGCTGCGGCCGGCCCGGCACGGCGGCCCCCGGGTGGAGGTGGACGCGGCGGACGTGCGGCTGGTGCACGCGTACGGGCACGGCGGCGCCGGGGTGACGCTGTCCTGGGGCTGCGCCGCCGAGGTGGCCGACCTGGCCCTGGGCGTCTGACCGCCCCGGCGCGCGACGGTCCACCGTCGGGGCTCGGCGGGCGGTAACCTCGGCCCGGTGTCCGCCCGCCGCGCCGCACTGTTCGCCCTCGTCGCCCTGATCGCCGTCCACATCGGCTGCACGCTTGTCGCGCTCGCCGCCTACAGCCACCGGATCGGCCTGGTGACCCACGACGGCTCCGGTTTCCTGGTGGAGCTGCTCGACGCCGTGGTGCCCCTGCGTGACCTGCTGCCCGCCGTGCTCTGGCTGCTGCCGGTCACGCTGCTCGTCACGTTCGCGGCTCTCGGCCGGTGGGCCGTCCGGCGGACCGTCCGCCCCGACGACGAGCGGCTTCCGGCGAGGGCGTGGACCGCCGGTATCGCCGCGGTGCTGCTCAACCCGCTGGCAGCCGTGCGCTACGCGTCGGCCACCGCCGAGGGCGGCGAATACATGCGTACGGTGCAGGTGGAGACCACCCTTCTGGTGCTCGCCGCGGCCGTGGCGACCACGATCAGCGCGCTCGCCGTTGCCGGGTTCATCCGGCGCTCCGACGCCGCCTGAGCGCTCTGTTCACCGCTCCAGGACGGTCAGCCATTCGGCGGCGCGTGGACGGTATCCGTGCAGCTCGAAGAGCCCGCGCACGATCGCCGGCACGTGCCCGGCGCCGTACACGACAGCCACGTCGATGCGTTCCGCCGACCGGGCACGGACCAGCTCGGACAACGCGGCGAGCAGCCGCTCGTCGCGTTCGCCGCCGAACGCGCGCTCGGCGTGCTCGGTGAACTCGTGGTCGGCGTACCGCTCGTCGGTGGCCGACGGCAGGTCGCTCATCTCGATCTCGGGCGAGAGCAGCCGCCGGGTGCCGCCGAAGAACTGCATTACCATCACGAACGGGATCACCAGCCACATCTGGAGGCGGTACCGCAGCGGCATCGCCCGCCAGCCCTGGGCGAACTCCGCCGCCGACACGTCCGGGTTGAGCACCTCGACGCCGAGAGACGCGTACGGGATGGGGTCTGTCACCAGGCCGGAGCGCCGGTTGGCCGGCATGGCCCGGTAGGTGAGTGTCAACGCCGAGCCGACCGCGGACCGGCCGCTGACGCCCTCGACGACGAGCAGGTCGCATTCCCGGAGCCGCTTCGTGACCGCCGCGTAGAACGCCGGGCTCGCCACGTGGAGCATCGGGAACACCAGGAACTCCAACCGGCTGCCGGGACGGCGTAGACGGAGCACGGCGGACCGGGTGCCGAGGACGCTGTGTTCGATGATCTGCATGCCTGCCCCCGTGGCATCGGCTGCTGTTGTCGGCAGGGTAGGGCTGCCGGGCAAACCGTCCCGTGGACCGGTCAGGAATCGAGAAGCCTCGGGCGGGCGCCCGGACCTAGCGTTTCCGGCACGGGCCTCCCCGCCGGGGAGGCCACCGGCGAGAGGTCACCGTCCATGGACACGCGCATCCGTCAGCTGCACCGCTGGTTCTCCGTCGCCTTCACCGTGACCGTCGTGATCACCTTCGTGGCGCTGGCCCAGAAGGACCCGATCGTGTGGGTCTCCTACGTGCCGCTGCTCCCGCTCGCCCTGCTCCTGATCAGCGGCCTCTACCTGTTCGCGCTGCCGTACCTGCGGCGTCGGCGCACCGCCGCGCGTACGCGCTGACCTGGGGGATTACCGGGGCCGGTCAGCGGGCAACACTGGCGGATGGAGCAGAAGGTGATGGTGTTCGCCCCGGCCCCGCTGTTGACGGTGACGATCGAGCAGCAGGGCGACGTACCCGAGCTGCACCTGCACCCCGGCGGGCAGGGGGTGTGGCAGACCCGGATGATCGCGGCGCTCGGCGTACCGGTGACCATGTGCGTGGGTCTCGGCGGCGAGGTGGGCGACGCGGTCCGCAAGCTGCTCGACGACGAGGACGTCACGGTCCGGACGGTGCGGCGGGAGCCCGGCACCGGCTGGTACGTGCACGACCGGCGCGACGGCGAGCGGACCGAGATCGCCGAGCACCCGGGGGCGCCGATGGTGCGGCACGACATCGACGAGCTGTACACGGTGACGCTCACCGAAGGGCTGCGCGCGCCGGTGAGCGTGCTCAGCGGGCCGGCCGACCCGCAGGTGGTGGACCCGGACATCTACCGCCGGCTCGCCGCCGACCTGGGCGCCAACGGCGGCAAGGTGGTGGCCGACCTGTCCGGGCCGTACCTGGAGGCGGTGCTCGACGGCGGCGTGAGCGTGCTGAAGGTCAGCCACGAGGAGCTACTCGACGACGGCCTGGCCAAGGACGACAGCGTCGAGGCGCTGCGCGACGCCGGCCGCCGGTGCCAGGAGCGGGGCGCGCGGACGGTGCTGATCAGCCGCGCGGGGGAGCCCGCGCTGGCGCTGCCGGAGGACGGTGAGCCGCTGCTGGTGCACGCCCCGCCGCTGGAGCTGGCCGACCACCGGGGCGCCGGTGACTCGATGACCGCCGGGGTCGCCGCGGTGCTGGCCCGGGGCGGGGACATGCGGGAGGCGCTGCACATCGGCGCCGCCGCGGGCGCGCTGAACGTGACCCGGCACGGGCTGGGCACGGGCCGGGCCGAGGCGGTACGCGAACTGGCCGGCCGGGTGCGGCTGACCCCGCTGGACGGTGGCGACGATGACGGCTGACCGGCCGCCCCGGGTGCTGGTGACCAACGACGACGGTGTGCACGCCCCCGGCATCCGCGCGCTGGCCCGGTCGGCGTACGAACGCGGGATGGACGTGGTGGTCGCGGCGCCGGAGGCCGAGGCGAGCGGGATGAGCGCGGCGCTGTCGGCGGTGACCGACGACGGGCGGCTGGTGTTCCGCGAGACCGAGCTGGACGGGCTGCCGGGTGTGCCCGCGTACGCGGTGGCGGCCTCCCCGGCGTACATCGCGGTGCTGGCCGGCCTGGGTGTGTTCGGGCCGGTGCCGGACCTGCTGCTGTCCGGCATCAACCGGGGCGCCAACGCGGGCCACGCGGTCCTGCACTCCGGCACCGTCGGCGCGGCGCTGACCGCCGGCAACAACGGCATCCGCGCGCTCGCCGTGTCGCTCGACGTGCTCACCGCGGCGGCGGCGAGCGCCGGCAGCGGTGGCGCGGCGATCGCGGTGCTGGACAGCGTGGACGACGAGTCCCGCCACTGGTCGGCAGCCGCCGGGCTGGCCGCGACGCTGCTGCCGTGGCTGGCCGGGGCGGATCCGGGCACCGTGCTCAACCTCAACGTGCCGGACCGGCCGGCCGATCAGGTGGCCGGGCTGCGCCAGGCGACACTCGCGCCGTTCGGTCAGGTGCAGGTGTCCGTCGCCGAGCGTGGTGAGGGGTTCGTGCGTACGGCTGTGGAGGCGAACGCGGTCCGCGCGGTCCCCGGCACCGACATCGCCTGGCTGGCCGACGGGTACGCGGCGGTCACCGCGATCCGGGCGCTCGGACACCTGCCCGACGTGGAGCTGCCGGTCGACGGCTGAGGACGGCTCCGCCCCGCCACCGTCGCACGGGTGGCGGGGCGGAGAGCGTCACTCGCCGGCCGCGCGGCGGCGGTCGGCCTCGGCGTCGGCGGCGCCCACCGGGGTGCCGTCGCTGTCCCGGTCGGCCCGGGACAGGTCCACGTCGGCGCCGGCCCGGGCGGCGTCGGCAGCCGCGTCGTCGGCGCCGACGACCTCACCGCCGTCGGTCTGTCCGTCGTCGGGGACCAGCCGTCCGGCGGCGGCCAGCCCGATCGGTGCGTACCTGGGGTCGGTCATCTCGTCCTCCTCACCGGTGCTCCTGTGCAAGCGGTACCCCGGCACGGGACGCGGCACACGCGCGCGGGTCAGCGGCCCCGGTCGAGGAAGTCCAGGGTGACCGCGGCGAACAGCGGCGACTGGTCGATGTCGTAGTGGGTCAGGCCGGGCAGGATCGCCAGCGCGTGCCCGCCCGCCGGGCGGCCCTCGCCCGTCCAGCCGCCGTCGCGTCGGCCGCCGTCGAGCAGCCCGAACACCTCGACGAAGTGACTCGGCGGGGCCATGTCGGCGTCGGCGGCCACCACGAGCGTCGGCACCCGCAGGGCACGGACCTGCTCGGTGAGGTCGAAGTCCTTCCGCATCGCCTCACCGATCTTGTCGAGCAGCCGGGGGAAGTCCTCCGGACGGGGCGCGACCCGCTGGTACAGCTCGTACATCGGGGTGTCCTTCATGTACTCGGCCGCCGCGGCGCCGACCTGGCCCTGCTGCGCCAGCAGCTCCGGGTAGACGGCGTCGCGGCGGATGTGCGCGGACGCGGCGACCAGGCGGCCGACCTTCTCCGGGTGCCGGAAACCGGTGTGCAGGGCGACACCGCCGCCGAGGGAGAAGCCGACCACGTCCGGCCGGTCCAGCCCGAGGTGGTCGATCAGCGCGGCCACGTCGTCGGCCATCAGCGCCATGTCGAGCGGCCGGTCCACGTCGGCGGTGCGGCCGTGCCCCTGGAGGTCCACCAGGATCACCCGGTGCCTCGCGGTGAGCGCGGGCAGGATCGGGGCGAACATCTCGCCCGAGCAGAGGCCGCCGTGCAGCAGGATCATCGGCCGGCCCTCGCCGTGCGTCTCGTGGTAGAGGTGGACGCCGTTGACGTCGGCGTACCGCCCCGGGGCGTGGGTCTCGTCGCGCTGCGCTGTGGTCATCGGTGCTCCTCGGACGTGGTGACCTGACGGCTGTCAGACCGGCCGGGCGGCACCGACTCATCGGTGCGGGCTCGAACGTGCTCGCATTGACGCAGCATGTGGGCTAGTTTCGGCGGGGTGAGCGAGGTGGCGAGCGTCCCCGTCGAGGCGCAACTCGAGGCGTACCGGTCGGAGCTGACCGGCTACTGCTACCGGATGCTGGGTTCGGCCTTCGAGGCCGAGGACGCGGTGCAGGACACGTTCGTCCGGGCCTGGCGTAATTTCGACAAGTTCGAGGGGCGGTCCGCGCTGCGGACCTGGCTCTACCGGATCGCGACGAACGTCTGCCTCACCATGTCCACCAGCGCGCAGCGCCGGATCCGGCCGATGGACCTCGGTCCGGCCGGCGTCGGCACCGCCACCCACCCCGGCGAGCCGCGCCCGGAGCAGATCTGGCTCGGCCCGGCGCCCGACGACCGGGTGCTGCCCGAGGTCGCCGATCCGGCCGAGGTGGTCGCCGGCCGGGAGTCGGTCCGGCTGGCATTCGTCGCGGCGTTGCAGCACCTGCCGCCGAAGCAGCGGGCCGTGCTGATCCTGCGCGAGGTGCTGGCCTGGTCGGCCCAGGAGGTCGCCGACCTGCTCGACACGTCGGTGGCGAGCGTCAACAGCGCGCTGCAACGGGCGCGCGCCACGCTCGCCTCAACCGACACCGAGGCCGAGGTGCGCCGGCCGCTCGACAGCGAGCAGCAGGCGCTGCTCGCCCGTTACGTGCGGGCCTTCGAGGCGTACGACCTGGCGGCGCTCACGGCGCTGCTGCACGAGGACGCGACGCTGTCGATGCCGCCGCTGCCGCTGTGGCTGCGCGGTCCCGAGCACATCGCGGCGTGGATGGCCGGCACCGGCAGCGGCTGCCGCGGCTCCCGCCTGCTGCCGACCGCCGCCAACGGGATGCCGGCGTTCGGGCACTACCGGCGCGACCCCGACGGCTCAGGCCACGTGCCCTGGGCGCTGATCGTGATCGGCGTCTCCGGTGGCCGGATCACGTCGCTCAACAACTTCCTCGACGTCGAGCGCCTGTTCCCGCTGTTCGGGCTGCCGGACCGGCTCGAGGAGGGCACCGGCCAGCCCGAGCAGGCCGGCGAGCTCGCGTAGGTCGTCGCCCGCGCCGCGTACCTCCAGCCGCCAGCCGAACCGCCGCGCGGTCAGGCGGATCCGTGCCAGCACCTCGACCGTGACCAGGTCGGGCGCGGTCACCGCGGACACGTCGCACACCACCACGCCCCGGTCGCGGCCGCGCAGCGCCTCGGCCAGTTCGGCGCAGCGGGCCGCGATGTCCGCGCGGGTCGGCGTCCCGTCGGCCAGGCAGAGCATGTGGGTGATCACACGCATTGGACCGCCGTACGCCCCGGCTCTCATCGGTACGCGTGCGCCGGCGCAACTTGCCTCGAACACCTTGTTGCTGGCAGTTACATCGACGTTAACTGCTATACCAATCATCGGTGCTCGGCTATATGATCCCGGTAGTTCACCCCGAAGCCTCACGAAACCGCAGCTCCCGCACCCCTCGGGTCGAACTCCGCAAGCCAGGTGCCTCCGCATCGTCGTGCCTGGCGGCCGCCCGGCGTTGTGGTTCGGCCTGCCGGAAAGGTGGGAACGGATGACAGGGCTCCCGTCCTTGGTCATCGGCATCGCGTCCTCGTCGGCCGAGCGCCGGCAGCTCGCCCAACTGCTCGGCGGCACCGAGTCGTTCCTGATCGTGTCCAGCGCCCATCAGGCCCGCCGCTTCCTCGACCTGGTACGCCGGCCCGCGCTGGCCCCGGCGCCGCACCCGCCCGCGAGTGACGAGGCGCCGGCCGAGCCACCCGGGCGGGAACTGGCCGTCGACTCCGACCGGCGGGTGCTGCGCTGGCGGGAGCGGGAGATCGGGTTGACGCCGCTGGAGCACGACCTGCTCGTCTGCCTCACCGGTACGCCCGGCCAGGTGTGGACGTACGCACGGCTGCACCGCGCCGTCTGGGGCAACGACCACCTCGGGCGGGGCTCGGACATGCACTCCGTGGTACGCCGCCTCCGCCGCAAGCTGGGCCGCCTGGACGCCCCCGCCATGATCCACGCCGTCCGAGGCGTAGGCTTCCGCCTCACCCCGTAACCCCTGACCCCTCCCGCCCTCGCCGTTGATCTTGCAGTTACGGCCCCTCGGGTGGGGCTTTCGTCTGCCTTGCCGGGGCCGCGAGTGCAAGATCGCCGGGGAAAGGGGGCGGCCCGCCCGGCGGGTGTGCCGGGCGGGCCGTCCTCGTCAGCCGCTGGGGTCAGCAGCGGGTGGGGGAGAGGGTGAAGTCCTCAACCGTGGGCGTGCTGCTGTTGATCCTCGTCTGGCGCGTCTGGGGCTTCCAGCCGTCCTTCGCGACGATCAGCGTCAGCGGGTTGTTGCGCCGGTCCATCCAGTAGGCGTACCGGCCCTGGGCGTCGGTGGTGAAGGTGTACGAGTTCGCCCAGGAGTCGACCTGCACGGTCACGCCCGCCAGCGGCGCGGTGGCGCCCTGGCAGCTCTTGCCGGAGACCGTGCCGGACAGCTTGCCCCAGGTGGTCGGCGGCTGCGCGATCATCGTCACCGCCACCGGCTCCACCGTGTACGGGGTGTTCTCCTTGATCGCCACGGAGGCCGAGTACGTGCCGGGCTGGTCGACGTTCGCGGCCATACCGACCGTGACGGTGACCTTCTCACCCGGTGCCAGCGTGACCTTCGACTTGTCGACGGTCAGCCAGCTCACGTCGGCCGCGCCCTCGGCGCACTCGCCGAAGCCGGGCAGGACCTCGCTGTCCTTGGTGGCCGTGAAGCCGCCCGACGAACCACCGATCTTGTAGAACCCGCAGGCCGCGCCACCCCGGTAGCGGGGGGCGTTGGCGTTGGGCAGGTTGGCCCACGAGTTGGTCGCCGGGTCGAACGCGAAGCCGGCGTTGGTGATGGCGCCGCCCTGCGACCCGCCGACGACCAGCAGCTTGCCGTTCGCCACCGCGTACGAGGAGGCCCAGCTGTCGGCCGGCGCGTCCGGGATGGCGGTCCAGGCGCCTGCGGCCGGGTCGAAGGCGTAACCGACCTTCTGCGACGTGGTGCCGTCGTTACCGCCGGTGCAGTAGACGGTGCCGTCGATCCCGCCGCAGGACAGGAACGCCACCGACTTCGGGTACGCCGGCAGCGTCTCCCAGGCGTCGGCGCCCGGGTCGTACCGGACCACCGAGTTGGCCATCGGCGTGCAGCTCGCTGTGGTGCAGCCGCCGATCGCGTACAGCTTGCCGCCCGCGACCGCCTGGCCGGCCGCCGCGCGCGGCGCCGGGTTGTCGGCCTTCCGGGTCCAGGTGTTCGCCGTCGGGTCGTACGAGAAGGTGGCGGCGTCCGGTCCGGCGGCACCCCAGCCACCGGTGGCGATGATCTTGCCGTCGAGCACGCCGACCGTCATGGCGTTACGTGCGCCGGGCAGGTCGGCGATGCCGGTCCACGCCTGGGTGATCGGGTCGTACCGGTAGTTCTTGGCGCTCGACGCGGTGCCGTCGCCACCGGCGATGGAGTAGACGGTGCCGTCGACGTTGACGACCCGGTTGTCCATGACGTTCGCCGGGTAGCCCGGGATGGTGGTCCAGGGGTCCGCCTGCGGTGCGGCGGCGGCGATCGCGTTCGACGACTTGCCCGACGAGCGGGCCGCGAACGACGTGGCGGCGGTCAGCCGCTGGACCGGTGCGCCGGTGGAGCCGAGCAGCGCCTGCTCGGACAGCCGGGAGCCGTCGGCCCGTTGCAGTACGAACCCGCCGTCGCGCTCACTGAACTCGGCGGTGACCGGGGCCCCGCCGGTGTTCGTGACGGTGAACGTCTTGCTGACCTTCCCGCTGGGCATCCGGACCGTGCCGGTGATCGAGGTCGGCTTCACCGACAGCCGGCCGGCGGCGAGCTGGAAGTTGGCCGCTGTGGCCCAGTCCTCCTCGACCGCCACCTGCTTGGTCTGGCTCACGTAGTTGCCGGCACTGGCGGTGAACGGGTGCGTCCCGGTCAGCGACGAGAACATCCAGTAGAAGCCGTCGGGCAGCTCGGTGTCGTCCGGCGTGGCGACTGTGGTGGCCTTCTCCGCCGGGCGGTCCTTGCTGGTCACCGTGGCACCGTTGACGTAGCTGTTGTCGTTCTTGTCGCGGACGTGGCCGAGCACCAGGCCGCCCTTGACCGGCTTGCAGACGAGCTTGCTGCCGATGAGGACGTTGTCGACCTGCCACCACCATTCCCAGCTCGCCTCGTAGTAGTGGAAGCGCACCTGCACCTGCGACTGGCCGGCCGCCTGCGGGATCGGCACCTCGGTCACCCGCGGGCCGCGGACGTCGGCCGCCTGCCGGAGCACGTTGCTCCACGTGGTGCCGCCGTCCAGGCTCAGGTCCACGTCCGCGCGGTCGCTGTTGAGCCAGTTGTAGTCCTGGTTGAACCGGATCACCGGCGCGGTCACGCCGGTCAGGTCGACCACCGGGCTGACCAGCGACGTGTCCTGCCGCCCGCCGCTGCCGTAGTTGTCGCTGTCGATGATGGCGAAGTTGCCGCTGCCGCCGGTCAGGTTGCCGCGCTCACCGGCGTCGGTGAACTCCCAGACCTGGCCGGTGCCGGCGTTGTCCACCACGGTCCAGCCGTCCGGGACACCGGTGCCGTCGAACGTCTCGTACTCGCCGTCGGAGCTGACGGTGTAGCCGGGGGCGGTGGTGCACGCCTCCGGGTTCGCCTGCACCGCGATGTTGGCGGTCACGTTGCCCGTGCCGACGGTGACCTCCTTGGTGGTGGTCAGGTAGCCGGCGTACTGCGGCTCGACCTTGAGCCGGTACGTCGCCCCGGACGGCAGCGACAGGCTGTAGCGGCCGGTCGTCGGCGTCGTGTAGTCGGAGATCGGCGTGCCCTCGACGCTCACCTTCGCGTACAGCGGCCAGCCGTGCCCGGACCCGTCGGTGACCTGCCCGCTGACCGTGACGCTCGCTACCGCGGTGAGCGCCACGTCGAGCGTGGTCGTCGTGTTCGCGGTGATCGTCGCCGACAGGGTGCGGGTCGCGTACCCGAACGCCGAGACGACCACCTGGTAGTCGCCGGCCGGCAGGAGCGAGGAGTACGTCCCGTCCGCGCCGGTGGTCAGCGTGCGATCGGCCGCCCCGGACAGGGTGACAGTCGCGCCGGCGATCCCGGCCCCGGTGGCGGCGTCGGTGACCTTGCCGGCCAGCGTGCCGTTGTCGCCGATGGGGGCGGCGGCGAGCAGCGCGAGCGCGTCCAGGCGGCCCTCACCGTAGACGTTGTTGTCGTCGGTGGTGCCGCCGCACTGCGAGTCGCCCTTGTCGATCGCCGTGTCGTTGAGCAGCGCGCGGGTCGCCGTGATGTCGCCGACCAGCGTGGGCGCCGCCGACCAGAGCAGCGCGATCGCGCCGGCCAGGTGCGGCGCCGCCATCGAGGTGCCGCTGATGCTGGCGTACGAGTTGGTCGGCACGCTGGAGCGCACGTTCACACCAGGCGCCGAGATGTTCGGCTTGATCTCGCCGTTCTGCCCGGTACCCCGGGACGAGAAGCTGGCGATGTTGTTGTTGACGTCGTACGCGCCGGCCGAGTAGTTGCTCGCCAGGCTGCCCGGTGAGCCGCTGGTCTGGCAGGACGGGCCGTTGTTGCCGTTGGACCAGACGCCGAAGATGCCGGAGGCGGTCCACGCGTTCGTGACGTCCTCCATGAACGGCTCGTTCGACGGCGCCGTGGTGCCCCACGAGTTGTTGATGATGTTCGGCCGCTTGCTGGCGTCCGGGTTCTGCCCGTTGAGGTCGGTGGGCTCCAGCATCCACTGGCCGGAGGAGATCAGCGCGGCGTCGGACGGGCAGCACCCGTTCGCGGCGATCCACTTGACCTCGGGGGCGACACCGATCTGGTTGGCCCCGTCGGCGCCGGCCATGGTGCCCATGGTGTGCGTGCCGTGGCCGTCGGAGTCGCACGGCGCGGTGGCGCACTCGCCTGCGGCGTCGAACCAGTTGTAGTCGTGGTCGAAGGTGCCGTCACCGTTGTTGCCCCGGTAGGCGTTCACCAGCGCCGGGTGGTTGAACTGGACGCCGCTGTCGATGCTCGCCACCGTGATCCCGGCGCCCTTGACGCCGTACTGGGACCAGACGTCGTCGGCGTTGATGTTGGCGATGCCCCACTCCAGGGCGTTCGCCGACTTCTCGTCGGTGCCGGGGGTGGTCTCCGGCAGCTTGTACTCCACCGGCGCGTACAGGCCGTCCACCTCGGAGTGGGCGGCGAAGTTCTGCGCCATGGTCAGCGAGCCGTCGGTGACCTTGATGGCGTTCGTCGCCCAGAAGGTCTGGTACTTCGTGCCCGAGCGGTCCAGCTCGGCGCGGATCTTCGACTGGCTGTCGGCGGCTGTCTTCTTCAGCGCCGCCGCGACGGCGGCGCCGCGCTCGTTCCAGTCCTTGATCGAGGCGGCCTTGCTCAGGTCCGCCTTGGCGCCGAAGTGGATCCAGAAGTCGCCCTCGCTCTTGCCCTGGAGCTGGCGGGTGAGCTCGGGACGGATCTTGTCGCCGGCCGCCGCGCCCGCGCCCGTCTCGGCCTGTGCCGCAGTGCCGGTCGCGGTCAGCGCGGTGGCGGCGAGCACCAGGGCGGCGCCCGCGCTCACCAGCCGCCGGGCCGGGCCCCATCTGTGTGGACGTCTCAGCATCGGTGCTGCCTCCTCCTCCGATGACCCGCTGATGATCGAGCCATGGCAGAAGGGCCAGGAGACGTGCTCTCCCGACTGCTACACCGGTGTGAAAAGAACCCCCCAGGCCCCCTAGGCGCCGTGCGGGTCTGCGCCGGACGCCTGAGTGGACACTATGATCGACAGCAAGGAACGATCAATGACCGTACGTGAGCAACATGTCACCAACAGGCCCCCGGATCGGGCGGCCTGTTGACAGTTTTTGTCACGGTGGGGCGCGGTGACGACTGACGGCACGAACGCGGCGAACTCCGGCACCGACCCGTCGGAGCGCCCCTTCTCGCTCGTCATCGGGGTGACGTCGTCCCCGGCCGAACGGCTGCGGCTGACCGAGCTGCTGGACGGCGTCGCGCCCCTTCTGATGGTCGCCGATCTGGACGAGCTGCGCGAGTTGATCACGGATGCGCCGGCCTCGGCGCACGCACCTGCCCCGGCCGTCGCGCCGGCTGCGCCCGTACCCCGGGACAAGCCCGCACCGGACGGCGCGCTGGTGATCGACGCGGCCCGGTCGACCGCCCGGTGGGGCAACCGGGAGACCGCCCTGACCCGGCTGGAACGCGACCTGCTGACCTGCCTGACCGTCGAGCCGGTACGGGTGTGGAGCTACGCCGAGCTGCACCACGCGGTCTGGCACGACGCGCCGACGCACGGCCGGGCCGACGTGCAGTCCCTGGTCAAGCGGTTGCGCCGTAAGCTCGACGAACTGGGCACCGGCGTCACCATCGCGGCGGTACGCGGCGTCGGCCTGCGGTTGACCGACCACCGCCACCCCCGGGTACGGGGCGACTGACCCACCCCTGGGTCCGCTGTGCAAGGCCGCACGTTGCGGACCGGACGGCGCGCACGGCCGGACGGTGACAGCCGGTGACCCGATCGGTGGAGGCGCCCTGCCGGTGTGGCCGGAATTGATGGCGACCGGTCGATTACCGGTGCGGCACGTATCGCGAGAAGTCTTTGCCTCCTACGGTGGCGTCCGGCACGCGGACGGAGGGGACTCGGGAATCACCCGAGGGGGCCGTCCCGGCGGACAGGGAGAGTTGTCTCGATGCGAGTTTGGCTTCGCGCGGTGACGGTCGTCGTCGCCGGCGCGGTCGTGGTGGCGGGAGTGCCGGCGCTCGCCGCCACCGTCACCGTGCGGGACGCCGGCGTGGCCGGCCACACCGGCGCACAGGCGACGGGAAGCAGCGCCGCACTCGGCGCCGCGCGCACCACGGCGACCCGTGCGCTGGTCACCCCCGGGGACACCCGGCTGATGCCGACCACCCCCCGCACCGACACGCCGCGGATCACCAACGGCGAGATCGTCGACATCGAAGTGATCGGCAACCGCGTCTTCATCGCCGGCACGTTCACCTCGATCGCGAACGTCGGCGGGTCCGCGATCACGCAGCGGTCCCTGGCGTCGTACAACCTCGACACCGGCAAGGTGGACACCGGGTTCAAGCCGGTCATCGACGGCGCGGTCGCCGCGGTGGAGGCGTCGCCGGACGGCAAGTCGCTCTACATCGCCGGCGCGTTCAACACCGTCAACGGCGTCACCAAGCGCAAGATCGCCCGGCTGAACCCGACCACCGGCGCGCCGGTCGCCGCGTTCACCGCCACCGCGAACGCGCGGGCCACCGCGCTGGCCGTCAGCGCCAACGCCGTCTACGTCGGCGGCCAGTTCGCCACCGTCAACGGCGTCAGCCGCAGCGGCCTGGCCGCGCTCAACCCCACCACCGGCGCCGTCGACACCGGCTTCAACCTGCCGGTCACCGGCGGCATCGGCGTCGGCGGCATGCTCACCGTGCAGCAGCTCAAGCTCACCCACGACCGCAGCAAGCTGCTGGTCGTGCACACCGGCCGCCAGATCGCCGGCCAGGACCGCTACGGCGTGGCGCTCATCGGTACGGCCACCAAGGCGCTGCTGCCGTGGCGCACCCGGCTGTGGGAGGACAACCTCTCCTTCGTCGGCGGCATCCAGCGCGTCTTCGCCGGTGACATCGCACCGGACGACTCGTACTTCGTGGTCACCAGCGGCTCCGGCGGCGACCGGCCGCCGATCAACGACACCGCCATCGCGTACCCGCTGACCGGAAACGACAACGTCGAGCCGCTCTGGATCTCCCGGCACTTCGACAGCATCTACTCGGTCGCGATCACCGACACCGCCGTCTACGTCGGCGGCCACTTCAGCTGGCAGGAGTCGCCCACGTCGAACGTGCCGTGGCCCGGCCTGGACAACGTCGGATACGGCACCGGCCAGGGGCTCAGCGGCTACGGCCTCGGCGACCAGGTGGTCCGCCGCGACCACCTCGGCGCGCTGGACCCGCTCACCGGCACCGCGCTGGAGTGGAACCCCGGCTCCAACTCGTACGAGGGCGAGAAGGCGATGCTCGCCACCTCGCGCGGCCTGCTCGTCGGCGGCGACGGCAACGTCAAGGGCGGCAAGACCACCGGCCGGGTCGCCTTCTTCGACCTCTCCAAGCAGCCCGCGCCCGCGGCGCTGGACACCACCGTCACGACGCCGATCGAGGGCGCGGTGAAGCCGGCCGGCGAGTCGTTCACGATCAGCGGCCAGGCGCTCGCCCCGGCCGGCGTGGCGCGGGTCCAGCTGGAGATCCAGGACCGCAACAGCGGCAAGTACCTCCAGGCCGACCTGACCACCTGGGGCGCGTTCAAGGCGATCAACACGACTGTCGCCGCGCCGAACGCCACCTCCACCACGTGGAGCCTGCCGGTGACGCTGCCGGCCGGCGTCTACCAGTTGCAGGCGAAGACGTTCGACCGCAAGGGGGCCGGCGACACCACCAAGGCGGTCAAGAAGATCGAGACGTTCCGCTTCGACGACCTGCCGCCGTCGACCCGGATCAGCTCGCCGTCGGCCGGCCTGCTCGCCACGCAGACGTTCGTGGCCTCCGGCACCGCCACCGACGACAAGGGCGTCAACTCGCTCATCTACTCGTTCCGCACGCCCGACAACCGGTACCTCCAGGACGACGGCACCGTCGCCGCCGTCTACAACACCTTCCGCGGCGAGCCGGACGTGATCGGCGCGACGTCCACCACCTGGCAGTACGAGGTCACGCTGCCGGTCGAGGGACAGTGGAAGATGACCGCCACCGCCGTCGACACGACCGGGCAGAGCGACCTGCGTGGCGACACCCGCGACTGGACCGTCTCGGCCAACGGCGTACCGCCGACAGTGGCGATCACCTCGCCGGTGGCGATGACCCCGCCGGGCAACCCGGCGCCGTTCACCGTCGCGCCCGGTGGCGCTGTCACGTTCGCCGGTACGGCGAGCGACGACGACGCCCTGAAGTCGGTCGAGATCTACCTGCGCAACAACACCACCCGCGAGGCGCTCGCCAGCGACGGTACGTGGGGCGCCGACTCGGTCGCCGGCTACCACCGGATCTCCCCGACCAACCTCGACGCCGCGACGTTCGACTGGTCGTTCACCACGGTGCCGCTCACCCCGGGCGTCTACGACTTCCGGGTACGGGCGACCGACAAGCTCGGCCTGACCACGTCCAGCACCAACATGGGCCGGCTCACAGTCACCGCCCAGGTGCCCGGCGACGCCTTCCCGAACGGGCTGCTCAGCTTCACCGGCACCAACCAGGACGTCGACCAGCTGCACCTGGACCTGACCGGCACGGCGACCGACGACAAGGGCGTGCGGGCGGTCCGGATCGCGCTGCGTGACCTGGACACCGGCCGGTACGTGCAGCCCAACGGCACCATGGCCGCCGCGTTCGCCACAGTCGACGCGACGCTCGCCGCGTCCGGCGCGACCAGCACCGCGTTCACGCTCTCGATCGACCTGCCCACCCGCGGCACGTACAGCGTGGAGGCGTGGGCCGTGGACACCGCCGGTCAGCAGGACAACTCGACCAGCGGCGCCACCGCCCGCTACCTGGTCTACCCGGGTGACACCGACCCGACGCTGGAGCCGAGCATCACGCCGGTCGAGGGTCAGGCGTACACCGGTGGCCGGATCGTGATCACCGGCCGGGCCGTGGACGACGGCGGGATGCAGAAGGTCGAGGTGCAGATCGGCAACAGCGCCGGACAGGGCATGAACTCGGCCGGCACGTTCGGCCGGGCGGGCGCGCCGACCAGCTGGCCGTGGATCGGCACGTTCCTCACCAGCCCGGGCTCGCCGGGGTCGAACTTCGCGTACACGTCGCCGGTGATCCCGGCCGGCACGTACACGGTGACGATCCGCGGCATGGACAACCGGGGGCAGTACCAGCAGCCGCCCCGTACCGTCACGGTGACCGTCACCGACTGACCGGACGGCCTCGCGGGCCGGTCCGCGCCGGGTCTCCCGGCGCCGGGCCGGCCCGTGCCCGTCTCAGGGCCGGATCAGGCACATCCCGGCGGTGGCCGGCCGGTCCATCGTGGCCAGCGCGTCAGGCGCGGCGTCGAGGTCGATGGTGCGGGTGACCAGCTCGGCCGGGCGCAGCACCCCGGCGGTGACCAGCCGCAGCATCTCCGGGTACGCGTGCGCCGGCATGCCGTGGCTGCCGCGCAGCTCCAGCTCGTACGCGATCACCAGGTCCATCGGCAGCGCGGGCCGGCCCTGCGCGGCGGGCAGCAGCCCGACCTGCACGTGCCGGCCGCGCCGGCGCAGGCCCTCGATCGACGCGACGCAGGTGGCGTGACTGCCGAGCGCGTCCAGCGACAGGTGGGCGCCCCCGCCGGTGGCCTCCCGGATCGCGGCGGCCACCTCGGCGGGACCGCCGAGCGCGCTCGCGTCCACGCAGACCGCGGCGCCGCTGCGGCGGGCCAGCTCCAGCGCGCCGGACGACACGTCCACCGCCACCACCCGCGCCCCGCTCGCCGTCGCCACCATGACCGCGGACAGGCCGACGCCGCCGCAGCCGTGCACGGCCATCCACTCGCCCGCCGCGACCCGGCCCTGCGCGACGACGGCCCGGAACGCGGTGGCGAACCGGCAGCCGAGCGCGGCAGCGGCCGCCTCGTCCAGCTCGTCCGGCAGCCGGACCAGGTTGACGTCGGCGTGCCGTACCGCGACCAGGTCGGCGAACGAGCCCCACCCGGTGAAGCCCGGCTGGGTCTGCCGCTCGCAGACCTGCTGGTCGCCGGCCAGGCAGGACGGGCACCGCCCGCACGCGCAGACGAACGGCGCTGTCACCCGGTCGCCGGGCCGCCAGCCGCGTACGTCCGCGCCGGTGGCCACGACGACACCGGCGAACTCGTGCCCCGGCACGTGCGGCAGGCGGATGTCCGGGTCGTGGCCCTGCCAGCCGTGCCAGTCGCTGCGGCACAGGCCGGTCGCGCCGACCCGGACGACCACCCCGTCCGGCGCCGGCACCGGGTCGTCCACCTCCCGGACCTCCGGCCGTCCCCCGAACTGCTCGAACACCACCGCACGCATGCCCCCGATCCTCACACCCACCCGCCCCACCCCCCGCCCCGCCCCCGCCCTCCCGCCCCCCACCCGCTCCCCGTGATCTTGCACTTGCGGCCCTGTCGATGTCGTAAATGCCCCGTCTGACCGGGCAGAAAGCGCATGATCACCGGCGACGACCGGTCCCCGCCCCACCCGCTCCTCTCCGACGCGTCAGGCCTCCCCACACCCTGAGCGGCCGTAGATCTTGGTACGAGCGCGCCCTCATGAGGGCGGCTCCGTACCAAGATCCACGTGACTCGGCCTCCTGACGCCGGTGATCAAGGAGTTTGTGTCCTCGCCGGGGCGGTTTCGGGCCGCAAACTCCTTGATCATCCGGGGGAGAGACGGGAGAAGGGGAGAGGGGCCGGGCTACAAGCGGCGGCCCTGGGCGGTACGGGCGGTGATGCCGTCCAGGGGGGTTCCCGGGGTGAGGGTCGTCGGGTCGAACCAGAAGATCACCACCTCCGGGTCCTCGCTCCAGCGGACCAGCCTCGCCTCGACCTGCCGGCCGTCGACGGTCCCGACGATGCGGGCCGCCGGGCCGACGAAGTAGCCGAACGTGGGGATCGACGCGTCGGTGGGCACCCGCTGCTGGTCGTACCCGATCTCGTGGAACCCCGGCCGGCGGTCGCTGCCGGACACGTCGTTGACCAGGAAGTCCGACGTCAGGCGGCCGTCCGGCGCGCGGCGGCCGGCGACCAGGCCGATCGTCACGCGCGGCAGTTGCGGCACGTCGACCGGGACCATGAAGAACACGCGCTCGTCGGCGCCGTACCGGATGCCGCTGTCCACGACCGTCCCGAGCGGTCGCGGTGGCGCCTCGGTCGGGGCCGGCGCGGCGGTCGGCGTGGGCGGGGGAGTGTCGGCGGACGCGGTGGCGACCGGCTCCCCGGCCGGGAGGTCCGGCGGGCCGGGCCGCGTCGCCACGGCGCCGACCCCGACGGCCACCGCGACCGTCGCCACCGCCGCCGCGACCCCCGCGCCGATCCGCCGGCGGCGGCGCAGCCGGCGTCCCCGGCGCATGATGTCCGCGATGTCCAGGCCGTCGGCCCGCTCCGTCGCCCGCATCACCCGGCGCAGCTCGTCCATCTCGGTCACCGGCACGTCTCCTGCGGTCGCGGCGCGGACAGACCGGCGGTACGCAGCTTCTCCAGCGCCCGCGACGAGGTGCTCTTGACGGTGCCGACCGACACGTCGAGTTCGCGGGCCACCTGGGCCTCCGGCAGGTCGAAGTAGTGGCGCAGGACGACGACGGCGCGTTCACGGGCGGTGAGCGTGCCGAGCGCGGTGACCAGCCACCGCCGGGTCGCCACCTCCTCGGCCATGTCGCCGCCGCGCCGTTCCGGCAGGTCGTCGCTCGGGTACTCGCGGATCGGCCGCCGCCAGGTGTCGACGAGGTGGTTCACCAGCACCGACCGGGCGTAGCCGTACGGGTCGCCGTTGCGGATCCGGGACCAGGAAGCGTACGTGCGCACCAGCGCGGTCTGGGCGGCGTCCTCGGCGTGGTGGTGGTTGCCGGTCATGAGGAACGCGGCATGCGTCAGCCGCGCCGAGGACGCCCGCGCGAACTCGACGAACTCCGCGTCACCCCGGGCCATGCCGGTCCTCTGCACCTCTCACCCCGGTAGGGACGTGCGGGACGCGGAAAAGGTTGAGTCCCCGCCGGACCAACTTCCGCGACGGGTCACCCGTCCTCATCCCCGTGCCCCCGACCGGGTGCCGAGGGGAGACGAGATGACCAGGACCGTGGACCGGACACGCGGCGGCGCCGCCGTGATCGCGCTGGCGGTGTCGCTGGCCGGCTGCACACCGGCCGTGGCCGATCAGCCCGCAGTCGCGCCGTCCGGACCGGCCGGGCCGTCCGCCGCCGTGCCGTCCGCGTCGGCGGCGGCGCCCGTCCGGTCCCGTCCGGCGCGGATCGGCTATCCCGCCGACGGCGGCGACGAGTGGCGGTTCGCCGCCGCCGAGCCGGCCACCCACGGGGGTACGGGCCGGCTGCTGCGCTACCGGGTGGCGGTGGAGCGCGACATCACCGGTCTGCCACCGGCCGATTTCGCGGCGCAGGTCACCGGCATCCTCACCGGCCCGGGTGGCTGGACGACCGACGGACGGATCGCCCTGCGCCGCGTCGGCGCCCGCGGGCCCGCCGACTTCACCCTCTACCTCGCCACTCCCGGTACGCGCGACGACCTGTGCGGGGACGGGCCGGACCGGTACACGTCCTGCCGTAGCGGGGACCGGGTGGTGGTCAACGTGGCCCGCTGGGTGCGCGGCGCGCCCGCCTACGGCAGCGACCTCGCGGCGTACCGCCGGTACGTGGTCAACCACGAGGTCGGCCACCGTCTGGGTCACGGGCACGAGCGCTGCCCGGGGCGGGGACGTCCGGCGCCGGTGATGCAGCAGCAGACGCTCGGCCTGCACGGCTGCACCCCGAACCCGCTGCCGTTCCTGCGCGGGGAGCGGTACGCGGGACGGTCCGGCGCGTACGACGACCGCCTGCCCCCGCCCGAGGGCGGCCGGGAAGGGTGAGCGGGCTGGCGGTGATCCCACCCGGCGCTCAGAACAGCGTGGCCGGGCCGACCGGCTCCGGCTCGGGCAGCGGCGCGAGCCCGGGCACCCGCTCGCGGACCTGGTCGTGGAAGCGGCGGGCCAGCTCGGGCGCGTCGGCGTTGTCTGGCGTGTGCACGAACACGGTCGGCGAGCGGCCCTCCCGCAGCCAGCCGGTCACCACGTCCAGCCACGGCTGCCAGCCCTCGACCGTGCGGGCCGGGTCGTCGCGGCCCAGGTAGCGCACGATCGGCCGGTCGGTCAGCGCCCGGGTACGCAGCGGCAGGCGCGGCTTGCGCGTCCACGCCTCCCGCTCGGCGTCGCTCGTCGGCGGCGTCCGGAAGAACGCTGTGGTGTCGAACGGGATCCACTCCGCGCCGGCCCGGTGCAGCGTCGCCTCCAGCGCACGTACCGCACCGGGCTCGGTGAAGAAGGCGGGGTGGCGGACCTCGACGGCGTACCTGTGGGTGGTGGGCAGCGTGCGCAGGAACCGGTCGAGGTCGGGCACGTCGCCGGGGCCGAACGAGCCGGGCAGCTGGATCCAGAGCGCGTCGGCCCGGGGGCCGAGCGGCTCCATCGCGTGCAGGAACGCCCGCAGTTCGGCCTCGCCGCCGGTGAGCCGGCGCTCGTGGGTGACCACCTTCGGCAGCTTCGGCAGGAAACGGAAGCCCGGCTCGGTCTGGTCGGCCCAGGACGCCACCGTCTCCCGGGCCGGGGTGGCGTAGAACGTGGTGTTGCCCTCCACGGCGTCGCACCACCCGGCGTACGCGCGCAGCCGCTCGTGTGCGGGCAGCGGGTGCGGCAGGAAGCGGCCGGACCAGGACTTGTGCGTCCACATGGCACAGCCCACGTGCAGGCGCATCCCGGTCACCGGCAGGGCCAGCTCGTCGAGGCGCCACGCAGCGCCGCGGCCGCGAACGGACCCGTCTGGGTCAGCAGAGCGAGGCCGAGGAACCCGGCCAGCAGGAACCCGCCCGAGCCGACGAGGATCCACATCGCGACCACGGCGCGGAAGCGCTGCACGAGCGGGTTCACCGGACGCGGTCCATGTCGCGGGCGCCGTCGGTGACCTGCCCGGGGTCGGCGGAGTACGCGCTGTAGTGGCCGCTCCTTCTCCGCCGCATCAGTCCTCCTCGCGCGCCGTACGCCGGCGAGCCGGGCTGCCCGTCCGCCGCGCCCACGGTAGCCGGGGCCCTCACGCGCGGCGGACCGGGCCGTGTCAGGGACGTTCCACCCGTACCGGGTCACCGCGCACGAGCTCGTCGTGGACCCGCCAGCGGGCGTCGACGCCCGCGCGCCGGGCCGCCTCGTCGTCGGCGGCGATCCGCTGCCGCAGCAGCTCGACCGCGATCCGGCGGTTGAGGTGCAGGTGCCGTTCGGTGTCCACCACCACGGTCCGGCCGGACGGGCGGTGCGTGGCCCGGACGGCGGTGCTCGCCTTGTTGCGGTGCTGGCCGCCCGGCCCGCCGGTGCGGCACGGCACGAACTCGACGTCGGCCTCGTGGAACGGCGTGACCACCACGTCGGTCCGGCACGTCCGCGCGGTGACGTACCAGTTCTTCCGGCCGTGGCCCGTCCGGTACGGGCTGGGCGCCTGCCAGCAGAGCGTGCCGGTCCACCCGGCCGCGAACGCCTCCGCCCCGGCGCCGGTGATCCGGACCAGCACCGACCGGTAGGTGCTGGCCCGGTCGCCGGGCACCGTCTCGACCCGTTCGGTACGCAGGCCCCGCCGGACCGCCTCGCCCTCCAGGCGGGACAGCAGCCGGGCCAGCGCCCACGCGCACTCGGCCGGTCCGCGTCCGGCGGACAGCAGCAGCTCGGTCACCGGCGGCCCTTCCGGCGCTCGTCGCGGCGGCCCACGTCCGGCGTCTTGTAGGTGACCAGCGGAACCGTTGTGGTGACCGGTGTGGCGAGGTCGTGCGCCACCAGGTCGCCGATGACCTGCTCGATGCGCTTGTACGCGGTGGGCGCCTCCTCGAACAGCAGTTGCCGGTCGCCGCACACCACGATCGAGCCGACCGGCGTGCGCCGCAGTTCCTCGACGGTGTGCTTGGCCCGGCCCCGGCGCAGCGCGTCGGCGCGGGACATCTTGCGCCCGGCGCCGTGGGCCACCGAGTAGCCGGCGTCCGGCCCGGCGTGCGCCGCCACCAGATAGGAGGGCGTGCCACGGGTGCCGGCGATCAGCACGTCCCGGCCGTCGCCCGGCGCCGCGCCCTTGCGGTGCAGGTAGCGTCCGTCGCGGACCTCGACCAGGTTGTGGCACTGGTCGACGACCGGTTCGGTGGGTTCGGCGCCCAGCGCGTACGCGACCCGCGCGGCCAGCAGCCGCCGGTTGAGCGACCCCCACCGCACTGCCGCGTCGTGCCGGGCCAGGTAGGCGTCCGGGTCGGGCGCGGGACCGGCGCCGTGCGTCTCGGTGTGCTCGCGCAGGATCCGTTCGCCCAGCCCGCGCGACCCGGAGTGCACCACGAGCACCAGGTCACCGGCGTCCAGTCCGAGCCGCGCGGCGTGCTCCGCCGCGAGGATCGGCCCGACGCGGGCCAGTTCGACGAAGTGGTTGCCGCGCCCGACGGTGCCGAGGCCGTCGAGGTGACCGGCCGGCACGTCGCCGTCGAGCACCGACCAGGCCGGGTCGTCGGCGCCCCGGTCCGGGTCGAGCGCCCGGTCCAGGTCGGGGAACCGGGCCGCGAGCCGCTCGGGTACGACCCGGCGCAGCGCGATCGGGAAGACCGCGATGCCGCACCCGATGTCGGAGCCGACGAGGAACGGGTAGAGCACGGTCGAGGACATCGCGGCACCGATCGGCGCGCCCTTGCCGGGGTGCAGGTCGGGCATGGCAGCGACGTGCGCCATGCCGTCCAGGGCGGCGACCTGACGGCACTGGTCGAGCGCGGCGGACTCGATCCAGCTGCCGGGGGAGGAGAAGACGGAGACGGTGGCGGGCACGACGGCCCGCCCGGAGGGGTACGCGGACACAGACGCTCGTTTCTGGAGGAGAACGCGGAGGACGGCGGACGGCAGGCGGCGCGGAGGGCCTGCGGGCGGGGATGCGATCCGTCAGAACGTCATGCCGCTCAGCCTCGCGGAGGCGGCCCCGGGGCGGCAACCGACTTTCGACCCGCCGGAGCGCCCGCGTCGACATCGGGTGACCCGGTCCATAGACTCCGGTCGTTCTGGTACCACGAGTCCAGGGAGGACCACCGTGTCGAGCGAAACCCGAACGCACGCCGCATTACCCCTGCTGGCCCGCCTCGCCGGGGTGAGCGTGGCCGCCGCGACGATCGTCGCCGCCGCAGGTGTCGCCGCGACCGCGGCACCCGCCGCCGACCCGGCGCCCACGAAGGGGCCGTGCGCGTACACGCCCACGCCGGACGAGCCGGCCGCCCGTCCGGTGCCGCTGCCGCCGGACCCGCGCCGTACGCCGGACCGGGGCACCGTGCGGGTCACGCTGCGCACCAACCAGGGGCCGATCGGGCTGACGCTGGACCGCGAGCAGGCGCCGTGCACCGTGCAGAGCTTCCTGCACCTGGTCCGGAAGCGCTTCTACGACCGGACGCCCTGCCACCGGCTCACCGCGTACCCGACGCTCACGGTCCTCCAGTGCGGCGACCCGTCCGGGACGGGCGAGGGCGGCCCGGGCTACCGCTACCGCGACGAGCTGCCCACCGACCTGCCGCCCGCGCCGACCGACCCGACGGGCGTACGCCGCCTGTACGCGCGCGGCACGCTCGCCATGGCCAACGCCGGCCCGGACACCAACGGCAGCCAGTTCTTCCTGGTGCAGGCCGACTCGGCGCTGCGTCCCAACTACACCGTGTTCGGCCAGGTCGACGCGGCCGGGCTGGCCACGCTGGACCGGATCTCGGCCGGCGGCATCGCGCCCACCCCTGAGGATCCGGCTCCGGTCGACGGCGCCCCGGCGGTGCCGGTGGAGATCTGCCGCGCCAAGCAGGGCCGCTGACGCGACGGCCCGGCGGGACGGCCGTCCAGGCCGCCCGCCGGGCCCGTGCCGCCGTCGGTAGCCTGCGGCGATGACGCATGAGCGGGAGATCACCGAGCCGGTCGACCTGTGCCGGCCGGACGGGCGGCTGAACCCGGACGCGGTCGGCTGGAGCCGCCGGCCGCTGCACCGGGCGAACCTGCGCGGCTGGGGCCGGGCCAAGCGGTGGGAGCACTGGGGCGTGGTCACGCCGACGCACATCCTCGGCCTGGTCGCGTCGTCGCTCGACTACGCCGGGGTGCAGAGCCTCTACCTGCTCGACCGGCGTACCGGCCGGGAGACCACGGCGGAGGCGGTGGTGCCGTTCGCCCGGGGCACGGTGCTGCCGCCGGTCAGCGGCACCGGTGCGGTCCGCGCCCGGGGCGGAAAGCTGACCATCGCTGTGGAGCAGGGCCCGGACGGTAGTACGGTGCGGGCGAGCGCGCCAGGTGTCGAGGTGGACCTGACCGTGCCGCTGCCGCCCGGCCACGAGTCTCTCGGCGTGGTGGTGCCGTGGAGCACCCGCCGGTTCCAGTACACGGTCAAGGACATCGGCCGGCCGGTGCACGGCACGATCACAGTGGACGGCACGGCGTACCCGGTGGGGGAGGGGTCGTACGCGGCGCTCGACCACGGCCGCGGCAAGTGGCGGTACGCGGTGCGGTGGAACTGGGCGGCCGGCAGCGGACCGGGCCGGGCGATCCAGCTCGGCGGCAAGTGGACCGACGGCACCGGCTCGACCGAGAACGCGGTCTTCGTCGACGGGCGGCTGCACAAGATCGGCGCCGACCTGACCTGGGCGTACGACCGCACCGACTGGCTGCGGCCGTGGCGGATCACCGGCGACCGGGTGGACGTCACGTTCCACCCGTTCCACGAGCGGGTGGCGCGGACCAACCTGCTCGTGCTGGCCGGGGAGACGCACCAGTGCTTCGGGCACTTCACCGGCTGGGCCGCGACCGACGACGGCGGGCGCGTGGATCTGGACGGCCTGGTCGGCTGGGCCGAGGAGGCCCGTAACCGCTGGTGAGGCCGGTCCCCGCCGGGCCGGGCCGCCCGGCGGGGAAGCCCGATCAGGCCGGCAGCCGCCAGACCTGGTTGGCGCCGCCGAAGCAGTCCCAGATCTGCAGCCGGGTGCCGTTGGCGGAGCTGTTGCCGGTGGCGTCCAGGCACCGGCCCGACGCCGGGTTGCGCAGCGTGCCGTTGCTCTGGGCCTGCCAGGTCTGAGCGCCGGTGCCGTTGCAGTCCCAGAGCTGGATCCTGGTGCCGTTCGCGGTGCCGGCGCTCGTCACGTCCAGGCACTTGCCCAGCGCCCGCAGCGTGCCGTCACCGGCGACGGTCCAGCTCTGCGCGGCGGTGCCGTTGCAGCCGTACAGCTGGATCGCGGTGCCGTTCGCGGTGCTCGCGGCCGCCACGTCCACGCAGGCGCCGCCGATGCCGGTGATCGGCCCGGTACGCCCGGACGGCGGCGGCGTGCCACCGCCGGTGACGGTGTCGTAGATCGCGCTGACCAGCGAGGTCGAACCGGTGGTGTCCTGCGACAGCTCCCAGTTCATCATCCCGCCGGCGTTCGCCATGGCCCACTGCGTCTTGCGCTTCACTGTCGGTACGCCGTTGTAGCACTGCTGGGCGCCGCCGGCTGTGGTGCAGTCCCGGTTGGCGTTGGCCGGGTCCATGCCGACCAGCGCCGAGTAGGTGTAGTAGCCGGGCCGGCTGTAGAAGGGCACGCCGAGCACCGCCTTGGCGGCGGGCAGGCCGCGCGACTTCCACCTGTTGACGCTGGCGATCGACCAGTCGTAGCCGGCGTGCGGGCTGCCGCCGTCGTACGCCATGATGTTCAGCCAGTCCACCGAGCCGAAGACGGCTGTGGGCACCCCGTCGACGTAGTAGCCCTCGGAGACCACGGCGGCGGTGAGCAGCTTGCCCCGGCTGTGCAGGGCGCTGCCGAGCTGCTGCATGAGCAGCGTGTAGTTGTTCGCCGAGGCGCCCGGGTCGGGGTACTCCCAGTCCATGTCGACGCCGTCGAGGTTGTACTGGTTGACGAAGGCGATCAGGTTGTTGACGAACGCGGTGCGCGTGCCGGAGTTGGCGGCGAGCGCCTCGAACGCGGAGTCGTCGCCGTCGTTCCAGCCGCCGACGGCGATGGAGACCTTGACGTTGCTGGCGTGCCCGAGCGACACGAGTGAGGACAGCTTGCCCGGGTTCTCCACCGGGCGCAGGCTGCCGTCGCCGTTGGGGAGCACGAACGCGTAGTTGATGTGGGTGAGCTTGCCGTACTGGATGGTGTTGACGTTGCCGCTCCAGGACGGCATGTAGCCGACGCTCTTGAAGTTGTTCGGGAGGACCACCGCCTCGGCGGCGGTCGGGGCGAGGGTGAGCGCCGCGGCGGTGGTGGCCAGCGCGAGCGCACCGGCGGCGAGGCGCCGCCGGAGGTGAGGTCTGGGCATCGAGGGCCTTCCCGGGGGACGGGGGCGGATGGGGGTCTTCCTCGAGGTGGTCCAAATATTAAAGAGTATTAACTAAGGCGTCAACGACGACCGTCGATGAGTGACGGCCGGTGAGCGGTGGCGTACGCACAGCGTGGGGCGGCCCCGTCCGGGACCGCCCCACGCGCGACTCGGGATCAGGCGACCGAGGCCGGGAACCTCTCCCAGACCCGGTGCGCCGCCATCAGCCGCTGCACCTCGCCGAGCACCTCGGTGCCGGAACCACCGGTCACCACGCCCGGCGTGCCTGTGACACCGGCCTGGTGCAGCACCTCGGCGCCCGCGCCCCAGGCGCCGATCACCTTGGCGTGCCGCCACGCCTCCTCGACCAGCAGCAGCACCCGCGGGTCGACGGTCGGGGAGCCCGGCGCGCCGGCCTTGGCGTCGCGGGCCGGCAGCGCGTCCGGCGCCGGGGCCGGGGCGCCGGCCAGCAGCACCGCGTCGAGCTCGACCGAGCGGCCGGTGGCGAACGTGCGCTGCACCGGCAGCCCGTCGACGGTGCCGCCGTGCGCGGCGATCAGCAGCGGCACCATGCCGGCGGCGAACACCTCCCGGCGTACCTCGTGCACGTCGCCCAGGTCGGCCTGGGCGTCGACCACGATGCCGACCATCCGGCCGTCGGCCGGCCACTCCCGGCCCACCTGGGACAGCGCCGGGCTGGGCTGCACCTCCGCCGGCGGCACCGTGGGCTGCGGCACGGGCAGGCCCAGACCGATCGCCACCTGCTCGCACAGCACCGGGTCGACGTTCGCCAGGCACTGGAGCTGCCGCTCCTTGATCGCCTGGTGGTAGCACTTGCCCAGCTCGAACGTGTACGCCCGGATGATGTGCTCCTTCTCCACCGGCGACATGCTCTGCCAGAACAGGCGTACCTGGCTGTAGTGGTCGTCGAAGGAGGCCGGCGCGGCCCGTACCTTCGGCGCCTCGGCCACAGTCACCGGCGTGTCCACGAACGCGTGCTCGCGGTCGCCGGCCGGGAACGGGTTGCCGCCGTCGAGCGAGTTCGGCCGGTACGGCGCCACGCCCGCGTGCACCGCGTGCTGGTGGAAGCCGTCACGCAGCATGTCGTTGACGTCGGCGTGCGGCCGGTTGATCGGGATCTGGGTGAAGTTCGGCCCGCCGAGGCGGGTGAGCTGCGTGTCCACGTACGAGAAGAGGCGGCCCTGCAACAGCGGGTCGTTCGTCACGTCGATGCCGGGCGGCAGGTGCCCGACGTGGAACGCCACCTGCTCGGTCTCGGCGAAGAAGTTGCGCGGCGTCTTGTTCAGGGTGAGCTTGCCGATCGGCTGCACCGGCGCCAGCTCCTCCGGCACGATCTTCGTCGGGTCGAGCAGGTCGATCCCGGCGAACGTCTCCTCGGGCGTGTCCGGGAAGACCTGGATGCCCAGCTCCCACTCCGGGTACGCGCCGGCCTCGATCGCGTCGTACAGGTCGCGGCGGTGGTAGTCCGGGTCGATACCACCGATGAGCTGCGCCTCCTCCCAGGTCAGCGAGTGCACGCCCAGCTTCGGCTTCCAGTGGAACTTGACCAGCACCGTCGCACCGGCCTCGTCGACCATGCGGAACGTGTGCACGCCGAAGCCCTCCATGGTCCGGTAGGACCGCGGGATGCCCCGGTCGGACATGTTCCAGATGGTGTGGTGCTGCGCCTCGGTGTGCAGCGAGACGAAGTCCCAGAACGTGTCGTGTGCGCTCTGCGCCTGCGGGATCTCCCGGTCCGGGTGCGGCTTGCCGGCGTGGATGACGTCCGGGAACTTGATCGCGTCCTGGATGAAGAACACCGGGATGTTGTTGGCGACCAGGTCGAACGTGCCCTCGTCGGTGTAGAACTTGGTGGCGAAACCGCGGGTGTCGCGGACCGTGTCGGCCGACCCGCGCGAGCCCAGCACCGTGGAGAAGCGGACGAAGACCGGCGTCTCGCGACCCTTCTTCAGGAACCCGGCCCGGGTCACCTCCTCGGCCGTGCCGTACGCGACGAACGTGCCGTGCGCGCCCGCGCCCCGGGCGTGCACCACCCGCTCCGGGATCCGCTCGTGGTCGAAGTGGGTGATCTTCTCCCGCAGGTGGTGGTCCTGGAGCAGGACCGGGCCGCGCGGACCGGCCTTCAGCGAGTGGTCGGTGTCGCGCAGCCGGGCGCCGTTGGCGGTGGTGAGGTACGCGCCCTGCTGCCCCTTGGCGATCTTCGGCACGCCGGTCTCGGCGCCGGTCGGGGTCCGGGTGTCCGGCGCGCCCTGCTCGTCCTTGGGCGGCAGCGGCCCGTGCGGCGTGGTCGGCTCCTCCAGCGGTGGCGGCGCGCTGCCGGGAGCGCCCGGCACGTCCGGAGTCAGCGCGTCGCCGACCTTCTCGACGGCGGCTTCGACGACACCCTTGACGATCTGGGTGGGCTTGCTGGATTCCATCAGGACCTGTCCTCCTACAGCGAAATGTCCAGGCCCCTTCGGCCGTACCCCAGGTCAGGGCGGGCAAACCGGAACAATCGCGGTAACGCCGGTCAGGACCGGCGCGGCACGGCCACGGCGGTGAGCAGCAGCCCGCCGCCGACCAGCCAGCGGCCGTCCAGGACGTCCAGCGGCGGGCCGCCGTCGGTGCGGGTGCCGTCGACCAGGATCCGGGCGGTGAACCGGCCGGCCCGGTCGAACGTCAGCTCCGCCTCCTCGAACCCGAGCCAGCGCCCGGTCAGCGGGTACCACGCCTTGTAGACCGACTCCTTGGCGCTGAACAGCAGCCGGTCCCAGTGCGTCGCCGGGTCGGCGTCACGCAGCGCGGCCAGCCGCTCCGGCTCACCCGCGGTGAGGACGATCCCCGCCACGCCGTCGGGCAGCGGCTCGTGCGGCTCCGCGTCGATGCCGAGCCCGGCCAGCGCCCCGGCCGGGGCCACCGCCGCCGCCCGGTAGCCGGTGCAGTGCGTGATGCTGCCCACCACGCCGTCCGGCCAGACCGGCTCCCGGCGGGGGCCGGGACGGATCGGCGCCGGGGCGTACCCGAGGCGGGCCAGCGCCTCCCGCGCGCAGCGGCGGGCGGTGACGAACTCCTGGCGGCGCGCGGCCACCGCGCGCGCCACCAGGTCCTCCTCGCCCGGGTACGGCGTCTCGTCCGGCACGTCGGCGAACGCCTCGACGGCCAGCGCCCCGGCCGGCAGCAGCGTTCCGATCATCCGAGGATCCGTTTCATGGGCGCCGGCTCGCCGCCGCGGCGCCGCCACTCGCGCGGGTAGCCCAGCGACACCTCCTCGAAGCGCACCCCGTCGTAGTGCGTGGTGCGGGGGATGTGCAGGTGGCCGTAGACCGCGACGGCGGCGCGGTGGCGCACGTGCCAGTCGGCCGTCCGGTCGGTGCCGCACCACTGGGCGAACTCCGGGAACCAGAGCACCTCGGTGGGCTGCCGCACCAGCGGCCAGTGGGTGACCAGCACTGTCGGCAGCGCCGGGTCGGTGGCCTCCAGCCGCCGACGCGTCACCTCCAGCCGCGCCGCGCACCAGGACTCCCGGTCCGGGTACGGGTCGGGGTGCAGCATCATCTCGTCGGTGCACACCACACCGGCGTCGTACGCCGCGCGCAGCGACTCCTCCTTGGTGGTGGTGCCGGGCGCGCGGAACGAGTAGTCGTAGAGCAGGAACAGCGGCGCCACGGTGACCGGCCCGCCTTCGCCCCGCCACACCGGGTAGTCGTCCTCCGGGGTCAGCACGCCCAGCTCGCGGCACATCGCGACCAGCGCGTCGTAACGGGCCACCCCGCGCAGCGTCACCGGGTCGTTGGGGTGGGTCCACAGCTCGTGGTTGCCGGGCGCCCACACCACCCGCGCGAACCGGTCGCGCAGCAGCCGCAGCGTCCGCTCCACGTCGGCGAAGACCTCGCCGACGTCACCGGCCACGATCAGCCAGTCGTCCGCCGTCTCCGGCCGCAGGCCGTCCACCACGGCGCGGTTCTCCGCGTACGACACGTGGAGGTCACTGACCGCGTACAGCGCACCCGTCACCCGGCCGATCTTGCCAGCGGCGCCCCCGGATGACCAGGCTCGCCCGCCGGGCTGTCGGGGGTCCGACCGGCCCGGTCAGCCGACCCTCGCGGTCACCTCGTCGAGCGCGCGCAGCACCTCCCGGGTCACACCCGGCTCGGCGGCGGAGTGCCCGGCGTCCGGCACGATCCGCAGCGTCGCCTCCGGCCACCGGCGGGCCAGGTCGTACGCGGACACCGGCGGGCAGCACAGGTCGTAGCGGCCGTTGACGATCACGGCGGGCAGGTGCCGGATCCGGTCCACGCCGTCGAGCAACTGGCCCTCGGCGAGGAAGCCGCCGTGCACCGCGTAGTGCGACAGGATCCGGGCCACGGGCAGCGCCTGGTCGTCGGCGGTGAAGTGGGCGAGCAGCTCCGGGTCGGGCCGCAGCGACGAGTTGACCGCCTCCCACCGCCCCCAGGCCCGCGCGTACTCCCGGGCCCGCGCCTCGTCCGGGCCGTGCAACCGCCTGTGGTACGCGGCCAGCACGTCGTCGCGTTCGCCGGGCGGGATCGGCGCGACGAACCGCTCCCACTCCTCGGGCTGGAGGTGGCGCAGCCCGCCCTGGTAGAACCAGTCCCGCTCGCTGCGCCGCAGCAGCAGCACGCCGCGCAGGACCAGCCCGGTCACCCGATCCGGGTGCGCCTGCGCGTACGCCAGGCCGAGCGTGGTGCCCCACGACCCGCCGAACACCAGCCACGAGTCGATGCCCAGCCGCTGCCGGATGGTCTCCAGGTCGGCCACCAGATGCCAGGTGGTGTTGGCGCGCACCTCGCCGTGCGGGGTGCTGCGGCCGGCGCCGCGCTGGTCGAACAGCACGGCCCGGTGACGGTCGGGGTCGAAGAACCGGCGGGCCACCGGCACCAGGCCGCCGCCGGGCCCACCGTGCAGGAACACCACGGGTACGCCGTCCGGCCGCCCGACCTCCTCCACGTGCAGGACGTGGCCGTCACCGACCGGGATCCGGTGGGTGGCGTACGGCTCGACGGGCGGGTGCAGGCCGGTCATGCCCTGTCATTCTGCCCGGCGTGGGCGTGCCGGGTGGTCCCGCTCAGCAGGCGACGTTGCCGCCGAGGTTGTCCAGCAGCGCGTCGGCGACCCAGCCGGAGACACCTGTGGTGACGTCCCGCAGGTACGTCCACGTGTAGGTGGTCTTGCCGTTCGCGGTGACCCGGTCACCGCTGGCGAAGCAGTGGAAGTCGACCGTGTGACTGAGCTGCCCGTAGCCCAGGGAGGCGCAGGTGGTGTGCGGGCCGGTGCGGATGTTGACGTTCGTGGCGTTGAACAGCTGGCCGAACTTGCCGTCCACGTTGGAGTGCGAGTGGCTGCACCCGGCGCTCGCCGGTCCGGCCGTACCGGCCACCACGGCGCCCGCCGAGGCGACGGTCAGGACGACGGCGGCACCGATCGAGGAAATCTTCCGCATACCCGTCAACCCCCGAATAAAGATCGAGATGCACCAGCAGATCGATCCAAATATTTGCATATAGCAAGGTCGATGGGCAAGATGCGGCGCCGCCGGCCCGGCCCGGACCGGCGGCGCCGAACGCTCAGGCGGTAGCCGGTACGCCGTTGTCCGTACCCGTGGTCTCCGCCTCGGGCACACCCCGCGGAGCCGGCGTGCGGACCGCGAACGCGTCGAAGCTCGGCCCGTCCAGCCGCTCGACGAACGGCTCCACGACCGGCGGCTCCGACCGGTCCGGCTCGATCGCGTCCGGCTCGATCCGAGCGTCCACGGCCCGGGGCGTCACCTCGGCCGGCACGGTGATCGGCGGGCGCGCCGCCACCTGCGGGTACTCGGCTGTCTCCCCGCCGCCCGCGGCGGCCGCCATGACCGCCGCCGCGGCCAGGTCGGCGACCCGCTTGGCCTCCCGCTGCACCCGGGCCCGGGTCTCCTTGGCGTGCTGCTCGGCCAGGTCCGCGGCGCGCCGCGCCTCGTCCAGCCGCTTGGTCTCCGCGGCCAGCTCCCGGCGTACGCCGACCAGCCGCTCCTCCACCTCCGCGCCGGTCCGCTCGATGGTGGCGATCTCCCGGCGGGTGTCCTCCAGCTGCCGGGAGACGCTCTCCAGCTCCGCCTTGAGCCCGGTCAGCGTCTCCTGCCGCTGCTGGATCTCCCGCTGCACGCCGGCGAGCTGCTCCTGGTGCGCCGCCGTCTCCTCGTCGGCCCGCTCCCGGACCTCGGTGGCGTACTGCTGCGCCTCGGCGACCAGCGAGGCGATGTCCTTCTCCGCGGCGGCGGCCCGGTCGGCCAGCTCCTGCTCGGCGGCGGCCCGCCGCTCGTCCAGTTCCTTGGCCATCGTGGCCTGCCACTGGGCCAGCTCCTGCTGGGCCTTGCTGCGGTTGGCCTGGACCTCCTGCTGGATCTGCGTCCGCGCGGCCTTCACCAGCGCCTCGGACGCCGAGCGCGCCTGCTCGACCTGCTGCACGCTCTGCTCGGTGATCCGCTTCGCCTCCTGCTGGGCCCGGTCGTGCGCGGCCTGACCCTCGACGCGCAGCTTCTCCGCCAGCTCCCGCACCGCGGTCAGCTCCGCCTGCGCGGCGGCCCGCCGCTCCTCGTCCACCCGCTCCTGCTCGGCCCGGCGGGCGGACAGCTCCTCGTCCAGCTCCCGCCGCTCCCGGGCGGCCTGCTCCTGCGCGGCGGCGAGCAGCTTCTCCGCCTGCCCCTGGACCTCCTCCGCGCGCCGGGTGGCCACGTCGGTGATCTGGCCGGCCTGCTTCTCGGCCAGGTCCAGGATCTGGTCGACCATCGGGCCGAGGTCGCGGAAGGACGCCCGGTCCACAGCCGTCGGACGGTCGCGCAGCTCCACCGCCTCGGCCTGCACCCGCTGCACCTGCGCGGTCAGGTCGCGCACCTGCGCGTACGCCCGGTCCCGCGCGGCGGTCAGCGCGCTCACCTCGGCGTCGATCTGCTCGACGTACCGGTCCACCTGACGTTTGTCGTAGCCGCGCAACGCGGGATCGAACCGGGGCCGCCCGGACAGGTCGTCGTGGGGTGCGAACGGCTCGGCACCGTTGGACATTCGCCATCCTCCGTCGGTTCGCCAGCGCCAGGCCGGCGGATGACCGCCCCGCAGGGCACGATGAGGCGCTACGGTACCGCGTCCGCGCGCGAGGCTCGCCCCGCCCCGCCCTCCTGCCCGCCGACCGGCGGCACGGTCAGACCGGGAAGTGCGGGTTCCCCGCCGTCAGGCGGATGGTGAAGCCGGTCGCGTCCCTGTGGTACGTCACGTGGTCGCAACTCTGGTGGCTGATCCACAGGCCCAGACCACCGTCGGAACCGTCGCCCGCCGGCAGCAGCCCGGCGAACGGGTCCTTCGGGCCGGTCCCCCGATCGTGGACGGTCACCACGATCCGGTCCGGCGCGCGCCACAACCGCAGGCACACCGGCGGCTCACCGTGGCGCAGCGCATTGCTCACCACCTCGCTGACCGCGATCACCAGGCCGTCCAGGCCGTCGGGCGGCAGCAGGCCACGGTCGGCGGCGCGCACCTCCGCGCGGGCGCGGGCCGGCGTCGGGTCGACCAGCTCGACCAGCGGCGCGGTCCGCTGCACCGGGTCCGCCGGTGCCGGACGGAACTCGGTCAGGTAACTCGTCGGGTCGGTGTAGAGACCGGCCGTCTCGTGCCCGCCGTCCGTCCGTGCCACCAGCGGGTGGGTACGCGCCACGTCGGCGAGCACGTGCGCGGGCGTGCCCCGCCGGTCGTAGGCGCAGATGCCCCAGAGCGGGAAGTCGTCGTAGGCGTGGTTGATCGCCGACTCGTAGCGCGCCCACCAGTCCCAGGTCGCGCCGAGCAGCACCGGCGGCAGCTCGCCGACCATCCGGATCTGCGCCGCCCCCGCCGCCACGTACGACGCGAGCAGCTCCCGGTAGGAACGCAGCGCGACGCTGGGCCGGGCGTAGACGTCACCGACCGGCAGGAACGTGACCTCGGCGCCGGTGGGCAGCGCCCGGCGCACCAGCTCGGCGTTGCGCTCGTCCAGGTTCACCGCCGTCGGCTCGCCGGCCGCGATCCCGTCCAGCAGGAACGGCAGCGCCACCGCCAGCAGCTCCTCGTCGGAGTCGTAGACGAACGCCTCGTGGAAGTAGCCCACATGGCCGAAGGCCGCGCCGCTCCTCATCGGACGACCTCCACCCGTACCTCCGACAGGCCGAGCAGGTCGACGAGCCGGGCCGGGGCGCGGCTCGGGGTGCGCAGCACCGCGACGGCGTCGTGCCGGCGGGCGTGGTCGCGCAGGTGCAGCAGGCTGCGGTGGTCGACGAAACGCAGCTCGGCGGCGTCGAACACGACCCGGCCCGCCACCGGCCGAGGGTCGGCCCGCTCCAGCGCGGCGGCGAAGTCCCGGTGGTTGGACGGGTCCAGCTCGCCGGCCAGCGCCACCACCGAGTCGCCGTCGCCGGCGTGCAGCCGGAACAGCACGTCCGCGTTCGTCACCGAGTGCAGGCAGGCCAGCTCGGCGATCGCCGCGTCGTCCAGCCGCCGGCGGTCGTAGGCGCAGACCGCCGACATCGGCCGGTGCCGCATCCAGTGGTCGATCCGGTGCTCGTAGCGGGCGAACGCGTCCCGCTGGGCGGGGGTGCGGACCAGGCTCGTCGCCTCGGCCAGCACCCGCAGGCCGGTGTGCCCGGCGGTCAGCGCCTCGGTGGTGGCCCGCACGTACGCCCGGACCTGCCGGTCGGGGTCGACGATCTCGTCGTGCCGGTACGCCTCGCCGACGGGAACCAGCCGTAGCGCGTCCCGCCGGCGTGCGGCGTCGACCCCGGGGACCGAGGCCAGCCAGCCGGTGACTGTGGCGCGATCCTCCGGACAGACCACCCATACCTGCTCACCGGCGGCGAGACCGGCGCTTACCTGCTCGACCGCCAGCGCGCGCAGCGTGGCCGGGTCGTCGTAGGCGAGGCAGCCATGGGTGTAGCCCGGGTACGTCACGCCCCCGCTGGTCACCGACTCCGCCTCATGGACCCAGTCTATGCCCCGCCCACCTGGAGATCGCGCCAGGCCGTGGCCTCGGGCGGCGGGTCGCCCAGCTCGAACTCGGCCCAGTTGTTCCAGTACGCGATCGCGTCGACGTCGTTCTGCTGCCGCAGCCACGTGACGTGCTCGCGGATCGTCCGTGCCCGGCCCGCGCCGGTGGTGTCCGCGGCGGTACGGCTCAGCCCGTACTCGGGCACCAGCAGCCGGATGCCCGGGTACGCGGCGCGCACCTTGCCGAAGGCCACGCCGAACATCCGGGAGGCGGGCCAGTACGCGGCGGTGTCCCGGGAGTAGCAGTCCACGCCGTAGTGGGTCATGCCCGGGTAACCCCAGTCGGCCGGGTTACCGCGCCCCTCGTCCAGCCAGTAGCGGGTCACGATCGGGCCGTGCCCGAGCACCCACCGCCGGTTGCGGTGCGCCGCCAGGATCTGCGTCACCCGGCTCGCCGTCGCCCGGTACGTGGCCGGGGCCACGTCGCCCATCGGCTCGTGGTACCAGGTCAGGTAGATCGGGCGGTTCACGCCGTCGAGCCAGCCGGCCAGCTGTTCGACGTCGTCCTTCCAGCTGACGTGCATGACGGCCGAGGGCGCGTCGGCGAACTTGCCGGCGTTCAGCGGGGGCAGTTCCGGCAGTGCGTCCGCGTCCGGGCCGTCCGTGCCGAAGTCGCGCATGTAGCGGATGCCCGGATAGTCGGCCACCGCGCGCTGGGTCCGGGCGCCCTTCTCGGCGCTCATCCCGACCAGCAGCGGCACGGTCAGCGTGGTGGTGCCCGTGCCGGTGCGGCCGGCGCCGTCACGCGCCGTCGCGGTCAGCGTCACCGTGCCCCGGCCGGCCAGCACGGTGACTGTGAAGCGGCCCGGTTCGGCGCCGCTCGGTGTGACGGTCACCCCCGGCGAGGCGCCGGCGAGCTGGATGGTCAGCGGGACGCTCAGGTCCACCCGGACCGGGCTGTCCCAGGTGACGCCGGTGGGGTCGCTGACCCGGCCGGCGAGCGTCAGCAGGCGCGAGTCGGGGTGATAGGCGTCGACCCGGACGGTGGTCGACTGCCCGGGCAGCAGGACGGTCTGGTCGGCGGTGACGGAACGGACGACGGGTGCGGCCATGGGGCTCTCCTTCGACGTGCTTCGCTGCCGCTCCGGCCGCACGTCTTCGGGTGGCCAGAATGGCTCTGACCTGCGCTTTTACCAGCTTGCGTCGGTTCGGCCCCGATCGTCAGGGTGGCCGCAGATGGCGCGAAACCCGGTCGCCGCCGCGCTGTCCCGCCCGCATCCTGGTCCGGAGCCGGACTACCCGACCCTCCTCCTCGACCTCGCCCCTCGGCAGTGACCCGCCTTCCCTTGGCGTGCCCGGCTCACCGCCCGACCATGATCGACACCAGGTCGGGGAGGTGGCTGCATCGGCGATGGTCTGATGCCCCCACTTCCCCGACCTGGTGTTGATCATGGAGCGGGATGGCACCACTTCGGGGAGGTGGTGTGGATCGAGGGCGCGGGCGGGGGTGGTGGTGCGAGCGGGGTCGTCCTCCGTGCGGAGGGGCCCAAGATCGACACCGGTTCGGCGAGGTGGGGCTGTCGGAGGGGGTCTGATGCGGCCACCTCCCCGAGGTGGCGTGGATCTTGGCGGGGCGGGGCGGGGCGGGGAGGGCCTCAGGGCAGGGGGTGGGAGATGTCGCGGGCGTGGTCGGCCACCGCCGCGCCGACCACCGTCGCGGTCAGCGGCAGCACCTCCAGGCAGCGGCGCACCGCCGCGCCCATCAGCGGGTTCGGCACCCGCATGGACAGCGTGCAGTGCGGCACCCAGCGGCCCGGCCGGTAGTGCTCGACCACCTCGACGCCGGCCCGCGCCAGCCGTTCGTGCACCGCGGCGTGGTGCGCCAGCAGCTCGGGCGTGGGCGCCGGCCCGAGCCAGAGCACCCGCCCGACGAACTGCCCGGCGTGCTGGAACTCCAGCCGCAGCGGCGCGGCCACCACGGTTCCGGCGAGCGCCTCGGCGACGCGGTGCGGGTCCAGGCGGGGCGCGACAGCCAGCGAGACGTGCGGGCGGTGCCGCTGCGCCAGCAGGGAACGCATGCTCGGCACCCCGTCGGACTCCAGCAGGTCCCACAGCACCCGGATCCGCCGGGTGGCGTCGGTGTCCAGATACAGCTCCAGCGCCGCGACCACGCGATCACCCTAGAGGCGGGGCCCGCGCCGAGGTTTGCCGGGCACGCTCGGCGGTACTGCCCGAGGGTACGCACGACAGGACAGGGGAGTGAGGCGCGCGTGGACGTGACAGACGTGCTGACCGAGGCGTACGGGCGGTTGCCCGATCTGGTCGCCGGTGCGCTCGACGGGCTCGACGCGGCCCAGCTGCGGCAGGCGCCGGCCGACGGGGCGAACCCGGTCGGCTGGCTGGTCTGGCACCTGACGCGGATCCAGGACGACCATGTCGCCGACGTGATGGGGGAGCCGCAGCTCTGGGCCACCGGCGACTGGGCGGGGCGGTGCGGCCTGCCGCCGGACCCCGCCGACACCGGCTTCGGGCACGGCCCGGAGCAGATCGCCGCGGTACGCCCCGAGAACGGCGGCGTGCTGCTGGACTACCACCGGGCGGTGGTGGACCGGAGCCTGGCGTACCTGCGCGGGCTGAGCGCGGCCGACCTGGACCGGGTGGTGGACGAGAACTGGGATCCGCCTGTGACGCTCGGGGTGCGGCTGGTGAGCGTGCTCGACGACGACTTCCAGCACGCCGGTCAGGCCGCGTACGTGCGAGGGCTCATCCTGCGCTGAGCGCCGCACCGGCCCGGCGCAGCGCGGCGTGCCCGAGCAGGTGACACGCCTGCGCCTCGGGTGAGGTGCCGGGGCGCTCGAAGTCCGGCGCCCCGCTGACGCCCGTCACCCGGCCGTACGCGTCGATCCGCCGGGCGGCGGCCGCGAGCAGGTCCGCGCCCGCCTCGAACCACGACCGGGCCAGCCACCCGTCGGCCACTCCGGTGAGGGCCGCGTACCCGAGCAGCTGGGCGGTGTTGGCCTCGCGGAACGCGTCCGGCTCGTCCAGCACGTCGGGGAAGAGGCCGTCTGCGCCCCGGTACGCGAGGCAGGCGGTCAGCACCTCCTCGACGTGCCCGGCCAGCCCGGCGCGGAGGTCACCCGGCCAGTCCGGCGCGAGCCGCAGCGCGCGGGCGATTCCGGCGACCACCCAGCCGTTGCCGGTGCCCCAGGGGCCGGGCCGGTCCGGTTCGCCCCGGTCCTCGTCCCAGCGGGCGGCGTACAGGCCGGTGCGCGCGTCGTACAGCCGTCGCCGGTGCCCCGCGACCTGGGCGGCGGCCGCCTCGGTCCGGCCGGTGAGCGCCAGCAGCGGCACCACCATGTAGATCGTGTCCGCCCACACCTGGCGGCCGTCGAGCAGGTGGAACAGCGTGCCGTCGGCGGCCCTCGGTGCCCGGCGGGTCAGCCAGTCGAGCTGGGCGTCCAGCGCCACGCCGTACCGCCGGTCGCCGGTGCGGCGCGCGGCGTGCCGGACCACCTCACCGCACGCGGCGCCGTTCACCGCGCCCACTGAGCCGGCCGGCTCCCCGAGCCGCCCGTCCGGCCGCTGCCGGGTCACCGCGGCGTCGGCGACCAGCACCGCGGCCTCGTCCAGGCCCAGATCGAGCAGCGCCTGACCGAGGATCCCCTGCTCCCAGGACTCACGCTGCATGGTCAGCAGCGCGAGCAGCACCCGGTCGGCGGTGGCGTCCCCGGTTGTCGGCATGGGCCCAGGGATACCCGCCGCTCCGCCGCGCCTCACCCGGACCGGGTGAGTTCGCCTCACCCGCGACGCGGGGACGCTGCGGGACGAGCGGCGCCGGCAGGCGGGCGCCCGCGACCACCGACGAGGAGGCCCGATGAGCGTCTCGGCCGTGGAACATCTGACCCGGGGGACCGCCGGCCGGCACCCGGAGCTGCCCGAGACCACCTCCGGCACCATCCGCCTGGATCTGCGCGTCGAGGGCTGCACCGAGCACTGGTACCTGACCATCGACCGGCAGGACGTCCGGGTGGACCGCCTGGCCGAGGAGGCGGACCTGGTGGTCGGCGCGAACCGGGAGGTGTTCGACCGGATCGCGGCGGGGCGCCTGCACCCGGCCGCCGCGCTGCTGCGCAACGACCTCGCCGCGCGCGGCGAGCTGAAGCTGCTGATGACGCTGCGCCGGATCTTCCCCGGCCCGCCGGACGCCCGGGATCCCCGCGACGTGGCCGGTGAGCGGGCGGCGGCCCGATGAGGGAGGAACTGGTCCACGTCCTCGCGGGCAACGCGTTCGCGTTGAGCGACGCGCAGGGCGACATGGAACGCGACCCGTGCGCCCCGATCGGCCTGTTCTCGTTCGACACCCGGTTCCTGTCCCACTGGGTGCTCACGATCGACGGCGAGCGGCTGCACGCGCTGTCCCGCGACGACCTGACCTACTTCGAGACCCGTTTCGTGCTGGTGCCGGGCGCGGCCAGCCACTACGTGGACGCCGACGTCTCGGTGATCCGGCACCGCTCGATCGACGAGGCATACCACGAGAGCCTCACGGTGCTGAACCACTCGGCCGAACCCGCCGAGTACACGGTGCGGATGGAGATGGCCGGCGACTTCGCCGACACCTCCGAGATCCTGCGTCCCGGCCCGCGTCACCCGACGGTCATCCCCGAACCGGAGCAGCAGCGGCTGCGGATCCGGTACGAGCGCGGGCGGTTCACCCGGGAGACGTGCGTCTCCAGCACCGTCCCGGGCGAGGTGGACGCGCGCGGGATGACCTTCCGGATCCGCGTCGAGCCGCAGGGCGAGTGGCACGTCGACCTGCACGTCGCCATGATCATCCGAGGCGCGGGCGGACGGGACCTGCGGGCCGACATCGAGTCCCACAGGCAGCACGTCCGCCAGGACATGCGGGACGGCCTCGAACGGTGGTTCGACCGGGCGCCGCAACTGGTCTCCGACCGGTCCGCGCTGACCGCCGTGTACCGGCAGGCCCTGACCGACCTGGCCGCCCTGCGGTACATGCCGCTGGCCTACACCGACCGGGTGCCGGTCGGCGGGATGCCCTGGGCGATGGCGCTGTACGGGCGGGACGCGCTGATCACCTGCCTCCAGACGCTGCCGTTCACGCCCGAGCTGACCCCGGGCACGCTGCACATGCTGGCGATGGTGCAGGGCGGCCGGCTCGACGACTACCACGAGGAGGAGCCCGGCAAGATCGTCGCTGAGTTGCGATACGGCGAGGCGGCCGCGTTCGAGGAGCAGCCCACCGCGATCTACTACGGGGCGGCCGACACCACGCCGCTGTTCGTGATCCTGCTCGACGAGTACGAGCGCTGGACCGGTGACACCGACCTGGTCAACGAGTTGCGGCACCCGGCCCGGATGGCGCTGGACTGGCTGACCCGGTACGGCGACCAGTGCGGCGACGGCTACCTGCGCTACCGGCCACGCAACACGGTGAACGGGGTGGCCAACCAGACCTGGCGGAACACACCTGCGGCGATCGTCGACCGGGACGGGGTGGAGCCGCCGTACCCGCGCGCCACGTGCGAGCTCCAGGGGTACGCGTACGACGCGCGGATCAGGGGCGCCCGCCTGGCCCGGGAGTTCTGGGACGACCCGGGCTACGCCGAGCGCCTGGAGGCCGACGCGGCGCGTCTGCGGGAGCGGTTCAACAATGACTTCTGGCTGCCGCAGCGGGGCTACTACGCGCTGGCGCTCACCCCGGACGGCGAGCCGGTCGACGCGCTCACCTCGCACCTGGGGCACCTGCTGTGGAGCGGCATCGTGGAGCCGGACCGGGCCGACGCGCTGGCCGGGCACCTGCGCGGGCCGGACCTGTTCTCCGGCTGGGGCGTGCGCACCTACGCGCAGGGGCAGATGCCGTACAACCCGGTCGGCCCGCACCTCGGCGCGGTCTGGCCCTGGGACAACGCGATCGTCGCGGCGGGCCTGCGGCGGTACGGCTTCGACGAGGAGGCGGCCGACATCGCCGCGGGCGTGTTCGCGATGGCGGAGACGCTCGGCGGCTCGGTCCCGGAGACGATCGCCGGCTACCCCCGCGCGCTGACCAAGTACCCGGTCCAGTTGCCGGAGGCCGGGCGACCGCAGTCGTGGGCCTCCGGTGGGCTGCTGATGCTGCTGGCGACGATGCTGGGGTTGCGTCCGTGCGGGGAGAACCTGCTGGTGAACCCGGCCGTCCCGAGCGGGTTCGGGCGGATCGAGCTGCTCGACGTGCCGGGCCGGTGGGGAAGAGCCGACTCGTACGGCCGGGAACGCGGCTCGGGCCGGCGGATGCGCGCCGGCCGCCCGGCCCACCGGGCCGCCTGACCGGGCCGCCTGACCGGCCGCCGCTCAGGCCGAGCCGGTGGTCTCCCGCTGGGCTGCCGTCGAGGCGCCCGGCTCGGCTGCCGTCGTCGGCTCCACCGGCCCGGCCGCGGGTGGCTTCTCCGCCGCATCGGCACGCCCGGCCCGGGCGAGCAGCCGGTCCACGCCCACGAACAGCAGGCCCAGCAGCCAGAACACCGCGGCGAACCCGACCGCGCTGACCGCCACCCCGTCGTAGCCCAGCTCGCCCGCGTCGATGAACGGGTACGGGTACCTCTCCACGATCAGGCCGCGTACCAGCGCGAACCCGAGGTATCCGAGCGGGAACACCAGCCACCAGGCGGCGTACCGGGGGCGCAGCCGGCCGCGCCTGTCGAACAGCGCCCAGTCGGCGACCGCCAGCAGCGGCACCACAGTGTGCAGGAACTGGTTGCCCCACCACTCGCCCGGTTGCCGGTCCGGCTGGGCCATCGCGAACGGGCTGGCCGGGTTGGCCAGCACCAGGTGGTAGACCGTGCCGGTGATGGTGATGTAGAGGGTCACAGCCCCCTTGAGGACGCTCGGTGGCTCCGGCCGGTCGCGCAGCGCGCACCAGGCGGCGTACCCGGCGAGGACGCCGACCGCCACGTTGCTCTGGATGGTGAAGTACGGCAGCAGTCCGGTCACCGTGGCCGGGCCGAGCGCGGTGAGGACGATGCCGGCCAGCACGGCGAGCACCACTGCGAGGCGGAGGAGGATCGCCGGTAGGCGACGCCGGGGGGTCACGGGGGGCAAGTTACCAGCCGGTCGTCAGCCGGGACGCCGCCCGGGCGGGGTGCCGGACGGCCGGCCGACGTGCCCGGGCGGGAGGTCGTCCACGCCCGGCGGCCCGCCGGACGGGTGGACCGGGTGCGCGGACCTGCCGCCGCCTCGCCCGCCGGCCTTCCCCGGCGGATCGTCGCCCAGCAGCCCGGCGCAGTAGTCCGGCACGCGGTCGTGACCCCCGGCGGCGGCGACGAGGCCGCTGAAGGCGGGTGTGGCCAGGGCCCGTCCCCGCTCCGGCTCGGCGACGGCCCGGTACGCGACGCACAGGCCGGGCGGCGAGGACGGGTGTGGTGTCCGGGGCGCCGGTGAGCCGGCCGGCGGGCTCGGCCGGGCCGACGGCGCAGGGGGCGCGGTGACGACCGGCGGCGCTGCCGGACGTGCGGCGCGCGGCAGGTTCCCGGTCGCGGCGAGCGCGACGCCGCCGGTGAGGGACGCGGCCAGTGCGGCCACTGCCACCCGTACGCCGAACCGGGCACCGCGGCGACGGCGCATCCACCGGGCGGCCCGGAACGCCGCTACCGCTGCCGCCTCGCCGTCGAGCTCGCCCGTGCCGGGCGCGGCGCGGACCGCGTCCAGCACGGCGGCCAGTCCCGGCGGAGCGGTCGGCGTGTCGCCGGAGCGGCCGACGAGCAGCCGCTCGACGGTTTCCTGGTCCAGGCCGGATGCGTCCATCTCGTCACCCTCAGCGCCGCCACCCGGCCGGGCGTCACACTCCGGCGCGCCGAGGAGCCGGTGAGGTCGGTCACCCGGCGCCGGTCACGGCCCCGGGGCATCTCCGGTTGCCGATGTCCCGCACTCGCGGTGAACTGAATTACATGGGTGTCATCAAGGTGGGCACGTCCTCCTGGGCCGACCAGATGCTGGTCCGCTCCGGCTGGTATCCGCGCGGGGTCAACACCCCCGCCGGCCGGCTCGGCTGGTACGCCGAGCGGTTCGGACTGGTCGAGGTGGACACGTCGTACTACGCCGTGCCGGCGCCGGAGACGACGGCGGGCTGGGCGGCCGCCACCCCGGACGGGTTCACCTTCGACGTCAAGGCGTTCCGGCTGTTCACCGGCCACCACACGCCGGTCGACGCGCTGCCCCGCGACCTGCGTCCGGCCGGCGGCCCGAACCGGATCCGCTGGCGTGACCTGCCCGCCGGGGCGTACGACGAGTTGTGGGACCGGTTCCACGCGGCGCTGGCGCCGCTCGCGGCGGCCGACCGGCTCGGTGCCGTGCTGTTGCAGTTCCCGCCGTGGCTGGCCCGCGGCGAGGCGGCCCGGCGGCGGATCCTGGACGCCGCGCGGCGCTGCCGCCCCTGGCCGGTCACCGTCGAGCTGCGGCACTCGTCCTGGTTCGACGGGGACGCGATGGCCGACACCGTCACGTTCCTGCGTGAACACGACCTCGGGTACGCCTGTGTGGACATGCCGCAGGGGCACGTCTCCTCGGTGCCGCCGATCCTGGTCGCCACCACCGACCTGGCCGTGATCAGGTTCCACGGGCACAGCACCGCCTGGGAGAGCGGCGACAAGCAGGAGCGGTTCCGCTACGCCTACGGCGAGCGGGAGCTGCGGCACTGGTCGGTGCTGCTGCGCGAGCTGGCCGACCAGTGCGCCGAGCTGCACGTGCTGATGAACAACTGCTGTGGTGACCAGGCCCAGCGCGACGCCGCCCGCCTGGCCGGCCTGCTCGGCGTCGCGCCCGCCGCCGCGCGCGCCTGACGTTTCCTCAGCCGTCGTCCGGGTACCGCCGGGGGCATGGACGACAGCGAAGGGGGATCGGTGGAGAAGCGGCGCGGCGAGGACGAGCGAGACCCGCGAGCGACCCGGGAGGCAGAGGAGGCGCACGGCGGCAGCATGGCGCCGGGCCTGGTCGACGACACCGGGCACCCGGTGGCCGAGTCACCGGTGCCGGACAACGAGCCGTCGGCGCCGGGTGGTCCGGGCGAGGACGGCACCGGCTCCTGACGGCCTAGGGCCGCGTCTCCGGGCGCATCCCGGTCGCCTCCTCCAGCGCGTTGTCGCCGAGGTCGCCGTCCGCCCTGTCGTCCGGGAACGTCCGTCCCGACGGCGCCGGATCCGGCGGCGCGCCCGGCCCGGCCTCGGGCGTCCGGGTCGGCTCGACGGATCCGAACCCGTGCCGGCCCGCCTTCGGTCCGCCCGGCCCGGCGCCGGCCGCCCGGCGCTCGCCGAGCCGCCCCTCGGGTACGGCGGTCTCCTCGCTGCCCTCGTCCATCGGGTCTCTGTCACCGGCGCCCCACGGCGGGTCGGCGTCGAAGCCGTCGGTGGTGCCCCACGGCGCGGCCGACTCCGGTCCGCGCCCGTCACCCGTACCCGGCCGGTCCCTACTGGTCATGGTCACCTCGCCTGGCTGCTGATGTCCGTGCCGCCCGTCGACGGACGGTCTGGTCCCGGGGCACCGCGCGGCCGGTGACCCACCCCGATGTGGGTCGCCGGCCGCGCGGTGGTCAACGGGCCGCCCCGACCAGATGACGTCCGGCCGCGCCCACGGCGGCCACCTTGCCGATGTTCTTCGGCGCGGACATCAGCCCGCCCGCGCGGTCGAGCATGCCCCGGAACACCTGGCCCGGTTTCTGCTGCTCGCCCATGTACGCCGACACCACGACGAGCGCGCCGGTCAGCGCCGGGACAGCCCACTGGAGCAGCTTCATCTGCCGCTGGCTGGCCGCGACGTTCGCCGGGGTGTGGTGGTTGGGTTCGGTGGTCCCCTCGACCGGCGGGCCGCCGGCCTTCTCCAGCCGCATGCCGACCAGCCGGCTGTAGCCGGTCACCGCCAGCGCGCCGACTGTCAGCGCGGTCTTCACCGCGCTCATCTTCCCCACGCCCGCCTGGCGGGCCATCCGCGGGCTCTCGGTGACCAGTTCACCGACCGCGCCGGCCAGGTGCGCGCCGATCGCCGCCGCGTTGACCGGTGTCCACCGCGCCCACCCGGCCGAGGCCACCGGCAGCCGCTCGGTCGTGTCGTTGATCCGTGCCGCCGCGCCGTTGACGCCGAGCGCCCCCATCAGGGAACCGCCGAACCAGGCCGCCAGGCCCAGGTCGTGCATCGAGCGCAGCGTGGTGTGCCGTTCTGACATCAGATCCCCCTCCGCCGTGTTCGGGCGGTGCGGCATACCCACGATCGGGCGACTCACGCCCGGCGTGGCGGGGAGGAGGAGGGCTCAGCGGCGGGGGAGCGTGCCGGCGAACGCGGCGATCCGGTCGGCCAGGGGCGCCGACGCGCGTACCCAGGTGAAGTGGTCGAGCGGCGCGCCCGCCTCGGCGACCGTGTAGCGGTGCCGCGTCACCGGCGCCGCGGTCAGCTTCTCGCAGAGGTGGTCGAGCGTCTCGTGCGGCGTGTACTGGTCGTCGTCGACGCTCACCGCCAGCACAGGTGTGCGGATCCGCCGTACGGCGGCCTCCGTGTCCACCCCGTCCAGTGCGGGGAAGCGGCCGGTGCGGGCCGTGTGCGCCCAGTCCCGGATGACGCCGGCGGCCTGCCGGCCGCCGAAGCCCCAGCCCGGCCAGACGCCGAGCAGCCGGGCCGTGGCCGCGATCGCCTGGGTGTACGGCAGCACGCCCACCCGCGCAGGCCCGGGTACCGCCGCCACCACGGCAGCCCCACCGCCACCAGGGCCAGCCCGTCGACCCGGTCGTCGTCGTGCAGCGCCTGGTGCAGCACCGCCACCTGACCGCCGAGGGAGTGCCCGAGCAGCAGCCGGGTACGGCCGTCCAGCCGGGGCTTGAGCGCGTCGAGCACGGCGCCGATGTCGGTGGCCATCTCCTGGTAGCCGTAGCGGCAGGCGCGCGACGGTGCGGGGGTGCTCTCGCCGGTGCCACGCAGGTCGGCCACGATCACCGCGAGCCCGGCGTCGCGCAGCGCGGCGGCGAACGGCCGGTAGTAGCGGGCGCGTACGCCCATGGCCGGCCAGATCAGCACCACCGGCGCGCCGGGCGGACCGGCCGGCTCCGGGTAGACCTGCACGCCGATGCGCGCGCCGTCGACGTCCACGAACTCCTGGGTGTAGTCCCCGCTCACCCGGATCAGGGTACGGCCCGAACCTACCGGTGGGTAGCAAGGGGTGGCCGGACCCGTTCGCCCCGCGCCCCTGCCCTCGGGTTCCGCCCCCACCCAGGAGATCGCCGACTTCTCCGCGGACCCGTCGCCTCCGCCGTGGAGGCTCCGGGCGCTGGACGGGCGCCCTCGTGCCGGAGAATCGGGTCTGCGGAGGTCCTGTCTCGCGGCGGGGCGTCAGCCCGGCAGCATCCCGGGACCGAACACCTCGTAGGCGATCCGCTCGGCCGGCACACCACGGCGCAGCAGGTTGCCCCGGACCAGGTTCATGAACGCGATCGGACCGCACAGGTGCGCGGCCGCCCCGGCGGGCAGCGGGAGCCGGTCCGGGTCGATCAGCCCGGCGGACACCTCAGCCTTCAGGCCGGGCAGGTCGGCCCCGGCGGCGTCGAGATACCAGAGGTGGACGGCCAGGTTCGGCAGCCGCTGCTGGAGCACGGGGAGTTCCGCGCGCAGCGCGTGTGCCTCGGCGTCCCGGTCGGCGTGCGCCAGCGTCACCTGGCGTCCGGGGTTCCGGTCGGCCAGGTGGGCCAGCGCCGCCATCGCCGGGGTGAGCCCGATGCCGGCGCTGATCAGCAGCAGCGGCCCGTCGCCGCCGGTGGCGTCGACCTCGCCGAACGCGGGGCTCAGCCGTAGCGTGTCGCCGACCGCGACCCGGTCGTGCAGGTGGCCGGAAACCATGCCGTCGGGCGCGCCGCCCTCGCCGCGTACGCGCTTCACCGTGATCCGCCACGTGTCGGCGCCCGGGCGGCCGGAGAGGCTGTACTGGCGGATCTGCTGTCCCCGGCCGCCGTCCAGGTCGACGGCGACCGAGACGTACCGGCCGGGGGTGAAGCCGGGCGCGGCGCCGCCGGCGGCCGGCGCGAGGGTGAGCGAGACGACGTCGGCGCTCTCCCGGGCCCGGCCGGTCACCCGCCAGTCCTGCCACACCGGACCGCCCTCGGGCACGCCGGCGCCGGCGTAGAGCCGCGCCTCGCGGGCGATCAACTCGCAGGCCAGCAGCCAGTAGACCTCGTCCCAGGCGGCGGCCACCTCCGGCGTGACCGCGTCGCCGAGCACCTCGCCGACCGCGGCGAGCAGGTGCCGGCCGACGATCGGGTACTGGGTGGCGGTGATGCCGAGCGAGGCGTGCTTGTGCGCGATCCGGTCCAGGACCGGTCCCCACGGCATGCCGGTGTCGCCGGTCAGGTGCGCCGCGTACGCGACCACCGCCGAGGCGAGCGCCGCCTTCTGCGCTCCGGTGGCCTGGTTGCCCCGGTTGAACAGGTCCAGCAGGTCCGGGTGGGCGTCGAACATCCGCTGGTAGAAGCGGCCGGTGATGGCCTCGCCGTGCGCCTGCACGACGGGCAGGGTGGCGGTCACGACCGCAGCTGAGGATTCCGAGAGCACGACCGAATCTCCTTCCGGGGTTCGAACAGGTCGATCTCCACGAAACAGGAATCCATGATTCCTCTTTCAGGGCCGAAGGTCCCGGTGCCGGGGTGGCAAGGGTCACCGTGAATCTGCTGGTGTCCCGGACGGCGCCGAGTGGCTAGGGTCGGTGCGTGAGGCTGAACCGGTCGACCGACATGGCGTTGCGGATCGCCATGCTGACCGCCGCGTCCCCGGTCCGGGCCACAGTCGACGAACTCGCCACCCGGCTCGAACTGCCCCGCAGCCACGTCGCCAAGGTGGTGCAGCGGCTGCAACGCATCGGCGTCCTGGTGACCATCCGGGGCCGCTCCGGCGGCGTGGCCTTCGCCGAACACGCCGGGGACATCACCGTCGGGCGGGTGGTCCGCGCCTTCGAGGGCGACGGCGAGGTGGTCGACTGCGCGCAACCGGTCTGCCCGCTGGTCGCGGAGTGCCGGCTGCGCGGTGAGCTGCGCCGCGCGCAGGCCGCCTTCCTCGCCGTGCTCGACGGAGTACGCCTCGGCGACCTGATCGACGGATCCGCCGGCCCGCTCCTGCTCAGCCTCGGCGCGCCACCGGCAGGCCGCTGATGGCCGTCTCCCATCCGATCTTCTCCCGGCTCTTCGCCCGCGCCAGCGTCGCAATGGACCAGGCCGGGATGGCCGAGCACCGCGCCCGCCTCGTCGCCGGGCTGCGCGGCCGGGTGGTCGAGGTCGGCGCGGGCAACGGGCGCAACCTCGCGCACTACCCACCGGGGGTGACCGGCGTGGTCGCCGTCGAGCCGGAGCCACGCCTGCGTGCCCTGGCCCGCGCCGCCGCACCCGGAGCCCGGGTACCTGTGACAGTCGTCGCCGGTCTCGCCGAGGCGCTGCCGGTCGCCGACGGCGCCGCCGACGCGGTGGTGCTGTCGCTCGTGCTCTGCTCGGTGCCGGACCAGGCGGTCGCGCTGGGCGAGGCACGCCGGGTGCTGCGGCCCGGCGGCGAACTGCGCTTCTACGAACACGTGGTGGCGCAGACGCCCGGCCTGCGCAGGGCCCAGCGCCTGGCCGACGCCACGCTCTGGCCGCTGTTCTGCGCCGGCTGCCACACCGCCCGGGACACGGTGGCCGCGATCCGGGCCGCCGGGTTCGAGGTGACCGCGCTGGACCGCTTCCGCTTCCCGCCGACCGGGCTGCCGGCGCCGGCCTCGCCGCACGTGCTCGGCACCGCGATCCGGGCCTGACGCCGGACCGGGCCGGTTTCTTCCGGCCCGGTCCGGCGCGCTCAGCTCACACTCACCGTGCCGTCCGGGGCGCGGACGCAGGAGACGGTACGGGCGCCGGTCGCCGCCGCCCCGGCCAGGCACCGGCCGAGCACCTTGTGTCCGGCGGCGTTCGGGTGCCACGACTCCTGGCAGGTCTGGAAGTACGTGCCGCAGGCGTTGGCGATCCGCTGGATGTCGAGCTTGTCGTATCCGGAGAGGCTGGTGACGAACGTGCCGCTCGGGCCGTCCATCAGCCGGATCGGCGTGGCCAGGGCATTGCCCGGGCTGCCGGTCGACTCGCAGAGCCGGGCGCCGTCGAACGCGCGCTGCACGTTCAGGTAGACCAGGTCGTCCTGCGGGAACTCGCCGGCGAGCGTGCCGCGTACCGAGCTGACGAGCGTGCCGAGCCCCTGCGAGAAGCGGTGGCCGGGCGCCAGGCTGGCCCGGTGGATCGGGCAGCCGGCCGCGTACCGCTCGGCGCCCAGCGCGCGGAACTTGTCCCGGGTGTCGTCGCGGCTGTCCTCGGTCCAGTAGGTCTGGTTCAGCTCGAACGGCAGCGGGTTGGTGTAGTCCTGGAACACCACCCGGTGCTGCCCGTCGGCGTCGATCTGGTCCAGCGTGGTGAGCAGTTGCCGCAGCGCCGTGGTGGTCTCCGCGGTGGCGGCGGCGAACTGCGCGGCCGTGCCCAGGTCGGCGTCGGTGCACGGCTTCTGCTCCACCGGCCCGCCCAGGTATGCCCAGAACTCCCACCAGCCGGTCCACGCGTCGGCGATGAACCGGTTGGCGCACTTCTCCGCCACGCTGCCGAAGGTGAACGAGCTGTTGTTCGAGCCGAGGCCGACGAGCACCAGGTCGATGTCGTGGGTCCGCGCCACCGACCGGAGCTGGTCGAGCTGGGCGGCCACCTGCCGCCCCTTGGTCCGGGTGGCCGAGGCGCTGGCGATGTCGTACGGCTGGCCGCCCGAGCAGGCCAGGTTGAACCGCGCGGAGATGCCGGGCAGGTCGGCCTGGAACAGCGAGGCGTTCGGGGAGCGGTGGCAGAAGTAGGCGTTGGCGTTGGCGGCGGACCAGCCGGGGAAGCCCTGGGCCACCCCGTTGACGTCCACGACCGGCGCGTACGCCCCGGCGCCCTCACCGCTGATGAAGCTGTCTCCCAGCGCCACCGCGGCGGTGGGCAGTGCGGCGGCTGCGGGCCGGGCGGGCGCCGCGGCGGCGGGTAACGCCACCGTGGCGAGCGCCAACGCCGCCGCGAGCACGGAACGACGGAACACGGACATGCCCGACCTCCCAAGACATCGAAATGTGAAAGATTCTTCAGGGGGGCGATCAGATCACGCACGTGTGACGGACGTCAATGGTTCGACATCAGTGGCCCCGCATCGGGGAAGACATCCGGTGCCCGGGTCGTTGTGCCGCCTGGAGCCCCGGCCCGTCCCGCCGGCCGCCGTACGCGGCCCCGGCGCGGACCCGGCCGGCAGGCCGATCGCGCAACGCACCGCCCCGGTGCCGCCGACCTGTCAGGGCACCCGGCTAGGCTCGCTCCGGCGCGCCGCGCCCGGCGATCATCGTGGGGGGATCACACGGTGAACGGCACCACACCGCCGAGACCTGGGAGTACGACCAGTTGACCGCACAGCCTGAGACCCTCTACGGGGCCGACGACCTGACGCATCTGGAGGGCCTCGACGCCGTCCGCAAGCGCCCGGGCATGTACATCGGCTCGACCGACAGCCGTGGCGTGGGTCACCTCGTCAACGAGATCCTCGACAACTCGACCGACGAGGGTGTCGCCGGTCACGCCACCAAGGTCGACGTGATCCTGCACGCCGACGGCTCGGTCCAGGTCGACGACGACGGCCGGGGCATCCCCACCGACGTGCACGCCAAATCCGGCATCTCCGGCGTCGAGCTGGTGCTGACCCGCCTGCACGCGGGCGGCAAGTTCGGCGGCTCCGGCTACAAGACCTCCGGCGGCCTGCACGGCGTCGGCGCGTCAGCGGTCAACGCGCTGTCCCGGCGCTTCGACGTCACCGTCCGGCGCGGCGGCAAGGTCCACGCCATGTCGTTCCGCCACGGCGTACCGGGCGTCTTCGACGGCGACGGGCCGGACGCGCCGTTCACCCCCGGCCCCGGTCTCCAGATCGTCGGCGCGATGAAGCGCGGCCAGCGCACCGGCACCTCGATCCGCTGGTGGCACGACCCGCGCTACTTCGAGACCGGCGCCGCGCTCGACACCGAGACGGTCCGGCTCAAGCTGCGCAACACCGCGTTCCTCGTCCCCGGCGTCGCCTACCGGCTGCGCGACGAGACCGGCGAGCAGAGCGTCGAGGAGAGCTTCCACTTCCCCGACGGCCTCACCGATATGGTGGAGTTCCTCGCCCCGGCCGGCGACCGGCCGGTCTCCGGCACGCTGCTGGTCACCGGCGAGGGCACCTACCGGGAGAACGCCGCCGACGCCAACGGCGTCATGCAGTCCAACGTGCAGCGCCGCGCCGAGGTCGAGGTGGCGTTCCGCTGGGGCACCGGCTACGAGCGCACCGTCGAGTGCTTCACCAACACCATCCGCAACGCCCACGGCGGCACCCACCGCAAGGGCTTCGAGCGGGCGCTGGCCCGTACCCTCGCCGACGCCGCCCGCAACGCCCGCGGCCTGCTCAAGCCCAAGGAGGACGCGCCCACCCTGGACGACGTCCTGGAGGGCATGACCGCCGTGGTGCACGTGCGCATCCCCGAACCGCAGTTCACCTCGCAGACCAAGGACGAGCTGTCCACCGCCGGCATCACCAAGGTGCTCCAGGGCCTGGTCGAGGCGCACCTCAAGAGCTGGCTGGAGGACCGCCGGACCAAGGCCGAGGCCCGTACGGTACTTCAGAAGATCGTCGACGCGGCCCGCGTCCGGCTCACCCAGAAGCAGCAGAAGGACGCCGCCCGCCGCAAGACCGCGCTGGAGGGCGCGGCCATGCCGGCCAAGCTCGTCGACTGCCGCGCCACCGGCGTGGAGCGCAGCGAGCTGTTCATCGTGGAGGGCGACAGCGCGCTCGGGACGAGCCGCATGGCCCGCTCCTCCGAATACCAGGCGCTGCTGCCGATCCGCGGCAAGATCCTCAACGTGCAGAAGGCCAACCTCCAGCAGGTGCTGGACAACGCCGAGTGCGCCGCGATCGTGCAGGTGCTCGGCGCCGGCTCCGGCCGTACGTTCGACCTGTCCGCCCTGCGGTACGGCCGGGTGCTCATCATGGCCGACGCGGACGTCGACGGCGCGCACATCCGTACCCTGCTGATCACGCTGTTCGCCCGCTACATGCGGCCGCTGATCGAGGCCGGTCGGCTCTACGCGGCGATGCCGCCCCTGCACAAGATCACCACGAAGGGGCGCAACCCGCAGACCGTCTACACCTACACCCAGGCCGAGATGGAGGCGACGGTCCGCAAGCTGGAGAAGGCCGGCAAGCAGATCGTCACGCCCATCCCGCGCTTCAAGGGCCTCGGTGAGATGGACGCCGACGAGCTGTGGGAGACAACCATGAACCCGGCCACCCGGGCGGTCCGCCGGATCACGCTCGACGACGTCGAGGCCGCCGAGCGGATCCTCGAACTGCTGATGGGGGAGAAGGTCGAGCCCCGCCGCAACTGGCTGATCGACTCCGCCGACCGGGTCGACCGCGACGCCATCGACGCCTGACCAACGGGTTCGTCTCGGAAGGAAACCGCACCATGGCACGCCGCAAGGACGACCGCGCGAAGGCGGACCTGGCCGCCTTCGACCAGGCCGGCGCCCGCGTCTTCGACAACCCGCTGGTCACCGAGGTCTCGGACTCCTACCTGGAGTACGCGTTCTCGGTCATCCACTCCCGCGCCCTGCCCGACGCGCGCGACGGGCTCAAGCCGGTGCACCGGCGCATCCTCTGGTCGATGCACGAGCAGGGCCACCGGCCGGACCGCGGCCACGTCAAGAGCGCCCGGATCGTCGGCGACGTGATGGGTAAATACCACCCCCACGGCGACACCGCTATCTACGACGCGATGGTGCGGCTGGCGCAGGACTTCTCCCTCAACGTCCCGCTCATCGACGGGCACGGCAACTTCGGCAGCCCGGACGACGGCCCGGCCGCGGCCCGCTACACCGAGGCCCGGATGTCCCGGGAGGCGATGCTGCTCACCGGCGAGCTGGGTGAGGACACCGTCGACGTCGAGCCGAACTACGACGGCTCGCTGACCCAGCCCACGGTGCTGCCGGCCGCGTTCCCGAACCTGCTGGTCAACGGCGCGTCCGGCATCGCGGTCGGCATGGCGACGAACATGATCCCGCACAACCTCGGCGAGGTGGTCCAGGCCGCCCGGTGGCTGATCAACCACCCGGACGCCACACTCGACAAGCTCATGGAGTTCGTGCCCGGCCCCGACCTGCCGACCGGCGGGCTGCTGCTCGGCCTGGACGAGGTGCGCCGCGCGTACGAGACCGGGCGCGGCGTGGTGCGCATGCGCGGCCGGGTGGAGATCGGCCCGCTGGAGGGCAGCCGCGGCCGGCAGGCCATCACCGTGACCGAACTGCCGTACGGCGTCGGCGCCGAGAAGGTCATCGCGGCCATCACCAACGAGGTGAACAAGACCAAGCGGCTGACCGGGATCGCCGACGTCAAGGACCTCACCGACCGGGAGAACGGCACCCGCCTGGTGGTGGAGTGCAAGGTCGGCGTCAACCCGCAGGCGCTGCTGGCCGACCTCTACCGGCTCACCCCGCTGGAGCAGTCCTTCGGCGTGAACAACCTGGTGCTCGTCGACGGCCAGCCGCGCACGCTCGGGCTCAAGGAACTGCTCGACGTGTTCCTGGCCCACCGCTACGAGGTGGTGACCCGGCGCAGCTCGTACCGCAAGCGCAAGCGGGAGGAGCGCCTGCACCTGGTCGACGGCCTGCTGATCGCCCTGCTCGACATCGACCGGGTGGTCAAGCTGATCCGTGCCAGCGAGGACGCCCAGGCCGCCAAGGACGGCCTGATGCAGCGGTTCAAGCTCTCCGAGATCCAGGCGACCTACATCCTGGACACTCCGCTGCGCCGGCTGACCAAGTACGACCGGCTGGAACTGGAGGCCGAGCAGGAGAAGCTGCGCGGCGAGATCGCCGAGCTGTCGAAGATCCTGGACGACGAGAAGGTGCTTCGGAAGGTGGTCTCCGACGAGCTGGCCGCCGTGGTCAAGCAGTTCGGCGCGCCGCGACGCACCACGCTCGTCGACGGCGACCTCAAGGAGGTGCTGGCCGCCTCGGTGCCCGCCGGTCCGCTGGAGGTCGCCGACGACCCGTGCCAGGTGATCCTCTCCGCCACCGGGCTGGTGGCGCGGACCGCGGCCGAGTCGGAGGAGGCCGCCGAGGCGCGCCGGCGCAGCGGCCGGGTCAAGCACGACGCGGTACGCGCGATCGTGCACTCCACCGCCCGCGGGCGGGTGCTGCTGGTGACCAGCGCCGGCCGCGCGTTCAAGATCGACGTGTTGCCGTTGCCGGTGCTGCCGGAGCAGTCCGGCACGGTGTCGCTGCGCGGCGGCATGTCGGCGGCGGAAGTGGTGCCGCTGGAGCCGGGCGAGACGGTGGTCGGGCTCGCGCCGCTGGGCCCGTCCGCGCAGGGGTCGCCCGGCCTGGCGCTCGGCACCCGGGCGGGCGTGGTGAAGGTGTGCGCCCCGGACTGGCCGGTCCGCTCCGACGAGTTCGAGGTGATCTCGCTGCGTGACGGCGACGAGGTCATCGGCGCGACCTGGCTGACCGACGGCGCCGAGACGCTGGCGTTCGTCTCGTCGGAGGCGTCGCTGCTGCGCTTCGCCGCATCCGTCGTACGCCCGCAGGGGCTCAAGGGCGGCGGCATGGCCGGCATCAACCTGCCGGCCGGCGCGCGGGCGGTCTTCTTCGGCGCGATCCGCACCGACGACTCGAAGCACGGTGAGCCGATGGTGGTCACCTCGACCGGAGCGACGGTGAAGGTGACGCCGTTCAAGGCGTACCCGGCGAAGGGAAGGGCGACCGGCGGCGTACGCGCGCAGCGGTTCCTCAAGGGCGAGCTGGAGCTGTCGGTGGCCTGGATCGGCCCGCGGCCGGTGGGCGCGACGGCCACCGGCGACCCGGTGGACCTGCCGCCTGCGGACCCGCGCCGAGACGGCTCCGGTTTCGCCGTGATGCTCGGCCCGACCGTGGTGGGCCACCACATCGACCGCGACTGACGAGTTGGGGCGGGCGGCCCGGCCCACCCGCCCCAACCGCTCAGTCGCCGCCGCTCGTCCCCTGCCTCCGCCCGCACCCGGCCCGGCGGCGTGGCCCTGGCCGCCCCAGCCCTCCGGCCACCCGACCCGTCCTCCCCGCTGCGCCCCTCCCGGCCCCACCCAACCCGGTTGATCAAGGAGTTAGCGGCCTTTCACGCCCCGCGCCGACCACAAACTCCTTGATCACCGCAGCGGGCGCTCCTGCCGCACTGGGCGCCCTGGGCGGCTGGCGAGTTCCGGGCGTCTGGGCACTCGCCCCCACTCTGCACGGTCGATCATGAGGTTAGCGGCGACAAAACGGACACCGAGTGCCGCTAACCTCATGATCGACGCGGTCGGGCCCTCCGGGTGACCTGATCGCCCCCCACCGCCTGTTGACCATGAAGTTGGCGGGCGTGAATCGGGCAAACTGTGCCGCCAACTTCATGATCAACGGGGCGAGGGTGGGGCGGCGGTGGGGCGGGTCAGAGTTCGGGTTCGGGGGACTGCCGGGACTCGGGGGTCGTGCCGCGCAGGCGGGCGATCAGGCGCATGCCGTGGTAGATGACCAGGGCGGCAGCAGTGCCCAGCGCGATGCCGTTGAACGACAGATCACCGGCCGTCAGCGTGTAGTTGGCGGCGCCGATGATCACCGCCACCGCGGCGGTGAACAGGTTGATCGGGTCGTGGAAGTCGACCCGGCTCTCGATCCAGATCCGGGCGCCCAGAATGGCGATCAGGCCGTACAGGGCGGTGGTGGCGCCACCCAGCACCCCGGCCGGGACGGTGAGGATCAGCGCGCCGAACTTCGGGCAGAGCCCGAGCAGGATCGCCGTGCCGCCGGCGATCCAGTACGCGGCGGTGGAGTAGACGCGGGTCGCCGCCATCACGCCGATGTTCTCCGCGTACGTGGTGGTGCCGGAACCGCCGCCGGACCCGGCCAGCACTGTGGCGACGCCGTCGCCGAGCAGCGCCCGGCCCATGTCGCGGTCCAGGTTGCGGCCGGTCATCGCGGCGACCGCCTTGACGTGCCCGGCGTTCTCCGCGATCAGCACCAGGATCACCGGGATGACCAGCACGACGGCACGCGCGTCGAAGCTCGGCGTGTGGAACTCGGGGAAACCGACCCAGGCCGCCTGGCGCAGGCTGCTGACGGCCTGCTGGTCGAGGTTGCCGGTGAGCGCGGCGAGCACCCAGCCGACCACGACGCCGACGAGGATCGACAGCCGCGCCACGAAGCCGCGGAACAGCACAGTGGTGAGCAGGATCGCGACGAGCGTGACCACGGCGATCAGCGGCTGCGCCTTCACGCCGGTGCCGGACCCGTCGCCGTCCCACGCGACCGGCGCGAGGTTGAGGCCGATCAGCATGACGATCGCGCCGGTGACCACAGGCGGCATCAGCGCGTCGATCCAGCGGGAGCCGGCCACCTGCACCACCACGCCGACGATCGCCAGCGCGACGCCCGCGACCACGATGCCGCCGAGGGCCGCGCCGATGCCGCCGTCGGTCTTCGCGGCCAGGACCGGCGCGATGAACGCGAACGACGACCCGAGGTACGAGGGCAGCCGGTTGCCGGTGATCAGCAGGAACAGCAGCGTGCCGAGCCCGGAGAACAGCAGCGTGGTGGCGGGCGGGAAGCCGGTGATCAGCGGGACGGTGAAGGTGGCGCCGAACATGGCGACCACGTGCTGCACGCCCACGCCGATGGTGCGCGGCCAGGAGAGCCGTTCGTCGGGTGCGACCACGTCGCCGGGGCGTACCTGGCGGCCGTCGCCGTGCAGGGTCCACGGGGACCAGCGGGAGGTGGGGGACTGGGTCATCGGTCGCCCTTCGCGTCATCGGGTGACGGGGGCGTGATCGACCCTGGGAGTTGTTTCTAGCACGTGCCCTGCGGCGATGGGGGCCCGCCCCGGCTCAGGCGACGCCGGTGGGACGGAACTGGACGCTGACCCGCGGGCCGACCGGCCGGGTGGTCTTCGGCACCGCGTGCTCCCAGGTGCGCTGGCAGGAGCCGCCCATGACCACGAGGTCGCCGTGGCCGAGCGGGAACCGCAGGCTGCCGCCGCCTCCGCCGCGCGGGCGCAGCAGCAGCGCGCGCGGGGAGCCGAACGAGACGATCGCCACCATGGTGTCGGTGTGCGCGGAGCGGCCCAGGGTGTCGCCGTGCCAGGCCACGCTGTCGCGCCCGTCGCGATAGAGGCACATGCCGGCGGTGACGAACGGCTCGCCCAGTTCGGGCGCGTAGTGCCGGGTGAGCGCGTCCCGGGCCGCGGTGAGCACCGGGTGCGGCAGCGGCCGGCCGGCGGCGTACCAGCAGAGCAGCCGGGGCACGTCGACCTCGGTGTCGTACATGGTCCGGCGTTCGGCCCGCCACGGCACGTCGTGGCGCAGCGTGTCGAGCACCTCGTCGGAGCCGCGCACCCAGCCGGGCAGGTGATCGACCCAGGCGCCCCGGCTCAGTTCGTGCCGGCGCAGCGCCCCGGCGAGCGGGCCCAGGGTCGGGCCCTGCTCGGCCAGGTCGAGCATCGAGGGCTGGTACGCGTCGGACACGCAGCCGATCGTACCCCGCTCTCGAACAGGCGTACGACGATCAACGCCGCAGCATCCGGCGGACCTTGCCCGGGACGGCCTGCTTGATCCGCTCCCGGAGCTGCTGCGAGCGCAGCGCGTCGATGGTGGCGGTGAGCGTGGCGTTCTCGTCGCGCAGCCGTTCGATGCGGGTCAGCAGTTCGGCCGGCGTGGTGGCGGCGGCGGGCCGGACGGCCGGCGGGAACACCGTCTCGCCGACCTGCCTGTCGAAGCGCGCGGCGCTGTCGCCGTCGGCGAACGAGGTGCCGAGGTCGTGCTTGCGTAGGAACGCGGTGATGGTCTCGAAGCGGGCCTTGTGGCCGTCGTTGAGCGCTGTGTAGTCGGCCTCCGCGTAGAGGTCGGCGGCGTCCACGTCGGCCGGCACGTCCCGCATGATCCGGTGCGGGATGCCGAAGTAGCGGGCCAGTTCCAGGGTGCGCGAGTCGTGCGCGAACAGGTAGCCGGGCGTGCCCGCCACGAGCGCGGTGATGGTGCCGTGGATGCGGGTGCCGAACGCGAAGTCGTACCCGGACAGGTGCGACATCCAGGTCCACGGGTCGACGAACATGCGCACCTTGTCCTCGGCGAACAGCGGGTGCGAGGTGTGCAGCGGGATGTCGCTGCTCTGGCCCCGGTGCTCGGGCGCGTCGCCGTAGAGCAGGGTGCCGAGCGTGCGCAGGTCCTGCGGCACGTAGCAGAGGTTCGGGTAGCGCTCCTGGTGGTGGCGGACCACCGCGGCCATCGAGCGGACGTACGGGGAGATGGTCAGTGCGACCTTCGAGTCGGCGGTCAGCTCCGGGCGGCTCTTCTCCAGCTGGAACGTGTCGCCGTGCAGGAACATCGACGGGCAGCCGATCTGCTCCACGGCGGAGAAGCCCAGCGCGTTGAGGTAGCTCTCGGTCACCTCGCCGCGTACGCCGATGCTGTGCGACCGGTCCAGCACGGCCTTGCAGAACGCGCGGACCGGCTCGTCGATCGGCCGCAGGTACTCGCGGTCGCCGTCGACGTTCGTCTGCACGCCGACGCCGAGCACCACCACCGGGATCTTCAGCCGTTCGATCAGCCGGGTCAGCGGCGTCAGGCGGTGCACGAAGCTGCGCCGGAACGCGTTCGCCAGCGGTACGACGAACACGTCGTGCCGCTCGTTGATCTCGTCGGCGAGACGCGGGTCGGCCGGGGTGCGTGTCGGTGTGATCTCGGCCGTGGAGGTGGCGAGCAGCTTGTGTGCGGCGTGGCTGAAGACCAGGTTGCCGCTGTTGTCCCCGATCCAGTTGCCGGCGAACGTCTCCTCGGGCGTGAGGACGTCGAACGGGCCCTTGCGGGCGCGGAGCAGGATCCGCTGGTGCATCCGGTTCGCTCACCTTCCGTACGGCACGGCGTGCGGGCGGGAGCCGGGTGGGTGCCCGCGCGTGCAGAACGGAAATCCTATCCGCCGCCCGAGCGGAGCCGAGCGGACGTCGGCTCGCCGGGAACGTCCCGGTTCCCCGGGGTAGGGTGCCCGGAATGACCAGCGCGCCGACCGTCACCCGTGCCCCGCGACTGCCGTCGCTGACCGGATTGCGGTGGGTGGCCGCGCTGCTGGTCTTCGGCTTCCACGCCGGGACCATGGGGATCATCGCCGAGCCGCACCTGAAGCCCCTGGTCGACAAGGCGTTCAGCCTGGGCCTGTCCGGCGTCGAGTTCTTCTTCATCCTCAGCGGGTTCGTGCTGGTCTGGTCGTACCGGGACGGGGAGCGCGCGTGGACGTTCCTGCGCCGCCGGTTCGCCAAGATCTACCCGAACCACGTGGTGACGTTCGTCGCGGCGCTGGCCGTAGCGGCCTGGTTCGCCGACCCGGTCGTGCCGTGGGCCGCGATCGCCAACTTCTTCCTGGTCCAGGCGTGGATCCCGCTGGGCGGCTACTTCTACAGCGTCAACAACGTGAGCTGGTCGCTCTCCTGCGAGCTGGCCTTCTACCTGTGCCTGCCGCTCGTGGTGCCGTGGCTGCGCCGGGCCCGTACCGGCGTGCTGCGGACCGTGCTGGTCGCGGCACCACTGCTCATCCTGGCGCTGTGGCCCGGCCAGCAGCTCGTGCCGGAGGAGCAGCGGTGGTGGTTCACCCAGATCTTTCCGGTGACCCGGTCGCTGGAGTTCTGGATGGGCGTGGCCGCCGCCGAGCTGATGCGCCGGCACCGCTGGCGCGGCCCGAACCTCGCCGTCGCCACCGGGCTCTTCGTCGCCACCTGGGTGGTCGCCGCGCTGTGGATCCCGGCCGAGTTCTGGGCGGCGCTGCTCGCTGTCGCGTACCTGCTGGTCATCGCCGCCGCGGCGGACGCCGACGTGCGCGGCCGCCCCACCCCCTGGCGGTCCCGGGCGATGGTCTGGCTCGGTGAGGTCTCGTTCGCCTTCTACCTGGTGCACGTGCTCGTCATGGTCACTGTGCTGCGGCTGACCGGGCACTGGGGGACCGGGCTGCCCGGCTGGCGCGGCCCGGTCGCGGTGCTCGGCTTCCTGGTGGTCACGCTCGCGCTGGCCGCCGCGCTGCACCGTTGGGTGGAGACACCGATGATGCGCCTGCTCGGCCCGTCCCGCCGGGCCCGCGCGGCGTCGCGCGCACCGGCCGTGCCGGCTCCGCGCGAGCCCGCCGACGCCGCCACCAGCCCGGCCGCCGACGGCGGCGCGAGGCCCGTCACCGGTCCGGCCGAGGACATCGAGTACGCCGGGCGGCGTCGCCCGGACTGACACGCGCACACGTCCGCCGGTCGATCCGCGACACGCCGTGCGGCGGTGCGTTCGTGGGGGATCGGCGGTAATTTGTACCCGTGCTTCCGATCGCGCTCACCTGCCCCGTGTGGTGGGTGGCGCGCTGGACCGCCCGGATGCTCGCCAGTCTCGCCGTGGTCGTCGCCTGTTCGTTCGGCGCCGCCACGCTGCCGGCCGGTGTCGCCGCTGCCGCCCCGGCTCCGGCGGTCGCCGCCTCGACGTGCACGGTCACCGGCGCCTCGACCGCGACGCGGCCGGAGGCCGAGCGGCAGGCCGCTCCCGCCGGGGTTCCGGCGCCCGCGCCCCGGGCGGCCGCCCCGGCCGTCGTGGAGCCGGTCCCGGCCGGACGGGCCGTCGCACCGGCCGGCCCGCGGGCACCGCCCGCCCGCTGACCCGCTCACGGGCCGCGCCCGTTCTCCGCACCCACCGCACGTCATCCCCGCACCCGCCCCGGCGGCTCTTCACCGGCCCGCCCCGGCGAGGTCGTGCGGGTCCTCCCGCCAGGTCCTTCCCGTGAGGTGCCGACCATGTCGCAGACCGCTCTGTACCACTTCCTCACCTCCGTGCCCGAGGCCGCCGCCATCTGGTCCTTCCTCCTGCTGCTCGCCTTGGGCCTGCTCGCCGCGCTCGTCGCCCGGCCCGAACGCGACCCCGCGCCGGAGACCGCCCCCGAGCCGCCCGACGCCGACGCCGCCCGCCGCGACGACCTGACCCGGTACGCCGAGGAGGTGGCGGTGGCCGCCGCCGGGGCCGCCCAGACGGCCCGTCGCCGCCGGGAGCAGTGGCTGGCCGCGCAGGACGAGGCGGACCGGGCCTGGGCCGCGTACGACGAGGCGGATGCCGCCGCCCGCCGCCTCGCCGGCGCCGCCGCGCTGGCCGCGCCGCGCACGCCACAAACCCCTGCGGAGTACGCGGCCCGGGAGCGCTGGCTGCGCCACGCCGCCATGACGGCGCACTGGCGGGGCGACCTGACCGCCCGTCAGCTCGCCGACGTGCTGGCGCGCCGCAACGGGTGGGATCCGCGCCGGCACCCGGCCGAGCAGGAGATCGTGCTGGCCCGCACCGTCAGGGACGGGCGCCGGTCCGGATGGGAGAGCGCCGCCGCGCGGGAGCGGGCAGCCTGGCGGGACGCGGAACTGGCCGCCGAGGCCGCCCGGACACTCGCCGCCGAGGCGTACGCGGCCACAGTGGCGCTGCGGCCCGCCCCGGCGTACCGGAGCGCGACGCCGAGCGCCCAGCCGGTGCCCGCGTCGGTCCGTAACGCCCGCTGGCGCCCGGCCCGGGTCGGCTGAGACGGCCGTCTCGACCGAATCGTTACCCGGAACGTGGTGAGCCCGGTCACCCGGTTCACCGAAACGGGCGCCGGGCGCAGAACGGGTCATCGAGTATCGCGATTGTCGGCCGGGTGGTCGCCGTCTGTCCGCTTTCCGCCACCGGGCGCCGTCGAAACTGCTTGTCCCATTGAGTGAAGTCAGTAACCGGGTGTTCCGAAATCCGTTACCACGGATCACGTTTACGCAGGTGGGAGCGCTTGGCAGGGGGCATACCCACCGGTAGTGTCGGCGCGTCCGATGCGGTAATCGATCGCCGACGGCGACGCCGCACCGACCCGCCTAATCGTGTTCCACGAACCGGGGACCCATGAGCACCATCGGGGTGAATCCGCGAGCCCACGGCCCGCGGTAGGGCGTACTTCCCGCCCGAATCCGTCAGCTAACCCGGTCGGCGGCCACGGAAGGAGTACCCCGCGTGCCCACCCCTCGATCGTCCCCCCGCCTCCACGGCGAAGCGGTGCCCGCGCGCGCCTGACGCGCGACCGGCAACCGCCCTCTGGGCGCCCGGCATCACGGGCGTTCCCGATCCCCCGGCCATCCGGCCCCGCCAGCACGTGTGAGTTCCTCCGCGTGCCGGGCCGGCGTGTGCCGCTCACGCCCCGTGGAGGATTTCGTGAAGCACCACCTGAAGCGTCAGCTGCGACGGATCGTCACTGAACGCCCGTACCAGATCATCGCCGGATCGGCCGCCGCGCTCGTGCTGGCCGCCGGCGCCGGCACCGTCGCCACCGCGGGTGACGACGCCCCGGTCCAGGAGAACACCGCCGCGGTCGCCGACCTCGGCGCCGCCCGCCTCGGCGAGCAGCCCGCCAGCCGCAGCGAGGCCCGCATCGCCGTACCGCAGGCGTCGCCCAGCGCCTCCGCCTCGCCCAGCGCGTCGCCGAGCGCCTCCCCGTCGGCCAAGGTCACGGCCGACCCGGACACCACGCCCAAGGCCAAGCCGAAGCCGCCGTCGAGCAAGTCGCTCGACTACGACTACCAGGCCCAGATCAACTACTTCTACTGCGGCCCGGCCGCCGTGCGCAACGCGCTCAGCGCCGCCGGCGTCGAGCGCAGCCAGGACGCGCTCGCCGGCCCCCTCGGCACCACCGAGATGGGCACCAACTCGGCCGAGGACACCACTCGGGTGCTCAACCAGCAGGTCAAGGGCAACCCGTACCGGACCCGCATGATTCCCGGCTCGGCCACCCCGGCGCAGATGGACCGCCTCCAGGCCGACGTGGTCGAGGCGATCAGCAACGGCCGCGGGGTCGTCGCGAACGTCGCCGGTACGGCCACCGACACCAACGGCGGCTGGCACTCGTTCCCTGGTGGCCACTACGTCGCGGTGGTCGGCTACAAGGACGACGGCCGGACCGTACGGATCGCCGACTCGGCCGACCCGTCGCTGCCCTCGTACTGGATCACCACGATCGACCTGGCGCACTGGATCGCCAGCCGCGGCTACTCCGCCTGACCGTCCCGCACGCCCGAAGGCCGGCACCCCACCCGGGGTGCCGGCCTTCCCCGTCCCGCCCTCCCTCGCCCCCGTCCGTCACCGCCCAGGTCGGCGCCGTCGACTTCGTGGCGCTGGTGGCCCCGCAGGTGGCCCGGCGGCTGGTCCGCGCTCGCCCCTCGCCCTCGCCCCGCCCGGCCCTGGCGCGGCCCTCATGCGGCCTTGGCGCGCCGATCTTGGACTTGTGGCGCCCAGTTTGTCCGGCTCACCCGCTATGGAAGGTGCCACAACTCCAAGATCGACGGCGAGGGCGGAGTGTGGGCGGCCGGAGCCGGGGCGAGGGCGGCGCGCGGGGGCGAGGACGGGGCGGGGGCGAGGACGGGGCGGGGGCGAGGGCGAGCGGCGTGGGGCGTGGGGGCGTCAGGGTGGGGCGGGTCGGCGGGTTCGGTCTCGCGTGTCCGGGGCGGGCGGTGGCAGACTGCGCCAATGGGCGATGCGACGGGGAAGCGGCACCTGATTCTCCTGCACGGCATGGGTGCCACAGGCGAGGTGTGGCTGCCCTGGGCGCCGCTGCTGGAACGCCGCTGGCCCGGCCGCTGGCTCGCCCCCGACCTGGCGGGTCACGGCTGGTCGCCGCCGCTCGACGGCTACTCGTTCGAGGCCCTGGCCCAGCGCGTGGTCGACGGGCTCGGCCCGGTCCGGCTCGGCCCCGAGGACCGGCTGGTGCTGCTCGGGCACTCGCTCGGCGGGGTGGTGGCGCTGGCGCTCGCGGCCCGGCAGCGAGGGCTTCCGGTCGACGCGGTGGTCGGGCTCGGCATCAAGGCGGTCTGGTCCCCGGCCGAGCTGGCGAAGTCGGCGGAACTGGCCGCCCGGCCGGTCACCTGGTTCGCCACCCGTGACGAGGCGGCCCGCCGCTACCTGCGCGTGTCCGGGCTCGCCGGGCTGTTCGCCCCGGACCATCCGGTGGTGGAGGCGGGGCTGCGGCGGGAGGACGGCCGCTGGCGGCTCGCCATGGACCCGGCGGCGTTCGCGGTCGGGGAGCCCCGGCTGCCGGTGCTGCTGGCCGCCACCGACGTGCCGGTGCTGCTGGCCCGGGGCGAGCTGGACCCGATGGTGACCGACGCGCAGCTCAAGGAACTGGGCGTGCCGGTGGCCACGCTGCCCGGGCTGGGCCACAACGCGCACGTCGAGGACCCGGAGGCGGTGCTCGCCCTGCTCGACCCGTACCTCTGAGCGGGCGAGCCGGCCCGCGACGGGCCGCCCGCGTTTCTAGCCGGCCGCGCGCGGCGCCGGGACCGCCCAGTCGGGTTCCAGCTCGCGGCGGGCGGCGGACAGGAACGCCTCGGCGTAGGCGTCGGCGGGGAAGTCGCCCAGGTAGCGGGTCCGCGCCGTCCAGCGCTGCGCCGCCTTCGGGTCGGCGTCCAGCAGGTCGGTGAGCACCTCGTCCACGTTGGACATGTCACGCCGCAGCACGTAGCCGGACGCCGCGAGCGGGAACCGCTCGACGAAGTGCTCGCCGTCGGCGCCGGTGTCGGTGACCGCGTACGGCTTGCCGGAGTAGAGCCAGTCGGAGATGACCCCTGACACGTCGGAGACCAGCGCGTCGGCGCGGTTGACGCACTCGGTGAGCGTCAGCTCGCGGGCCGCGGCGGCGCCCCACAGGTGCGGCCGGCCGGTCTTCGCCCGGTCCGCGGCGAGCAGTTCGGTGAGCCGGGCGAGCTGGCGGGCCGAGGCCGGGTTCTTGCCGGTGTACGGGTGGGCGCGCAGGATCACCGCGGCGCCCCTGTCGATCAACCGGCGGATCAGCGTCTCGGCCACCGGCAGCGAGCAGTAGTTCGCGTCGGCGTGGTGCCCGGTCCAGGTCGGGGTGTAGAGGACCGTGGGGTGCGCCGGCGAGGTGACCGGCTCCCGGCGTACCTCGATCGCCTCGACCTGGGGCCGGCCGACCACGACGAACTTGTCGGCGGGGATCTCCACGCCGGCGCGGGCGTACCTGTCGATCGCGGCCTGCCCGGCCACGAAGATCTTGTCGAAGATGGCCGAGACCGGGTTGGCGCTGGGGGCCTTGTCGCTGTCGCCGTGGTGCAGCTGCACGTGGGTGAGCTGGTTGAACCGGATCAGGTGGGCGTTCTTCGCGCCGTGGTTGACGTAGAACGCGACCCGCAGGCTGGGCACCAGCGCCTCGTCGAGCGCCTTCAGCGTGGGGCAGAGGACCACCGGCGCGCGGGTGGCGGCGGCCACCGCGGGCAGGAGCTCCGGCTCGCGCAGCACCACCACGAACGGGCGGCCGATCCGTTCCAGGTACGGCAGCCACATGGTGACCTGGTACTCCGAGCCGGGCGGCGCGGAGAAGTGCAGCACGAACTCGGGCTGGTGGCGGCGCAGTGCCCGGCCGACCGGGCCGCCTCCGGCGGGCGGCCGGAACCGGCGCCGGGCGAGGTCCAGCGCGACCGCCCCGCATCCGGCGCCGACGAGCAGCGCGGCGACCAGCGCCGTCCACGCGGGCAGCGTCAGGGCGGCGGCGAGCGCCACCACGGCGAGCAGCACCAGCAGCGCGTCGCCGAGCCGGGCGGCGACCACGGGTGTCCACGTGCGGACCGGCAGGTTCGCCGCCCGGATCTCCAGTGCGCCGGCCTGCCGCAGCGGGCCGACCAGCAGCACCAGGCCGAGCAGGACCAGCGCGGTGGTGGCGAGCGCCGGGTCGAAGCCGTCGTCGAGGCGACGGGCGTAGCCGACCAGGATGCCGGCGGCCACGAGCACCGTCTCGGCGAGCCCGTCGGCGGACGGCCGGACCCGGCGCTCCCAGGCGGTGGCGGCCAGCGCCGCGACCGCCAGGGCCAGGCCCCAGCCGGTGGCGCCGGTGAGCGCCACGACGAGGAAGGCCAGCACCGCCAGCCCGGTGGTCAGCCCCCGGGCGAGCAGCTTGCGGACCAGGTCACCACGCATCTGGTACGTCCCGTCGGGTTCAGGCGTCGGCGGACAGTTCGGACCGGTGCGGGCCCGGCTGCGCCGGTACGGCGGCCACCTGCTCGCCGGGGGACCGGCGCACGTCGACCACCTGGCCGGTCAGGTCGGAGATCAGCACGTCCAGGGACGCCTGCGCGACCGCCTCGGAGGAGAGCAGCGTGTGCTCCGGCTCCTCGCCGAACGCCCGCGTCCGCATCGGGGTGGCGGTGCGTTCCGGGTTGACGCAGTTGACCCGTACGCCGAACTCGGCCCACTCGTCGGCGAGCGCCTGGGTCAGGTTGACCAGCGCGGCCTTGGTGGCCGAGTAGAGCGCGTAGCGGGCCCGGCCCCTGGTGTACGAGCTGGACGTGTAGAGCAGCAACTGGCCCTTTGTCTGCTGGAGGTACGGCAGGGACTGGCGCGCGATGGTGACCGGTCCGACGAAGTTGACGTGCAGGAGACGGTCCATCGTCTCGGAGTCCATCTCGGCCAGCGCGCCCTTCTCCAGGATGCCGGCGGTGACCACCACGTGGTCGATCCGGCCGGTGGCCTCGAACGCGGTCTTCAGCGCGGCGGCCACGTCCTCGGCGCGCTCGACGTGCGTGCCGGTGGTGGAGCGGCTGAACGGGAAGACCTGGGCGCCGTAGCCGCGGGCCAGTTCGGCCAGGTCGTGGCCGATGCCGTAGCTGCCGCCGAAGACCACGATTGTCCGGCCGGTCAGCTCCTCGGCGTAGCTGCGGTGGTCGGTCAGCCGGGGCGCCTGCGCGGCGGCGAGCTGGAACAGCTTGTCGGCCAGGTGCACGTCGACCGGGTGGGTGACCTTGATGTTCTCGTCCGAGCCGTCGATCACCTTGATCGGCGTGCCGGGCAGGTAGCGCAGCACCACGCCGCAGTCGTCGGTGGCGGCGAAGTCGGGGTCGCCCTCGGCGCGGCGGTACGCCTCGCGGATGGTGCCGGAGCGGAACGCCTGCGGGGTCTGGCCGCGGCGCAGCCGGGAGCGGACCGGGATGTCGGTGATGCAGTCGTCCGCGTCGACCTGGATGATCGTGTCGGCGGACGGGATGGCCACGTCGACAGCCGAGTACGTCCAGAGCGCGTTGACGCACTCGCGCACGATCCGGGCGCTGACCAGCGGGCGGACCGCGTCGTGGAAGAGGATGTTGACGTCGCCCTCGCCGACCGCGTCGAGCGCGATCCGGGTGGTGTCGTTGCGGGTCTCGCCGCCCTCGATCACCTTGGTGACCTTGCGGAAGCCGGCGTCGGCGACGATGCGCCGCGCGTCGTCGACGTGACCGGTGGCCATCAGCACGATGATCTCGTCGATCTCCGGCGCGGCCTCGAAGACGGCGAGGGTGTGCTCGATGATCGGCTTACCGGCGATCTTGAGGAGCTGCTTCGGGATGCCCAGCCCGAGGCGCGTGCCGGTCCCCCCGGCCAGGATCACGGCCACCGTACGCGCGGGGCGCCAGGGTGCCGGGCTCGCCGGCGCGGCGTCCGGTGCGGTGGTGTGGTCCTGCGTCATTGCCGTACCTCACTCTGGGTGAAAGGGGATGGATCCGAAAACCTTAACGCGTACGCCGGAGCGCACCGCTCCGGGCGGAACCCGGTGCGGTGCGCTCCAGGGCGCTACTTCTGGTTCTCGTACGCGTCGCAGACCTCCTTGGTGGGGCCGTCCATCTTCAGGACGCCGCTCTCCAGCCAGATGGTCCGCTCGCAGGTGTCCCGGATCGAGCCGATCGAGTGGCTGACCAGGAAGACGGTGCCGGCGCTGTCGCGCAGCTCGCGGACCCGCTGCTCGCTGCGGACCCGGAACTTGCGGTCGCCGGTGGCCAGTGCCTCGTCGATGAGCAGCACGTCGTGCTTCTTCGCCGAGGAGATCGCGAAGCGCAGCCGCGCGCCCATGCCGGAGGAGTAGGTGCGCATCGGCAGCGAGGCGAAGTCGCCGCGCTCGTTGATCCCGGAGAACTCGATGATCTCCGGGGCGATCCGCTTGACCTCCTCCGGCGGCATGCCCATGGCCAGGCAGCCGAGCACCACGTTGCGCTCGCCGGACAGGTCGTTCAGCAGCGCGGCGTTCACGCCGAGCAGCGACGGCTGGCCCTTGGTGTAGACGGCGCCGCGGGCCGGCGGGAGCAGCCCGGCGATGGCGCGCAGCAGCGTGGACTTGCCGGAGCCGTTGCTGCCGATCAGGCCGATCGCCTCACCCTCGTACGCGGTGAAGCTCACGCCCTTGACCGCGTGCACCTCGCGGATGTTCGGCGCCTTGGTGCGGGAGACGATCCGCTTGAGCGCGGAGACCGGGGTGGTGCCGCCGCTCGCGCCCTTGTGGATCCGGTAGATCACGTGCACGTCGTCCACCACCACCGTGGGGACGCGACCCGAGTCGGTCACCGGGCCGGCGTTCAGCGGCAGGGTCTGCTCAGCCACGGCCGTACTCCTTCTCTCCGCGCCAGAAGTAGACGAACCCGCCGATGCCCATCACGACCGCCCAGAACAGGCCCATCGCCCACAGCTTCAGCGGGGAGCTGATCAGGTTCGGCTGGTGCGAGTCGAGCAGCGCGTAGCGGGCCAGCTCGATGAAGACCAGCGGCGGGTTCCACTCCAGGATGTTCGCCGCCCAGTTCGGCAGGTGCTCGCGGATGAGCGCCACCGGGTAGAGCACGCCCGAGGCGTACAGCCAGGTGCGCATCACGAACGGCATGACCTGCTTGAGGTCGGTGGCCTTGGAGCCGAGTCGGGCCATCACCATGCTCAGCCCGACGTTGAAGATCGTCTGGAGCAGCAGCATGGGGACGATCAGCACCCAGCGGAAGGTGATCGGCTCGCCGGTCAGCAGCACGATCGCGGCCAGCACCACCATCGACATGAGCAGCTGCTGGAGCTGGACCAGCGTCACGGTGATCGGCAGCGCGGCCCGCGGGAACTGGAGCGCCCGGATCAGGCCCAGGTTTCCGGTGATCGCGCTGGTGCCGTTGGACGCCGCGGTCTGGGTGAAGATGAAGATGAAGATGCCGGTGCACAGGTACGCGATGAAGTTCGGCACGTTCCGGTGCTGGGCCAGGATCACGCCGAAGATCAGGAAGTAGACCGCCGCGTTGGTGAGCGGTGTCAGCACCTGCCAGAGCTGACCGAGCTGGGTGTTGCTCAGCGAGGAGGCGACCTTCGCCCGCGAGTACGCGGTCATGAAGTGCCGGTACGCCCACAACCTGCGGGCGTACTCGCCCAGGGCGGGTCGTTCCCCGGCCACCCGTAGCCCGTACCGCTGGGCCAGCTGGGCCCGGGTCAGTCCGGATTCGGGGTCGGCCACCGCGGTGTTGGCCATGTTCAGGCGCTCCGATCTTTCGTGCTGATGGGGAGCAGTGCGGTGAATGAGATCCAGCGTGGCCGGGCGGGGAGGAGCCGCCTCGCTGCTGCATGGAAGGTAGTCCACCGAACGTCGGGACGCAACCGTACCGTCGTTGCGCTACATTGTTCCACGTGACGACCGAGAAGAGGCGTGCCCCGGCCGGCGCGGCGGTGCTGCGCGGGGAGATCACCAGTGCCATCCGCGCCGCCGTGATGCAGGAGTTGGCCGAGGTGGGCTACGGTCGCCTCTCCATCGAGGCGGTGGCCCGCCGGGCCGGTGTGAGCAAGACCGCCATCTACCGCCGCTGGCGTTCCAAGCTCGACCTGGTGCTGGACATGGTCTCGGCGGTGGCGGGGCGGAACATCCCGCTGCTGGACACCGGCAGCCTCCTCGGTGACCTGGAGATCCTGCTGCACGTGATGGCGCGTGCGTTGCGTCACCGGCTGGCCGCGCAGATCATCCCGGACCTGCTGGCCGAGGCGGCCCGCAACCCGCAGATCGCGGAGAAGCTGCAGGCCGCCCTGGACGACTACCAGCAGGCCATCGGCCGGATCCTGATCGGCCGGGCGGTCGAGCGCGGTGAGCTGTCCGCGGACACCGACCGGCGCGCCGCCGTCGATCTCATCGTCGGCCCGGTCTACTGGCGGATGGCGATCTCCCGGGCCCCGCTGGAGGCCACCGAGGTGCCCCGGATGGCGGCCGCGATCGTCGCCGCTCTGCGGGTAGCATGCGTGGGGCCTGTACGCGACGAGGTGGAAGTCTGAACCCCGGGCCGCCCCCGGAGGGCCGTCGTCGATCATGAACAGAAGGTCACATCCGGTCGGACAATCAGTGCAACCCGTTGGTTTTCCCGACAGACCGGTACCATCCCCCGAAATGTCTCTCATGAACCACGCGTCGACAGGAGGAAGCCCCATGGTCGGGCCGCATCCAGAGTTCATTCCCCCCGCACGGCCGATCATCGGCGAAGCCGAGATCGAGGCGGCCGTCCGGGTGCTGCGGAGCGGCCGGGTCGTGCAGGGCCCCGAGGTCGCCGCGTTCGAGGAGGAGTTCGGCGACCTGGTCGGCGGCCGGCACTGCATCGCCGTCAACTCCGGCACCTCCGCGCTCCAGCTGACGCTGATGGCGCTCGGCTTCGGCCCCGGTGACGAGATCATCGTCCCGTCCTTCTCCTTCGCCGCCAGCGGCAACGCGGTCCGGCTGGTCGGCGCCGAGCCGGTCTTCGTGGACATCGAGCCGGGCAGCTTCTGCGTCGACCCGGAGGCGGTCGCCGCGGCGATCACGCCGAAGACGGTCGCGATCATGCCGGTGCACCTCTACGGCCACCCGGCCGCGATGGACCGGATCATGGCGATCGCGCAGCAGCACGGCCTCGCAGTGGTCGAGGACGCCGCGCAGGCGCACGGCGCCGAGCTGAACGGCACCCCGGTCGGCGCGTTCGGCACCGCCGGCTGCTTCAGCTTCTACCCGACGAAGAACATGCACTCCCTCGAGGGCGGCATGATCACCACCGCCGACGCGGACCTCGCCCGGACCCTGCGGCTGCTGCGCAACCAGGGCATGGAGCAGCGGTACGCCAACGAGATCGTCGGCGCCAACATGCGGATGACCGACGTGGCCGCCGCCATCGGCCGGGTGCAGCTCACCCAGCTCGCCGAGTGGACCGAGCAGCGCCGCGCCAACGCCAAGTTCCTCGACTCGGCGATCACCGGCATGGTCACCCCGCCCGTCGCCGACGGCGCCAAGCACGTCTACCACCAGTACACCGTGCGGGTGCGGGCCGACCGGGACGCCGCCCAGGCCCGCCTCACCGAGCTGGGCATCGGCAACGCGGTCTACTACCCGACCCCGATCCACCGGCTCAAGCCGTACCTCGACGCCGACGGCAAGCCGGGCGCGTGGGACCTGCCGGAGACCGAGCGGGCCGCCGCCGAGGTGGTCTCGCTGCCGGTGCACCCGTCGCTGAGCCCTGCCGACCTGGAGCGGATCGCCGAGGGCGCGAACCTGGCCGGGGGTGCCCGATGAGCGGACGGAAGCTGCGGGCCGGCCTGATCGGCCTCGGCGCGATGGGCCGCAACCACGCCCGCGTGCTGTCCAACCTGGACGGCGTCGAGCTGGTCGGCGTGGTCGACCCGGCCGGCGACGTGACCGGCACGCTGCGCGCGCCCGTCGTACCCGAGCTGAGCGACCTGCTCGCCCTCGGCGTCGACTACGCGGTGGTGGCCTGCCCGACGGCGCTGCACGAGCCGATCGGCATGGAGCTGGCCGCCAACGGCGTCTGCGCGCTCATCGAGAAGCCGCTCGCCCAGTCCGTCGACGCCGCCACCCGGCTGGTCGAGGCGTTCGAGAACGCCGGCCTGGTCGCCGGCGTCGGGCACATCGAGCGCTACAACCCGGCACTGCAGAGCCTGCGCACCCGCCTGGAGGCGGGCGAGCTGGGCGAGGTGTTCCAGGTCGTGACCCGGCGCCAGGGCCCGTTCCCGCACCGGATCGCCGACGTCGGCGTGGTGATGGACCTGGCCACCCACGACATCGACCTGACCGCCTGGGTGACCGGCCAGCAGTACAGCTCGGTCGCCGCCCGCACCGTCTCGCGCAGCGGCCGGCTGCACGAGGACATGGTCGCCGTGGTCGGCCAGCTCGCCGACGGCACGATGGTCAACCACCTGGTGAACTGGCTCAGCCCGCTCAAGGAGCGGTCGACTGTGATCACCGGTGACAAGGGCTGCTTCGTGGCCGACACGCTCACCGCCGACCTGACCTTCTACGCCAACGCCGCCATCGACACCGAGTGGGAGGCGCTGCGCGCGTTCCGCGGCGTGGCCGAGGGCGACATGGTCCGCTACGCGATCCCGAAGCGGGAGCCGCTGCTGGTCGAGCACGAGCGCTTCCGGGACGCGGTCGAGGGCAAGCAGAGCGACATCGTCACGCTGCGGCAGGGTCTGCGTACCGTGCAGGTCGCGGCCGCCCTGCTGGAGTCGTCCGCCGACGGCAAGGTCGTGTCCGTCGCGGCCAGCGGCAGCGACGCGGAGCCGGCACTGCGATGAGCCCGGCGCCGGTGCGGCGGACGGTCTCCGCGGTACGGCGGCGGATTCCCCGGCGGTGGCGCATCGCGCTCCGCCGGGCCGCCGCCGGCGCGCGGCCCTGGCAGACCCCTTCGGTACGCGAACTGTGTGAACTCCCCGCCGGCACGCCGCTGCTGGTGCACGCCGGCGGGATCACCGGCGACCGGGCGCTGGACGGCGTGCTGCGCGCGCTCGTCCGGCTGCCCGAGTTCCACCTGGCGCTGGTCTGCGACGAGGCGGAGCGGGCGCCGGCCCAGGACCTGACCCGCCGCGCCGGCAAGGCGCGCCGCCGGGTCCACGTGGTGCCGCGCCCGCGTACGGTGACGGCCGCGTTCCTCGCCCCGGCGGACGTGGCGGTGTTCGGGTTCGACCCGGACGCCGGTCTCGACCTGCTGGACACCTACCTCGCCGCCGGGCTGCGGGTGGTCGCCGCCGACAGCCGGGTGACGCGCGAGCACCTGGCCCGGCACGGCGGCGGCGAATGCTTCGCGCCCGGCTCGCTGCCCTCGTTCACCAAGGCGGTGGAACGGGCCCGGCAGCGCGGCGGCGACGAGGCATCTCCCGCGCAGGAGCCGCCGGTCGCGCCGATCGAGGCCGGCACGCCCGGCCCGTGGCGTCCGCTCGGCGCCGGGCCGATCCGGCTGGGGCTGGGCACGGCGAACTACGCCGGGCAGCTCTCCGCCCTGGCGGTGGCGATCACCACCGCCCGCGCCGACGTCGGCGTGGAACTGGTGATGGCCAAGCCACCGGCCACCTACCGCTACCCGGCCGACCGCTACCTGAACTACCCCGGCGAGCACCGGCTCGACGTGCAGATCGCGCGGGCCGAGCGGGTGCTCGGCTGGTACACCCACCTGATCGTGGACGCGTTCCGTCCGGTGCTCGGCCGGGCCAACGGCGACGACATCGCCGCGGACCTGCCCGCGTTGCGCCGGGCCCGGCTCAAGGTCGCGCTGCTGGCGCACGGCAGCGAGATCCGCCATCCGGGCGCGCACCTGGAGCGGCACGCCGAGTCCGCGTTCCGGGACGCCCCGGCGGACCTGATCGGGCAGCTCACCACAGTCGCCGAGCGGAACCGGCGCACCGCCGAGGAGAGCGGCCTGCCGTTCTTCGTGACCACCCCCGACCTGCTGGACGACGTGCCGTCCGCCACGTGGGCGCCGCTGATCGTCGACGTGGACGCCTGGGCCTGCGACCGCCCGGTGCTGGAACGCGCCCGGCCGGTGGTGCTGCACGCGCCGTCGAAGCGGTGGACCAAGGGCACCGACCGGCTCCTGCCCCGGTTGCAGGAGCTGCACGATCGACGGATCATCGAACTGCGCCTGGTGGAAGGGCTGCCGCACCACGAGATGCGGCGCCAGGTGCAGGAGTGCGACATCGTGGTCGACCAGCTGGTGATGGGCAGCTACGGCACCTTCTCCTGCGAGGGGATGGCCGCCGGCCGGGTCGTGGTGGCGTACCTCAGCGAGGGGCCGCACCGGGCCGCCGGGATCCAGCCGCCGATCGCCAACGCCACCCCCGGCACCCTCGTCAAGACCATCGAGTCGCTGCTCGACGACCGGCCCGCCGCGGTCGCCCTGGCCGCGGAGGGCACCCGTTACGTCCGTGACCACCACGACGGGCGGCGCACCGCCGAGGTCTTCGACGCCTTCCTCCGGTGACCCGCCCGACCACCACCCACGCCCGCACCGTCAACGAGGAGAAGCACCCGATGCAAGCTGGCGCTAACAGCGATGCCCGACCGACCCGGGGCCGGGTGGTGATGCTGGTCGACAACGGCGTCCACGGCGACTCCCGGGTACAGAAGGCAGCGCGCTCGGCCGCCGACGCCGGCTGGGAGGTCTTCCTCCTCGGCATCCGCAACGCCCGCTCCGACGTGGACACCTGGCGCATCGGCGGCGCCGAGGTGCGGCTGCTGCGGGTGCCCAAGCCGCTGCACCGGCTGCCCCGGGAGTACAGCCGGTCGCTGCGCCGGCCGCTGGCGTACGCGTCCACCACCAAGGCCGCGTACCGGGTCCAGGAGATCAAGGCATGGCAGGCCGATCTGTACGAGCGCCGCGTCCGCGCCCAGGCGCTGGGCGGCGGGCTTCCGGCCGCCGTGGGACGGGCGGCCCAGCTGCCGACCCGCGCCGCCGCCACCGCGCTCGCCCGCTGGGTACGGTTCCGCAGCGGCGAGACCCGTCGGCTGCGCAAGGCGCAGACCGATCCGGAGGCGCTGTTCAGCCGCCTGCCCGTGCGGTTCTGGCAGGGGCTGCTGGGCGACCGCGCCTGGCGCCGGCTGGACCCGGGCCTGTGGGACTTCGAACTGGCCTTCCGCAAGACGCTCGACGAACTCAAGCCGGACATCATCCACGCCAACGACTTCCGGATGCTCGGCATCGGCGCGCGGGCGACGCTGCGGGCCCGGGCCGCCGGCCGGCGGACCAAGCTGGTCTGGGACGCCCACGAGTTCGTCGGCGGCATCACCGGCCGGGCCGACAACCCGCGCTGGCTGCCGGCCCAGATCGCCTACACGGCTGAGTACGCCGCCTATCCGGACGCGGTGGTGACCGTCTCCGACACGCTCGCCGACCTGCTCCAGGAGACCCACAACCTGCCCGACCGGCCGGCCGTGGTGCTCAACGCGCCGATGGCGCCGCCGGCCGAGGCCGACGGCGACGTGCCGGACCTGCGGGCGCTGTGCGGCGTGGACAGCCGTACGCCGGTACTCGTCTACTCCGGCGCGGTGAACCCGAGCCGGGGCTGCCAGATCATGGTGGAGGCGCTGCCGGAGCTGCCCGACGTGCACGTCGCGTTCGTGACCATGAACCCGAACGGCGACAACCAGTTCTCCGAGGCGCTGCGGGAGCGGGCCGCCGAACTCGGCGTCGCGGACCGTGTGCACCTGCTGCCGTACGTGGCGCACTGGCAGGTGGTGCCGTTCCTGTCCGGCGCGGACGCCGGGGTCATCCCGATCCACCACAAGCCCAACCACGAGCTGGCGCTGATCACGAAGTTCCTGGAGTACTCGCACGCCCGGCTGCCGATCGTGGTCAGCGACGTGAAGACCATGGCGCAGACCGCGCGGGCCACCGGGCAGGGTGAGGTGTTCACCGCCGAGGACCGGGCCGACTACGTCCGGGCCGTCCGGGCCGTGCTCGCCGACCCGGAGCGCTACCGGGCCGCCTACGACAAGCCCGGCCTGCTGGAGGGCTGGACCTGGGAGGCCCAGGCCCGGATCCTCGACGAGGTGTACGGCTCGCTGCTGGGCACGCCCGCCGCGCGTGGGGCGCGTCCTCCGGCGTCCCGGCGTCCCGGCGACGAGCGGGAGTACGCGGCCACCTCGCGCTGACCCCCGGCACAGAACGATTCGGCCGGCTCCCCGCGACGGGGAGCCGGCCGATCACGTGTACGCCGGTCAGCCGGACGTGGCCGGCGGCTCCAGCAGCAGCCGGTCGAAGTCCTTCTGCGTCACCGACCAGTCCCAGGTGCTCAGCACGTGCGACGCCGCGGCCCGGCCCGCCTCACGCCAGGTCTCCTCGGTGGCGGTGAGGGCCAGGATCCGCTCGGCGGCCTCCTGCGGCGTACCCACCACCCAGTCGCTCGGGAACAGGCTCCGGGCGCTGTGCGGGCGGCCGGCGAAGAACGGCCAGTCGCGCACCACGGGCACCGCGCCGCTGGCCGCGCCCTCGACGAGCGCACAGTGGAAGCTCTCCCGCAGCGAGGTGCTGAGGATGACCCCGACGTCGGTGAGCGCACCGGGGACGTCCTCGGTACGGCCGGTCCGCACCACCGCGCCGGACGGCTCCAGCTCGGCCAGCTCGGCGTCGAGTTCCCGGACGTAGGCCGTGATCGCCGGGCTGAGCTCCGGGTTGAGGTCGTCGCCGACCAGCTTGAGACGGTACCGCTCGTCGTGCCGGCGCAGCTCCCGCAGCACCGCCAGGGCCCAGCGCGGGTCCTTCGCCAGGGAACTCAACCCGACCAGCCCGAGCGTGAACCGGCTGTCGGCGGAGACCTTCGGCGCCACGTACCGGTGCAGGTCCATCGCGTTGCTGATCATGTGGGTCCGCGGGCCCTGCGGCGCGCGCAGCCGCGGCACCGCGGCCAGCGCCAGGTCGCGCAGGTGCTCGGAGACGAAGACCACGTCGTCCACACGCGACCAGTCGGTCAGGTGCGGCCACCAGCTGAACGCCTCGAAGCTGTGCAGGCGGACGACCACCCGGGTGGTGCCCGGGTCGATCATCGTCAGCATCGCGGCGCCGAGGTTGCACCAGTCCACGAAGACCGTGTCCGCCCACTCCAGGTGGGGGCCCCACGCCTCCTGGACCTCCCCGGCCCGCTTGGAGGCGCCGGCGAGCATGTGGAGCGTCACGTTGGTGCGGCCGTTGCTGAGCACCGGGAGGATCGACTCCTCCATCAGGTTCAGCCGGCGGACCTCCACCCCGGGCATCGCCTCGTAGCGCTCCAGGATCGGCCCGAGGAAGTTGTCGTTCAGCCCGGTGAAGAAGAGCATCCGGTGCGGCCGGCCGGCGGGCGGGAACGCCGCCGGGCTCTGCCGCCCGCGCGGCGTCGCCATCGCCCGGCCGGCCTCGCTGTCGTGCAGCGGCGCGAGGAACTTCTCCGGGTCCTCGGCCAGCGGCGAGGTGGTGCCGTCGAACTGCACGATCCGGTGGAACATCAGGTTGAACGCGCGCAGCACGTGCGGCGCGGCCTTGCCCGGGTTGCGCTTCTTGAGGAAGCCGTCGGCGAGCTTGAGCTGACCTCGCACCACTGTCATCAGGTGCTCGGGCACCTTGCCCTGGCTCAGTTCCGCGTCCACGATCGGGCCGAGGAGCTGCCCCTTGGTCGCCGGGCTCTTCAGCCGGCCCTGCGCCGCCAGCGCCAGCCGCTTCGCGCTGGCGCCGTGCCCGGTCTTGAGCATGTTGCCGGTGACCCGCCGGGCGATCTTGCCGCGGTGCCGCTCCGGCAGGCCGGGCGCCGTGACGGCGCCCTGCCAGAACCAGCGCACCGGGCTGAGCTTCATGGCCCGCTTGCCGGTGCTCATCTCGAACACCCGCTTCGCCAGGTCGACGGTCTGGTTGCGGGTGGCGCTCGCCAGCACGGTCGGGGCCGGGCCGACGGTGTTCAGCCGGGGTCGGCGGTAGCGCGCCGGATCGGCGGACCGCTTCTCCACCGCCCGCAGCGCCGGGGCGATGCCGTAGACGGCGTCGGCCCGCCGGTAGCGCTGCGCGAGCTGCCAGACGGTGTGCAGGGCCTGCGCGTCGAGCGCGACCAGGACGTCGGCCCGCTTGGCGTGCCGGCGTACCCACGGGTCGCGCTGGGCGCGTAGCCACGGGCGCCGGGCCGGGGCCGCCCGCTTGACCGCCCGGCCGAAGCGGGGGCCCAGCTCGGTGGCGGTGGGCAGCAGGTGCACCTCGGCCAGCTCGGTCGCCGCCGGGATCTTCTCCACCGGGTCGAAGGTGGTGGCCACCCGTACGGTGACGCCCCTGTCACGGAACTGCTGAAGCGCGTCGGTCAGGACCGCCACCCGTCCGGGGACGGTGCCCATAACCATCAGGACCTCGATCATGACCTACCTTCTCGGGCCAGGACGCGCGCGCCGGCGGGGGAGGGCTGTGGGGTGCCGGCCGGACCGCCGGTGCCCAGCACCAGCTCGGTCACCTCCCGGACGGCGGGGATGAGCTGCTCCTCGCGGGCGTACTGCCGCGCCTCGGCGCGGGCCTTCTCCCGCTCGGCCGCGTCGGCGGTACGGGCCATCGCGGCGGCCCGCCGGAAGGCGCCGGTCAGCTCGGCCGGGTCCAGCCCGACCGCGCCGGTCCAGAGTGGATAGGTGGACAGCACCGTGGAGGCGTCGTGGTCGGCCTCGTGGGCGGAGACCACCGGCAGGCCGGTCGCCATGTACTCGTACACCTTGCCGGAGGTCATGTACCGGCCGCCGGTCACCATCAGCACCACCGCGTCCCAGCGGGAGTAGAGGTCCACCACCTCGGCCTTGGGCACCGAGCCGCCGACCAGCACGCCGTCGACGGCGGCGGCCCTGAGCAGCTCCGCGTGCGCGTTGTCGCCGCGCGCCCAGGCGGCGCCGATGTGGCCCCGCACCTCGAAGCGGGCGTCGGCCAGCGCCGGGTCCTCGGCGCGTGCCGTGCGCCAGCCCTCGAGCACGGCGCTCAGCAGCGGGACGGGAAGGTTCAGCGCGCCGAGGTAGCCGAAGGTCAGCGGCCGGTCCGGCGGGGCGGGGCGGACCTGGGCCGGGATGCTCGCCGCGTCGTAGCCGTTGCGCACGACCCGCATCTTGTGCGCCAGTTCCGGATAGCGCTCGCGGTACCAGCGGGAGATCGGCTCGTTGACGTTCCAGATGGCGACGGCGTTGGTGAGCAGCTTGATCTCCCACTGGCCGGAGACCGACTCCCGGGTGAACGCCTCACCGTTGTTGATCACGTCGACCGACCAGCCGTCGCGGAAGTCCACCACGTACGGCACCCGGTGCGTCTCCCACAGCTTCCAGGTCGCGGACAGGTTGACGTACGGCGCGCAGGTGGTCACCAGCAGGTCGACGTGCCGCTCCCGGTGGATCCGGAGCAGGGCCTTCTCCAGCGCCGGACGCCAGCCGCCGAAGACCGGCTCGGGAAAGACCTTGAGGTTCTGCTTGCGCAGGTCGGCCAGGTAGTCCTTGTGCGCCAGGGCACGCTGCTCGGTGAACGTGCGGATGTCGGTCTCAAGGTCGTCCCGGAACAGCGGCAGCTTCACCACGCGCACGCTGGGATCCACCCCCTGGGAGAGGGTGTGGTCGAGCCCGTACTCCCGTTCCCAGGCCTCGTCCGCGATGGTGACAGCGGTCACGTCCCAGCCCGCGGCGGCGAACTGGTTCGCGGTCTCCCGCATGCGGTAGGCGCAGCTCTTGGCCGCCGGTGGGAAGCCGATCGCGAGGTAGACCATGTGCGGCCGGGACCCGGACCGTCGCGGCCGGGGGAGTTTCAACGAGTCCCAGAGAGTTCGCCCGTTGTTCATCGATTCCGATCCTGGGGAGGTGGGGAGATGCCGTGTCGCGGCCTGGACGGCTCGGCCGGACGCGGTACCTGCTGTGCTGGTGGCCGCGTAACGACCGCCGGAGCGCGTGCGGACACTACAATAACGCCGTTTCGCGCGCCGGACCTGCCGCCGCCCGGCGGCCGGCGGGTGCGCCGTGCCCCGGATCACCGCGGTCCCGTCACCGGCGGTCCCGGCCGGCCGGACACGCCGTCTCGGCCGGTCCTCGACCGCGGCCTCCGCTTTCGTAGACTCCTACGCCATGACCGCGCCTGCGCCCGACACCCGCGACCGTGAGCCCGCCCCCACCGGCGGCGACGGGTCCGCGGCCGACGACTCGTCCGATCCGGGGTCGTCCACCCCGCGCCCGACGACGACCGCGGCCCCGGAGCAGCCGGAGCAGCCGGAGCCGGACACCGCGGCCGAAAAGCGGCGCGGCGGCCGGTGGCGGCGGGTCGACGCGCTGGTGGCCCTGATCTACCTCGCCGGAGCGTTCTGGGTCACCGCCCGCGGCTGGCGCGACTACGACGGCCGGCTGCTCGGCAGCCGCCCGAACGACCAGGGCTTCAACGAGTGGATGCTGGCGTACGCGGCGCACGCGGTCACCAACCTGGAGAACCCGTTCTTCACCACGCTCCAGAACGCCCCGGCCGGCGTGAACCTGATGACGAACGTCGGGATGCAGCTGCCCGGCCTGGTGCTCACCCCGGTCACGCTGCTCTTCGGCGCGTCCTTCTCTTATCTGCTGTTCATCACGCTGAACCTGGCCGGCACCGGGTACGCCTGGTACCACGTGCTGTCCCGGCACGTGGTCGACTCCCGTGCGGCCGCGTTCGTCGGCGGACTGTTCTGCGCCTTCGCGCCGGCGCTGATCTCGCACAGCAACGGCCACCCGCACATCACCGCGCAGTGGCTGGTGCCGTTCATCGTCTGGCGGGTGATCGCGCTGTCCCGCGGCGAGCGGGTGATCCGCGACGGCCTGATCCTGGGCGGGCTGGTGGTGGCCCAGTTCTTCATCAGCCTGGAGATCCTCTTCCTGACCGCGCTCGGCTGCCTGATGCTGGTCCTGGCCTACCTCGTCTTCCGGCCCCGCGACGCGGTACGCCGGCTGCGCCCGCTGCTGTCCGGTCTGGCGATCACCGCCGTGCTCGTGTCCGCGGCGGCGGCGTACCCGTTGTGGATGCAGTTCGCCGGCCCGCAGCACCGGGTCGGCCACCCCGGCACCCCGGACATCTACGCCCTCAAGCTCGGCTCGTTCGTCGAGTTCGCCACCAAGTCGATCGCCGGTGGCCCGACCAGCGCGATCGGCTGGGCGCCGAACACCACCGAGCAGGCCAGCTTCTACGGCTGGTCCCTGGTGGTGCTGGCGGCCGGGGTGCTCTGGTGGCTGCGCCGGGAGACCACGGTCCGGGTCCTCGGGGCTGTCGGCCTGGTGTCGGCGCTGTTCTCCATCGGCACCACCTGGACCGTCGGCACCCGTCGCACCGACGTCCCCGCGCCGTTCGCCCTGGTGCAGAACCTGCCCGTGTTCGACTCCGTGGTGGTGTCCCGGTTCGCGCTGATCACCACGGTGGCGCTCGGTGTGCTGCTGGCGGTCGCCGGTGACCGGCTCGCCGCCCGCCGCACCGAACCGGCCGGCCGCCTGGCCGCCCGCGTCGGGGCCGTGGCGGTGGCCGCCGCACTGCTGCCGATCCTGCCGATGCCGCTGGACGCGAAGGGCCGCACCCCGGTGCCGGACTTCGTCACCGCCGGCACCTGGCGCGACCACGTGGCGCCCGGCCGCACGCTCGTCCCGGTCCCGGTGAACGGTATGACGTCGCTGTACTGGAGTTCTGCCGCGGTGGCCGGCTTCGCCGTCCCCGAGGGCTACTTCCTCGCGCCGGTCTCCGCCACCGACAACACCGGCCGCTGGGGCGTCGACCCGCAGCCCACGGCGAAGCTGCTCACCGCCGTCTCGCTCGGCGAGCGGGACACCACGGTCGGCCAGGCCGACGTCGACCAGGCGCGCGCCGACGTCCGCTACTGGAAGGCCGACGCCGTGGTGCTGCCCGACCGCGGCGCCCGCCGCCACGACGACCTGAAGACCGTGCTGGACGCGCTCTACGGCCCGGGGGAGCGGGTCGAGGACGTCTGGGTGTGGGACGTCCGGCCGTTCACCCGCTGACCGGTCACGGCGACTTCGTCCAGATCAGCAGCAGATAGCCGCCGAAGTAGGCGGAGAGCGCCACGAGCGTGACCAGCACCGTGCCGGCCCGGGCCCATCCGGCCCGGGCCAGGCCCACGGCGGCCGGCAGCAGCAGCGGGAACGCCGGCAGCAGGAACCGCGCCTTGGAGTGGTAGTAACCGGCCGCGCCGAGCGTGGTGACGAACATCAGGCCGCTGTAGAGCAGCAACTGCCACGGCTGCCGGTCGATCGCGCTCAACGCGAAGAACATGATCGACAGCAGCGCCACCACGGTGACCACCAGCAGCGGCAACGCGGCCACCTGCACCAGCGCCTGCTGGCCCCGGTCGACGGTGTAGACGCCGAAGTCGAAGGTGGTGCCCCACCCGGCGGACTGGATGTGGAACCAGCCGTCCGGCCGGCCGGTCCGGGTGCCGACCCAGGCCAGGTAGCCCAGCCAGCCGGCCGGGGCGAGCAGCAGCGCCGCCCAGGGCCGCCAGCCGTCGCGCCGCCTGACGACCGCCAGCAGCGCGGCCAGCCCCACCACCGGGATCAGCGACGAGGCGGTGGGCCGGGTCAGGCCGGCGAACAGGCACACCACACCGGCGGTCACCCAGTGCCGGCGCAGCAACGCGTACAGCGTCCACGCGGCCAGCGCGGTGAACAGGCTCTCGCTGTAGCCCATCGACTCCACGACGGCGTGCGGCACGGCGCCCCAGAGCGCGGCGAGCAGGATGCCGGTACGCCTGTCGTGCAGGTGCTTGCCGATGGCGTACAGGCCCCAGGCGGCGGCCAGCGCGGCCAGCCACGCCACGACCAGCGCCGACTCGCGCGGGCTGAACGGGGAGAGCCGCTCCAGGGCCGCGGTCAGGCCCGGGTAGAGCGGGAAGAACGCCATGTTGCTCTGGGTCTTCTCGTACCCGTCGTAGCCGTGCTGGACGATCCCGAGGTACCAGTTGCCGTCGGCCCGGGTGAGCCGCTCGACCGGGGAGACGTCGATGTTGCGGGCCCACAGGTAGACGACGAGCACGCCGATCAGCCGGATCACCGCGTACAACGCCAGCGCGGGCGCCGCGTCCCGGGCGGCGTCGCGCAGCCGCCGGACGTAGCCGGGCCGGACGCGGTCGGCTGTGGCCGGGCCGGTCGGCGGGGCTGGTGCGGGCCGGCTGGGTTCCTCGGTGGTCACCACGTCCATTGTGCGGTCCCGTTCGCGCTGAGCTGCGATTGTCCGGAGGCCCGCGTGGCGCGGCCGGCGACCCGGCGAACGACCCGGAGCGGGCGCCGGTCGTTGAACAGGATGGAGGGTAGCAACCGTCACACCAGGTCGTGGGGCACCGGCGGCGGCGGGCGTTCGAGCCCGATCCGCTGTCGTAGACTCGCTCGGGTCCGCGGGCGCGGTGCTGGCGACGACGAAACGGGCAGGAATGGGATCTGACGGCACGACCGCAGCGGCGGGCACCCGGGGACGGGTCGTGATGCTGGTGGACAACGGGGTCATCGGGGACTCCCGGGTGCAGAAGGCGGCCCGCTCCGCCGCCGACGCCGGCTGGGACGTCGTGCTGCTCGGCCGCGCGCCGGTCGGCAGCCCGCAGAGCTGGCGCCTCGGCGCCGCCGAGGTACGCCTCGTGCCGATGCCCGAGCCGCTGGCCCGCCGCCGGCACGAGTTCCGCCGGGCCTGGCTGCGGCACCCGCTCGCCTATCCGCCCAGCGGCATCGCGGCGCAGCGTACCCAGGCGGTGAAGGCCTGGCGCGCGGACCTGGCGGTCCGCCGGGCGGCACTCACCGTCGCTGCCCGCGAGTCCGGCGCGGGCCGGCCGGGCGGGCTGCCCTGGGCCGCGCTGCGCGCCGAGGAGAAGCTGTCCGGCCTGACCCGCAAGTGGGTCGGTTTCCGCAACCGTCAGCTCACCCGGGCCCGCAAGGGCCGCAAGCTGGACGGCCCCTGGGACCGCGCGTACACGCTGTTCTGGCGCAAGCTGCGCGGCGACGGCGCGTGGCGGCGCCTGGAACCGGGCCTGTGGGACTACGAGCTGGCCTACGGCCCGGTGGTCGACGAGCTGGCGCCGGACCTGATCCACGCCAACGACTTCCGGATGCTCGGCGTCGGCGCCCGCGCGAAGGTCCGGGCCGCCGCGAAGGGCCGCCGGATCGCGCTGCTCTGGGACGCCCACGAATACCTGCCCGGCGTGCAGCCGTGGCGCGACAACGCCCGCTGGCTGCCCGGCAACGTGGCGCACGAGCGGGAGTACGTGCCGTACGCCGACGCCACCATGACCGTCTCCGGTGGTCTGGCCGACCTGCTGCGCACCGAGCACGGGCTGGCCGAACGGCCGGCGGTCGTGCTCAACGCACCCGCGGTGGACGAGTTGCCCGCGGATCCGGCCGGGCCGGCGCCGGACATCCGCGCCCGCTGCGGGCTCGGGCCGGACGAGCCGCTGCTGGTCTACAGCGGGGTGGCCGCCGCCAAGCGCGGCCTCGGCGTGATGGTCGAGGCGCTGCCCCGGCTGCCCGGCGCGCACGTCGCGTTCGTGGTCAACAAGCCCGACTCGGCGTACGTCAGGGGCCTGGTCACCCGGGCCGGTGAGCTGGACGTGGCGGACCGGGTGCACGTGCTGCCGTACGTGCCGCACCACCAGGTGGTCCGGTATCTCGGCGGCGCGCAGGTCGGAGTCATCCCGATCCAGCACTGGCCGAACCACGAGATCGCGCTGATCACCAAGTTCTTCGAGTATTCACACGCCCGCCTGCCACTGGTCGTCTCCGACGTGCGCACCATGGCCGAGACTGTCCGGGAGACCGGTCAGGGTGAGGTGTTCCGCGCCGAGGACGTGGCCGACTTCGTCCGCGCGGTCACCGCGGTGCTCGCCGACCCGCAGCGGTACCGCGCCGCGTACGACCGGCCGGGCCTGCTGGCCGGCTGGACCTGGGAGGCGCAGGCGCGGGTTCTCGACGAGGTCTACTCCCGGCTGCTGCCCGACGCGCCGCCCCGGCCGACGCCGCCGGCGCACGCCCCGGTGGAGCCGGCACAGGTGGAGGTGGGCGCGTGAACGGGCCGGACGTGACGGTGGTGGTCGCCGTCTACAACACCATGCCGTACCTGACCGCCTGCCTCGACTCGCTCGTCGGGCAGAGCATCGGCCGGGACCGGCTGGAGGTCGTCGCCGTCGACGACGGCTCCACCGACGGCAGCGGCGCGGAACTGGACCGCTACGCCGAGCGGTACCCGGGCACGGTCCGGGTGCTGCACCAGGCCAACTCCGGCGGCCCGGCGGCGCCGAGCAACCTGGCGCTCGACCACGCCCGCGGCCGGTACGTCTTCTTCATCGGCTCGGACGACCACCTCGGCCCGGAGGCGCTGGAGCGCCTCGTCGACGCCGCCGACCGGTGGGACTCCGACGTGGTGCTCGGCCGGATGGTCGGCACCAACAAGCGCTACGTGCACCAGGCCGTCTACGCCACCACCCGGGAGCGGCTCGACCTGTTCGACAGCGACCTGCCCTGGTCGTTGTCGAACACCAAGCTGTTCCGCCGGGACCTGATCGAGCGGCACGGCCTGCGGTTCCGTACGGACATGCGGATGGGCAGCGACCAGCCGTTCACGCTGGAGGCGTGCGTCCGGGCGAAGAAGGTGTCGGTCCTCGGCGACTACGAGTTCTACTACGCGGTCAAGCGGGACAACGCCCAGAACATCACGTACGCCAGCCGGTTCGAGGAGCGGCTGCGCTGCGCCGAGGAACTCGTCGGGTTCGTCGCCGGCCTGATCGAGCCCGGCCCGCGGCGGGACGCGGTGCTGGTGCGCCACTTCACCTGGGAGGTGGCGAAGCTGCTCCGCGCGGAGTTCCTCGCCCTCGCCCCGGACGTGCAGCGGCACGTCCACGACCGGATCCGCAAGCTCGCCGAGGCGTACCTGACCGACGGGGTGACCGCCCGGATGGCGCCCGAGGAGCGGCTGCGGGTGGCGGTGGCGCGCGACGGCGACCTGGACGCGCTGTGCACGCTCATCGGCCAGCAGTCCGACCGGTCACTGCCCGAGGTGGTCGTCGACGGCGACCGCTGGTACGCCGACCACGTCGGCTTCCGCGATCCGGCGTTCGGCTACCCGGACGACTGGTACGACGTCACCGAGCGGGCCGCCGCGATACTGGCCAAGCTGACCGCGACCGGGCTGGCCTGGGGACGCGACGCCGCCGGGGCGCGGGCCCTGGTGGTCACCGCCCGCAGCCGCTGGGCCGAGCTGGCCGAGCTGAGCGCGGAGGCGCTGCGGGTCAGTGTGGGCGATCTGACGGGTGTCACGTCGGCCGAGTCCTCCGGCAGCGGTACCGTCGTACGAACGGACTTCGCGGTGGACCGGTTGCTGGCGGTCGTCGCGGGGACAGGCGAGCGTCGTATCGTACGCGCCGAGGTCTCCGCCCTGGGCGGGACGGGCTCGGCGCCGTTGCGCACCGACCGCCCCGTCGCCGCACCCCGGCTGGTGGCCCGGCGCGGTGTCCGCTGGCACCTCGTCACACCCACCACGAACCACAAGGGCCAGGTGATCGTCGCGATCACGCCGGTGACCCCCGGTCGGTTCCTTGCCCGCCTGCGCCGAATCTGGCCCTCTGGAGGAAAGTAGTTCATGAACATCTGCGTCGTCGCGCTCGGCAAGATCGGTCTGCCGCTGGCCGTGCAGTTCGCGTCCAAGGGGCACCGGGTGATCGGCGCCGACGTCTCCGAGCGGGTCGTCCAGCTGGTCAACGACGGTGCCGTGCCCTTCCCGGGTGAGGCCGACCTGGACGTCAAGCTCAAGGAGACGGTGGCCGCCGGCCTGCTGTCGGCCACCACCGACACCGCCGCCGCGGTCGCCGAGTCGGAGGCGGTCGTCGTGGTCGTGCCGCTGTTCGTGGACGCCGAGGGCGTGCCGGACTTCGGCTGGATGGACGACGCCACCCGGGCCATCGCCCGTGGGTTGAAGCCGGGCACGCTGGTCAGCTACGAGACCACGCTGCCGGTCGGCACCACCCGTAACCGGTGGGCGTCGATGCTCGCCGAGGGCTCCGGCCTGACCGCCGGCACCGACTTCCACCTGGTGTTCAGCCCCGAGCGGGTGCTCACCGGGCGGGTCTTCGCCGACCTGCGCCGCTACCCGAAGCTGGTCGGCGGCATCGACGAGGCGTCGGCCGCGCACGGCGTGCGGTTCTACGAGGCGGTGCTCGACTTCGACGAGCGCCCCGACCTGGACCGGCCGAACGGCGTCTGGGACCTCGGCTCCGCCGAGGCGTCCGAGCTGGCCAAGCTCGCCGAGACGACCTACCGGGACGTGAACATCGGCCTGGCGAACCAGTTCGCCCGCTTCGCCGACACCGTCGGCGTGGACGTCACCAAGGTCATCGAGGCGTGCAACACGCAGCCGTACAGCCACATCCACTCGCCGGGCATCGCGGTCGGCGGCCACTGCATCCCGATCTACCCGCGGATGTACCTGTGGAACGACCCGGCCGCCACCGTGGTCCGCTCGGCCCGCGAGGCCAACGCGGCCATGCCGGAGTACGCGGTCGACCTGCTCGCCGCCGCGTACGGCGATCTGACCGGCGTGGGCGTGCTGGTGCTGGGCGCCGCCTACCGGGGTGGCGTCAAGGAGACCGCGTTCTCCGGTGTCTTCCCGACCGTGGACGCGCTGCGCCGGCGGGGTGCGGTGCCGTACGTCTCGGACCCGATGTACACGAACGAGGAGCTGGTCGCGCACGGCCTGCCCGGGTACGACGGCGAGCCGGTCGGCGCCGCGGTGATCCAGGCCGACCACGCCGAGTACCGCACCCTCGCCCCGGCCGACCTGCCGGGCGTGACGGTGCTGGTCGACGGCCGCCGGGTCACCGACCCGGCGCGCTGGACCGGCGTGCGCCGGGTGGTCATCGGGGGCTGACCCCACCGACTCCGCGGGCCCCGGCCGTCTCGAACGGCCGGGGCCCGTCGCGTGCCGCCGCCGGGATGAGCCGGGATCACGCCGTGTGGAGTTCACCTGCCGGACACCCCGGCAATACTTGTGTCATGTGATCCGTTTAGGGTCGCAGCCGTCGGAAATCGACCCGCACCGACATCGGTGGGGCAGACAGGGAGCGTGTCGTTGTTCAGCAGAGTACGCAGCCAGCAGGGTCTCGCCGCGGTCGGCGCGACGCTCCTCGGCTACGCGGTCATGGTCCTCGCCGGAGTTCTCGGCCTGGTGGTCCCGTACGCGGTGGCCGCGGTGGTCGCCGTCGCCGGTGAGCTGGCCCTGGCCGGGCGGCACACCGAGACCGCCACGCTGCTCGACAAGGCCGGTCTGGGCGAGACATTCCGGCGGCTGGTGCGGGACCTGTCGGTGGTCCTGCTCGTGGTCGCCGCGGTGCGTCCCGGCGTGGCCGGCACCGTCGCCGTCCTGCTGCTGCCCGCCGCGCTGTGGACCGTGGCCGTCGCCACCAACGCGGTGACCAAGGTGATCGACGGCCGGGTCGACCCACCGGCGTACACCCGCAACATCGACCTCGGCGCGCTGCGGCGGGTTCCGGTGCCGCCGGCCTGGGCGCGGCTGCTGGCCGGGCTGCGCATGCCGCTGCTGAACGTGCTGCTGGTGCCCGCGGCAGTGGTGGCCGCCGCACTCGACCGGGTCGCCCCGGTGGTGCTCACCGCCCTGGTCACGCTCGCCGCCGGCCTGGTCACCGCCGCGGTGCTGGCGCTCACCGCGCTGCGCGGCCGGGGCAAGGCCCCGGGTGTGCTGCCCGCCGTGCACGACTGGATGGCCCGGGAACGGCCCGAGGTGGCGCTCTACTTCGCCGGCCCGGCCAAGGACGTCTACCAGGCCAACATGTGGCTCGCGCCGGTGGAGGCGACCGGCCGTCGCGCCGTCGTGCTGCTGCGCGCCGCGGACGCGTTCGAGCAGCTCGCCGACACCCGGCTGCCGGTGATCTGCGTGCCGGCCGGCGTCGACTTCATGAACCTGGACCTGGGCTCGCTGCGCGTGGCGCTGTACGCCGCGAACGTCGGCGCCAACATCCACCTGCTGCGGGAGCCGGGCGTGAAGCACGTCTTCGTCGGCCACGGCGACAGCGACAAGCAGGCGAGCGTCAACCCGTACAGCAAGGTGTACGACGAGGTCTGGGTGGCCGGGCCGGCCGGGCGGGAACGGTACGCCCGGGCCGACGTCGGCGTGCTGGACCGCGACATCGTGGAGGTCGGCCGCCCGCAGCTCGCCGGGGTGCACACGTTCGGCTCGGGCGCCGCCGACCACCGCTTCACGGTGCTGTACGCGCCGACCTGGGAGGGCTGGCTCGACGACGACCCGTACCACACGTCGCTCGTGCTGATGGGTGAGCGGATCGTGTCCGGCCTGCTCGCAGCCGGGGACGTGCGGGTGATCTACAAGCCGCACCCGCTGACCGGGACGCGCTCGCCGAAGGCCCGCGCCGTGCACGAGCGGATCGTGTCCCGGATCAAGGCCGCCGGCGGCGAGACCGATCCGTCCTCGCTGGACGGCACCGCGCACCTGGTGGTCACCGGCCGCACGCCGGGGCTGTTCGACTGCTTCAACGTCACCGACCTGCTGGTCAGCGACGTGTCCAGCGTGGTCTCCGACTTCGTGCAGAGCGAGCGCCCGTACGTGGTGGCGAATCCGGCCGGCCTGCCCGAGGACGAGTTCCGGCGGCAGTTCCCGACCGCTCGGGCGGCGTACCTGCTCTCGGCGGACTGCGGCGAGCTGACGAAGATCCTCGACGTGACCCGGGCCGGGGACGACCCGATGACCGGGGCGCGGCGGGAGCTGAAGGAGTACCTGCTCGGCCCGGCCGGGTCGAATCCGATGGACCGGTTCCGGGACGAGATCGGCCGGCTCTGCGGCTGAGGCGTACCGACGGAGCAGGGGCGACGACCGCGCCGGTCGTCGCCCCTGTCTCGTCCGGTCAGCCCTGGTGCGGCGGGTTGTCGACGTCGCGGGAGATGACCTCGCCCTTGGCGTCGACCCAGCCCTTCGGGCGGGCCGGGTTGCCGGCCACCAGCTGGTACGGCTTGACGTCGCGGGTCACCACCGAGCCGGCGGCGATCATCGCGTACTCGCCGACCTCGATGCCGCACACGAGCGTGGCGTTCGCGCCGATCGACGCGCCCCGGCGGACGAGCGTCGGGGTGATCGTCCAGTCCGGATTCTGGGCGCGCGGACGGAAGTCGTTGGTGAACACCGCGCACGGGCCCACGAACACCTCGTCCTCGATGGTCACGCCCTGGTAGACCGAGACGTTGTTCTGGATCTTCACCAGGTCGCCGACGGTGACGCCCGCGTCGACGTAGACGTTGCGGCCGATCACGCAGCCGGCGCCGACCTGGGCGCTGGACCGGATGTGCGCCAGGTGCCAGACCTTGGTGCCGTCGCCGACCTGGGCGCCGGACTCCACGTCGGCCGTCGGGTGGACGAAGACGGAGGCGGACCGGTCGTTGCTGTCAGTCATCTCAACTCGCATCACATGCCAGGGCGCGTCGCGCCGTCGGGCGGGCTCGACGCAGCATAACGAGCGCTCACCCGAGCAGTTCGGCCACCGCGTCGGCGGCGGGCCGGTCGGCCGGCAGGGGGTGCGCGGCGACCACCGCGTCCACCGGCAACGCCCCGTACAGGTGCGGGAACAGCGCGCCGCCGCGGGACTCCTCCCAGCGCAGCGCGTCGCCGAGCCGGGACTCGTCCACCGCGAGCACGGTCAGGCCGGTGACCCCGGCGAAGAACCTCCGCGCGGTCTCCACCACCTGGTCGGCGGCGGACAAGTGGACGTAGCCGTCCTGCCGGTCCATCGCGGTGCCGGCGAACCGCCCGTCCGCCCGCGCCTGCGTCCACTCGTCGTCGGTGAGAATCTTGTAGATCACGGCAGCAGCCTAGAGCGGCCTCGCGTCCCGGCGGCGCGTCTGCCACCATTCGCAGGGCAACACGTCGAGTCGAGGGAGGAACGGGTGCGGATCCTCCTGGTCGAGGACGACCGCCGGGTCGCCGCGGCGTTGTCGTCCGCGCTGACCCGGCGCGGCTACCAGGTGGAACACGCCGCGACGGTGGCCGCCGCGCTCTCCGCCGCCCCCTGCGACCTGGTGCTGCTCGACCTGGGGCTGCCCGACGGCGACGGCACCGACCTGTGCCGCGAGCTGCGGCGGCGCAGCAGCCGGCTCGGCATCATCGCGGTGACCGCGCGCGGTGAGGAACGCGACCGGGTGCTGGGGCTGCGGCTGGGCGCCGACGACTACGTGGTGAAGCCGTTCTCGATGGTGGAGCTGCAGGCGCGGATCGAGGCGGTGCTGCGCCGGGCCGCGCACACCGCGCCGCAGCGCAACCTGATCGAGGCCGGTGCGGTCCGCATCGACGTGGGCGGCCGGACGGTGACGGTGGCCGGCCGGGACGTCTCGCTCACCCGCAAGGAGTTCGACATCCTGCTGTCCCTGGCCCGCCAGCCCGGGGCGGCGGTGCCGCGCGAGCGGATCCTGCTCGATGTGTGGGGCACCACCTGGGCCGACCGGCACACCGTGGAGGTGCACGTCGGGTCGCTGCGCGGCAAGCTCGGCGACCCGACGCTGGTGGAGACCGTACGCGGGGTCGGCTACCGGCTCCGCGAGGCGTGAGGGCCGGTTCGTGCGCCGCCGGCTGGTGATCAGCTACCTGCTGCTGATGGTGCTGGTCCTGATCGCCCTGGAGACGCCGCTGGCGGCCACGCTCGCGACCCGGGAGACGGACCGGGTCCGCGCCGACCGTCTCGCCGACGCCACCCGGTTCGCCTCGCTGGCCGGGCCGGCGTTGCGGGGCGGCAGCCCCGGCCCGCTGGACGGGGAACTGGCCGCCTACGACGCGCTCTACGGCATCGGCGCGGCCGTGGTGGACCGGGACCGCCGTACCGTGGTGGCCTCGTCCGGGTGGGAACCGGGCGCGGGCACCCGCGCGGCGCTCGACACCGCCCTGTCCGGGCAGCAGTTCAGCGGCCCGGAGTCGGTCTGGCCGTGGGTCGGCGGGCCGGTGGTGACGGCCGTGCCGATCAACGACGGCGGCGAGGTGCTCGGCGCCGTGGTCACGACCAGCCCGGCGGACGGCGTGCGCCGCACCGTCACCGTGTGGTGGCTGCTGCTCGCGGGCATCGGCCTGCTGGCGGTGCTGGCCTGCGTCTCGACCGCGTTCGGGCTGGCCGGCTGGGTGCTGCGCCCGGTCACCGAGCTGGACGCGGTGACCCACGAGATCGCCGAGGGCCGCCGCGCCGCGCGGGTCCGCGCCGGACTCGGGCCGCCCGAACTGCGCCGGTTGGCGACCAGCTTCAACGACATGGCCGACGCGGTCTCCGACGTGATGGACCGGCAACGCGCCTTCGTCGCGCACGCCAGCCACCAGCTCCGCAACCCGCTCACCGCGCTGCGGCTGCGGGTGGAGGAACTGGGCCCCAGCCTCACCGACCCGGACGGGCGCGCCGAGCACCGGCTGGCGCTGGAGGAGACCGACCGGCTCGCGACGGTGCTCGACGCGCTGCTCACGCTGGCCCGCGCCGAGCGGGAGGAGAACGAGCGGGTGACTGTGGACGCCACCGCCACCGCCGCCTCCCGGGTGGCCGCCTGGCTGCCGCTGGCCCGGCACCGCGAGGTCACGCTCCGCCTCGACGCCGAGGACGCGCCGGCGTACGCCCGGACCGTGCCGACCGCCATCGACCAGGCGCTGGACGCCCTGATCGACAACGCGGTGAAGTTCAGCGGCGCCGGTGGAGAGGTGACGGTGACCGTACGGGCCGCCGACGGCGGGACGGTGCTGACCGTCGGCGACACCGGCCCGGGCATGACCACCAGTCAGCTCGACCAGGCCACCGAGCGGTTCTGGCGGGCGCCGGACGCGCAGAACGTGGACGGCGTGGGCCTCGGGCTGACCATCGCGGCGGTGCTCGTGGACGCCTCCGACGGCCGGCTCACCATGCGCCAGGGCGAGCCCCGGGGCCTGGTCGCCGAGCTGTGGTTCCCGGCGCCCGCCGACGCGCCGGTCCGGTGCTGACCCGCGTCAGGGCTTCGCGGCGCGATACCACTGCGCCGCGCCCGGATGCAGCGGCAGCGGGGTGGTGACGATCGCCGACCGGGGACTCATCCGTCCCGCCGCCGGGTGCGCGGCGGCCAGCTCCTCCCGGCGGTCCATCAGCAGCCGGGTCACCTCCCGCACCAGCGCGGCGGGCAGGTCGGCGCGGACGATCAGGTAGTTCGGGTTCGCCACCGTGCTGACCGGGGCGGCCCGGTACACCGAGCGCGGCACGTCCCGGGTCACGTAGACCTGCCCGTACGCCCGGCGCAGCGGCTCGGTCCAGTCGCCCAGGTCCACGATCCGCAGCGAGGTCCGCTGGGCCAGGTCGGCGACGCCGCGCACGGGTAGCCCGCCGGAGAAGAAGAACGCGTCGATCCGCCCCTCGCGCAGGGCCGCCACCGAGTCGTCCAGCCCCAGGTGTTCCTGGCGTACCCGGTCGCCACCGAGCTGGGCCACCGCCAGCAGACGGGTGGCGGTGATCTCCGTGCCGGAGCCGTCGGCGCCCACCGACACCCGCCGGCCGCGCAGGTCGCCGAGCGTGCGGATCGGCCCGCCGGCGCGGGTCACCAGGTGCAGCAGGTCGTCGTAGACCCGGGCCACCGCGAGCACCGACGGATGCTCGGGCTCGCGCGGCGGCAGCACGTCGGCCTGGGTGAAGCCCAGCTCGGCCTCCCCAGCGCCGACCAGCCGGACGTTCTGCGCCGAGGCGGCGGTGACCACCACCTCGGCCCGTACGCCGGGCAGCTCCCGGTTGAGCAGCGCCGCGAGCGACTGGCCGAAGGCGTGGTAGACGGCGGTCGGGCTGCCGGTGGCGATGCGGATGCGGGTCGGCTCGGACGGCTCGTCCCGGCACCCGGTGAGCCCGGCGACGAGCAGGAGCACCAGCGCGAGCGGGGCGGCGGCGCGCACAGGCCAGTGTCGGCTCACGGGCTGCACTCTGCGCCGTGCACCCGCCGTGGCGCAAGCCCACGCGGCGCACGCACCACCGCAGGCCCGGCGTGCGGCAGTCTCGGGCCGGGCCGGTCAGCTCGCCGGGGCCAGCTCCGCGCTCTCGGTGATCCGCTCCCGGTGCTCGCCGTTCGGCACCACCACGAGGAAGCAACCCGACCCGGGCCGCAGCGCCGCCGGCACGTCCAGCAGCGCCGCGCCGCGTACCAGCACCGCCGCCAGGTCCCGGTCGGCGAGCCGGATGCCGAGGCAGTGCCGGCGGACGTGCCGGCCGCCCGCGAGCAGCGCCGCCCGCCAGGCCGCCGCGGCCAGCCGGGGCCGCCACAGCCGCCGCGGCGCCGAGGCGCCCGGGAACGGCCCGCCGAGCAGCTCCCGGCGGCCCTGCCGCCAGCCCGCGGTCAGCAGATTCGCGTACGCCGCCCGGTGCTGCGGCGGCACCGACAGCCGGTGCAGCTCGTAGCGGCGGCGCAGGCCACCGGTGGTCAGCTCGTGCTCCACCGGCACGTCGAGGCGTCCCAGCAGCTGCCGCATCCGTTGCGCCGCGTCCTCGCGGTTGAACTCGGCGATGCCGCCGCGGTGCGGTCCGGAGTCGAGGCGGCGTACGTCGGCGGCCGGCGGCGGCGTGCAGCGCACCATGCAGGCGACCTCGAAGGCGTCGGTCAGGGTCAGCCAGTCCAGCGGCGGCGGCGACGGGCGCGGGCGGTCGAGCAGCGTGGTGAGCATCGGCGCGGCTCCTCGGTCGTCGGGGTACCTCTACCGTCGCTGCCGAGCGCCGGACCGGGAACCGCTGCGCCCGAGCCTTGAGCAAAATTTGCGGGAAGCCCGCGGCTCAGAGCTCGGTGACCACCAGGTCGACCTGCCGGGGCCGCCCGGCCGCCCGGGGTGCCTCCTCGACCGTGTACTTCAGCTCCCGCAGCGCCCCCACCAGCGCGTCGGCGGTACGCGGCCGGGCGTCGGCGAGCAGCAGATCCCGCACCAGCCGGCCCTTCGTGGCCTTGTTGAAGTGGCTCACCACCGACCGGGCCGGCGTGCCGTCCACGATCCGTTCGTGCAGCACCCGTACCGTCACCGTGCGTTCGGCGAGCGCGCCGCGCGGCGTCCAGGTGGCCGCGTACGCGCCGGAGCGCAGGTCCAGCACCGGGCCGCGCCCGGCGGCGGGTTCCAGTACCGGGCCGAGCGCCGCCCGCCAGTACGCCGACAGCGCGCCGAGCCCCGGCAGCCGCGCCCCGATCGGGCAGCGGTACGGCGGAATCCGGTCGGCGAAGCGTACCGCGCCCCACAGGCCGGAGCTGATCAGCACCTGGCGGCGGGCCGCCCGCTGCGCGTCGGGGGGCAGCGTGTCCAGGCCGAGCGCCTCGTAGAGCACGCCGGTGTAGAGGCGTCCGGCCGGGGCGGTCGCTGCCTCCCGCAGCCGGGCGTTGCGCCGCAGCTCGCCGCGCTGCCCCTCGGTGAGGCCCAGCGCGGTCCGGGCCGCCGTCTCGTCCGGCCCGGCGCACAGGTCGACGAGCGCGGTCAGGACCGCCTCCCGGGCCGGGTTCAGCTCGGTCAGGGACAGCCGGGACAGGTCCAGCCGGCGGCCGGTGCCGGCCTCGGCCTTTCCCTCCGACGGGGGCAGCAGGATGAGCACCGGCACAGCGTACGGGCCGGGGTCAGCGCCACGGCCGCACGGCACGGTCGGGGTGGTACACGCGACTGCCGCCCACCTCGGCCACCACCGCCGCGTCGGCGCGGTCGCCCAGCAGCCGCCGCAGTGTGCGCTCGGCCGGGGAGCCGACCGCCACCACGTACCCGGGCCGTTCCGCGCGCGCCACCCGCTGCCAGTACGCCGGATAGCGGTTCTGCCCGGGCGTCAGCGCCCCGTCGAGCACGCCGCAGGCAACGGTCTCTCCGGTGTTGAAGATCAGCCGGTTGCAGGTCCAGTAGTCCCCGTACACCTCGTGCAACCCGGCGTCCCGCACCGTGTCGGCGAGGCGGCGGGCGGTGCGTTCCTCGTCCCGTACGCCCGGCACGCCGGCCAGGAACGCCACGGTCCCGGCAACGGTGGCGGCGGTCAGCCCGGCCAGCACCACCGCCGCCGCGGTGCCGCCGAGCCGGGCCGTCCACCCGGTGGTGGCCCGCAGGGCGTGCGCGGCGGCCAGCCAGAGCGGCCACAGCACGGCCGGCAGCGAGATCTGGAGCACCGACAGGTAGCGGGCGTTGCCGAGCGGGTCGGTCGCGGCGAGCGGGCTGCGCACGTACGCCAGAAGTGTCAGCACCGCGCCCGCGACCAGGGCGAGGATCGCCACGGCCCGGACCCGCGCGGCGTGGTCGGCGGCCCGGCGGTACGCGATCAGCCCGAGCGCGGCGGCGGCCACCAGCAGCACCGGGTAGAGCACGCCGAACCACTGCGCCCAGCGCGCGCAGCCGTCCATCGGACACATGCCCGACGCCAGTGGCACCCCCTCCAGCAGCCCGCCGCGCAGGCGTTCGGCCAGCGACGGCGCGACGCCCTCCTTGGTGCTGATCTCGCGGAACACCGACAGCGAGTCCTGCCCGGGCGGCGCGACGAGGTTGTCCTTGACCACCGGGGCGATCCCGGCCAGGAAGCCCGCGACCAGCAGCACGCCCGGCCAGCCGATCAGGTCCCGGGGCACCGCCACCGCGAGCACCACCGCCGCGACCAGCAGATACGGCGCGATCAGCCAGTCCGACCAGAGCGCCAGCCCGGCGAGCAGCCCGAACGCGCCGGTGGCCAGCCAGCAGTGCCGGATCCGTCGGCCGCCGAGGGCCACCGCGATCAGCAGCATCGCCAGCACCGCCGGCTTCACCTCCGGGCGGCCGCCGACCGCTGTGAGCTGGTCGCGGACCACGCGTTCCGAGCCGAGCGCCAGCAGGCCCACCACGACCACCGCCAGCCAGGGGGAGAACAGGCGGCGGGTCAGCCGGTACGCCAGCCACAGGAAGATCGCGAAGAGCGCGAGCAGCGGCAGCCGCAGCACCGGCCAGCTCGGCCCGGCCCAGCCGACGAGCGGCGCGGCCAGGTACGACTCCAGCACGCCCATGTAGCGCTGGCCGTAGAGGAAGACCGGCCGCTCACCACCGGCGGCGATGTGCAGCGCGGCCAGGCCGAACGTGGCCTCGTCGCTGTTCGACGCGGGCACCGTGAGCAGCGTCAGCACCAGCCGGTAGCCGACCCCCGCGGCGCCGAGCAGCAGCGCCACCAGCGCCGGCGCGTCCGGACGCGGTCGTACCGGGTTCCGCTTCGTCGTCGACACGACCAACGCCCCCGTCGTCGTCCCGACCGCAGTCTGTCACGGCGGCGCCCGGCGCCGGGGCGGATCGGCGTGGATCACTCGCGTGGCCCGGCCGGTCCGGTTGTGGCACTGTTGCCGTGTGCCGCCCACACCACCGGACCAGCTGGCCGTCCCGCAACTGCACCGCGCCGCGCGCTTCGAGGACGCCGTGCACGGCCTGGTGGAGCGCCGGTTGCGGCGCACCGGGTGGCAGCCCAACATCATCGCGTACGCGGGTTACGGCGCCCCCGGCTGGGCGCGCGTGCTCTGCCGGGTGCTGCTGGGCCGCCCGGACACGCGGCGGCGGGGCCGGCTGGACAAGGTGCGGGGCTGGCGCAGCTTCGCCACGCTGCCCGCCAAGCACATCACGGTGACCATCGAGGCCGACGGCGTGCGCCAGGAGGTGACCGCCGACCGCAGTGGCTTCGTCGACACCGTGATCGAGGCCGACTTCACCCCCGGCTGGGGCTGCGTACGCCTCAGCGTCGCCGACGCCGAACCGGTGGAGGCGCTGGTACGCATCCTCGACCCGGCCGTCCGCTTCGGCATCCTCTCCGACATCGACGACACCGTCATGGTGACCGCGCTGCCCCGGCCGCTGCTGGCCGCGTGGAACACGTTCGTGCTCGACGAGCACGCCCGCACCGCCGTGCCGGGCATGGCCGTGCTGTACGAGCGGCTGGCCACCGCCCACCCGGGCGCGCCGGTCTTCTACCTGTCCACCGGCGCGTGGAACGTCGCGCCGACGCTCACCCGGTTCCTGTCCCGGCACCTCTACCCGGCCGGGCCGCTGCTGCTCACGGACTGGGGACCGACCGCCGACAGGTGGTTCCGCAGCGGCCGGGAGCACAAGCGGGCCACGCTGGCCCGGCTGTCCCGGGAGTTCCCCGAGGTGCGGTGGCTGCTGATCGGCGACGACGGGCAGCACGACCCGGAGATCTACCGGGAGTTCGCCGCCGCGCACCCGGACAACGTCGCGGGGGTGGCGATCCGGCGGCTGTCCCCGACCCAGTCGGTGCTGGCCGGTAGCCTTCCGGCGCCCGCAGGGCGGTCGTCGTCGGGCCCGATCGGTCAGAAGTGGCTGAGCGCCCCCGACGGCGCCGGCCTCTGGAAGCTCCTCCGCGAAGCCGACCTGGTCTGACTCCTGCGGCCACCCGGCGACGGGCGGTCACGCGCCGACAGCCTGGGTGTGGAGAGCGACCGCCAGATCGCGGTCATCCCGACGCCGGGATATCACAGAGCGTAGTGCTGACCGGGAAGCGACTCCCCGATACGGTTATGACTCAGAGGCATATTTATGCCTCTGAGTCATAACGGGCTCAAGACGAAACCTTCAGACGGCCGCTCGGCCCGGTTGGCCGCCTTCCCCGTGACCCGTGCGTACCCTTGGCCCGCCGTCCGGGGTTTGGCCGCCGTTCGGGGGGTTGGCCGCCGTCCGGGGTGGCCTGCCGCCGCCGTGGGCCGCCCGGCCGGCTGGGCTGTGCCGTCAGGCCGGGCGGAGCCAGAGGACGCCCAGCGGCGGCACGCGCAGGGAGACCGACGCGGGCAGGCCGTGCCACGGCACGTTCTCGGCGTGCACCTCGCCCAGGTTGCCCACCCCCGACCCGCCGTAGTGGTGGGCGTCGGTGTTCAGCGCCTCGGTCCACGTACCGCCGGCCGGCAGGCCGATCCGGTAGTCCTCCAGCGGCAGCGCGGAGAAGTTCGCCACGCACACGAGCGTCTGCCCGTCCGGGGCGATCCGGATGAACGACACCGCGTTGTTGGCGACGTCGTCCCCGGCGATCCAGCGGAAGCCGGCCGGGTCGGTGTCCTGCGCCCAGAGCGCCGGGCTCTCCCGGTAGACCCGGTTCAGGTCGGCGACCAGCCGCTGCACGCCCGCGCGGGCCGGATCGTGGGTCAGGTACCAGTCGAGGCCGCGCTCCTCGCTCCACTCCCTGTCGTCGGCCAGCTCGCAGCCCATGAAGAGCAACTGCTTGCCCGGGTGCGCCCACATGTACGCCAGCAGCGCCCGCACCGTGGCCAGCCGCTGCCAGGTGTCGCCGGGCATCTTGCCGGCGAGCGAGCCCTTGCCGTGCACCACCTCGTCGTGGCTGATCGGCAGCACGTAGTTCTCGCTCCACGCGTACGCCAGGGAGAACGTGAGCTGATGGTGGTGGTGCTGCCGGTAGATCGGGTCCTTCGAGGTGTAGAGCAGGGTGTCGTGCATCCAGCCCATGTTCCACTTGAACCCGAACCCGAGCCCGCCCTCCGAGGTGGGCCGGGTGACGCCGGGCCAGGCGGTGGACTCCTCGGCGATCATCAGTACGCCCGGGTGGTGCCGGTAGACGGTGGCGTTGACCTCCTGGAGGAACGCGATCGCCTCCAGGTTCTCCCGGCCGCCGTGCACGTTCGGCGCCCACTGCCCGTCCTGCCGGGAATAGTCCAGGTAGAGCATCGAGGCGACCGCGTCCACCCGCAGCCCGTCGATGTGGAACTCGTCGAGCCAGTACAGCGCGTTGGCGACCAGGAAGTTGCGCACCTCGTTGCGGCCGAAGTCGAAGACGTACGTGCCCCAGTCGGGGTGCTCGCCGCGACGCGGGTCGGGGTGCTCGTACAGCGGGGTGCCGTCGAAACGGGCGAGCGCCCACTCGTCCTTCGGGAAGTGCGCCGGCACCCAGTCCAGGAGCACGCCGATGCCGGCGGCGTGCAGCCGGTCCACCAGGTGGCGGAAGTCGTCCGGGTCGCCGAACCGGGCCGTCGGCGCGTAGTAGCCGGTGACCTGGTAGCCCCACGAGCCGCCGAACGGGTGCTCCATCACCGGCAGGAACTCCACGTGGGTGAAGCCCATCTCCAGCACGTACGCGGTGAGCTGCTCGGCCAGCTCCCGGTAGCCGAGGCCGGGTCGCCAGGAGCCCAGGTGCACCTCGTACACGCTCATCGGCTCCTGGTGCGGCGCCTGCCGGGACCGGCGCGCGAGCCAGTCCGCGTCGCCCCACTCGTACCGTGACTCGTGCACCACCGACGCGGTGGCCGGCGGCACCTCGGTGCGCGCGGCCATCGGGTCGGCCTTGTCCCGCCACCGGCCGTCCGCGCCGAGGACGCGGTACTTGTAGCGGCTGCCCACCGGCATGCCCGGCACGAAGATCTCCCACACGCCGCTGGAGCCGAGCGAGCGCATCGGCCACCCGTCGTCCGGCGCCCAGCCGGTGACGTCGCCGACGAGCCGCACGGCCCGCGCGTTGGGCGCCCAGACGGTGAACGCGACGCCCTCGTCGAACACCCGGGCGCCGAGCGCCGCCCAGAGCCGCTCGTGCCGCCCCTCGCCGATCAGGTGCAGGTCGAGGTCGCCGAGCGTGGGCGGATAACGGTACGGGTCGTCGTGCGTCGTGCCGTCCACCTCGACCCGGTAGTCGAGCACCTCGCCGGGGAGGACCGCCTCGAAGACACCGGCGTCGTGCACCCGCTTCATCGGGTGCCGCTCGCCGTCGGCGAGCACCGCCACCTCGCCCGCGCCCCGGCGCAGCGTCCGGATCGTGGTGCTCCCGTCGGCCGGGTGCGCGCCGAGCACGGCGTGCGGGTCGTGTACCTCGCCGGCGATCAGCTGGTCCATCGGGCGTCGTCCTTGTCGGCCGGTGCGGTCGGGGCGGTGCCGCCGGAGAGGTCGGCGGGCACGTCTTCCACTGTCAGGTCGGGCGCGGCCGGCTGCTCCGGCTCGGCGGCGGTCGGCGCGGCCGGCTGCGGGGGCTCGGGTGCGGCCGGGCGGCGCACGGTGAGCACGTGCGCCGGTTGCAGGTACGGGTCGAGGCGCACCGCGTTGCGCTGCCCCCAGTCGTACTCGGCGCCGGTCAGCTCGTCGCGCACGGTGAACCGCTCGTGCCAGTCCAGGCCGAGCGCCGGCATGTCGAGCGTGGTGTTGCCCCACTGCACCTCGCGGGAGTCGAACGAGCAGACCACGATCACCGTGTTGCCGGTCTCCGGGTCGTGCTTCGACCAGCACAGCAGCGCCGGGTTGTCGATGTCGTGGAACCGCAGGTTGCGCAGCCGGTGCAGGGCGGGGTTGTCCCGGCGTACCCGGTTCAGCGTGGTGACGAACGGCGCCAGCGACCGGCCCTGCGCCAGCGCGGCGTCCCAGTCCCGCGGGCGCAGCTCGTACTTCTCGTTGTCCAGGTACTCCTCGGCACCGGGGCGCGCGACGTGCTCGAACAGCTCGAACCCCGCGTACATGCCCCACGAGGGGGACAGCAGCGCCGCCAGCACCGCCCGGATCTTGAACATCGGCGGGCCGCCGTGCTGCAACGACGAGTGCAGGATGTCAGGCGTGTTCGGCCAGAAGTTCGGCCGCATCCAGTCGACCGAGGCGACCAGTTCCTCGCAGTACTCCCGCATCTCGGCCGCCGTCGTGCGCCAGGTGAAATAGGTGTACGACTGGGTGAAGCCGATCTTGCCGAGCCCGTGCATGATCGCCGGCCGGGTGAACGCCTCGGCCAGGAACAGCACGTCCGGGTCGACCTTCTTGACCTCGGCGATCAGCCAGTGCCAGAAGTCGAACGGCTTGGTGTGCGGGTTGTCGACCCGGAAGATCCGGATGCCCTCGCCGACCCAGTGCAGCACCACCCGCAGCACCTCGGCCCGGATGCCCTCCGGGTCGTTGTCGAAGTTCAGCGGATAGATGTCCTGGTACTTCTTCGGCGGGTTCTCCGCGTACGCGATGCTGCCGTCGGCCCGGGTGGTGAACCACTCCGGGTGCTCGGTGACCCACGGGTGATCCGGCGCGCACTGCAACGCCAGGTCCATCGCCACCTCCAGCCCCTGCTCGGCGGCGGCCGCGACGAAGTCGCGGAAGTCCTCAGGCGTACCCAGATCGGGGTGGATGGCGTCGTGGCCGCCCTCGGCCGCGCCGATCGCCCACGGCGAGCCCACGTCGTCCGGCCCGGCGGTGAGCGCGTTGTTGCGGCCCTTGCGGTTGACCCGGCCGATCGGGTGGATCGGCGGCAGATAGAGCACGTCGAAACCCATCGCCGCGACACCCGGCAGTCGCTCCATAGCGGTGGCGAACGTGCCGGAACGCGCGGGCGCGTCGACTGTGGCCGGGACCGCGCCCTCGGAGCGGGGGAAGAACTCGTACCAGGCGGAGAAGAGCGCCCGCGGCCGGTCCACCCACAGCGTGCGCTCCTCGCCGGTGGTGACCAGCTCGCGCACCGGGTGCTCCCACAGCAGGTCGGCCAGGTCCAGCGCCGCGCTCACCCGCCGCGGCAGGTCCAGGTCGTCGTCGGCCAGCGCCCGCACGGCTTCGCGTACGCGATCACGGTCGGCCCTCGGCACCAGGTCGAGCGCGGCGGTGAGCACCCGTACGCCCTCGGCCAGATCGTTCGCCAGCTCGGCCGCGCCCTGGCCGGCGGCGAGCTTCTTCGTGACCGCGTTCTGCCAGGTGAGGTACGGGTCTCCGAACGCCTCCACGGCGAAGCGCCACAGGCCGACCGCGTCCGGGCGGATGGTGGCGTGCCATCGGTCCTGGCCGGGTTCACCCGGGCGCATCCGGGTGAACGGGCGGGCCGCGCCGTCCGGGCCGAGCCAGACCACGTTGCACCCGAGCGCGTCGTGGCCCTCGCGGTAGGCCCGCGCCGACACCGGTACGACCTCGCCGACCACCGCCTTGGCCGGGTAGCGACCGCAGGAGACGACGGGGGAGACGTCTTCGATCGGGAACCGTCCAGTCACCCGCTCAACCTACTGCGCGAGATCCTCTCGCGCTCGGCGACTTCACCTCAGCCCTCAACCCGCTCACGAGGGCGTCGAGTCCGTGCCGGTGAGGCACCCGTGCCGTTCCACCGAACGAGCGTGGGCTGCGGTGAGTGGAACGCTATGGGTGTCAAATGGGCGCTGAGGCACCCATGGCGTTCCACCGAACGGGTGGCGGACTTCCGGCGGCCGGCCCCGGTGCCACGAACGGCCTCTTCCCGCGCCTCGGGCACAGGGTCGGCGGGCTCCGGGCGATCTGGCCTGTCCGACAGCGACGTTCAGGTCGACCGCTGGGCGACGAAGACGAACTCCCGGCCGGGGCGGTCGGGCGCGTCCCGCACGTCGAGCACCCGGTAGCCGGCGGCGGTCAGGCTCGCCTCGACCTCGTCCCGGTCGCGGAACCGCAGCGTCGAGTCCGACGTGAGGACGGCGCCGTCGGCCGGGAACCGGTACGTGAACCGGAAGGACACGAACGGCAGGTCCACAGCGGTGACCTCGAGACGTCGTTCCACCGGCCCGACGCCCGGCACGTCCCGGGTCACCGGCGCGCTGTCCGCCGCCCACTCCTCCCACGCGCGGCGCTCGGGACGCCGCGTCTCGAACACGAGATGCCCGCCGGGCCGCAGCGCCGCGTGGACGCCCCGCAGGGTGCGCGCCCAGTCGTCGTCGGCGCAGAACACCTGAGCCACGTTGCCGGTCATCACGGCCAGGTCGGCGCGCAGCGGTGGCAGCGTCGTGGCGTCGCCGTGCACCCAGCGCACGCGGCCTTCGCGGTCCTTCGACCGGGCGACGGCGAGGGACGCCCCGGCCGGGTCGACCCCCACGACGGTACGGCCGTGCCGGGCGAGCAGCAGGGCCAGGTTCCCGGTGCCGCAGCCGAGGTCGAGCACCACGCGCGCGTCCAGCTCGTCGGCGATCGCGAGGTACGCGTCCAGGTCGTCCCGGTCGCCGTCGAACGCGTCGTAGACCGGCGCGAGCCGAGGATGGGCGAAGATCGCATCCGGCATCCGGGGACTGTATCCGCCGCCGACCGCGACCGGGCGGGCTGTTAAGAAGGGGCCCTTCCTCTACCGGAGGCGTTAACAAGGTGCCCTTCCTTACACCCCCACCGAGCGGTACACCTCGATCGTCTGGCGGGCGATCGCGTCCCAGGAGAAGTGCTCCACCGCCCGTCGCCGCCCCGCCGCCCCGAACGCCGCGATCCGCTCCGGGTCTCCCAGCAGCTCGTTCATGCGCGCGGCCAGGTCGGCCACGAAGCGCTCCGGGTCCAGCGGGGTGCCGGAGCCGTCGCCGGCCTGCTCGATCGGCACCAGCAGCCCGGTCTCGCCGTCGGCCACCACCTCGGGGATGCCGCCGGTGGCGGTCGCCACCACGGCGGTCTCGCAGGCCATCGCCTCCAGGTTGACGATGCCCATCGGCTCGTAGACGGACGGGCAGGCGAAGACCGTGGCGTGGGTGAGCACCTGGATCACCTCGTGCTTGGGCAGCATCGCCGCCACCCAGATCACCCCGGACCGGGTGGCCCGCAGCTCCGCCACGAGACCCTCCACCTCGGCGGCGATCTCCGGGGTGTCCGGCGCGCCGGCGAGCAGCACCAGCTGGGTGTCGGCGGGCAGCTCCCGGGCCGCGCGCAGCAGGTACGGCAGGCCCTTCTGCCGGGTGATCCGCCCGACGTAGACCACGCTGGGCCGGACCGGGTCGATGCCGAGCCGATCGAGCACGTCGGTGCCCGGGTCCGGGGCGTACTGCGCGGTGTCGATGCCGTTGTAGACCACGCGTACCCGGTCGGGGTTCACCGCCGGGTACGCGGTGAGCACGTCGCGGCGCATGCCCGCGCTCACCGCGATGATCGCGTCGGCCGCCTCGAACGCGGTCCGCTCGCACCAGGAGGAGAGCGCGTACCCGCCGCCGAGCTGCTCGGCCTTCCACGGGCGCAGCGGCTCCAGGCTGTGCGCGGTCACCACGTGCGGCACCCCGTGCAGCAGCTTCGCGGTGTGCCCGGCCAGGTTGGCGTACCAGGTGTGGCTGTGCACCACGTCGGTGCCGGCCGTCCCGGCGGCCATCTCCAGGTCGACGCCCATGACGCGCAGCGCGGCGTTCGCGCCGGCGAGCGCGGCCGGCTCGGCGTACGCGGTCACGCCCTCCTCGTCGCGGGGCGCGCCGAAGCAGTGCACCCGCACGTCGGCGAGCCGGCGCAGCTCACGGGCGAGGTATTCCACGTGCACCCCGGCGCCGCCGTAGACCTCCGGCGGGTACTCGCGGGTGAGCAGGTCGACGCGCATCGGTGCCATGCCCGCACCCTAGTGCAGAGCCGGGTGTCCCACGCGGTGCGCAAGTGTGGGCGTCCGAGTGGTGAAGTCGGTTCCGGGTCGTTAGCGTCTGAGCATGGCTGCCAAGGTGCTCGCGATCGTCCTGGCCGGCGGGGAGGGCAAGCGCCTGATGCCCCTGACCACCGACCGGGCGAAGCCCGCCGTCCCCTTCGGCGGGATGTACCGCATGGTCGACTTCGTCCTGTCCAACCTGGCGAACGCCGGCTTCCTCAAGATCGTCGTGTTGACCCAGTACAAGTCCCACTCGCTGGACCGCCACATCACCAAGACCTGGCGGATGTCGACGCTGCTCGGCAACTACGTCACGCCGGTGCCCGCGCAGCAGCGCCGCGGCCCGTGGTGGTTCGCCGGCTCGGCCGACGCGATCTACCAGAGCTTCAACCTGATCAACGACGAGCAGCCCGACTACGTGATCGTCTTCGGCGCCGACCACATCTACCGGATGGACCCCCGGCAGATGGTCGACGACCACATCGCCTCCGGCGCCGGGGTCACGGTGGCCGGGATCCGCCAGCCGCTGTCGACGGCCGACCAGTTCGGCGTGATCGAGGTCGGCGAGGACGGCAAGCGCATCCGCGCGTTCCGGGAGAAGCCCACCGACGCAGTAGGGCTGCCCGACGCGCCGGACGAGATCTACGCCTCGATGGGCAACTACGTGTTCACCACCAAGGCGCTGTGCGAGGCGGTGGAGCGCGACGCGGCGGACAAGACCAGCAAGCACGACATGGGCGGCAGCATCATCCCGATGCTCGTCGAGCGCGGCGAGGCAAACGTCTACGACTTCAAGGACAACGAGGTGCCCGGCAGCACCGACCGCGACCGCGGCTACTGGCGGGACGTGGGGACGCTCGACTCGTTCTACGACGCGCACATGGACCTGATCAACGTGCACCCGGTGTTCAACCTCTACAACTTCGACTGGCCCATCTACACCGAGCAGCCGCCGTACCCGCCGGCCAAGTTCGTGCACGCCTGGGGCGAGCGCGTCGGCCGCGCGGTCAGCTCGATGGTGTCGCCCGGCTCGGTGATCTCCGGCTCGCTGGTGGAGAACTCGATCGTGGCGCCGAAGGTGAAGGTGCACTCGTGGGCGCACGTCGACGGCGCCGTGCTGATGGAGGGTGTCCAGATCGGCCGCCACGCGGTCGTCCGGCGCGCGATCCTGGACAAGAACGTCCACGTCCCGGAGGGCGCCGAGATCGGCGTCGACCTGGAGAAGGACCGCCAGCGCTACACCGTGTCCGACAACGGCATCGTCGTCATCGGCAAGGGCCAGCGCGTCGAGCCCTGAGCATTCCCGCCGCATCCCCGAGGAGGATCCCGCAGTGGCCCACCCCCGTGCCGGCCAGCCCGCACAGCCCGACGACCTGGTCGACGTGCCCCGGCTGGTCACCGCCTACTACGCCGAGCACCCGGACCCGGACGACCCGGCGCAGCAGGTCTCCTTCGGCACCTCCGGGCACCGCGGATCCAGCCTGCGCAACGCCTTCAACTCCGACCACATCCTCGCCGTCACGCAGGCGCTCTGCGACTACCGGCGCGAGCAGGGCCTTTCCGGGCCGCTGTTCCTCGGCCGGGACACCCACGCGCTCTCCGCGCCCGCCGAGGCCGACGCGCTGGAGGTGCTCGCCGCCAACGACGTGACCGTGCTGCGCGACAGCCGCGACGGCTACACCCCGACGCCCGCCGTCTCGCACGCCATCCTCACCCACAACCGGGGGCGCACCAGCGGCCTCGCCGACGGCATCGTGATCACCCCGTCGCACAACCCGCCGTCCGACGGCGGGTTCAAGTACAACCCCACCCACGGCGGGCCCGCCGACACCGACGCCACGAAGTGGATCCAGGACCGCGCGAACGCCATCCTCGCCGCCGGGCTCAAGGAGGTGAAACGCATCCCGTACGCGCGGGCGCGCGCCGCCGCGACCACCGGCGAGTACGACTTCCTCGCCCGGTACGTGGACGACCTGCCCGCCGCGCTGGACATCGACGCGATCCGCGACGCCGGGGTGCGCATCGGCGCGGACCCGATGGGCGGGGCGAGCGTGGCGTACTGGGGCGAGATCGCCGAGCGGCACCGCCTCGACCTGACCGTGATCAACCCGCTCGTGGACCCGACCTGGCGGTTCATGACGCTCGACGGCGACGGCAAGATCCGGATGGACTGCTCGTCACCGAACGCGATGGCCTCGCTGATCGCCGCCCGGGACGACTACGCGGTCTCCACCGGCAACGACGCCGACGCCGACCGGCACGGCATCGTCACGCCCGACGGCGGCCTGATGAACCCCAACCACTACCTGGCCGTGGCGATCGGCCACCTGTTCCGTACCCGGGAGCAGTGGGGCCCGGCCGCGGCGGTGGGCAAGACGCTCGTCTCCTCCTCGATGATCGACCGGGTCGCGGCCGACCTCGGCCGTCCGCTGCTGGAGGTGCCGGTCGGGTTCAAGTGGTTCGTGCCCGGCCTGCTCGACGGCACCGTCGGCTTCGGCGGCGAGGAGAGCGCCGGGGCGTCGTTCCTGCGCCGCGACGGCGGCACCTGGACCACCGACAAGGACGGCATCCTGCTCTGCCTGCTCGCCGCCGAGATCATCGCCACCACCGGCCGTACGCCGAGCGAGCACTGGGCCGAGCTGGCCGACCGCTTCGGCGCGCCCGCGTACGCCCGGATCGACGCCCCGGCCGACCGGACGCAGAAGGCCGTCCTGGCGAAGCTGTCGCCGGAGCAGGTCACCGCCACCGAGCTGGCTGGCGAGCCGATCGCCGCGATCCTCACCAGCGCACCCGGCAACGGCGCCGCGATCGGCGGGCTCAAGGTGACCACCGGGTCGGGCTGGTTCGCCGCCCGGCCGTCCGGCACCGAGGACGTCTACAAGATCTACGCCGAGTCGTTCCAGGGGCCAGAGCATCTGGCCCGGATCCAGGAGGAGGCCAAGGCGCTGGTCGACGGCGTGCTGGCCACCGCGTGAACCGGCTCAGCGGGGCGGGGGCAGCTCCCGGCGGCTGAGCTGCTCCCGCAACCCGTCCGGCAACAGCTCCCGCAACTGGTCGGGCAGCAGCGGCAGGTCCAGCAGGCTCAGTTTGAGCTGGTTGCGCTCCTGGTAGCGGCGCGGGTCGAGACGGACCACGCGGCCGGCGTCCTTGACGTACCGGATGTGCACCGAACCCTCGGTCGCCGCCTGCCGGATCAGGAGGCCGTCCATCTCCACCGCCACCGGTGCCGAGTCGGCGCGCAGCTCCAGGTGAACCGTCTCGTGCGCGGAGAGCAGCACCGAGCGGGAGATCCCGGCCATCGGCGCCGACGGCGTCACCACCATCGCCTCCGTGGCCGGTGAGATCAGCGGCCCGCCCGCGGCATAGCTGTACGCGGTCGAACCGGTCGGCGTGCTCACCACCAGCGCGTCGCACCGGTAGTAGCCGTACCGCTGGCCGTCCACCGCGAGGGTGGCCGTGACGAAGCCGGCGCCGGGCTGCCGGACCAGGGCGATGTCGTTGAACGCCACCACGTCGTCGCCGCAGACGTCGCAGGCCAGGCAGGCGTGCGACTCGACGGTGAAGTCGTGCTCCACCAGCCGCTCCAGCGCCCGGGGCAGGTCCGGCGGTTCCACCTCGACCAGGAAGCCGACCCGGCCCAGGTGCACGCCGAGCACCGGCTTCGGGTCGCGGACGGCCATCCGCAGTGCGCCGAGCATGGTGCCGTCACCACCGATGCTGATCAGCGCGGCGCAGCGGTCGGCCAGCTCGTCCGCCGCGATCGCCTCCACCGCTGCCGGTACGCGGGCGCGGTCCTCGGCGCGTACCGCGAGGGTGATCCGGTGCCGGGCGGCCCAGTCCGCGACGATCCCCACCACCTCGGAGACGTCCCGGGTGGGGTGCAGCACCAGACCCAGCACGTCACCCGCCACCACTACAGCTCATCACACCGGCGGCGCACGGCAGCGGTTACCGGAACCGGACCACGCCGGGACCCGGCAGCCGTGATCCGAAATCCCCCTTTGGGGTGGTAGTGGCCACTATGGTGTGAACATGCCGGTCCCGTATGGTGTCCAGTCGATCGTCCCCGCCGCCGACGTGGGAGTGCCGTCCCGTGCGGACGCGCCGGGTCTCCGGGTGCGCCCGGCCATCGTCGCGGACGCGGAATGGCTGGCCGAGGTCAGCCAGGCGTCGTTCGCGCGGCATCTGCACGACTACCTGACCTCGGCTCAGCCCGGCGTCGGCCGGTTCTGGGAGGTCGTGCTCGCACACCCGGAGTCGTTCCCCGGCCGGTGTTTCCTGGTGGCCGATGACCAGGACGGCCGGCGGCTGGGCTTCGCCGACCTGACCCGGGTCGAGCCGGGCCTGGCGCACCTGTCCTACATCTGCGTGGTGGAGGCCGCCCGTGGCCGCGGCGTCGCCCGGGAGCTGCTGCGCGCCTACGCTCGCGCCCACCCCGACCTCCGGTCGATGCGGCTGGACGTGTTCGCCGACAACGCCCCGGCCCGTGCGCTCTACGACCGGCTCGGGTTCGCCGGCGACTCCACGACCACGTGGTGGGTCGCCGACCTCGCGCTCGGCGGGGTCGCGCCCGCCGCCGACGTCCGCTTCGACGGGCTGCACGCCGCCCGGGCCTGGCTCGACACGTACGGCTTCGGTGAGCTCACCGTCGTCGCCGGAGACGCCACCCACGTGCTGGGGCGGCCGAGCCCGGGGGTGCTGCGGTGCTTCGACCCGGCGACGCTGCGACGGCCGGCGGTGGTCGCCGCCGTGGTCCGGGCCTTCCCCGGCATCGACCGCGTCCTGGTCATGACACCCGGCGAGGACGCGCCGCCCAGCGCGGTCGGCCCGCTGCGGGCCGTCAACCGCTCGCTCAGGATGTCCACCACCGAGATCCGCGCCAGACTGGAGCTTCCGTGACGCAGACGATCCCCAAGACCGCCACCGACCCGGGTGCCTTCCGCACGCCGAGCCTGTTCTACCGGGCGGCCCGGGAGGGCATGCGCGACCTGCTCGCCCAGCCCGAGGTCTGGCGCGGCGACCGGCGCGACATCCTGCTGCCGTCGTTCATCGGCTGGTCCGCCAACGAGGGCAGCGGCGTCTTCGACCCGGTGACCGAACTCGGGCTCGACCCCGGCTTCTACGACCTGACCGAGGACCTCGCGGTGGACGTGTCCTCGCTGGAGGCACGGCTCGCGGAGCGTCCCTACGACGTCGTGGTGGTCATCCACTACTTCGGCCGTACCGAACGGGCGATCGGCCGGATCCGGGAGCTGACCGACAGGCACGGCGCGCTGCTGCTCGAAGACCTCGCACACGCGTGGTTCACCCACGCGCTCGGCGGGCCGGCCGGCCGCACCGGGGAGGTCTCGCTCTACTCCCTGCACAAGATGCTGCCGATGCCCGGCGCACGCGGCGGGATGATCACCTACCGCGACCCGGGCCGGCTCACCGGGCAGCGGGAGACCGAGCCGGACCTGTCCCGGCACGTGCTCGACCACGACACGCTGGGCATCGCCGCGCGGCGGCAGGAGAACTTCCGCGCCCTCACCGCGCTGCTGCGCGACCTGCCCGAACTCGGCGTCGCGTTCGAGCTGATGTGGCCCGAGCTGGCACCGGACGACGCCCCGCAGACGCTGCCGGTGCGGATCCTCGGGACCGGCCGGGAGAACCGCGACCATGTCTATGCCGAGATGAACCGCGAGGGCTTCGGCATGGTCAGCCTCTACCACACGCTCATCGCGCAGTTGCGGGACCATCCGTCGATGGCACGGCTGTCCCGGCAGATCATCAACTTCCCCGTACACCAGGACGTCGCGCCGGCCGACTACCCGGCGCTGGTCGCGAGCTTCCAGCGGGCGCTGGGCACACTCCCCGAGCGCGGCGCGCTCGCGCCTGCCGGACGTCCGGCGGCACCGGCCCAGAGCGGCGCCTCGGCGCCGCGACCGTCCGGCGTGCCCACCGGCTCGGCCTGAATACGGTCGGTGCCCCGCCCGGCGCGGGCGGGGCACCGACGGGCTCAGCGGACGCCGGTGAGGCGCCGTTCCTGGTCGAGGTCGAGCATCTGCGCCGACGGGTCGACCGCCACGCCCGAGGCGCGCAGGACCTTGCCCGCCGTCCGCGCGAGGATGCGCAGATCGAGCCAGAGGGACCAGTCGAGAACGTAGCGGACGTCGAGTTCCAGGCGTTCGGTCCAGGCCAGGTCGTTGCGGCCGTTGACCTGCGCGAGCCCGGTGATGCCCGGCCGGACCTCGAACCGCTTGCGCTCCCGGTCGGTGTACCAGGGGTCGTAGCGCAGCAGCAGCGGCCGGGGACCGACCAGGCTGAGGTCGCCCCGGAGCACGTTGACCATCTGCGGCAGCTCGTCGATGCTCAGCCGCCGCAGCGTCCGGCCGACGCCCCGGCAGCGGACCCCGTCGGGCAGCAGCCGGCCCTCCGCGTCGCGGTCGTCGGACATCGTCCTGAGCTTGAGGACCCGGATGCGGCGCTCGTACCGGCCGGTGCGTTCCTGCCGGAAGAAGACCGGGCTGCCGAACTGGGCCAGGACCAGCAGCGCCGCGACGGCCACGACCGGCGCGGTCACCACGAGGACGACGAGCGCCACTGTGATGTCGACGAGCCGCTTGAGCCGTAGCTCGACCGACCGCCGGGCGGGGCTCACCGGGAGTGCGCCTTCCCGGCGGCCTGCGGGGCGTACTCCCCGGGTGGTCCGCCGACGCCCGCGGCGTGCTCGATGACCTCGGCCATCCGCACCGCGGAGATCCGGTTGTCGAAGTGCCGGTGCGACCGCTCGCGGGCGCGTACGCCGCGCTCGGCGAGACGCCCGGACCGGAACTCGGCGTACGCGTGCTCGATGGCCTGCGCCAGGGCGGCCGGGTCGTCCCGGGGGACCACCCACCCGCAGCTCTCGTCCACCGTCTCCGGCAGCCCGCCGGCGTCGCTGACGATGCTGGGAACGTCCAGCAGCGCCGCCTCGGGCGGCGCGCCGTGGCCCTCGCTCAGTGACGGGCTGACGCTGAGGTCCGCCGCCCGGTAGTAGGGCCGCACGTCGTCGGCGGTGTCGATCCAGCGGACGGAGTGGTCGTCGGCGACCCCGAACCGGCGGATCAGCTCCTGCCGGTGGTCCTCGCCGGCCTGGTCCGAGCCGCCACCGACGAGCATCAGCACCGCCTCGGGGTGCCGGGACCGGATCTCCTGCCACGCGGCGAGCAGGACGTCGTGGCCCTTGAACGCGCGGTCCCGGTGGGCGGCGAGCTTTCGTGGGGGATAGACGTACGCCACCATGATCACGACGAACTGGTCCGGGCTCAGCCCGAGATCCGCGCGGCACTTCGCCCGGGCCTCCGCCCGCGTCGCCGCCGTGTCGTCCGGCAGGTCCGCGGTCGCCCAGGCCAGGTTGAGTCCGCTGGTGACGGCCGGGCGACGCGACGCCGGTACGCCCAGCTCGCCGTAGAGGCGGGAGGTGTAGCGGGTGCCGCAGATGATCGTGCGGTCCAGGCGCCAAAGCAGCCGCTCGACCATCCGGACCGCCCGTGACTCCAGGAACGCGGGGCCGGCGACGAACTGCACCCGCGCCAAGGGCAGGCCGACGGTCGCGAGCCGCGCGCCCAGCGTGGCCGCGTACAGGTGGTGGTAGAGCACCTGGGGCCGCAGGCGGCGGACGAGGCGGCGCAGCCGCCACAGCTCGGACAGCGTGCTCAGGCTGGGGCGGAAGCGGAACGAGAACGGCGACGCCACCGTCCGGATCCCGGCCTCGGCCAGGCGGTCGTTCAGGCGCCCGCCGGGTGGGCAGATCACCACCACCTCGTGGCCGCGATCCCGCAGGGCGCAGGCCTGCGGGATGGTCCAGAGTCCGCCGTAGTTCGTCTTGACGATGACGGCGACGCGCAGTGACCGGCGCCCGGGCGGGTCGCCGGCGACGCCGGACCGGGGATCGTGCCTCACGTGTTCGCCTCCAACAGTCGGCGCGACGTCGTTCGCCGCTCCACCCAGGGCAACGAGCTTTGTGGTGTTTAGTAACCAACGTCGGATTCCCTCGTTGGCCCTGCGGAGAGAGCACCGGCGAGCGGTAGGAGCGCACGTGAGAGTCGTCGTCACGGGGGGCGCCGGTTTCATCGGTTCCAACCTGGTGCGGGCCCTGTCGGAAACGGGCCGGGTCGCCGAGATCGTCGTCGTCGACGACCTCTCCACCGGGTCGGTGGAGAACCTGCGCGGGCTGCCGGCGGAGGTGCTGATCGGCACCGTCCTGGACCCCGCGCTGCTCGACCGCGCGATGGCCGGCGCCTCCAGCGTGGTCCACCTCGGAGCCCTCGGCTCGGTGCCCCGCTCCATCGACGACCCGCTGCGCAGCCACCACGCGAACGCCACCGGCACCCTGACCGTCCTCGACGCCGCCCACCGCAACGGCGTCCCGCAGTGCGTGCTGGCCTCCTCGTCCTCGGTGTACGGCGCCAACCCGGTACTGCCACGCCAGGAGGGCCTGCGGCCCATGCCGGTCAGCCCGTACGCGGTGTCGAAGCTGGCCACCGAGGCGTACGGGATCGCGTTCGCCAACTGCTACGGCATGGCCGTCCTGCCGTTCCGCTTCTTCAACGTCTTCGGACCGAGGCAGGCGGCGAACCACGTGTACGCCGCAGTGGTCCCGCGGTTCGTCACCGCCGCCCTGGAGAACCGGCCGTTGCAGGTGCACGGCGACGGGCGGCAGTCCCGGGACTTCACCTACGTGGGCAGCGTGACCTCGGTGATCGTGGACGCCGTGCTGCGGCAGGTGGCGGCCCCGGACGTGGTGAACCTCGCGTTCGGCGCGCGCATCTCCCTGCTCGACCTCATCGCCGAACTGGAGACCGTGCTGGGGCGGCCGCTGGACGTCGTGCACGTGCCGGCGCGGCCCGGTGACGTCCGCGAGTCCCAGGCCGACCACACGCGACTGCGCGAGCTGTTCCCGGCCGCGTCGCCGACGCCCTTCGCCGAAGGGCTGCGGGCTACGGTCGAGTGGTTCCGGTCGCTTCGGGTCGACGAGCCCGTCGGGTCCGGCACGTCCGGCTGATCCCGACCCGATCGGAGCCTCATGGCCAGGATCCTGCTGTTCGGCGCGTCCGGCTTCCTCGGCCGGGCGGTCGAAGCGGTCCTCGCGGAGCACTTCACCGTCGTCGCGCCCAGTCGCCGGGAATGCGATCTCGTCGCCGCGGACCGGTCGCGGCTCGCCGCGTTCCTGCGCCGGGCACGACCCGACGGGGTGGTCAACTGCGCCGGCCGGATCGCCGGGACGAGCGCGCAGTTCGTCGAGTCGCACACTCTGATCACCGCCAAGCTGATCGACTGCGTGGCCGAGGTCTCGCCCGGCGTGCGGCTGGTCCGGATCGGCTCGGCGGCCGAGTACGGGGTCGTCCCGCACGGCGCCGTCGCGACCGAGACCGACCCGGCCCGGCCGGTGAGCGACTACGGGATCAGCCAGCTGGCCGCGACCGACCTCGTGCGGCTGGCCGCCGCCAGTGGCCGGGTCGACGCGGTGGTGCTGCGGGTCTTCAACCCCGTCGGGCCCGGCTCGACCAGTGGCAACGTGCTGGGACGGGCAGCCGAGCTGCTCCAGGCGGCGTTGGCCCGGGGGGACCGGCGGATCGAACTGGGGCTCAACGACTCCTACCGCGACTTCGTCGACGTCCGGGACGTGGCGGAGGCGGTGCTGGCGGCGCTCAACGCCCGACGGCTGCCGGAGTCGATCTACAACGTGGGCAGCGGACAGGCGGTCGCCACCCGGGAGGCAGTCGAGATGCTGGCCCGCCATGCCGGGTTCACCGGACGCTTCGTCGACGGGCTCCGCTCGCCGACTGCGGACCGGTCCGCGGCGGTGCCGTGGATGTGCGCCGACATCAGCCGGATCAGCGACGCCCTCGGCTGGGCGCCGAGATACCCGCTGGGCGAGTCCCTGGCCGCGTTGTGGGCAGCCCGCTCCCACGTCACGGCCGGCTCCGGCACCCGCCACGTGACGGTCAGCGCGCGTCCGGCACCAGTTCCGCCGTCGGCGCCGGTGCGGTGAGAGGTGCCGCCACGCGGGCCCGCCGGTTGAGCCGTACGCGCAGGACGACCAGAACGACGACGGAGAGCAGCGCATACAGCGCGATCGAGGCGGTCGCCGCGCCCATCGTTCCCCAGCGGGAGATGGCGAGGCCGTAGCAGGCGACCGACGCCACGGCGGCGAGCAGACCGACCCCGGCGGCCTGTTTCGTGCCCCCGGTGCCGAGCAGGGCTCGGCTTGCGATGCCGAAGGGCGCCAGGCACAACTCGGCGAGCAGGAGCGGCACGATCAACGGGCGGGCGGACCCGAACTCCGCGCCGAAGACCGGCACCACCAACAGCCAGCCGCCGGCCGCGACGACGGCGCCGCTGACGAGCGTTGCCAGCAGCGTGTAGCCGATCGCACGGACGGGCCAGGGATCGCCGTCGCGCTGCGCGGCCTGCCGCTGCGACAACTGTCCGATGGCGGCCGGAAGGAGGCCGACCACGCTGCTCAGCGTCGCGGCCAGGGCGTAGATGCCCACCGCGCCGGGACCGACGAGGACACCGAGCAGGTAGCGGTCGGCCCGCTGGAGGAAGCTCGTCCCGAGGGAGAACCCCAGAGACGGGGCGCCCATCCGGATCAGCCCGGTGACGTCCCGCCGTCGCGCCCGTGCGAACCGCGCCAGCCCTTGGCCGCGTACCAGCGTCCACTGCGTCACCGCCACCGCGAGCAGCGCGGTGGCCTGGCACATCAGGAGGAGCCACACCTGCGCCGAGACGACGACCGCGATGGCGATCCCGATCAGGCCGGCGGTGGTGGCGGCGATGTTCCACACCGCGCCCCGGCGAAAGTCCCCGTCCGCGAACCGGAGATCGGTGAGCTGGTCGAGCGCGATGTTGGCGGCGCCGCCGAGCGCGACCGCGGCGAGCAGCCGTACATCGGTCAGCGCGGGGCCGAGCAGCGGCGCGGAGAGACGGACCGCGGCGGCCGCGGCCGCCCCGGTGCAGACCGCGGCCACCACTGTCATCCAGCAGTACGCGGAGAGCAGTTCGTCGCGGCGGTGCCGGGAGGCGGCCTGCGGCAACTGCGCGCGCATGGCGGTGCCGCAGCCCAGGCGGCCGACCAGCATCACCACGCCGGCGACCGTGAGGACCAACACCATGACGCCCCGGTCGGCCGGCCCCAGCGCCAGGGTGGCGAGGACGGCGACGCCGCTGCTGCTCAGGGCGGCGATGCCGTTGGCGCCGGTCAGCAGGACGATAGTGCCCAGATGGCGGCGGCTCATCCGGTGGGCACCGCCGGCCGGTCCGCTCCGCCGCGCGGCGCCACGGTGTTCCGGCCGTAGATGGCCAGGTGCTGCTCGACCGACCGCTCCATCGTGAAGACGCTGTCCTGGAAGGCCGCCAGCGCCCGCCGGCCGCCCCTCGGCCGTCCCGGCACGAGGCCCAGGCGGTGTACGGCGTCAGCCCAGGTCTCGGCGTCGGCGTCGACCGGGACCAGGGCGACACCGGCGAGCTGGTCGTCGATGAACCGTGCGCCGGGCAGGTCGGACGCGACCACAGGGGTGCCGACGGCGCGGGCCTCCAGGACTGTGCCGGGCAGACCTTCGAGCGCGGAGGGTTGCAGCAGGAGGTCGGCCTGGGCCAGGAACTCCCCGACGTCAGCCCGCGGACCCACCAGGTGCATCCGGTCGAGTACGTCGTGCCGGGTGGCGGACTGCCGGACGGCGTCGTCGTCCCGGTCGTCGTGCGGACCCACGAACACGGCCCGGCAGCCGATCCCGCGTTCGCGCAACGCGGCGACGATCGACGGCACCATCGACCGCCGCTTGAGCGGGTGCGGGCGGCCGATCACCACGCAGACGAGGTCGTCCGGGGCGGCGCCGATCTCGTCGCGGAGCCGCAGCGTCGACCGGCGGTGCAGGCGGCCCAGGTCGAGACCGTTGGGCAGCACCCGGCACCGCGGGTCGTTCTCCCACGACGGCCGGTAGCACGAGGTGAGAGCGCCGGGGGCGACGCCGAGCACGTCCGTCGCGCAGAAGTGGATGAGGCGCACCATCACGCCCCGCTGCAACCGGCGGCGCAGGCTGTCCGGATGTCCGTCGCGGTCGGACCGGAAGTGCGCGATCCGGATCGGCACCCGCGCCAGTGCCGCGAGGAACAGCACGAAACCGGAGAACGTCGCGACGTCCGAGTGCACGGCGTGCGGACGGACCTGCCGAAGCAGGCGGTAGAAGCGGACCGGGAACCGACGGTCCAGCCGGATCGGGTGGATCCGTGAGCCCAACTGCTCCACCTCGTCGCCGCGCGCGCCCTTGACGCCGCTGAGCGTGACGAAGGACGTCCGCACCCCGGACGCCGCGAGCCGGGGCAGCAGTTCTATGGTGCGCTGCTCGGCGCCGCCGATGTCGAACGCGCCGAGGACCCGTACCACGCGGATCTCCGGAGGCCGGGGGGCCGGCGCGCCGGACGCGCTCGTCGTCGCCGGGTCGCTGTGGCTCGCGCTGGACATCGTCTCTCCCGTGTCGGGCCGGCCGGTCCTCATACCGGTCGGTTCTCCTGCTCGACGGACTCCACGGCGGGGGCGGCGGACTGCGGCAGCGGACGGCGGTTCGCCATCAGGTCCCGGGCCGCCCGGTAGAACTCGCTGCGCCGCGGCGTCAGCCGGTCCGCGGCGAACTCGTGGGCGACCGCGAGGTTGCGACGCGAGGCGGCAGCCATGGCGTCGGGGTCCGCGAGGGTACGGCGGATGGCGTTGGCCAGGCTGTCGGGGTCGTCCGGCGCAACCAGCATCTCCGGTGGCAGCAGTTCGGGTATGCCACCGACACGCGAGCCGATGGCCGGCAGCCCGCGGGCCATCGCCTCGATCAGGGCCCGGGGCAGGCCCTCGGTCCGGGATGGCATGACGAACAGGTCGGCGGCGTCGAGGTGCCGGCGCAGCGCCTCGACATCGGTGATCAGGCCGGCGAACGTGATTCGGTCGCGGACCCCGAGGCGGGTGGCCAGATCCTCCAGCACCGGCTGGCAGCGCCCGGGGCCGATGTGCACGTGCCGTACCGGCGGGGCCGAGGACCGCAGCAACGAGATCGCCTCGATGAGCGTGTCGATGCCCTTGTAGAGCTGTTCCAGGGAACCGACCGACACGAGGGTCACCGGCCCGGCCGGCAGCCGGGGCGGGCGGGGCTCCCGCACGAACGCCGCCGGCGGCAGGTTCACCGAGCTGAGACCGATGGAGAGCGCCCCCGGGCGGGTGGGATACCGCTCCTGGAGCGAGCGCTTCGTCTCGTACGACACCGCGACGGCGGAACGGCACTGACGCCGGAGGTTGCGGGTGCTCCACACACGCAGGAAGGGCCGCAGCGGGTGCTCGATCACCCCGGGGGCGAAGACCGCGTACGGGTCGCCGATGACCTCCATGGCGTAGGCGAGACCGCGACTGGTGATGTGCCGGTGCATCAGCGTGGCGATCGACGACGGCGCCCGGAGCAGCACCGCCTCCGCGTCCGCGGCGATCCGGCGGACGGCCCGGTCGATGCGGGGCAGGCGTCGCAGGTACTCCTGCGGTCCGAGGTAGTGGGGGATGGGTGCCACGGTCACCCCGTCGCCGTCGACCCGGACCGCGTTCGGCGGGATCTCCGGTACGTCCCGCGCCCGGGCCACCACCCGTACCTCGTCGAAGGCCGCCAGGTATCGCGCCCAGAGCGCGTAGCCGGTGCCGAAGTCCACCCAGAATCGGTTGTCCGGAGTGCGGAGGTACCGGCACTCCTCGGTGATGGTGAGCCTCACGCGAGATGTCCTATCGGTTTACGGGAACCAGGTTGCCGTGCGGGACGCGCGCCTCGGGGCGCGCGGTCGGCTGGACGGAGCGGCCCTTCAACGAGCCGAGCCAGATGACGGTGTAGAAGGCGACGCCGTGCAGGAGAGTGGCGAGCAGGCTGGCGCTCTCCCCGCGGAACCCGTACATCCAGCTGATCGTGTAGAGGATGCTCGCGTAGGCGTAGACGTGGCCCTGCGCGGCGCGGAAGAAGAGCAGCCGGTGCCCGAGGGTCAGCGCGGCGAAGACGACGGGTACGCCGAGGTACCCGAAGTTGGCGTACGCCTCCGCGGTCAGCGAGAAGCCGAAACCCGACGACGAGCCCGGCAGCCAGGCGTCGACCAGCCAGGACATGAGCATCGGCCGTTCCGGGACCAGCGCCGACGGCATCGCGGTGAGGAAACCGTTGAGGTAGCTCTCGCCGGGCCACAGTCGCAGGCTGTCGGCCGCGTTCGTCAGGACGAAGGTGTCCACGAAGAGGGTCGAGCCCTCGTTGAGAACCTTGCTGAGGTTCAGCGCGTCCCCGCTGCGAACGGCGCTGAGATAGGTGGCGGCCAGGACGAACGCGACGCCGGCGATGCCGAACTTCGGCGAGATCCGTCGCCGTTGCAGCAACAGGACGTGCAGCACGACGGCGAAGAGGACGAAGAGGAAGTCCCGTTCGCTGGTGGCCAGGCAGTAGAGCACGTAGAGGCCGAGGTTCACCCAGTAGGCGATCCGGGCCGGGCGCACCGCCCGGGCCAGGAAGTAGATCGAGCAGGCGCACATCTCGACGACCAGATAGCGGGTGTGCAGGGGACCAGCCAGTTCGATCCGTCCGAGCTTGTCGGCGGCCAGCATCGCCGGGCCACGGGTGACCAGGATGGCGAGGGTGTAGGCGGCCAGTCCGTAGAGCACCACCGGAAGGACCGGATTCTCGCGCGGTGTCCGGCCGAGTGCGGTCAGGTCCGGCAGCCGGTCCCGGACCGGCATGAGCAGGCCGACCAGCGTCACACCGCCGAGCGCCAGCGCCAGCACGAGGCAGGCGGCCGGGATCTTGTCGGTGACGATGCCGATGTAGATCTCGTTGCCGAGGGCGTAGTTGATCGCCGGTCCCAGGCCGAAGAAGGCGAGATAGGCGAAGACATAGGGCAGGAGATCGGTGCGACCGGACCGGAGGAACAGGGCCAGCAGCATCGCCAGACTGACCGCGAGGGTCAGCCATATCGCGGTGGTGGTGCTCAGCTCCACGGAGACTCCAAATCGGTGTACGGACACTCCGGACCGGGAGCGGCCGGGGGCGAGAGCGGATTCCGCTCCACATGCGTGCCGGCTGCATTCAAATGTCTAGCAGGAAAGGTCTCCCATAGGCGGCGATTGCGTCTATCGCATTGACTTGGACGGTGCCGTAACCCGTTCGCCCGTCACTCGTTCCTCGACGCATTCGAATCACTTTCGGATGCGATTCTCCGGCTGGTCAGCGTGCGGCGAGGAATTCGTCGAGCGCGCCGAATAGCCGGTCCGCGTCGGCCCCGAGCAGGGTCGACCCGCTGGGCAGGGAGACGCCGGTGGCGAAGAGACGATCCGCCGCGCCGCTCAGGACCGCCTCGTGCCCGCGATGAGCGGGTTGCTGATGCATGGGCTTGAACATGGGGCGCGTCTCGATGTCGTGCCGGGCCAGGTGCGCGGCCAGCTCGTCGGCCCGCCACCCGGCCCGGGCGGAGTCGACGACGAGGGTGGTGAGCCAGCAGTTCGACCCGGGGTCGCCGTCGCCGAGGATCCGGGTGCCGGGAACCGCGGCGAAGAACTTGGCGTACCGTTCCCGTATCGCCCGGCGACGCTCGATCATGCCGTTCAGCCGCCGTAGCTGTGCCCGCCCGAGCGCGGCGAGCAGATTGCTCAGCCGGTAGTTGTAGCCGACCTGCCGGTGTTCGTAGTGCGCGACCGGTTCCCTGGCCTGGGTCGCCAGGTGGCGTGCCCGGTCGATCAGGTCGCCGTCGTCGGAGACGAGCATCCCGCCGCTCGAGGTCGTCATGACCTTGTTGCCGTTGAACGAGAAGACACCCAGCCGGCCGAACGTGCCGGCGTTGCGGCCGCGCCAGGACGCGCCGAGCGCCTGTGCGGAGTCCTCGACCAGCGGGACGTCGAAGTCCGCGCAGACGGGCAGGATGCGGTCGTAGTCCGCGCAGCCGCCGTTCAGGTCGACCGTCATCACGGCTGCCACGCGGCGGCCCTGCTCCCGCAGCCGGCGCAGCAGCGGCGGCAGCAGCTCGGGGTCGAGGTGCCCGGTTGCGGCGTCACAGTCCACGAAGACCGGCTCGGCCCCGGTGTACCGCACCACGTTGGCGGTCGCCACGAACGTCATGGTGGGCACCACCACGACGGAGCCGGGCCCGGCTCCGATCACCGTCAGCGCCAGGTGCAGGGCGGCGGTCCCGGAGCTCACGCCGACGGCGTGGCCGCTGCCCACCCGGTCCGCCAGCTCGCGTTCGAACGCGGCCAGGTCGGGCCCGTCCGGCGCGACCCAGCCCGAACGGACCGCCGCCAGGATGGACGCCTCCTCGGCCGGACCGACGTCCGGCGGAGAGAGATAGATCCGTCTGCTGACACTCGTGCCGTCCTGCTGATGGGCGGGTCGAGCCATCAGTGAGTAGTCCTGTGCCACGGTGCTGGTCTCCGATGGAAGTGTGGGTGTCACCCGGCGACGCGCAGGGAAACGGGGACGCACGCGCGGACCTGATCGTCGCGCCGCTGCGACCTGGCCCGTCGAGTCGGGACCGACTGGTTCAACGCGCCGACCGTGGCGGCCGTTACGGTGTGCCGGCCGACTGCGGCCGACGCCTCACCGCCCGGCGGGCTCGGGCAGCGGGCACCGGTATTCGGGGAAGTAGTCCGAGGACGCGGACCAGGCCGGATCCCGCCGGGATCCCTCCCGCCGGTGCGCCGTTGACAGCCGCCGGTACGCCGGCTCGTCGAGCACCCGCGTGCCCAGGTGGAACGGGACCAGACCGTTCGGTGCGAAGGCGCGCTTGTACCGGAAGATGCCGTCGTCGGGGGCGTACCCGCCGCCCAGGACGAACCGGATCCGCCCCTGAGCGCGTCCCCATCGGCAGATCTCGAATTTGAGGAGATCGTTGGGCCGCAGGTCGAACGCCGCCTCGTCGGTGCCGCCGAGGTACGAGTAGAGGTTGAGCGCGGAGACCAGCACCAGTTCGGTCGAGACGACGCGTCCCTCGTACACGGCGTGGAAGAAGGCGAATTGGCCGGGCAGTTCGTCGACGATCCGCTCGAAGAACTCGCGGGGGAAGTAGTAGCCGCTCGCCGCGGCGCGCCGGTCCATCGTGCGCTCGTAGATGCCCAGGAAGTCGTCGAGCCGCCCCCCGTCGAGATCGACCACGACGATGACGCCGTTGCGGCGGGCTTTGTTGACGTTCTTGCGGACCTTGTGGTCGAACTCGCGCCACATCTCCTCTTCGCCGGTGCGCAGGTCGCGGACGACGTTCACCAGCTTCTGCCGGACCGGTCCCGGCGGGGGCAGCCGGTCCTCGTCGAAGAGCGTGAGCCGGGTGACCTCGGAGACCACCTGACGCGACCCGCACCAGGCGTCGAACGCCTCCCAGAACTCCTTCGCGTCGAGTTCGGTCGCGCCCTCGGCGAAGGCGCCTCCGTAGCCGTACGCGTTGACGACGTCCCGGTACCGTCGCCCGGGCTCGGCGAGGTGCGGCGCGTCGACCGGGCGGAGCAGGAACGGATACAGCACGAAACCGTGCTCGGTCCGGGCGTACGCGGCCAGCGGCTCGTCCTGCGGCCCGGCGAACAGCCGGAGGTAGGCCGGGTGGGCGAAGACCTCACGCCGGTCCCAGTCCCGGTGCAGAGCACGCCAGCGCTCGTCGTCCGCCGGCTTGCGGGCGTCCAGGATCTCCAGTCGCATCTGCGCTCCCCGTCGCCTGGCCACGGCCGCCCCGATGGCGGCCGGCCACGTGTCGTCCGTTCTGGGTAACGAGGATCGGCCGGGACGGTGTCGACAGGTGGCCGGGCCGGGTCAGGGCCAGTCGTCGCCCGCTTCGAGGCGCGCGCCGAGCAGCGCCGTCAGCGGAAGGGACTCCCCGTCGCGTCCGCCGCGGCCGATGACGAGTGAGGGCGTGGACGGCTCCGGCCGGGCGCCGAGCAGCCGGGCGCGCAGCCCGGCCGGCACGGTCAGCAGGTAGTAGCGGCCCTCGGTGTCCACCGCCCGGCTCCGGGCCCGGTCCACGTACCACCCGACCAGCGGGGTCCGGTAGCGGCCGCGTCCGCTGTAGGGCGTGGCCACGAGCCGCTCGGTGCGCAGGCCGCGCCCGGCGGCCTCGGCCGCGAACCGGGCGACCAGCTCCGCGGCCTCGGCCTGCTCCGCGGCGCGCTGCCGGGCGTCGGCCTCGGCGTGCGCCCGCACCGCGTGGCGTCGCCGCTCCCGCCACCGCTCGTCGTCGTCGGCACCCACGACCGCGAGGGTACGCCCACCGCCGCGCCCGCCCGACCCGGCCGCTCCCGGGCCGGGCGGAGAAGGGCGTGCCGGGCCGTCGCGCGACCACCTGCCGCCCTCGCGCTGATCGTCTAGAGTGCTGACGTCCGTCGCGTCCATCGAGGAGCCTGGTTCGTGCTGCACATCCGGGTGATCGCACCAGCGGACCGCTCGTCCGACATCGCCGACATGCTTGCCGCGGACCCCGGCGTGACCCACCTGGTGGTGTTGCCGGGCGCGGCGCGTCAGCCGGCCGGCGACTACATCACCTGCGACGTGGTCCGGGAGAGCGCCGACGGTGTCCTGCGCCGGCTGCGGGAGATGGGGGTCGAGGCGCGCGGGGCGATCGCCGCCGACGACGTGGAGCTGACCCTCTCGGCCGCCGCGGACCGGGCCGCCGAGGCCGCTCCGGGCCACGGTGACGACGCGCTTATCTGGGACGAGGTCGCCGCGAAGACGGGTGAGCAGACCGTGCTCACCGGCATCTTCCTGGCGCTGATCGTCGTCGCCACCATGATCGCCGGCATCGGCGTGCTGCTCGACCAGCCCATCCTCATCGTCGGTGCGATGGTCGTCGGCCCGGAGTTCGGCCCGCTCGCGGCGCTCTGCGTGGCGCTGCTGCGCGGCAAGGGGGGTGTCGTCGTCCGGTCGGTGCAGGCGCTCGTCGTCGGCTTCGTGGCGGCGATGCTCGCCACCGTGGTCAGCACCTGGGCGCTGGACGCGGCCGGTCTGGTGAGCCGGGAGATGCTGCTGGCCGAGCGGCCGTTGACGGACTTCATCTGGCGCCCGGACGCCCTGTCGTGGGTGGTCGGCCTGCTCGCCGGCATCGCCGGGATGCTGTCGCTGACCTCGAAGAAGTCCGGCTCCCTGGTCGGCGTCCTGATCTCGGTGACCACCGTGCCGGCGGCCGCGAACGTGGCGGTCGCCGCCGCGTACGGCGTCTGGCACGAGGCGGCCGGTTCCGCGCTCCAGCTGGTCGTCAACCTGGCCGCAATCGTGCTGGCGGGTCTGCTCACGCTGCTGGTCCAGCGCTCCTGGTGGCGGCGTGTGGCGCGGCGGTCCCGGCAGCCGGTGCCCCGGCAGCGGGCCGACCGTGACCCCGCGTCCGCCCGGACCGATCCGTCGTCGGGCGGGCACCGGTCGAGCTGACTCGTTCGTGACGTCAGCCCGACCGGCGGCCGCAGACCGTCAGGCCAGACCGGCGCGGCGCAGCGCCTCCGCCATCGCGTCGTTCACCGGCGCCGCCGCTCCGCCACCTCGTCCCTGCCGCGGCGACTGACCACCGCGCGAGCCGCCCCGTTCGCCCTGGCCGCCACGCCGGGCGCCGGCGTCGCCGCGCTGCCCGCCACGGTCGCCGCGCTGCCCGCCACCGTCGCCGCGCTGCCCGCCACCGCGCCGGCCGCCGCGCTCCTCGCCGCCCGGCCCCCCGGCCGCGGGACGGCCACCGGCCGGCGCCTCGTCGTCCAGCCGCAGCGTCAGCGAGATCCGCTTGCGCGGTACGTCCACGTCGAGCACCCGGACCTTGACCACGTCGCCGGACTTCACCACGTCGCGAGGGTCCTTGACGAAGGTGTGCGACATGGCCGAGACGTGCACCAGTCCGTCCTGGTGCACCCCCACGTCGACGAACGCGCCGAACGCGGCCACGTTCGTCACCACCCCCTCCAGCACCATGCCGGGCGTCAGGTCGCTGATCTTCTCCACGCCCTCGACGAACGTCGCGGTCCGGAACTCCGGCCGCGGGTCGCGGCCCGGCTTCTCCAGCTCGGCCAGGATGTCGGTGACGGTGGGCAGACCGAACGTGTCGTCGACGAAGTCGGTCGCGCGCAGGCCGCGCAGGATGGCCGACCTGCCGATCAGCGCGCGCAGGTCCTGCCCGGTGGAGGAGAGGATGCGGCGCACCACCGGGTACGACTCCGGGTGCACGCTGGAGGAGTCCAGCGGGTCGTCGCCGCCGGGGATGCGCAGGAAGCCGGCGCACTGCTCGAACGCCTTCGGCCCGAGCCGGGGCACCTTCTTCAGCTCCGCGCGGGTGCGGAACGGCCCGTTGGCGTCACGGTGCAGCACGATGTTCTCGGCCAGCCCGGCGCCGATGCCGGACACCCGGGTGAGCAGCGGCGCGGAGGCGGTGTTGACGTCCACGCCGACGGCGTTGACGCAGTCCTCGACCACCGCGTCGAGCGAGCGGGACAGCTTCACCTCGGACAGGTCGTGCTGGTACTGCCCGACGCCGATCGACCGCGGGTCGATCTTCACCAGCTCGGCCAGCGGGTCCTGGAGACGGCGGGCGATCGACACCGCGCCGCGCAGCGAGACGTCCAGACCGGGCAGCTCCTGCGAGGCGTACGCGGACGCGGAGTAGACCGACGCGCCGGCCTCGGAGACCACCACCTTGGTGAGCTTCAGCTCCGGGTGCTGCTTGATCAGGTCGCCGGCCAGCTTGTCGGTCTCCCGGCTGGCGGTGCCGTTGCCGATCGCGACCAGCTCGACGCCGTGCGCGGCGGCCAGCGTGGCGAGCGTGTGCAGCGACGCGTCCCACTGCCGGCGCGGCTCGTGCGGGTAGATGGTGTCGGTGGCGACCACCTTGCCGGTGGCGTCGACCACCGCCACCTTCACGCCGGTACGCAGGCCCGGGTCGAGGCCCATCGTCACCCGTGCCCCGGCCGGCGCGGCCAGCAGCAGATCACGCAGGTTGGTGGCGAAGACCCGCACGGCCTCCTCCTCCGCCGCCTGCCACAGCCGCATCCGCAGGTCCGCGCCCAGGTGGATCAGGATCCGGGTACGCCAGGCCCAGCGCACCGTGTCGGCCAGCCACCGGTCGGCGGGCCGCCCCTGGTCGCTGATGCCGAAGCGTCCGGCCACGGCGGCCTCGTAGCGGCTCGGCCCGGTGGCCGCGTCGGCGTCGCCCTCGGCCTCCGGGTCCATGGTCAGGTCCAGCACGCCCTCCTTCTCGCCCCGGAACACGGCGAGGATGCGGTGCGAGGGCAGCTTCGGGTACGGCTCGGCGAAGTCGAAGTAGTCGGCGAACTTCGCGCCGGCGGTCTCCTGGCCGTCGCGTACCCGGGAGACCAGCCGGCCCCGCGACCACATCTGCTCGCGTAGCGTGCCGATCAGGTCGGCGTCCTCGGCGAAGCGCTCGATCAGGATGGCCCGCGCCCCGTCCAGCGCGGCCGCGGCGTCCGCGACGCCCTTGTCCGGGTCGGCGAACCCGGCGGCGACCGTCTTCGGGTCCTGGGCCGGATCGGCCAGGAGCGTGTCCGCGAGCGGCTCCAGCCCGGCCTCGCGGGCGATCTGCGCGCGGGTGCGCCGCTTCGGCTTGTAGGGCAGGTAGATGTCCTCCAGGCGGGACTTGGAGTCGGCGGCGAGGATCTGCGCCTCCAGCGCCTCGTCGAGCTTGCCCTGGCTCCGGATCGACTCCAGCACGGCCGCGCGCCGCTCGTCCAGCTCACGCAGGTAGCGCAGCCGCTCCTCCAGCGTGCGCAGCTGCGCGTCGTCGAGCAGGCCGGTGGCCTCCTTGCGGTAGCGGGCGATGAACGGCACTGTGGCGCCGCCGTCGAGCAGCTCGACTGCCGCCCGTACCTGCCGTTCGGCGACGCCGAGTTCCTCGGCGATCCGCTGGTGCACAGACTGGGTCACGATCTGATCCGCCTTCTCGGGTGGGTTCCGTCGTGCATTCTGCCGGTTGCCGTCGTACGCGCCGCACCGGCCGGACGGCGGGTCCGGGCCGATATCCCGAAAACGGACTTCCGGCCCCAGAAACCCCTCTAGCCTCCAATCAGGTGATTTCCTACGGTTGTCTGGAGCCCGGGTGAGCGCTGAGAAAGTGGTCGTCATCGGTCAGGGGTACGTCGGTCTCCCGCTGGCCATGCGGGCCGTCGAGGCCGGCTTCGACGTGGTCGGGCTGGACGTCGACGCCGACCGGGTCAAGCGGCTCGCCTCCGGTGAATCCTTCGTGGAGGACATCCCCGCCGACCGGCTGGGGCGGGCGCTCGGCAGCGGCCGCTACCTGCCGAGCACCGAGTACGCAGACGCCGAGGGCTTCGACGTCTGCGTCATCACGGTGCCGACCCCGCTGCGCGACGGCACGCCGGACCTGAGCTACGTGGAGCAGGCCGGCCGGGGTATCGGCCCGCACGTGCGGCCGGGAAGCACCGTGGTGTTGGAGTCGACGACGTACCCAGGCACCACCGAGGAACTGCTGCGTCCGCTGCTCGAAACGGCCAGCGGGCTGCACGCGCCGGGCGACTTCCACCTCGGGTACAGCCCGGAACGCATCGACCCCGGCAACCCGACCTGGCGGTTGGAGAACACGCCCAAGGTGGTCTCCGGCGTTGACGCGCCCGCGCTGGAACGGGTGGACGGCTTCTACCGCCGCATCGTGGAGCGGACCGTTCCGGTGTCCTCCACCCGGGTCGCGGAGCTGACCAAGCTGATCGAGAACACCTTCCGTCAGGTGAACCTGGGCCTGATCAACGAGCTCACGGTGCTCTCCCACCACCTGGGCATCGACGTCTGGCAGGCGATCGACGCCGCGGAGACGAAGCCGTTCGGGTTCATGCCGTTCCGGCCCGGACCCGGTGTCGGCGGACACTGCCTGCCGATCGACCCCTGCTACCTGTCCTGGCAGGTCAAGCGGCGTCTCGGCCGTCAGTTCCGGTTCATCGAGCTGGCCAACGACGTCAACCACGAGATGCCCGAGCACGTGGCGCAGCGGGTGATGACCGGCCTGAACCGCACCGGCCGTGCCGTCAACGGCGCGCGCCTGCTGATGCTCGGCCTGGCGTACAAGAAGAACACCGGAGACATGCGGGACTCGCCGGCGGTGGACGTCGCCCGGCGGCTGTGCGACCTCGGCGCGGACGTCCGCGCCGTCGAGCCGTACGCCGAGGCGCACCAGATCCCGGGTGGGGTGCTCGTCGTGCCGCTGACCGAGCAGGAGGTCGACGCGGCCGATGCGGTGGTCGTCACGACCGACCACGACGTCTTCGACTACGAGATGGTCTCCCGCCGCGCCCGCTACGTGTTCGACGCCCGCAACCGGTGCTCCGGGCCGGTGGTCGAGCGCCTCTAGGCACACCCTGCCCGCCCCGCCGCCGGCTGCGCTAGCGTGGCGATCATGGAGGCACCTGCGGATCCGCGGGCCCGGCGGCTGTTCGGCGGCAGCGCCCGGGCGCTCGGCGACCTGGCCGCCGGCCCGTTCCGGGCCGACCGGGACCGGATCGTCGGGTCGCCGTTCTTCGCCCGGCTGGGCGGCGTGACCCAGGTGATCAGCCCTGGTGGTTCCGGGCTGCTGGTGCACAACCGGCTCACCCACAGCCTGAAGGTGGCCCAGGTGGCCCGGGCGATCGCGGAGCGGCTGACGGCCGACCCGGCGCACCGGGACCTGCTGGAGAAGCTCGGCGGCTGCGACCCGGAGGTGGTGGAGGCCGCCGCGCTCGCGCACGACCTCGGGCACCCGCCGTTCGGGCACCTGGGGGAGCGGGTGCTCGACCGGCTGGCCCGGCAGCGCCTCGGGCTGCCCGACGGCTTCGAGGGCAACGCCCAGTCGTACCGGATCGTCACCAGCACCGAGATCCGCGGCGCGGCGACCACCGGGCTGGACCTGACCGCCGCGGTCCGGGCGGCCATGCTGAAGTACCCGTGGACCCGGCTGGACCATCCTGATCCGCACCCGCGCCACCTGGACCCGGCGCCCCGGGGCGCGGCTGCGCCGCCGGAGGACCCGGAGAGCGGTTCGGTGAAGTTCGGCGCGTACCGCACCGAGCTGGACGACCTGCGGCAGGCACGGGAGCCGTTCGCCGGGCGGATCCCGGACTGGCAGCAGACGCCCGAGGCGTCGGTGATGGACACGGCCGACGACATCGCGTACGCGATCCACGACGTGGAGGACTTCTACCGCGTCGGGGTGCTCCAGCAGGGCGCCGTGGCGGCCGAGCTGATGGCCTGGCAGCGCGAGTGCGGGCACCTGCGGTCGATCACGGCGTCGGCGCTGGAGGGGGCGGGCCGGCGGCCGGGAGCCGCGATCGAGCGGCTGCGCCGACAACTGCACCGCAAGGACGGCTGGATCGCCGACGACGAGGCGTTCGCCGCCGCCGTCGAGCACGTCCGCGAGGAGCTGGTGGAAGGGCTGCTGGCGCTGCCGTTCGACGGCTCGATCGAGGCGGAGCAGTACGTGGCCCGGTTCTCCGCCCGCTGGTCGACCCGCTTCGTGGACGCCATCGCGGTGACGCCGGACCCGGGGGTCCGTTCCGGATACGTGCTGCTGGCGAAGGCGCAGTGGCACGAGGTGCAGGTGCTCAAGTTCGTGCACCACCGGTTCGTGCTGGCCCGCCCGGACCTGGCCCTGCACCAGCGTGGCCAGGCCCGGTTGCTGGGCACGCTGGTGGAGGCGCTGTGGGAGTGGCTGCTGGACCCGGACGAGGAGTCCCGGCTGCCGCGCCGCCTGCACGACCTGGTGGAGCTGGCCGAGGCGGAGCTGCACCCGCGTACCCCGGACCGGATCGGCCGGGCCCGGGGCCGGGCGATCATCGACTTCGTCGCGCAGCTCACCGACGGTCAGGCGGTGGCGATGCTCGACGCGTTGTCGGGACGCTCGGGCGCGCTGTGGACGGACGCCTTCGTGCTCTGAGCCGGCGCGGAGCACGAAGGCGACCGCGCCACCCAGGGACCGCGCCGCGTCAGGCGACCGACTGCCACCACCCGTCCACCGCCGGCGGCTCGTCCACCACGACCCGCTCGCCGGGACGCGGCACGGCCAGCCGTACGTCGCGCGCCTTCGCCTCGGCCCAGAGCCGGTCCACCGGCTCGGACCAGTCGTGCAGGGCCAGGTTGAACGTGCCCCAGTGCACCGGCACCAGCAGTCCGCCGCGCACGTCGAGGTGGGCGGCGACCGCCTCCTCCGGGAACATGTGGATGTGCGGCCACGCCCTGTCGTACGCGCCGATCTGCATGAGCGTCACGTCGAACGGGCCGTGGTCGGCGCCGATCGCGGCGTACCCGTCGAAGTAGCCCGAGTCGCCGGTGTAGAAGACCTTCCGGTGCGTACCGGTGATCGTCCAGGAACTCCAGAGCGTGCCGTCGCGGCGCAGTCCGCGCCCGGAGAAGTGCTGCGCGGCGGTCGCGGTGAGTGTCAGCCCGCCGGCCCGGTGGCTCTCCGACCAGTCCAGCTCGACGATGCGGTGCTCGGGTACGCCCCAGCGGGCCAGGTGCGCGCCGACGCCGAGCGGCACCACGAACGGCGCGGACTGGAGGTCGGCCAGCGTGCGGACGGTCTCCATGTCGAGGTGGTCGTAGTGGTCGTGCGAGATCAGCACCGCGTCGAGCGGGGGCAGGTCGGTCAGGCGGACCGGCGGCTCGTGGATGCGTCGCGGGCCGACCAGCCCGGACGGGGAGCACCTGTCGCTCCACACCGGGTCGAGCAGCACCCGGTGCCCCTCGATCTCGACGAGCGTGGAGGCGTGGCCGTACCAGACGACGTTCAGCTCGCGGGCCTGGTCGCCGGCCGGCGCGGCGCCGGGGTGCAGCAGCGGCACCGGGCTGCCCGGCCGCCGCTTCTGCTTGCCGAAGACCAGCTCCCGGAGCAGGTTGCGGCCCGGGTCGGCGACCATCGTGGCGCTGGCGCCGGCCGGGTTGTGGAACGTGCCGTCGCGGAAGCGCGGTGACCGGGCCGCCCGTTCCGCCCGGGCGCCGGTGAGCCGGCCGCCGAGCTGGGCCGGTACGTCCCGCGCCGCCCAGGCCATCCCGGCGACGGCGGCCAGCCCGGCGAGCTTCCACACCCGCCCGCCGCGCGTCCGGTCCGGTTCCCGCCCCGTTGGTTCCCGCATGCTCGTCCCTCCGCCGTGTCCCGTCGTACACGGTAACGACCCTCGTCCCGGTCCGCCCGCGCGACGGCCCGCCCACGGGGCGGCCCGCCCGCACGACAGCCACCCACAGGACGTCAGGGCAGCCGGCGGCGTACCGCGGACGCCACGGTCGACGCGCGTCCGCCCACGGCCCGGACCACCTGGGACACGTCGGGCAGCCATCCGCCCCGGACCGCCTCACCGGCCGGGTTGGGCGTGAACACGATGCCCTGGTGCGCGGCGACCGGCGTCCGGGTCAGTCCGGCCAGGCGCATCAGCGGCCCGACCAGCACGTCGTACACGCCGGGCAGGACTGTGAAGCCGAAGCGCATGACCACGTTGAGCCGGCCCACCGACACCTCCCGGCGGGGCCGGTCGAGGCAGTGGACGATGGCCCGCGCCACCCGTTCGGGCGAGGCGATCGGGGGCGGCGGCCGGCCGACGCGGCCCAGGTAGTTGGCCGCCTGCCGGTAGACGGGCGTGTCGACGCTGCCCGGGTTGACCAGGCAGATCGCGACGCCGGGTGTCTCCCGCGCCTCCTGCTGGAGCGTGCGGGCCAGCCCTTGCAGACCCCACTTGGCGGCCACGTAGCCGCTCATGTAGGGCGCGGTGATGTGCCCGAGCACCGAGCCGGTGAGCACGAGCGTGCCGCCGCCGGTGGTCCGGAAACGGCGCAGCGCCTCCCGGGCCACCGCCGCGGCGGCCAGCAGGTCGGTGCGGACCACCTGCTCGAACACCTCGGCCGGGGTCTCGTCGAAGCGGCCGTAGGACATCACCGCGGCGGTGTGCACCCAGGCGTCGACGCGGCCGAACTCGGCCCGCGCCGCGTCGGCGAGCGCGGCCACCGCGCCGGGCTCGGTCACGTCCATCGGTACGGCGATCGCCCGCGCGCCCGCCGCCCGGCACTCGTCGCGTACCTCGTCGAGCGTGGCGGGGGAGCGGGCCGCGAGGACCAGCCGGTCCCCGCGGCCCGCCAGCTCCCTGGCGGTCGCCCGGCCGATCCCGCTGGTCGCGCCGGTGACGACCACCGTCCGGGTCACGGCGCGAGCACGACCTTCACGCAGCCGTCCTCCTTCTTCTGGAACATCTCGTACGCGCGCGGCGCGTCGGTCAGCGGCAGCCGGTGGGTCCGCAGGTCCTCGACGCCCAGCGGGTCGTCGTCGCGCTCCAGCAGCGGGATGATCTCGTCGACCCAGCGCCGCACGTGGCACTGGCCCATGCGCAGCTGGATGCCCCTGTCGAACATCTCCATCAGCGGCATCGGGTCCTGCTCGCCGCCGTACACGCCGGAGATCGACACGGTGCCGCCACGCCGTACGGCCTTGAGCGCGGCGTGCAGCACCACGAGCCGGTCCACGCCGGCCTTGTCGGTCATCGCCTGGGCCAGCTTGTCCGGCAGCAGCCCGGCGGCGGTTTGGGCCATCTTGCCCAGCGGCGCGCCGTGCGCCTCCATGCCGACCGCGTCGATCACGGCGTCCGGGCCGCGTCCGTCGACCAGGTCGATGAGCGCGCCGGGTACGTCGTCGAGCTGGCTGACGTCGAGCACCTCGATGCCGTGGCGGCGGGCCATCTCCAGCCGCTCGGGGACCAGGTCCAGCCCGATCACCCGGCCGGCGCCGAGGTGGCGGCCGATCCGGGCGCTGAACTGCCCGACCGGGCCGAGCCCGAACACGGCGAGCGTGCCGCCGGGCGGGGTGTCCGCGTACTTCACCGCCTGCCAGGCGGTGGGCAGGATGTCGGAGAGGTAGAGCCAGCGCTCGTCCGGGCCGCTGTCCGGGATCGTGATCGGGCCGAACTGGGCCTGCGGCACGCGCAGGTACTCGGCCTGGCCGCCGGGGATCGAGCCGTACAGCGAGGTGTAGCCGAACAGGGACGCGCCCTTGCCCTGGCTGGTCACCTGCGTGGTCTCGCACTGCGCGTAGAGCTGCCGCTCGCACATCCAGCACGAGCCGCAGGAGATGTTGAACGGGACGACCACCCGGTCGCCCTTCTTGAGCCGGGTCACGCCGGGCCCGACCTCCTCGACGACGCCCATCGGCTCGTGCCCGAGGATGTCGCCGGGCTTCAGGTACGGCCCGAGCACCTCGTACAGGTGCAGGTCGGAGCCGCAGATGGCGGTCGAGGTGATCCGGACGATCGCGTCGGTCGGCTCCTCGATCCGGGGGTCCGGGACGTCCTCCACGCGGACGTCCCGCTTGCCGTGCCAGGTCAGTGCCTTCATGCCTGTCTGTCCCCTCTCCGGTGCCGTCCATCGGACTGCTACCCGGCAGAGGGCCGTTGAATCGGCGGCGCCGGTCACCGTGGCGTGAGGTCGACAGCCACGGCGATTGTGCTGGTGCTGGCGGCGGTGGCGGCCAGCGCGCCGATGTCGAGGCGGCGGCCGGCGCGGTCGGTGACGGCGCCGGCCGCGAGCTGCAGGCCGGCGACGGGCGTGCCGAGCGTCGCCGACGCGGCCTCCAGCAGCCGCCGCCGGGCCACCGCCACGGCGACCCGGAGCGGGGTACGGGTTCCGACGGCCGGATGGGGTGCGCCACGTGTCCGGCCGGCTGCCGGTCGTGGCGGTGGCACACGGACGCGCCGGCGCGGCACCGAGAGCCCGTCGGCGATCAGTTCGGCGGCCGAGGTGTCGCCGTCGTACCGGTCCGGCGGCAGCGTGAACGACACGGTCCCGTCCGGGGCGACCTCGACGGAGATCAGGGCCGCCCCGGGCAGGGCCGTGGCCGTCATGATCTCGCCGAGTCCGAGCAGCCCGGCCACGTCCGGCGACGGCGTCCGGGCAGCCGGGTACGCGGCGGTGAGTTCGGCAGCGGCCACCAGGACCGGCGCGGCCAGCACGTACCCCAGGAACGGAGGGAGGGACACGGTCATGGTGCTCACCCGGGCGCTCGTCGTCGCAGCCGGGGACGGGAGGTGCCCCGGCTGCGACGCGGTGGTCAGAACTCGCGGTTGCCGAGCGGGATCTCGATGTTGATGGACTGCCCCTCGGACAGGAACAGCAGGGCGAGCTTGCGCAGGAACTCGTCGAACAGCCAGTAGCACTCCGGTGCGAGCGGGAACGGCAGCAGCGCCTCCCGGACCGCGATGAACGGGCCCCAGCTCGTCCGCAGCAGCGTGTCCCAGAGCAGGTCGCGCGGGATCTCCAGCCAGTTGGCGATCTGGTTGCCGAGCATGAACCGGGTGAACGAGCCGAGGATGGGCTTGCTGAGCAGCCCGGCGTCGATCTCCTTGCCGAGGCCGAGCAGGATGTCGGCGAGCGCGTTGCCCTCGCGGGTGGGCGCGAGGATCGGGTCGAGGACCTCGCCGGCCTGGGAGTTCGCCTCGCTCCACGTGGCCGGGATGTACTCGTCCCTGATGCCGAGCATGTGCGCGGCCACCTGCCACAGGTGCAGGAAGGCCGTCGACTCGGCGGCGGGGATCGGCACCCGCCAGTCGGTCAGTTTCCGCATGACCGTGGTCGGCAGGCTGTGCCAGGTGACCATCATGTCCCGCTGGCTGATCGGGATGTCCTCGGGCGCGACGTCGGCCCACTCGGGCGACTGCGGCAGGAGGTGACGCACACCGGCGTGCGCGAGCCGGGTCTTGACGGCGGTCACGATCATCGAGCCGTCGGGCTGGTACGCGTTGGCGGTGCCGATGTCGTACCCGAGCTTGGCGGTCTTGGAGATGCGGTCCTTCATGTCCGCGCCGCCCTTGGAGTAGTAGACGGCGCGCGCCTCCTTGGGGATGACTGTGCTCATCATGCCGCTGGCCAGGCCGTAGAGCACGCCGAGGTAGAGCCCGCGCTTCTCGTTGAAGCGCACGGCGGTGGCCAGCTTGCCCTGGTCCACCCAGGACGGCAGCACGCGTGCGCGTTCGATGAACGCGCGGACGTCCGCCGGGAGGCCGGAGGGCAGCGGCTGGCCGTTCTTCGTCCACGTCCGCAGCAGTTGGTTGACCAGTGGCGCCTCGCCCCGGTCCAGGAGGGAGGCGACGAGCGGGTCGGCCTCCTCGTCCCACACCCAGCGGGGGTCCACGCCCGCGCCGGCGCCGGCCACTGATCCCTTCGGAGACCAGGTCCACGCCGACCGGGCCTGTGCCGGAGCGGCGACGCTGAGCGCGCCGAGCGCGCCCAGTGCCCCACCGGCCTTCAACATCTTGCGCCTGCTTACCGGTTCCACGTTCACTCCTCGGGGTCGAGGCCGCTGATACGGTGAAACGAATGTTGCGCCCGTGTATCACATGAGAGCACGTGGTAACGGTGTCCACAAGGCTCATGACGACAACTGTCGATGGTTTGCGATGAGGGGAGTCCACGGTGGCGCTGGTCGAGGGGATGCTGTCGGGCAAGGTGGCGTGGGTGACGGGCGCCAGTCAGGGCGTCGGCGCGGCGGTCGCCGAGGGGCTGGCCCGGGCCGGCGCGTCGGTGATCCTCCAGTCCCGGCGGCCGGACGCGCTGGACGAGGTGCGCGACCGGATCACGGCCGGCGGCGGCACGGCGGAGGTGGTCGCCGGTGACGTCGCCGACGAGTCGGCCGCGAACGCCGTGGTGGCCCTGGCGCGGCGGCGGTGGGGGCGGCTCGACGTCCTGGTCAACAACGCCGGCATCAGCCCGGCGCTGCACCGCAGCGAGCGGCTCAGCCTCGGTGACTGGCAGCAGGTGATCGACACCAACCTGTCCGGGGTGTTCGTCTGCGCCCGCGCGGCCGGCGCGCTCATGGTCGAGCAGGGCGCGGGCAGCATCGTCAACATGTCCTCCGTGCACGGTCAGGTCGGCTTCCCGCGCCTGGCCGCGTACAGCGCCAGCAAGGGCGGCGTCGAGCAGCTCACCCGCACGCTGGCGCTGGAGTGGGCGGCGGTCGGCGTACGCGTCAACGCGGTGGCGCCCGGCTACCTGGAGACCCCGATGACCGAAGGGTTGCGCGGCCACGAGCAGTGGTCGAAGCGGCTGCGCGACCGTATCCCGATGGGCCGGTTCGGCCGTCCCGAGGAGGTGGTCGGCGCGGTGCTGTTCCTGGCCTCGGACGCCGCGAGCTACGTCACCGGCAGCGTGTTGCACGTGGACGGTGGCTGGACCGCGCAGTGACCGGCGGGCCGTTTGGTTAGTCGGCGTTCGTCGCCAGGTTGCCGTCACGACGCGATATCGCGCCAGATCACGGCCACTCCTTCCCAGGAAGTTAACCCTCGTTTACAGTGCTGCCATCGGCTGCGGAACCCGCGCGGGCACCACGGCGAGGGGTGCGGCCAGCCCTGCCACCACCAGGCCCGGTTGCGTGTGAAGGAGTAGCCCATGGACCCCGCCCACGTCCTCGCCGAGGACTGCGCCAAGAAAGCCGCCGACCTGACCGTCCCGGCGCTGCTGCACCGCAACGCCACCGAGTACGCCGACCGGCCCGCGCTGACCACGCTCGGCCGGGACGACACCCGCACCTGGGCCGCGCTGCGCGACGAGGTCGCCGAGCTGTCCGCCGGTCTGGCCGAGATCGGCCTGGAGGCCGGGCGGCACATGCTGATCATGATGTCCAGCCGCACCGAGCACTGGCTCGTCGACCTCGCGGCGGTCCACCTGGGCGCGGTGCCGTCCACGATCTACCCGACGCTCAGCGCCGAGCAGATGCGCTACCTGGCCCGGCACAGCGCCGCCCAGGTGCTCGTGCTGGAAGGGCCGGCCGAGCTGGAGCGCTGGCGGCCGATCCTGGCCGACCTGCCCGACCTGCTGCGGGTGGTGCTGGTGGACGAGCCCGCCGAACCGGCCGGCGACGCGGTGCCGCTGTCGCGCGTGCGTACCCTCGGCCGGGCCGCACGCGAGGCGGACCCGGACGCCTTCGAGCGGCGCTGGCGCACGATCCGGCCCGAGCAGCCGGTGACGCTGCTCTACACGTCCGGCACGACTGGTAACCCGAAGGGCGTCGTGCTCAGCCACCACAACGTGATCCACCAGGCGGTGGCGCTGGACGCGATGGTTTCCGTCCCCGACCACGCGCCGACGGTGGCCTACCTGCCGCTCGCGCACATCGCCGAACGGTTCCTCGGCATCTACAACCCGATCTACCGCGCCGGGCACGTGACCATCTGCCCCGACGCCACGCAGCTCGTCGCGGCGCTGCGCACCGTCGGCCCCGCCTCGTTCTTCGGGGTGCCACGGGTCTGGGAGAAGATGGCCGCCGGCGTCCAGGCCCACCTGGCCACCGCCGAGCCCGCGGTCCGCGCCGCCGTCGCCGCCGCGAGCGCTGTCACACTGGAGGCGTACGAGCTGCGCGCGGCCGGAGAGCCGGTGCCGGACGAGCTGGCCGCCCGGGTGGCGCAGGCCCGGGACACCGTGCTGCGGCCGTTGCAGGCCACCCTCGGCCTGCAGAACATGGCCTGGCCCGGCAGCGGCGCCGCCCCGATCCCGGTGGACGTGCTGCGGTTCCTCGCCGGGCTCGGCGTCGACGTGCTGGAGGTGTGGGGTCTGACCGAGACCACCGGCACCGCCACCCTCAACACCCCCGACCGCTTCCGCACCGGGACGGTCGGCCGCCCGAACGTGGGCATGGAGGTACGCCTCGCCGACGACGGCGAGGTCCTCGTCCGGGGTCCGCTGGTGTGCTCCGGCTACCTGCGCGAGGACGGCGGCGTCGAGCCGGTCGTCGACGCGGACGGCTGGCTGGCCACCGGCGACGTCGGGACGCTCGACGACGACGGCTTCCTCACCATCACCGACCGCAAGAAGGAACTCATCATCACGTCCAGCGGGAAGAACATCTCGCCGGCGCAGATCGAGAACCTGCTGCGGGCGCACCCGCTCATCGGTCAGGCGGTCGCGATCGGCGACCGGCGGCCGTACGTCACGGCGCTGATCGTGCTGGACGAGGAGGTGGCGCCGCAGTGGGCGCGCACGCACGGCGTCAGCGACCCGCAGCTGCCCACGCTGGCCTCGGACCCGGTGCTGCTGGCCGAGATCCAGGCCGCCGTGGACGCGGCGAACGCGCGCCTCGCCCGGCCGGAGCAGGTCAAGACGTTCCAGGTGCTGCCGTCGGCGTGGACGCCGGAGTCGGGCGAGCTGACCCCGACGCTGAAGCTACGGCGCCGGGTCATCGTCGACAGGTACGGCGACCGGATCGACGCCCTCTACCGGCCGGGCGACGCGGTGGCGGAGCCCGTCACGGAGTAGCGCCGGGTCGATGCCGGGCGGGGGTGGCGGCGCGCCGAGGTCGGCGGGCCGGTACCCCCGCGGGTAGCCGGGATAGGTGCGGTTGCGCGGCGCGCGGGTCAGCCGGCTCACGGTCCGCGCGGGCAGCAGCCGCACCACGGCGGCCCGGGCGCGCAGCGCGCCGCCGACCAGCGCGGTCAGCGGTCGCGGCGCGGCCGGCAGCCCGAAGGCGGCCCGCATCTCGGGCGGCAGCAGCGCGCGCACCGCTAGCCGCGCGGCCGGGCGCAGCGGCGCCGGGTACCAGGACGCGAACAGGTCCAGCGTGTACGCCGCGACCCGCTCGTTGCTCGGCGTACGGCGGAACGTGTCCCGCTCGTACGCGTCCTTGAACGCCCGGAACGCGTCGAAGTCCGCCGGGACGTCTCGGATGCCCATGCGCGCGCCGACCGCGCGGTAGTAGTGGAACGCGGCCAGCCGCTCGTGCTCGTGCAGCGGGCGCCAGCCGTACCGGTCCAGCCAGTCGATCGGCTCGTAGACGAACGTCGACAGCACGTACCGCATGTCGTCGTTCGAGATCGCGTACCGGCCGTGCGCCCGGTTGACCACCCGCAGCGCCTCCCGGCCGCGCGGCGAGTCGTACCCGTGCTCCAGCAGCTCGGCCATCAGCAGCGCGGTGTCGTCGTAGCGCTGCTGCGCCCGCAGCCGGAACTCGCCGGTCGCGTCGAGCAGCACGGAGATGCTCGGCACGCAGAACGTGCGCAGCAGCGCCAGCTCCAGTGCCCGCTGGTAGTCGAAGGGGAACTCGTAGCCGGCGGAGAGCCGGTAGATCTCGTGGTGGTCGCGGACCGGATCGAGCGTCTCGATCCGGCGCAACCAGCGGTACCGCCCCTCACGAGCCATCGCCACCACCCCCACCGTCCACCCTTGCCGATGCAGTCAAGCTCCTCTATGTTAATAGAAAATCACATCCCCGGATAACTCGAAACCTGCTTGTGCGCACCTCACGGGCCGGTGTTCAGGGCGATGTCCGGTCGAACCGGGAAGTGGTGCTAATGGAGAATCTCAGTAGACGAAGCGTCCTGACGCTCGGCGCCGCGCTGGGACTGGTAGCGGTGGCGGACGCCCCGAAGGCGTGGGCGTGGTCGTCGTCCGGCTCGATCGCCGGGACCGACACGGTCACCGACCCGTGGGACGTCTGGGACGACGACACCGACCCGCTCGTCGCCTCGATGCTGGACGCCGGTCAGATCCCGGCGGTGAACACCGCGTTCGCGTCCTGGATCCGCAACGGCGACGCGCTGCCCGTCGGCCTGCCCCCGGCGCTCACCACCTACCTGCGGCGGGTCAACACGCTGCCGTCCTGGGCCGACCAGGCCAAGCTGGACCGCGCCGCCCAGTTCAACAAGCGCATGAGCATGTACCTGTTCCTGCTCTACGGCCTGGGCAGCGGGATCATGAGCACGGTGATCCCGCGCGAGGCCCGCAACGTCTACTGGTCCGAGGGCGGCGCGGACATGAAGTCGCGCGCCGCGAAGACCTTCACCTACGGGTACGACCTGAGCGCCCCCGACGCGTTCAAGGCCACCGGCAGCTTCGTGGTCACCTCGCACAAGACGCGCCTCACCCACGCTGCCGTGCGGCACCTGCTGCCGCAGTCCGCGCCGTGGCGCGGCGTCACCGACCACCCGATCCCGATCAGCAACGGCGACATCCTCATCACCTTCCACAGCCTCGGCACGTACGTGCACCGCAAGCTGCTCGACTGGCGTCGCTGGGGACTGCGGATGTCGGCCGCGGAGGAGGAGGCCTACCTGCACATGTGGCAGGTCGCGCTGCACCTGCTCGGCGTGCGCGACGAGTTCATCCCGAACAGCTGGGCCGCCGCCGAGGAGCAGTCCCGGTACGCGCTGTCCCCGCTGCTCGCGCCGACACCCGAGGGCATCGATCTGGCCGACATCCTGCTGAACCTGACGTCCTCGGTGGACCTGGGCGTCACCCGGGGGTTCCAGCGGGAGTTCGCGCGCTACGTGCTCACCGACCGGATCGGCGACTGGCTGCGGCTGCCCCGCGACTACATCTCCCGGGGCGTGATCGAGGCCGGCTGGCCGACGTACGTGATGTTCCGCGAAGGGCTCTCGCCGCTCATGCCGGAGACGTTCGGCCTGTTCGACAGGTTCATCCGCGGGCTGGCGATGCTGTTCCTCAACAACGGCTCGTCCGCGTCGCACACCCCGATCACGATTCCGGTCATGAACCGGCCGGGCACCTGAGTCCGTGCCGGTTCAGAGCGTCAGGGCGCCGGTGACCAGCGCGGTGACCGCGTCCCGGTGGCCGGGCGAGTCCTGCCAGCGCAGGGCGCGCCCGGCCTCCACCGCCACGCCGAACCCGGCGTGCACGAGCAGCCGGGCCTGCCGCCGGTCCAGGTCCGGCCGGACCGCGCGCAACTGCTGCTCCCAGACCGCGATGTGCTCCCGCTGGGCGAGGATGAGGGGACGCCGTACGTCGTCCGGCAGGCCGGCCACCTCCGCCTCGGCGACGCTGTTGAGGGTGTTGTGCTCGAAGCAGTAGGCCACGTACGCCGCCGCCAGCGCGACCACCGCCTGCCGTGGGTCGGCCGCCCGCTGGAGGCTGCGGTCCACCGCCTGGGCGAGCAGTTCCGCCGCCTGGAGGCAGGCGGCCACGAGGATGTCCACCTTGCCGGGATAGTGGCGGTAGATCGCGGACGGTGCGAGCCCCACCGCCTGGGCGATCTGCGCGTTGGTGACTGTGGCGAACCCGTCCCGGGCGAACAGCGGTACGGCCGCGGCCAGGATCTCCGCACGCCGCGTCCGGGGCACCGGCTGGGCGGGCAGCTCGACCAGCCGCGCCGTCCCGGCAGCGGTGGCCGGATCGGTGGCCACCACCCGCATCGCGGACCGCAGCACCAGATCCTCGATCCGGCGCTGGGCGATCGAGGTGTGGTGCATGGTGACCGAACCGATCACACCGAGCGCGGCCACCGCCCGCAGGCGCTCGTCGGGCAGCGGGTACTCCCGCCGTACCATCTCGGTCACCCGGCCCACGACGTGGCCGAACTTCGCGCGGAGCAGGTGGCGGTCCGCGCGGCCGAGGTAGCGGGCCTCCCACCGGTAGAGGCCGCCGGAGGCGCGGTGCGCGACGGTGACCCGGGTGAGGGCCAGCAGCACGTCGGCCAGCGCCGCGTCCGGCGGCCACTCGTCGATGGCCCCGACCAGGTTGTCCACCATGACGTTGGCGCACTCGGCGAACAACGCGTACTTGTTCGGGAAGTGGCGGTACAGCGCGGGCGCGCTGATCCCGACCGCCGCGGCGATCTCCTCCATGGACGCGCCGTGGTAGCCGCGCTCGCTGAACACCTGCCCGGCCGACTCGACGATGACCTGTCTGCGGTTGCGGGGCCGGGTGGCCGCGGCCGGCCCGGTGGTCACCGGATCGTCCGGGCGGACGCGGACGGGCACGGGACCATGGGTGTCAGTCAACCACAGCGCCTCACGCCGCCCGCGCGCTCGCGGTGACGCCGGTCAGGCGTGCAGGACGGCGAGCGTGAGCCGGGCGGTCTGATCGTCGTAGCCGGCGGTGCGGTCGAAGCGGCCGAGCCGCCCGACGTCGGTGACGACGTTCAGCGCGGCGTGGACGAGCACGCGGGCGTCGGCGGCCGGCAGGTCCGGTCGTACCGCCCGGACCAGGCCCACCCACTCCTCGACGTGCAGCCGCTGCGCGCCGCGCAACTGGTGGCGGTCCCGGTCCGGCAGGTTGTTGTTCTCCGCCAGGTACACCGCGACCAGGTCGCTCTGGCCGAACGCGAAGTCGACGTAGGCGCGCACCACCCGGTGCAGCGCGTCGGCCGGGTCGCTCGCCTCGGCGATCGCCGCGGTGGTGGCCCCGGTGAGCCGGTCGGTGGCCCGGTAGTAGGCGGCCGCGAGCAGGTCGGCCTTGCCGGGGAAGTAGCGGTACACGCTGGACGCCTGCATGCCCGCGGCGCGGCCGATGTCCTCGACCGCGACTGCGTGGTAGCCGTGCCTGTGGAACAGGCGCATCGCCTCGATGAGCAGCAGTTCGCGCCGCGACGCCGGACGCACCGGCCCGGTGGCGGGCATGTCCTGCGGCGCGGTACGCCGCCGGAGCGGCACCGTCGGCGCGTCGGTCCGCAGCAGCGTCCAGGCGACCCGGGTGAGCAGGTGCTCGGTGTCGGCGCCGGTGGCCGCGGCCCGGTACGTGGTCACGCTGCCGAACGCGCTCAGCGCCGCATTCACCAGCAGGTCGGCCTGCGCGGTGGTCAGCTCGGGACGCAACTCGCGCAGCGGCGCGGCGACGCGGCCGACGAGCGTGGCCATCGAGACGGCGAACTCCTGCCGGTGCTCGGGCGTCAGGTAGCGGCCCTCCCACTGGTACAGCCCGGCCACCCGCCGCCTGCTCACCGCGACCTCGGCGAGCGCGCGCAGCAGTTCGTCGAGCAGCTCGTCGGCGTTACTCGCCGCCGGCTGTCCGGTCGCGGCGAGCAGGGCGCCGACGACCTCCCGGGTGGCGTGCACCAGGATCGCGTACTTGTTCGGGAAGTGCCGGTAGACGGCCGGCCCGCTGATGCCGACGGCGGCGGCGATCTCGTCCACCGAGACGCCGTGGTAGCCCCGCTCGCAGAACAACTCGGCCCCGGCGAGCGCGATCCGGGCCTTGCGGTCCTTGGGCCGTCTGACCGGTGCCGGGGCGGTGTCGCTGGCTGCTTGTCGCACAGCTACACGTTAGCGCCCCCTCGCGTGCATCCGGTGACGCCCCTCGGCCGTTTCCCCGGCGGGGTCGGAGCCGGACAGCGCGGAACGCGTCTTGACAAGCGGCGGCAGGCTCAAGAAAAGTTAGGCGAAATTCGCATGCGGGTGAGCAATGAGGAGCTTGGCATGACGACCGATGCGTTCATCTACGACGCGTTGCGCACGCCGCGCGGGCGGGGCAAGCCGACCGGATCGCTGTACGGGGTGAAGCCTGTTTCGCTGATCACCGGCCTGATCGAGGAGACCCTGCGGCGGATGCCCGGCCTCGATCCGGCGCTGATCGACGACATCGTGCTCGGGGTGGTGTCCCCGCTCGGCGACCAGGGCGCCGACATCGCCCGGACCGCCGCCGTCGCCGCCGGCCTGCCCGACACGGTGGCCGGGGTCCAGCTCAACCGCTTCTGCGCCTCCGGGCTGGAGGCGGTGAACATCGCCGCGCAGAAGGTGCGCTCCGGCTGGGAGGATCTCGTCCTCGCCGGTGGCGTCGAGTCGATGTCCCGGGTGCCGATGGGCTCCGACGGCGGGGCCTGGGCGCTCGACCCGGAGGTCAACTTCACCACCGGGTTCGTGCCGCAGGGCATCAGCGCCGACCTCATCGCCACCATCGCCGGCTTCGATCGGGAGACGGTCGACGCGTACGCGCTCCAGTCGCAGGCGCGGGCCGCGAAGGCGTGGGCCAACGGCTACTTCGCCCGGTCCGTGGTGCCGGTCCGCGACCGCAACGGGCTGACCGTGCTGGACCGGGACGAGCACATCCGGGCCGACTCGACGGCGGAGAGCCTCGGCGCGCTGCGCCCCTCGTTCGCCGAGATCGGTGAGAAGGCGGGCTTCGACGCGGTCGCGTTGCAGAAGTACCACTGGGTCGAGCGCATCGAGCACGTCCACACGGCGGGCAACTCCTCCGGCATCGTGGACGGCGCCGCGCTCGTCGCGATCGGCAGCGAGGCGGCAGGCGCCGCCGCCGGTCTCACCCCGCGCGCCCGCGTCGTGGCCACAGCGCTCAGCGGCGCCGACCCCACCATCATGCTCACCGGCCCGGCCCCGGCCGCCCGTAAGGCGCTCGCGAAGGCCGGTCTCGGCGTCGACGACCTCGACCTGGTGGAGATCAACGAGGCGTTCGCCGCGGTGGTCCTGCGGTTCGTCGCCGACCTCGGCCTGAACCCGGACATCGTCAACGCCAACGGCGGGGCGATCGCGATGGGCCACCCGCTCGGCGCGACCGGCGCCATGATCCTCGGCACGCTCGTCGACGAACTGGAACGACGCGGCGGCCGCTACGGCCTGGCCACGCTCTGCGCGGGCGGCGGCATGGGCATCGCGACCGTGATCGAACGAATCTGAGGAGCACGAATGGCAAACACCATCCGGTGGGAGCACGGCGACGACGGCATCGTGCTGCTCACCCTCGACCACCCCGGCCGTTCGGCGAACGTGATGAACGCGGAGTTCGGCGCGAGCCTGGCGGCCACCGTGGACCGGCTCGAAGCCGAGCGTGACCGGATCACCGGCGTGATCGTCACCTCGGCCAAGAAGACGTTCTTCGCCGGCGGCGACCTGGAGACCCTGGTGCGGCTCACGCCCGCCGACGCCGAGGCGTCAGCGGCCGACGCGGCCGCGCTCAAGCAGGCCGTACGCCGGCTGGAGACGCTCGGCCGCCCGGTCGTCGCCGCCGTCAACGGATCGGCCCTCGGCGGCGGACTGGAACTGGCCCTGGGCTGCCACCACCGCGTCGTGCTCGACGACCCGGCCATCGAGATCGGCTTTCCCGAGGTCACGCTCGGCCTGCTGCCCGGCTGCGGCGGCGTGGTGCGTACCGTCCGGCTGCTCGGCGTCACCGCCGCGCTGACCGACTGGCTGCTGCGCGGCCAGCGCCGCCGGCCGCAGGACGCGCTCGCGCACGGGCTGGTCGACGAGTTGGCCGCCGACCGGGACGCCCTGATGGCCGCCGCCCGTGAGTGGATCGCCGCCCACCCGGACGCGACCCAGCCGTACGACCGCAAGGACTACCGGATGCCCGGCGGCACCCCGTCCAGCCCCGGCCTCGCGGTGCAGTTGCCGGCCATGCCCGCGCTGCTGCGCAAGCAGCTCAAGGGCGCGCCCTACCCGGCGCCCCGCAACATCCTCGCCGCCGCCGTCGAGGGCGCCCAGGTGGACCTGGACACCGCGTTCGTCATCGAGGGGCGGTACTTCACCGAGCTGGCGACCGGCCAGGTCGCCAAGAACATGATCAAGGCGCTCTTCTTCGACCTCCAGACCGCCCGGTCCCGCACCGCCGGTGGCGACCACGAGCCGGTACGCAGCGTCGCCGTCGTCGGCGCGGGCATGATGGGCGCAGCCATCGCGTACGTCTGCGCCCGCGCCGGGATGCGGGTGGTGCTCAAGGACGTCACCGCCGAGGGTGCGGCGCGCGGCAAGGCGTACTCGGCGGGCCTGCTCGACAAGGCGGTCGCGCGGGGCCGGTCCACGCCGGAGAAGCGGGACGAGATCCTGGGCCGCATCCACGCCACCGGCGACCTCGCCGACCTGGCCGGCGTCGACCTCGCCATCGAGGCGGTCTTCGAGGATCCGGCGCTCAAGCACAAGGTGTACGCCGAGATCGAGCAGGTCGCGCCGGACGCGCTCATCGCCTCCAACACCTCCACGCTGCCCATCACGCTGCTGGCCGAGGGCGTCAGCCGGCCGGAGGAGTTCGTCGGGCTGCACTTCTTCTCCCCGGTGGACAAGATGCCGCTGGTCGAGGTGATCCGCGGGGAGCGGACCGACGAGGCCACGCTGGGCCGCGCGCTGGGCGTCGTCCGCCAGTTGCGCAAGACGCCGATCGTGGTCAACGACAGCCGGGGCTTCTTCACCAGCCGGGTCATCGGCACGTTCACCAACGAGGGCGTGGCGATGCTGGCCGAGGGCATCCCGGCGGCCACCATCGAGCAGGCCAGCAGCCAGGCCGGCTATCCCGCGCCGGTCCTCGCGCTGATGGACGAGCTGACCCTCACCCTGCCCCGGAAGATCCGCCAGGAGACGGCCGCCGCGACAGTGGCCGCCGGGGGCACCTGGCAGCCGCACGCCGCCGACGCGGTGATCGACCGGATGATCGACGAGTGCGGCCGGACCGGACGCTCCGGCGGTGCCGGCTTCTACGACTACCGCGACGGGAAGCGGGCCGGGCTCTGGCCGGGGCTGCGGGAGCAGTTCGGCGGCACGAACCTGGACACGCCCTTCGAGGACCTCAAGGAGCGGATGCTCTTCATCGAGGCGATCGAGTCGGTGCGGTGCCTGGACGAGGGCGTGCTGACCTCGGTGGCCGACGCCAACGTCGGCTCGATCCTGGGGATCGGCTATCCGAGCTGGACCGGCGGCGTCCTGCAGTACGTCAACCAGTACGACGGCGGGCTGCCGGGCTTCGTGGCCCGCGCCCGGGTGCTCGCAGAGCGCTACGGCGAGCGGTTCGACCCGCCGCCGCTGCTGACGGCGATGGCCGAGCGGGGCGAACGGTTCGAGTAGCGGCGGTCAGAGCGCGGCGGCGAGTCGCTGGGCGTTCATGTACGCGATGGCCTCCACGGAGATCATCGGGTTGACGCCCAGCGACCCCGGGAAGGTCGACGCGTCGGCGAGGACCAGGTTGGGGACCTCCCACGTCGCGCCGTCCGGCCGGGCCACCGACGTCGCCGCGCTGCCGCCCATCCGGGCCGCGCCCATGATGTGCAGGGCGGCCATGGCGACCTGCCCGGGCGCGGTCCCCAGCGTCTCGACGTGCCGGACGAACTCGTCGATGGAACCCGTGCCGCGTTCCCAGACCGGGCCGCGCTGGTGTCCGGACCAGAGCCGCAGCGCTCCGGCCGCCTCGACGATCCGGGCCGCGCCGGCGATCCCTGCTCGCAGATGGGCCGCGTCGTACGGGGAAAGGCGGTAGTGCACCACCGGCTCGCCGTCGCGGCCGACCCGGACCTCACCGCTGTCGCGGTCGCGGGTGATCACGCCGACCCCGCCGAGGTGCGGCAGCGCGCGCATCCGGTCCAGATGCGCCCGTCCGCCCGTCCAGCTCATGAACGACACAGCGGTGGCCGGGTTGGTGGCGGCGGTCTCGTAGATGACGCCGTAGCCGCGGCCGTCGAGATCGGCGTGTTCGGTGGAGTACCGGGTCTGCATCCCGCCCTCCCACGGCCGCACCTCCTCGGCGAACACGCCCCACACGCCGGTCGCCGGATGCAGGTGCAGGTGCCGGCCGATGTTCGGGTTGGTGAGCCCGGAGCGGCGGAGCAGGGCGGGTGTCTGCACGCTGCCGGCCGCGACCACCACGGCGCGGGCGCGTACGGCGACCGGGTGGCCGTTCGCGGTATGGCCGGTCACGCCCGTCGCCCGGCCCGCTTCGACGGTGACGGTCCGCACGTCGACGCCGACGACGAGCCGCGTACCGGCGCGCTCCGCGTCGGCCAGCCAGGTCTTCGTCGCGGACCGTTTGGCGCCGATCCGGCAGCCCAGGCCGCAGCGCCCGCACTCGACACCGGTGTCGCAGCCGTCGACGTTGCGGGGCATCTCGTCGACGTGCCAGCCCAGGCGGTTCAGTCCGCGCTCCATCAGCGCGTCCCGGGAGGAGATCCGGCCGTGCTCGCGGTTGACGCCCAGCCTCGACCACACCGCGTCGAGGCAGCTGTCGTACTCGTCGGTGGCGAACTGCGGCACGCCGAGCGCGGCCCACTCCTCGCGTACCCGGGCCGGGGTGGGGAACGACGTGGTGTAGTTCACCACTGTGCCCCCGCCGAGGCACTGCCCCTGGAGGAGGCTGAGCTGGCCCTCGGCGGTGGCGGCGGGGCCCGGGGCGTAGAGCCGGGACAGTCCGGACAGCTCCCCGCCGTCGAAGTCCCGGTCGTCGTAGTAGCCGCCCTTCTCGACGACGACCACGTCCAGGCCGTGCCCGGCGAGGACCGCGGCGGCAGTGCCGCCGCCGGCGCCGGATCCGACGACGACGACGTCGCAGTCCAGCGTGGTCGGCGCGGACGGGTGGACCGGGGCCAGCGGCGGCGCGGGCGCGTCGGGCCGGACCCCGAGCGGTCCGGGGTAGCCGATGGCGTCCCACACGGGCGAGTGCCCGGCCGGCCCCGGCGTCAGGTAGTAGGAGAGGGTGGCGGCGCCCTTGAGCGCCTGGAACAGCGCCCGTTTGGCGGTGATCCGCGAGTGGGCCAGCGCGAGCAGCGTCTTCTCCCGGCGCTCCTGCGACTGCCGGGAGAACGGCCGCGCGGAACCGCCGAGGACGAACTGGGTGGCGGGGGAGTCCCACCGGTCCAGCAGCCGCAGGAACTGCCGGACCTCGGCGGCGCGCGGATTGTGCAGGACGAGTGCGGCCATCACCTCGGTCGCGCCGAGCCGGCTGGCCGACGGGATCCCGGCGCCGTCACCCGGCGCGAACGTGTCGCAGATGCTCGCCAGGGCGGCGCGCTGGCGGTCGGACAGGTGCACGGTGCCTCCGATCGACCGAAGGGCCGGGTGGGTCAGGACATCTGCTCGGACAGGCCGTACGTCTTGGCGATGATCTCGCGCTGGATCTCGCTGGCGCCGCCGTACACGGTGGACACGATCGCCGAGCGGACCAGACGCTCCATGTCGAACTCGGTGGTGTAGCCGTAGCCGCCCATCATCTGCATCGCGTCCAGCGCGACGCGCCGGGCCGTCTCGGTGGCCTTGAGCTTCGCCATCGAACTCTCCCGGGGCAGCACCGTGTCCGGTGCCTTGTCGACCTTCGCGGCGGTGTCGTAGACGAGCAGCCGGGCGCACTCGATCTCGGTGGCCAGGTCGGCCAGGCGGTGCCGGATCACCTGGAACGATCCGATCGGCCGGCGGAACTGGCGGCGGTCCTTCACGTACGCCACCACGTCGTCGAACGCGCGCCGGGCGATGCCGAGCACCACGCTGGCGAGGATCAGCCGTTCCATGTTGAGCCCGGCCATCAGCTGCCGCCAGCCGTGGTCGACCCGGCCGACCACCGCGTCGGCGGGGAGCACGCAGTCGGTGAAGTAGAGGTCGTTGACCTCGCGGCCGCCCATGGTGTCGATGCCGGACACGGTCAGGCCGGGCGCGCCGGCCGGGACCAGGAACATGGTCAGGCCCTGGTGGTCGCCGGCCCGGCCCGAGGTGCGCGCGACGAGCAGGATGTGCTCGGCCAGGTGGGCGTTGGAGCACCACGTCTTCTGCCCGTTGACCACCCACCCGTCGCCGCGCCGCTCGGCCCGGCAGCTCAGGTTCGCCACGTCGGAGCCGGCCTCGGGCTCGGACATCGCGACCGCCTCGACCACGCCGCGGGCCACGCCGCTGAGGATCAGCTTCTTCTGCTCCGGCGTGCCGAACCGCTGGTAGGTGGCGGCGACGATGATCGAGGTGGTGAACCCGCCGATGGGCGCCATCGCCCGGCTGGTCTCCTCCAGGAACAGGCACAGCTCGGTCATGCCGGCGCCGCCGCCGTCGAACTCCTCCGGCAGCGACAGGCCGAGCCAGCCGAGTTCGGCCATCTTCCGGTACAGCTCCGGGCTGTGCGGTTCCCGCCCGCCGTCGGTGAGACGGTGCCGTTGCTCGCGGGTGCCGACCTCGCGGCGGCAGAAGTCCCGCACCGCCTCGACAAGTGACAGTTGCTCGTCGCTCCACTCCACCGCGGTACCTCCAGCGCATCGTGAGGGATTGACAGCAAGGCTAAACTATCGAATATCAAATGTCAGGAGGCCGCCGATGACGTCCCTCGTTGAGCACCCCCGCCGGCTGCGCGTCGTCGACCCGGTGACAGGTGAGCACCGCGCCGACTACGACATCGCCGACGACGCCGCCGTACGCGCCGCCGTGACGCGGGCCCGCGAGGCGGCCGGCTGGTGGGCCGGTCTGGACGCCAGGCAGCGCCGCCGGCACCTGCTGGCGTACAAGGCGGCGGTCGCCGGTGGCATCGAGGAGCTGGCCGGCATCGTCCGGAGCGAGACCGGCAAGAGCCTCGCCGGGGCTCAACTCGAGGTGATGCTCGCCGTCGAGCACCTGGACTGGGCGGCCCGGCACGCCGCACGGGTGCTCAGGCGGCGGTCGGTCTCCTCCGGCCTGCTCGCGTTCAACCAGGCCGCCTCCGTCGAGTACGTGCCGTACGGCGTGGTCGGCGTGATCGGGCCGTGGAACTACCCCGTCTACACGCCGATGGGTGCGGTGTCGCACGCGCTCGCCGCCGGCAACGCGGTGGTGTTCAAGCCCAGCGAGTTCACCCCGGGCGTCGGGGTGTGGCTGGCCGAGCGCTGGCACGAGCTGCTTCCCGACCACCCGGTCCTCCAGGTGGTCACCGGCGACGGCACGACCGGCGCCGCGCTGTGCCGCGCCTCGGTCGACAAGATCGCGTTCACCGGGTCGGCAGCGACCGGGCGCGCCGTCATGGCCGCCTGCGCCGAGAGCCTGACGCCGGTGGTGATCGAGGGCGGCGGCAAGGACGCGCTGATCGTCACCGCCGACGCCGACCTCGACGCGGCAGCGCAGGCGGCGGTCTTCGGCGGACTCGGCAACGCCGGGCAGACGTGTGCCGGCGTCGAGCGCGTCTACGTCGAACGGTCCGTCTACGAGCCGTTCCTGGCCACGCTCACCGAACTGGCGCGGCAGGTCCGGCCGGGTGCCGAGCCGGACGCGCCGTACGGGCCGATGACCACGCCCACCCAGCCCGAGGTCGTGCGGCGCCACGTCACCGACGCGCTCGACCGGGGCGGCCGGGCGGTTGTCGGTGACGCGGCTTCGGTCCGGCCCCCGTTCGTGGAGCCGGTCGTGCTGACCGACGTGCCCGAGGACAGCACCGCCGTCACCGAGGAGACGTTCGGCCCGGTGCTCGTGGTCAACCCGGTGGCCGACGCGGACGAGGCGGTCCGCCGCACGAACGCGACCAGCTACGGCCTCTCCGGCTCGATCTTCACCCGCGACCGCCGTCGTGGCCTGGCGCTCGCCGGGCGGCTGCGGGCCGGCGCGGTGTCGGTCAACTCGGTGCTGGGGTACGCGGGCGTGCCGTCACTGCCCTTCGGCGGCGTGGGCGACTCGGGGTTCGGGCGGGTCCACGGCGCGGACGGCCTGCGCGAGTTCGCCCGGGCGCGATCGGTGACGTGGCAGCGGTTCCGGCCGCTGATCGAGGTGATGACGCTTCAGCCGTCCGCCGCCGCGATGAAGCGCTCGCTGGCGATGTTCGCGTGGCGTCATGGCCGCCGGTGACTCACTCGTTCCACACGCCCAGGCCGTCCAGGTGCTTGACCAGCCGCTCCGCGCCGTCGGTGAAGTGCCGGGCCATGACCGGCCGGACCGCCTCCGGGTCGCCCGCCGCGAGCGCGTCGAGCAGCGCCTCGTGATCGGCGACCATGCCGGCCCGCCACTCCGCGTCCGCGGCGTAGAACCGCGACGGCGTGTAGCGGGTCACGGTGCGCAGCAGCCAGGACAGCTTGCGCGCGTCGGCGAGCCGGTTGATCCGGCGGTGGAACTCGTATTCGAGCTGTTCGACCCGGCTGACCTGCCGGGCCTGGGCGGCCCGGCGCAGCCGCTCGTGCTGCTGCCGCAGGTCGTCGAGCTGCTCCGGGGTGATGCTGACGGCGACCCGGGCGGCCAGCTCGCCGGCGATGTGGCCCTGGAGGCTGAACACGTCGATGATGTCCTGCCGCGACAGCGGCGCCACCACGTGCCCGCGGCGCGGTTGCAGCTCGACCATGTCCTCCGCGCGCAGCATCAGCAGCGCCTCGCGTACCGGTGTGATGCTCAGCCCGGTCTCCTGGGCCACCTCCTCGAGCCGGATGCGTTCGCCGGGGCGCAGCTGGCCGGACATGATCCGGTCGCGCAGCAGGCTCGCCACGGTCTCGGAGAGCTGGGGCTGAGAGACGTTCTGGATCCTGCCGCGGTCCGCCACCAGCCCAGAGTATCAAATGTCAAATGTCAGAACAGGAGCGCCGATGAGCTCGACCGTGCCGGAGTCCGAACCGGCCGGCGCCGGACTGCGGGCCGCCACCAGCGACGGCGTCCGCACCATCTGGTTCGACCGGCCCGACCGGCGCAACGCGATGTCGCTGGAGATGTTCCGCGACTACTACGCGGCCCTGGTGGCGGCGGACGCCGACCCGGAGGTCCGGGCGGTCGTGGTCACCGGCTCCGGTGACTGGTTCTGCTCCGGCGCCGACCCGGAGGCGCTCGCCGCGCTGCTCGACGAACGCAACCGCGACCTGCTCGCCGGCGAGTTCGGCCACCCACCGCACCTGCCGCTGACGCTCGGCACCCCGATCGTCGCCGCGATGAACGGCGGCGCGGCCGGCCTCGGCCTGGTCCACGCGCTCTACGCCGACGTGCGGTTCATGGCGGCGGAGGCGCGCCTGTCCACCTCGTTCAGCCGGCTCGGCCTCGTCGCCGAGTACGGCAGCGCCTGGCTGCTGCCCCGGCTGATCGGCGTCGGCGCCGCGCTGGACCTGCTGCTGTCCGGCCGCAAGGTCGACGCCGTGGAGGCGTTCCGGATCGGACTTGTGCAACGCGTGCTCCCGCGCGACGAGGTGCTGGCCGAGGCACAAGCCTATGCCGTGGCCCTGGCCGAGCACTGCTCACCGGCGTCCATGGCGGTGATCCGGCGGCAGGTGTGGTCGGGCTCGGAGACCGGCGCCGCCGAGGCCGCCACCGACGCGATCCGGCTCATGGTCGAGTCCCTGGCCGGCGCCGACTTCGGCGAGGCCCTGCTCAGCCGGGCCCAGGGCCGCGCACCCCGCTTCGCCCCACGGGGCGGCGCGTGAGCGGCCCGCTCGCCGGCGTCCGGGTCGTGGAACTGGCCGGGATCGGACCCGGCCCGTTCGCCGCCATGCTGCTGGCCGACCTCGGCGCCGACGTGGTCCGGGTCGACCGGCCGGAGCCCGGCGCGCTCCCGGCCGGTGACCCCGGGCGGAACCTGCTCAACCGGGGCAAACGCTCGATCGTGGTGGACCTCAAGCACCCCGACGGCGCCGAGGTGGTCCTCGCGCTGGCCGGCCGGGCCGCGATCCTGATCGAGGGCTGGCGCCCCGGCGTGGCCGAACGGCTCGGCGTCGGACCGCAGGCCGCGCTGGCCCGCAACCCGGGCCTGGTGTACGGGCGGATGACCGGCTGGGGACAGGACGGGCCGCTGGCCCGCGCCGCCGGCCACGACATCGGCTACATCGCCGTAGCCGGGGCGCTGCACCCGATCGGCCGCGCCGGCGGGCCGCCGCAGATCCCGCTCAACCTGGTCGGCGACTTCGGCGGCGGCTCGCTCTACCTGGTCGTCGGCATCCTGGCCGCGCTGCACGTCGCCGCCGCCACCGGCCGGGGCCAGGTCGTCGACGCCGCCATCGTGGACGGCGCGGCCCACCTCACCACCCCGTTCGCCGGGATGCTCGCGCAGGGCACCTGGCGACCCGAGCGGGGCCGCAACCTGCTCGACGGCGGCGCACCGTTCTACGACGTGTACGCCACCGCCGACGGCGGGCACATGGCTGTGGGCGCGCTGGAACCCCAGTTCTACGCCGAACTGCTGCGGCTGCTCGGGCTCGCAGGCGCGGACCTGCCGGCACAGCACGACGTGGCCGGATGGCCGGTGCTGCGAGCCCGCTTCGCCGAGGTGTTCGCCGGCCGTACCCGCGACGAGTGGACAGCGGTGTTCGACGGCACCGACGCCTGCGTCGCGCCGGTGCTGTCGCTCACCGAGGCGCCAGGCCACCCGCACCTGGCGGCGCGCGGCACGTACGAGGAGCACTTCGGCGTCCGGCAGCCGGCCGTGGCGCCCCGCCTGTCCGGGACACCCGGCCGGGTCGGCGGCCCGCCGCCCGCGCCCGGCGCCGACACCGAGCCCGTCCTCACCGACTGGGGACTGGGCGCACACCTACCGCGATGGCTGGACGACGGCGTCGTCGGCCGGAAGCAGGGAGCAGCGCACTGATGCGTATCGGGACGACACTGGCGTACGCCGCCGACCCCAGAAGCGGCGCCGACGACGTGGCCGCCTGGGAACAGGACGGCCTGGACGTGGTCTGGGTGTCCGAGGCGTACGGCTTCGACGCGCCCACCGTGATGGGTTACCTCGCCGCCCGGACGAGCCGGGTCCACATCGGCTCCGCGATCCTGCCGATCTTCTCGCGTACCCCGGCTCTGCTCGCGCAGACCGCCGCGGGCCTGGACGCGATGTCCGGTGGCCGGGCCATCCTCGGCCTCGGCGCGTCCGGACCGCAGGTGATCGAGGGATGGCACGGCGTCGCGTACGACAGGCCGCTGGCCCGCACCCGCGAGGTGATCGACATCTGCCGGCGGGTGTGGCGGCGCGAGACGCTGACGAACGACGGCCTCTACCGGCTGCCGCTGCCGCCCGGCGAGGGCACCGGGCTGGGCAAGCCGCTGAAGATCCTCACCCACCCGGTCCGCGACCGGATCCCGATCCACGTGGCGAGCCTCGGTGACCGGAACGTCCGGATGACCGCCGAGATCGCCGACGGGTGGCTGCCGTTCCTCTACGATCCGCAGCGCGCGGGCGACGTCTGGGGTGCCGCGCTGGCGGCCGGCCGGGCGAAACGGCCGGCTGACCTCGGGCCGCTGGAGGTGGTGGCCGGCGGGCCGCTGGCGATCGGCCCGGACGTGACCGGGCTGCGCGACCTCGCCCGGCCGCTGATCGCCCTGTACGTGGGCGGGATGGGCGCCAAGGGCCGCAACTTCTACCACGACCTTCTGTGCCGCTACGGCTACGAAGCCGAGGCGGACCGCATCCAGGACCTCTACCTGGACGGCCGCAAGGCCGAGGCCGCCGCCGCGGTGCCGGCGGAACTGCTGGAACGCACCAGCCTGATCGGACCGGAGAGCTACGTGCGTGACCGGGTCCAGGAGTACCGCGACGCGGGCGTGACGATCCTCAACGTCGCGCCGCTGGGCGAGGACCCGCGGCGCCTCGTCGCCGCCGTCGCGGACATGGCCCGGTAGCGCAGGGGAGGAGCCCACACACATGGACCGCGCGATCTTCACCGCCGACCACCTCGCGTTCGCCGAACTGGTGCGCGCCTTCATCGACAAGGAGATCACCCCGCACCACGAGCGCTGGGAGGCCGACGGCATCGTCGACCGCGGCGTGTGGCGGGCCGCCGGCGCCGCCGGACTGCTCGGCCTCTTCGTCGACGAACGGTACGGCGGCGCCGGGGTCACCGACCGGCGCTTCCACGCCGTCCTGACCGAGGAACTCGCCCGGGCCGGTGCGAGCGGGCCCGCGTTCGGCCTGCACAACGACATCATCGGCCCGTACCTGACCGACCTGACCACCGAGGAGCAGAAGCAGCGCTGGCTGCCGGGCTTCTGCTCCGGCGAGATCGTCACCGCCATCGCCATGTCCGAGCCGGGCGCGGGCAGCGACCTGGCGGGCATCACCACCACAGCGGTACGCGACGGCGACGACTGGGTCCTCAACGGGCAGAAGACGTTCATCAGCAACGGCATCCTGGCCGACCTGGTCGTCGTGGTGGCCCGTACCGATCCCGGCGCCGGGCGGCGGGGGATCAGCCTGCTCGTGGTCGAGCGCGGCATGCCGGGGTTCGAGCGCGGCCGCAACCTCGACAAGCTCGGGCAGAAGGCGCAGGACACCGCCGAGCTGTTCTTCTCCGACGTCCGCGTACCAGCGGCGAACCTGCTCGGCGCGGAGGGCGAGGGCTTCGCCTACCTGATGCGCAACCTGCCGCTGGAACGGCTGTCGATAGCCGTCGCGGCGCTCGCCGGCGCCGAGACGGTGTTCGCGCAGACGCTCGACTACTGCAAGCAGCGCCAGGCGTTCGGCCGTCCCATCGGCAGTTTCCAGCACAACCGGTTCGTACTCGCCGAACTCGCCACCGAGCTGCGCCTGGGCCGGGTCTTCGTCGACAACTGCCTGGTCGCGCCGGACCTCACCGCGGAGACGGCGGCGATGGCGAAGTGGTGGTGCACCGAGTTGCAGCAGCGCGTCGTGGACCGGTGCCTCCAGCTGCACGGCGGCTACGGCTACATGCGCGAGTACCCGGTGGCCCGCGCCTACCTGGACGCCCGCGTCCAGACCATCTACGGCGGCACCACCGAGATCATGAAGGAGGTGATCGGCCGGTCACTCGGCCTGTGAGCCGGGCTCCAGCATGGGTACGAGGAACCGGCGGGCCATGGTCCGCAGCTCGTCGGCGTCGTCCAGGTCGATGACGTGGCTCGGGGTGAGCAGGAAGGAACAGGACAGCCGGGTCATCAGCTCGGCGACCACCTCCACGTCGACTGTGGCGGCGATGGTGCCGGCGCGCTGCTCGCGGCGCAGCTGCCCGGCGACGAACCGCTGCACGGTGGCCAGGGTCCGCCCGCCGTCGCTGATCATCGAGGGGATGAGCACGTCCGGTTCGACGCTCATCAGCCCGCCGATCAGCGGGTTGCGGCGGATCGCGTCCAGCGCGCTGACGAAGCCCAGCACCAACCGGTCTCCGACGGTGGCCGCCTGCTGGATGTCGACCAGGAACCGGTCGAAGTAGCGCCGGAACTCGCGGCGGACCACCTGCTCGACCAGCCGGTCCTTGGTGGCGAACCGGCGGTACGCGGTGATCCGGGAGACGCCCGCCCGCCGGGCCACGTCCTCCATCGTGGAGCGGCGGATGCCCATCCGGCAGAACTGCTCGTAGGCGGCGTCGAGGATCCGGGTCGCCACCTCGTCGCTGTCGTCGGCGCTGTGCAACGCCTCGGTGAAGGCGCGTTCCAGCAGCGACTCGGGCCGGCCGGCCGGTTCGTCGTGACCCGCCTCGGGGGAGGACGCCTGCGCGGGAGCGGTCCGGGCCATGGGTGCCCTCCCGGGAGAGACGGTGACGCGGTTGGTGCTTCACCGTACCAATCGCCGGGGCGTACCCCCGGACAAGCGCGACCGCCGCGCCCCGGAAGCGGGGCGCGGCGGTCGCGTGGGGTCGTGCGGTGTCCGGTCAGGAGCCGGAGCGCTTGGCCGTCGCCTTCAGGTAGTCCCGGTTGAGGCGGCCGATGGTGTTCAGCGGGATGCCCTTCGGGCAGGCCGCCGCGCACTCGCCGATGTTGGTGCAGCCGCCGAAGCCGGCCTCGTCGTGCGCGTCCACCATGCCGATCACCCGGGTGTAGCGCTCCGGCTGGCCCTGGGGCAGCAGCGAGAGCTGGGTGATCTTCGCGGCGGTGAACAGCATGCCGGAGCCGTTCGGGCAGGCCGCCACGCAGGCGCCGCAGCCGATGCAGGCAGCCGACTCGAACGCGGCGTCCGCGTCGGCCTTCGGCACCGGCACCGAGTGCGCCTCCGGGGCGCTGCCGGTCGGCGCGGTGACGTAGCCGCCGGCGGCGATGATCTGGTCGAACGCGTTGCGGTTGACCACCAGGTCCTTGACGACCGGGAACGCGCGGGCCCGCCAGGGCTCGATGTCGATCGTGTCGCCGTCGGAGAACTGCCGCATGTGCAGCTGGCAGGCGGTGGTGCCGCGCTGCGGGCCGTGCGCCTCACCGTTGATCATGAGGCTGCACATGCCGCAGATGCCCTCGCGGCAGTCGTGGTCGAACGCCACCGGCTCCTCGCCGTCGAGGATGAGCCGTTCGTTGAGCACGTCGAGCATCTCCAGGAAGGACATGTCCGGGGACACGTCCTGCACCGGGTAGGTCACCATCCGACCCTTGTCCTCGGGGCCGGTCTGGCGCCAGATGCGCAGGGTCAGGTTCACTTGTAGCTCCGCTGCGTGGGGTGGACGTATTCGAAGGTCAGGTCTTCCTTGTGCAGCACGGGCTCACCGGTGCCGGTGAACTCCCAGGCCGCCACGTAGGCGAACCGGTCGTCGTCGCGCTGCGCCTCGCCGTCGGGCGTCTGGTGCTCGGCCCGGAAGTGGCCGCCGCAGGACTCCTCGCGGTGCAGGGCGTCGATGCACATCAGCTCGGCCAGCTCGAAGAAGTCGGCCACCCGGCCGGCCTTCTCCAGCGACTGGTTGAGGCCCTCGCCGTCACCCGGCACGCGCACCCGCTGCCAGAACTGCTCACGCAGCGCGCGGATCTCGTCGATCGCCTTGCGCAGCCCGGCCTCGGAGCGCTCCATGCCGCAGTGCTCCCACATGATCTGGCCCAGCTCGCGGTGGAACGAGTCCACCGTACGGTCGCCGTTGATCGCCAGCAGCCGCTTGATCCGGTCCTCGACCTCGGTGCGCGCCGCGACCGCCTCGGGGTGGCTGGCGTCGACCTTGTCCAGCGAGTTGGAGGCCAGGTAGTTGGCGAGCGTGTTCGGCAGCACGAAGTAGCCGTCGGCCAGGCCCTGCATCAGCGCCGAGGCGCCGAGCCGGTTCGCGCCGTGGTCGGAGAAGTTGGCCTCACCGATCACGAACAGGCCGGGGATCGTCGACTGGAGGTCGTAGTCGACCCAGAGGCCACCCATCGTGTAGTGCACGGCGGGGTAGATCCGCATCGGCACCTCGTACGGGTCCTCGCCGGTGATCCGCTCGTACATCTCGAAGAGGTTGCCGTACTTGGCCTCGATGGCCTTGCGGCCCAGCCGGTTGATCGCGTCGGCGAAGTCGAGGTAGACGCCGAGGCCGGTCGGGCCGACGCCGCGTCCCTCGTCGCACACGTTCTTCGCGGCGCGGGAGGCGATGTCGCGGGGGACCAGGTTGCCGAAGGACGGGTAGATCCGCTCCAGGTAGTAGTCCCGCTCGTCCTCGGGGATCTCCCGCGGGCTGCGCTGGTCGCCCTTGGCCTTGGGCACCCACACCCGGCCGTCGTTGCGCAGCGACTCGCTCATCAGGGTCAGCTTCGACTGGTGGTCGCCGGAGACCGGGATGCAGGTCGGGTGGATCTGCGTGTAGCAGGGGTTGGCGAAGTACGCGCCCTTGCGGTGCGCCCGCCAGGAGGCGGTGACGTTGCAGCCCTTGGCGTTGGTGGAGAGGTAGAAGACGTTGCCGTAGCCGCCGGAGGCGAGCACGACCGCGTCGGCCATCTCGGTGCTGATCTCGCCGGTGACCATGTCGCGGACCACGATGCCGCGCGCGCGGCCGTCGACGAGGACCAGTTCGAGCATCTCGTGGCGGGCGTTCATCTCCACGTTGCCCAGGCCGATCTGCCGCTCCAGCGCCTGGTACGCGCCGAGCAGCAGCTGCTGGCCCGTCTGGCCCCGGGCGTAGAAGGTGCGCTGCACCTGCGCGCCGCCGAAGGAGCGGGTGTCCAGCAGGCCGCCGTACTCGCGGGCGAACGGCACGCCCTGGGCCACGCACTGGTCGATGATGTTCACCGACATCTCGGCCAGCCGGTGCACGTTCGACTCGCGGGAGCGGAAGTCGCCGCCCTTGACCGTGTCGTAGAACAGGCGGTGCACCGAGTCGCCGTCGTTGCGGTAGTTCTTGGCGGCGTTGATACCGCCCTGCGCGGCGATCGAGTGGGCCCGGCGCGGGCTGTCCTGGTAGCAGTAGGACCGCACCTGGTAGCCCTGCTCGGCCAGGGTGGCGGCGGCGGAGCCGCCGGCCAGGCCGGTGCCGACCACGATCACCGTCATCTTCCGGCGGTTGGCCGGGTTGACCAGCTTCATCTCGAAGCGGTGGCGGTCCCACCGCGTCTCGATCGGGCCGTCCGGGGCCCGGGTGTCGGCGATCGGGTCGCCCTCGGTGTAGAGATCCATGTCAGGACACCAATCCGGTGATCACGGCGAACGGAACCAGCAGGTAGCCGCCGACGAGCGCGACGGCGAAGACGAGCGCGGCGATCCGGGCCCGGCGCTCGCCCTTCGGCGTCTGCTGGCCGAGGCTGCGGAACGCGCTGAAGGCGCCGTGGCGCAGGTGGAAGCCGAGGGTCACCAGCGCGAGGGTGTAGAAGAGCGTGACGTACCAGCGCTCCGGCGCGAAGCCGGCGACCACGTTGCCGTACGGGTTGGCCGGGTCGCCCTGCGGGTTCAGGTGACCCGTGGTCAGGTCGAGGATGTGGTAGATCACGAAGAGCAGGATGATCACACCACCCCAGCGCATCGTGCGGGCCGCGTAGTTCACGTGGATCTTGCGGCGGTGCGCGTACCGGACCGGGCGGGCGGCCCGGGACCGCATCGCGAGCACGGTGGCCGCGCCGATGTGCCCGAGGACGGCGACGGTGAGCACGGTGCGCTGGATCCACAGGAACCACGTCGTCGGCAGCAGCGGCGTGCCGATGTCCCGCAGCCAGTGCGCGTAGTGGTCGAACGACGTCTCACCCGTGAAGATCTTCAGGTTGCCGAGCATGTGCGCGATCAGGAACAGCACGAGGATGATGCCCGTCACCGCCATGACGGCCTTGAGGCCGACGTTCGAGCGGATGGGCGACCGAGTTTTCGTGATTACCACGCGGTCGACGCTAGGAGCACTTCGATCAGGCGTCCAATGCATCGAAATCGCAGCGTTGATAGCCGTAGGCTATGTAGATGCAGCTCCATCAGCTTCGGTACTTCGTGGCGGTCGCCGAAGTACGACATTTCACCCAGGCGGCCGATCTTGTCGGCATAACCCAGCCCTCGTTGAGTAAGCAAATTCACGCGCTGGAGACCGACCTGGGGGCACCGCTGTTCGAGCGGGTAAGGGGCAACATCACACTCACCGCAGCAGGTGAGGTGCTGCTGCCGCTGGCCAAGCGGATCCTCGCCGACGTGGAGACCGCCACCCGCGAGGTGCAGGAACTGGTGGGGCTGCGCCGGGGCCGGGTCCGGCTCGGCGCCACCCCCAGCCTCGCCACCTCGCTCGCCCCGCCGGTGCTGCGCCGGTTCCGCGACGCGCACCCCACGATCGACCTGCGCGTGGAGGAGGGCGGCTCGCAGGACCTCGTCCGGGACCTGCTCCGCGGCGACCTCGACCTCGCCCTGATCATCATGCCGTCGGCCGGCACCGACCCGGGGCTGCGCGCCGACCCGATCCTGCGGGAGAGCCTGGTGGTCGCCTCGGTCGACCCGCTGCCGGGCGCCTCGGAGGCCGGGGAGTTACGCATCACCGACCTGCGCGACCAGCCGCTCGTCATGTTCCGCGAGGGCTACGACCTGCGCGACGCCACGCTCCAGGCGTGCCGGGCGGCCGGGTTCGAGCCGACCCTGTCCGTCGACGGCGGGGAGATGGACGCCGTGCTCAGCTTCGTCGAGGCCGGGCTCGGCGTCGCGCTGGTGCCCGGCATCGTGGTGGCCCGCCGCGCCGGCATCCGGGTCACCCGGCTCGTCCCGCCCGGCGTCCGCCGGACCATCGCGGTGGCCCGCCGCCGCGACGTGGTGCCCACCCACGCCGGGCGCGAGCTGCGCCGCATCCTCCTGGAGTACGTCCACGACGCCACCGCCACCGCCGAACTCCCCCCAGGCGTAGAGCCCCTCTGACCGCCCCTCTCCCGCCGCCCCTCTCCCGCGCGATCTTGCACTTTCGGCCCCGGCGAAAGGTGCGAATGCCACTGCGCGGGGGCACCAAGTGCAAGATCGACGAGGGCGAGGGCGAGGGCGAGGGCGAGGGCGGGGGCGGCGGGCGGGGTGGGTCAGCGGCCCTCGGCGTCGTCCATGGCTCGGTAGATTCGCTGCTCCGAGACGGGGTAGGGGGTTCCCAGGGCCTGGGCGAAGACGTTCACCCGCAGCTCCTCGATCATCCAGCGGATCTGGCGGACCGCCGCCGAGGCACGTCGCGGCGGGGGCAGCGCGGCCAGCATGTCCTGGTACTCCTTCTGCACCACGGCGACGCGGTCCTGCTGCTGTTTGTCCCGTTGCGGGTTGCCCGGCAACCGGTCCAGCCGCCGCTCGATAGCGGTCAGATAGCGCAGCACGTCGGGCAGGCGCGCGTACCCCGTCTCGGTGATGAAACCCTTGTGCACCAGGCCGGTGAGCTGGTTGCGGATGTCGGCCAGCGCGGCCACCACGGCGAGGTTGCGGGTGGCGCCGAGCCGCTGCTCCACCGCGTACGCGGAAGCGAGCACCCGGCGTACCCGCTCCATGATCTCGACCACGGTGTCCACCAGGTCGGCGCGGACCTTGTCGCGCAGCGCGGCGAAGCCCTCGGCGTCCCAGGCCGGGCCGCCCGCGTCGCCGATCAGCTTGTCGATCGCCGCGCCGGCCGCGTCCTCGATCAGCTCCGGCACGCTGCCGTGCGGGTTGCGGGACAGCGCCAGCTTCGCCTCGTTGCTCAGCCGCCCCTGGAGGAACTTCGCCGGTGACGGCATCGTCAGCCGCAGCAGCCGCCGGGTGCCCGCCCAGTGCGCGGCCTCCTGCTCGGCGGCGGAGTCGAACACCTTCACCCCGACCGTCGCGCCCTCGTCCACCAGCGCCGGGTACGCGGTCACCGCGAAGCCTGCGCGTACCTGCTCGATGGTGCGCGGCAGCGCGCCGATCGACCACTCGGTCAGCCCGGTCCGGGCCACGTCGGGCGCGGCGGCGGCCACGACCTGGCGTACCTCCTGGCGCAGCTCGCGTTGCAGCGCCGGCAGGTCCTTGCCCTCGGCGACCGGCTTGTCGTCGTCGCCGAGCACCCGGAACGTGACCCGCAGGTGCGGCGGCAGCCTGCCGAGGTCCCACGCGTCGGCCGGGACCGTCACCCCGGTCATCCGGCGCAGCTGCCGGGTCAGCGCGGCCAGCAGCGGCTCCTCGCCCGGTGTGATCGCGGCGAGCGCGGCGCGCGCGTAGTCGGGCACCGGGACGAAGTTGCGCCGTACCGGCTTGGGCAGCGACCGGATCAGCGCGATCACCAGTTCCTCGCGCAGCCCCGGCACCTGCCAGTCGAAGCTCTCGGCCGGCACCTGGTTGAGCAGCGGCAGCGGGATGTCCACAGTGACGCCGTCGGTGGGCACGGTCGGGTCGAACGTGTACGTCAGCGGCAGCGTCACGCCGTCGGCCCGCCACTGGTCCGGGAAGTCCTCCTCGTCGACCCCGCCCCGGCCGTCGTTGACGAGCAGCTCGCGGGTGAACGTGAGCAGGTCGGGCCGCTCCCGGCGGGTCTTCTTCCACCACGAGTCGAAGTGCCGTCCGGAGACCACGTCGGCGGGGATCCGCTGGTCGTAGAAGGCGAAGATGGTCTCGTCGTCGACCAGAATGTCGCGACGCCGGGCCCGGTTCTCCAGCTCCTCGATCTCGGTCAGCAGCTTCTGGTTGTCCCGCCAGAACTGGTGGTGGGTCTGCCAGTCGCCCTCGACCAGGGCGTGCCTGATAAACAGCTCGCGGCTGAGACCTGCGTCGATCCGCCCGAAGTTCACCTTGCGGGAGGTGACGATCGGGATGCCGTACAGCGTGACCTTCTCGTAGGCCATCACCGCGGCCTGCTTCTTCTCCCAGTGCGGCTCGCTGTAGCTGCGCTTCACCAGGTGCTGGGCCAGCGGCTCGACCCACTCCGGCTCGACCCGCCCGGCCACCCGCCCCCACAGCCGGGACGTCTCCACCAGCTCGGCCGCCATAACCCAGCGCGGCGGCTTCCTGAACAGCGCCGACCCGGGGAAGATCGCGAACTTCGCGCCCCGAGCGCCCAGGTATTCGTGCTTCTGCGCGTCCTTGAGGCCGAGGTGCGACAGCAGGCCGGGCAGCAGCGACTGGTGCACCTTCGGGGTGTCGATCTCCTCCGGCAGGTCGGCGCCGGCGCCGCGCCGGCCCTCACCCTTGTCGGAGGTACGCAGCACCTGGCGCAACTGGCTGACGATGTCCTGCCACTCGCGTACCCGGAGGTAGTTGAGGTATTCGGCCTTGCACATCCGGCGGAACGCGCTGGACGACAGCTCCCGCTGCTTCTCCCGCAGGTAGCGCCACAGGTTCAGGTACGCGACGAAATCGGACTCCTTGTCGGCGAACCGGGCGTGCGCCTGGTCGGCCTGGGCCTGCTTGTCGGCCGGGCGTTCCCGGGGATCCTGGATGGACAGCGCGGCGGCGATCACCACGACCTCGGTGGCGCAGCCGTTGCGCTCGCCCTCGAGGACCATCCGGGCCAGCCGGGGGTCGACCGGGAGCTGGGCCAGCCGCCGGCCCAGCGCGGTGAGCCGCTTCGCCGGGTCGGTCTCGGCCGGGTCGAGCGCACCCAGCTCGTGCAGCAGGTTCACGCCGTCGGTGACGTTGCGCCGGTCCGGCGGGTCGATGAACGGGAACGCCGCGACGTCGCCGAGCCCGACCGAGGTCATCTGGAGGATGACCGAGGCCAGGTTGGTCCGCAGGATCTCCGGGTCGGTGAACTCGGGGCGGGAGTCGAAGTCCTGCTCGTCGTAGAGGCGGATGCAGATGCCGTCCGAGGTACGCCCGCAGCGGCCCTTGCGCTGGTTGGCGCTGGCCTGCGAGACCGGCTCGATCGGCAGCCGCTGCACCTTGAGCCGGCTGGAGTAGCGGGAGATCCGGGCGGTGCCCGGGTCCACCACGTACTTGATGCCGGGCACCGTCAGCGAGGTCTCCGCGACGTTCGTGGCCAGCACCACCCGGCGGTTGGAGTGCGCGGCGAAGACCCGGTGCTGCTCGGCGGTGGACAGCCGGGCGTACAGCGGCAGGATCTCGGTGCCGAGCAGCGACCGCTTGGACTGCACCAGCTTGCCCAGCGCGTCGGCGGTGTCGCGGATCTCCCGCTCGCCGCTGAGGAACACCAGGATGTCGCCGGGCCCCTCGGCGGCCAGTTCCTCGACCGCGTCGCCGATGGCCTGGATCTGGTCCCGGACGTTCTCCTCGTCGGCCTCGTCCTCCTCGTCGGCCTCCGTGACCTCGACCAGCGGCCGGTAGCGGACCTCCACCGGGTACGTGCGCCCGGACACCTCGACCACCGGCGCCGGGTTGCCCTCGGCGTCGGCGAAGTGCTTCGCGAACCGGTCGGTCTCGATGGTGGCCGAGGTGATGACGACCTTGAGGTCGGGCCGTCGGGGCAGGAGCTGCCTGAGATAGCCGAGGATGAAGTCGATGTTGAGGCTGCGCTCGTGCGCCTCGTCGATGATCAGCGTGTCGTACTGCCGCAGCATCCGGTCGGTCTGCAACTCGGCCAGCAGGATGCCGTCGGTCATCAGCTTGACCAGGCTGTTGTCGCCCACCTGATCGGTGAAACGCACCTTGTAGCCGACCACGTCGCCCAGCTCGGTGCCGAGTTCGTCGGCGATCCGGTCGGCGACCGTGCGGGCCGCCAGCCGGCGGGGCTGGGTGTGCCCGATCAGGCCGGTGATCCCGCGCCCCAGCTCCAGGCAGATCTTGGGGAGCTGGGTCGTCTTCCCGGAGCCGGTCTCACCGGCCACGATCACCACCTGATGGTCGCGGATCGCGGCGGCGATGTCGTCCTTGCGCTCGCTGACCGGCAACTGCGGCGGGTAGGTGATCGCCGGGACGGCCGCGCGGCGCGACTCCAGCCGCGCCTCGGCCCGGGTCACCTCGGCCGCGATCTCGGCCAGCGCCGCCTCCCGCCGCTGCGGGTCGCGCAGCCGGCGCACGCCGTCGAGCCGCCGCTGGATCCGGCGCTGATCGCGGAACATCAGGGGGGCGAGGCGGCGGTGCAGGTCGCGGGCGGTCTCAGGGGCGGCGGGTACGGCTGGATTCTGCATGTCGTCGCCAAGGATAGGCAGCCGCGCGGCGGACCGCCCCCGGGTTACCGGCGCTGGGCGTGCCCTCCCTGGTGCGGCCGTCCCCGCCGGATAAAGTTGCCGCCGACGAGGCCGACGGACGAGGCCGACGAGGGGCGGGGATGATCATGCGGGACACCGACCGGGCGCTCGTGCAGGCCGCCACCGCCGTCGCGAAGCTGCGCTGCCGCAGCGACAACCACACAGTCGCCGCCACCGTACGCAGCACCGACGGCCGGGTGTTCAGCGGCGTGAACGTCTACCACTTCACCGGCGGCCCGTGCGCCGAGGTGGTCGCACTCGGTGCCGCCGCGACCCAGGGCGCCGGCGAGCTGGAGGCGATCGTCGCGGTGGGGGACCGCGGCCGGGGCGTCCTGCCGCCGTGCGGACGCTGCCGTCAGGTGCTGCTCGACTACTTCCCGTCGATCAAGGTGATCGTCGGCCCGCCCGACGGGCTGCGCGCGATCCCGATCACCGACCTGCTGCCCGAGACGTACGTCTGGGCCGACCAGCAGGTCGAGGTGCCGGTGGCCGCCCGCGCCGGGGTGTGGCCGACGCCTGTGGTGCCGGGCAGCCGGCAGGCCCCGGAGGACTGACCGCGCCCCGCCCCGGGCGCTGCCGGCCGCGACACTCAGTCGCCGGCCGCTGCCTCCAGCATCGAGCGGGGGACCGGCACCTGCTCGAAGCGGACCTGGCCCTCCGGCACCATCCAGCCGCTGACCTGCGCGACGAGTCGTCCCGCGCGGACCGCCGGGTCGTTCGCGTACAGCTCACGGGCCATCTGCGGGTCCACCGACAGCACCACGAAACCGCGGACACGCCCGTCGTCGCCGTCCAGGAACGGCCCCGCCGCCAGCACCGCGCCCTGCTCCACCAGCCCGGCCTGGTGCGCCAGGTGCGCGTCCTGGATCCGGTCGAGGGCGTCCTGCGGCAGGTCCGGCGCGTCGTCCGGGCGGACCAGGAGCACCACCGTGTGCCTGTCGAATCGCATGTCCTCAGGCTAGGTGCTGCCGGGCGCGCAGTGCCCGGATCGACCAGTCCAGCACCGGCGCCAGGCTCTCGGCCGGTGGCCAGCCGTTGACCACGGAGAGCAGCTCCAGGTACCGCTCCCGGCGAGGGTCGCTCGCGGTCCGCAACCGGTCCAGCATCCGCCGGCGCAGGTCGGCGTCGTCCGAGCGGCCGCAGAGCCGCGCGTACCGGCCCGCCGCCCGGGCCAGGATCGGATCGGCCTCCGGCGCGGCCGGCTCGATGCCGTCGGCGAGCGCCGGGGCCACCTCCTCCCGGACCACGGCGACCACGTCCCGGCGTACGCCCTCGGCGCCTTTCCGGTCCGCCGCGTGCTGCTCGGCCAGCCGGCGCAGCCCGGCCCGGAATCCCGGGTCCAGGGTCAGCTCGGCCAGCTCCACCCACGCCTCGATCTGACAGTCGTCCGGATCGTCTGGCAGTTCCGGCGTGAGCGACCGCCTGATCCCCGCGAACCCCGGATCGGTCAGGCCGCCGAACGCCGCGTCGAGGAACTCGTCGACCAGCCGCCGCCGTTCCCGCGCGGCCAGGCCGGCCAGCCGGTGCAGCAGGTCGGCCTCGGACGGGGAGGCCCCGCGCCGGGCGATCACTGTCAGCACCGCGCGGCGCGACCGCAGCAGGCGGATCTGCGCGGTCAACGCGTCCGCGTGCGCCGAGGCGACCTCGGCCAGGCTGACCTCCCGCGCCACCACCCGGCGCACGGTGGGCAGGTCCACGCCCAGCTCGCGTAACGTCCGTACCAGGTCGAGCCGGGCCACCGCCGCCGCGTCGTAGCGGCGGTGGCCGGCCGGTCCCCGGTCGGTGGGCGGCACGACGCCGCGGTCGGACCAGAACCGGATGGTCTTCACCGGCAGCCCGGTCCGCCGGGCCAGGTCACCGATCGAGTAGCGCTCCGCACCGTCCATGCGCCCACCATCGCGCCTCCCCCCGGTGGAGGCGCAACCCCATCGACAGTGCCCGCTTAGGTACGCCTTACCAGGTCAGCTAAGGTAAGGCGCACCTAATCGGAAGGCGAAGAACCCCTCGTGACCACCGTCGCCGTCCGGCCCGCGCGGGCCGGGACTCCCGTCCGCCGCGGCACCGTCCGCCGCGTCGCGGTCACCGTGGCGGCGGCGCTCCTGCTCCTGCTGGCGCTGCTGGCCAGCCTCGCGCTCGGCAGCCGGCACCTCCCCGTCGACCAGGTGTGGCACGCGCTCGTGTCCCCGGACGGCGGCGACGCCACCACAGTGGTCCGGGAACTGCGGCTGCCGCGTACCGCTCTCGGGCTCGTCGTCGGCCTGGCGCTGGCACTGGCCGGGGTGCTGTTCCAGGCGGTGACCCGCAACCCGCTGGCCGAGCCGCGCATCCTCGGCATCAGCGCCGGGGCGTCGTTCGGCGTGGTGCTGGCCATCGCCGTGTTCGGGGTGGGCACGCTCGCCGGGTACGTCTGGTTCGGCATCGCCGGCGCGCTGCTCGCCGGGCTGCTCGTGTTCGCCATCGCCAACCGCACCCGCGAGGGCGCCAGCCCGGTCACCCTCGCGCTCGTCGGCGCGGCCCTCGACGCCGGTCTCGGCGCCATCGTGTACGCGCTGCTCAGCATCGACGCCCGCACGTTCGAGGAGTACCGCTTCTGGGTGGTCGGCGGGCTGACCGGCCGGGGCGTCGGCGTGGCCGGGCAGGTGCTGCCGTTCGTGGTGGCCGGGGTGCTGCTGGCCGCGCTCGCCGCCCGCGGTCTGGACGCGCTCGCCCTCGGCGACGACGTGGCCCGGGGACTCGGGCACCGGGTCGCACTGGTCCGGCTCGCCGCCGGGGCCGGTGGCGTGCTGCTCACCGGTGCGGCGGTGGCCGCCGCCGGGCCGATCGCCTTCGTCGGGCTGGCGGTGCCGCACCTGGCCCGGGCGCTGGTGGGCGCGGACCAGCGGTGGACGCTCCTGGTCGCCGCGTTGCTCGGTCCGGCGCTGCTGCTCGCCGCCGACGTGGCCGGCCGCCTCGTCGCCCCGCCCGGCGAGATCCCGGCCGGCATCATCACCGCCCTGCTCGGCGCCCCGCTCCTGGCCTTCCTGGTCCACCGAGCCAAGACGGTGACGACATGACCACCCCCGCTCCCATCCCCACCCCCGGCTCCCGCGATCTTGCACTTGCCGCCCCGACGAAGGGGGCATTTCGGGCACCCGAGGGGCCGGAAGTGCAAGATCAACGGGGTGGGGTGCGACGGCCGCGGGGGCGTGGAGTGCTGCGGGTCGGGGCGGTGGTGGTGCCGTTCCGGTGGCGGCCCCTTGTGGTGGCGGCTGTGCTGTTCGTGCTGCTGTGCGTCGCGGTGGTGGTCAGTCTGTCGCTGGGTACGCCGTACGTCGCCCCGGTGGACGTGGTGCGGTCGCTCTCCGGTGCGGGCACCCCGTACGACCTCGTGGTGCGCGACCTGCGACTGCCTCGCGCGGTCCTCGCGGCGGTGGCAGGGGCGGCCTTCGGCGTCGCCGGCACGCTGATCCAGAGCGTGGCCCGCAACCCGCTCGCCAGCCCCGACGTCATCGGTGTCACGCAGGGCGCCGGGCTGGCCGCGACGATCGCGCTGACCAGCGGCGCGGCGGCGGTGCTGGTGGCGCCGGCGGCGCTGCTCGGCGGCCTGGCCGCCGCGGTGGCGGTGTTCGCGCTCGGCGCCCGGCACGGCCTGGCGGCCCAGCGGTTCGTGCTCGCAGGTGTGGCGGTGGCGTTCGCGTTCCGGGCGCTGATCGAGGTGGTCATGCTCACCGCCGACCCGATCGACGGGCTGCGCGCCCAGATCTGGCTCATCGGCACGCTCGCCGGCAAGGGATGGAGCGAGGCGGCCTGGATCGCCGGCACGCTCGCGGTCCTGCTGCCGGTGCTGCTCTGGGCCGGGTGGGCGCTGCGCAGCAGCGCGCTCGACGACGACACCGCGCGCGGGATCGGCCTGCGGCCGGTGGCCCGCCGCATGGGGCTGGCCGGTACCGGTGTGCTGGCCGCCGCCATGGTCACCGCCCAGGTCGGTGCCGTCGACTTCGTGGCGCTGGTGGCCCCGCAGGTGGCCCGCCGGCTGGTCCGCGCCGAGCGCCCGCCGCTGCTGTGCGCCGCGCTGCTCGGCGCGTTGCTGCTGGTCCTCGCCGACCTCGGTGCCCGCCGGCTGCTGGCGCCGACCCAACTGCCGGCCGGCGTGCTCACCGCGGCGATCGGCGGGCCGTACCTGATCTTCGTGCTGCTGCGCACCCGAGGGAGGCGGTCGTGACCGCGCTGCTGTCCACCCGCGACCTGGTCGTCGGCTACGAGGGCCGCACCGTGCTGGACGGACTCGACCTCGACCTGCCGGCCGACACGTTCACCGTGATCGTCGGCCCGAACGCCTGCGGCAAGTCGACGCTGCTGCGCACGATGGCCCGGCTGCTCACGCCCCGGCGCGGCGCGGTGCTGCTCGACGGCGCGGCGATCCGCGATCTGCCGACCCGGGACGTGGCCCGGCGGCTCGGCGTCCTGCCGCAGAGCCCGCTGGTGCCCGAGGGGATCACCGTGGCCGACCTGGTCGGGCGCGGCCGGCAGCCGTACCAGCGCTGGTGGCGGCAGTGGTCGGCCGAGGACGGACGGGCGGTCGAGGAGGCCATGCGGCTGGCCGACGTCAGCGCGCTCGCCGACCGCCCGGTGGACACGCTCTCCGGCGGGCAGCGCCAGCGGGTGTGGATCGCCATGACGCTGGCCCAGGACACCGACGCGCTGCTGCTGGACGAGCCGACCACGTTCCTCGACCTGGCCCACCAGGTCGAGGTGCTGGACCTGCTGCACCGGCTGCGCGCCGAACGCGGCCGGACAGTGGTGGCCGTGCTGCACGACCTCAACCAGGCGGCCAGGTACGCCGACCACCTGATCGCCATGCGCGACGGCGCGGTGGTGGCCGCCGGCAAGCCGCGCGAGATCCTCACCGCGGACCTGGTTCGCGACGTGTTCGGGCTGGACTGCGTGGTCGTGCCCTGCCCGGTCAGCGGCGCCCCGCTCGTGGTGCCCGCCCTCACCCAGACCGGATCCGCCCAGACCGGATCCGCCCAGACCTCGGCCGTTCCGGCCGTCACGCCGGCCACGGCCGGCGCCCCCGTCGGCGACGCCTGAGCGCGCCGACCCGCACCACCGAAAGGAACCTGATGCGTCGTCTCGCCGTCGCACTCACCGCCGCCCTCGCTCTCGGCGTCGGCCTCACCGCCTGCGGGGAGAGCGACCCCGTCGCCGGCACCGGCACCGGGGAGACCCGGGAGATCACCCACTCCATGGGCACCACGAAGGTGCCCGCCGAGCCGAAGCGCGTGGTCGTGCTCGACACCGACAAGATCGATACCGCGCTGTCGCTGGGCGTCACCCCGGTCGGCGCGGCGACCGCCGGTGAGGCGAAGAGCTGGCCCACCTACTTCGGAGCGGACAAGCTCGCCGGGATCACCGAGGTCGGCGTGCTCACCGAGCCGGACCTGGAGGCGATCAACGCGCTCAACCCGGACCTGATCCTGGGCAGCAAGTTCCGCCAGGAGAAGTTCTACGACGAGCTGTCCAAGATCGCCCCGACTGTCTTCACCGAGAAGGTGGGCGTCACCTGGAAGGAGAACTTCCTCCTCGACGGTGCGGCGCTGGGCAAGGAGCAGCAGGCCAAGGACCTGCTGGCCGAGTACGAGAAGCGGGCGAAGGACTTCGGCGCGAAGCTCGGCGACGCCTCGTCCCGCAAGGTCTCCATCGTGCGCTTCATGCCGACCGAGATCCGCCTGTACGGGCCGGACTCGTTCTCCGGCATCGTCGTCGGCGACACCGGCCTGGGCCGCCCCGAGCGGCAGATGCTCGCCGGCAAGGAGGACAAGCGGATGGACCGGGTCAGCCCGGAGCGCATCGCCGAGGCCGACGGCGACGTGGTGTTCGTGACCGCGTACGGCGAGAAGGCCGCCGCCGAGCAGGCCAAGGTCACCGGCGGCACGCTGTGGAAGGGCCTGTCCGCGGTCAAGGCCGGCAAGGCGCACGTGGTCTCCGACGAGATCTGGATGACCGGCATCGGCGTGGGCGCCGCCAACAAGATCCTGGACGACCTGGAGAAGTACCTGGCCGCCTGAGCCCCGATCACCCGCGCCCGTCCAGCCGTCGTCGGCCGGACGGGCGCGGGTGTGTTCAGGCCGCCAGTTGCCAGAGCAGGAACGCGTTGAGCGCCACCACGAACGCCGTGATCGCGACCGCGGCGGCGGTGGTGGCCCGGCGGTTGACCAGGCTGCCCATCAGGTCCCGGCGGCGCGTGAACATCACCACCGGGATCAGCGCGAACGGGATGCCGAAGCTCAGCACCACCTGGGACAGCACCAGCGCGCGGGTCGGGTCGACGCCGATCGCGAGCACCGCGAGCGCGGGCAGCAGCGTGATCATGCGGCGGACCAGCAGCGGGATCCGGCGGCGCAGGAAGCCCTGCATGATGATCTCGCCGGCGTACGTGCCGACGCTCGTGGAGGCGAGCCCGGACAGGAGCAGGGCGACCGCGAAGCCGACCGCCGCCGCCGTGCCGAGCGTGGTGGCGAGCCCGGCGTGGACGCCTTCCAGGGTGTCGGTGCCGGGAATCGACGTGCCGTGGAAGCTGCTAGCGGCGACCAGCAGCATGGCCAGGTTGACCGCGCCGGCGATGCCCAGCGCGATCAGCACGTCGATCCGCAGGCCCTTGGCGACGACGCGCCGCTGCGTCTCGCCCTCCGCCGGCAGCCGGTTCGGGGTCAGCGCCGAGTGCACGTAGATGACGTGCGGCATCACCGTCGCGCCGAGGATGCCGGCGGCGAGCAGCATGCTGTCGGTGCCCTGCATCCGAGGCAGCAGCCCGGCCGCGGCGTCGGACACGTCCGGTTGCGCGCTGACCAGGTTGACAGCGAACGCCAGCACGATCACGCCGAGCAGCACCGCGATGGCGATCTCGAACGTCCGGAAACCCCTGGCGCGCAGCGCCAGGATGGCGAACGAGGCGGCGCCGATGATCAGGCCGCCGGGCAGCAGCGGGACGCCGAACAGCAGGTACAGCGCGACCGCCCCGCCGATCACCTCGGCCAGGTCGGTGGCCATGGCGACCAGTTCGGCCTGCGCCCACATGACCCGGTTGAGCGGCCGGGGCAGATGTTCCCGGCACAGTTCCGGCAGGCTGCGCCCGGTGGCCAGGCCGAGCTTGGCGGTGAGCGTCTGCACCAGCATGGCGGCCAGGTTCGCCGCCACGACCACCCAGACCAGCAGGTAGCCGTACCGGGCACCGGCGGTGGAGTTGGTGGCGAAGTTGCCGGGGTCGACGTAGGCGACCGCCGCCACGAACGCGGGCCCGAGCAGGATCAGACGGCCACGTACCGGGCGTGGGGCGCGGGCGGTCCGTAGCGGGGGTACGACGGACGAGTCGTTTGTTACCACTGTTGCTCCTCGACGACGGCGAACGACGGACGACTGATGGCGAACGGCGAACGGCGGGGGGTGTCAGGGAGGGCGGCCACGCGGGGGTGTTCCCGACGGATGCCCGTATATGCCACCAACCTGAGCCCGGAGGAGGAAAGCAGACAGGGGACGATGCCGTCTGCTGTTCGCCCACCGGTTGGGCGCCGTGCGGCGCACCGCCCGGGACGACGAACGGCCGCCCCGGGTGGCGGGGCGGCCGTTCGGTAGGTGGGCGGTGCGGCGGTCGCCGCCGGGTACGCGGTCCGGCGGCGTGGTCGCGGTGCGCCGGATGGCGTGCCGCGGCGGCCGGTCAGGCGGCGGTGGACCAGATGGCCCGGAACGCGGCCGCCTCACCGGCCAGCCACTGCTCGATCTGCTCGGGCTTGACGTCGGCGGGCATCCGGTGCGCCTCGCCGCGCCGCACGTCGACCAGGACCGGCTCGGCGTGCGGCAGCACCGCGTCCATGTGCCGGGCCATCAGGTGCAGTGTGGCCAGCGTCGTCTCCTCGCTCGGCGGCGCCTCGTCGAAGTGCAGCCGGATCGCCTCGGCCCGGCCGTCGGCGTACCGGACGCCGAACTGCGGGTTGATCTTCACGGGCAGGTCGCCCAGCATGGCCAGCGCATCGCGCGTCTGGGCCAGGTCGACGCCGGCCGGCTCGCCGAGCGAGTGCAGCCAGCGGGTCGCGCCCGGCACGAGCGCCTCGTAGAGCGGTCGCCAGCGCGGCTTGACCAGGTCGGCTACCTGCGCGAGGTGCGTACCGCCGGTGTGGAACGCGACGTCGGCCTTGAGCGCCTTGACGAACTGGCCGTGCGGGTTGAAGCCGTGCCGGCTGGCCCGCTGCCGGCGCAGCCCGCCGACGAAGGTGGCCTTGGTGGGGCCGGTGCGGTCGACGTACCGGGTGAATCCGAGGAGGGTGGCGTAGGGGGTGACAGGGGTCGCGGAGGTGGGCGCAGTCACGAGCATCCTCCCAGGTCAGCAGCTCGATTAGTACATACATTCTAATCGACGGGTCTGACATCGCCCAGGGTGCGAAAGGGGCATTGTCGATCCGTTCGCCGACGGCCCGCCGATCCGGACGGGACACCGCGCGATCGATCCGTCCCCTAGAGTGCGGTTCTTCCACACCTCTCTCCCGGAGTACCCATGCGATCCCTCACGGCCCGATGGCCCCGCCTCGCCGCCGCCGCGGCGCTGCTGGCCACGACCGCGCTCTTCGCCCCGTCGACCCCGGCGCACGCCGCCGACGAACTGCCCGACCTGTTCGTGTCCTTCAGCAGCGACCCCGTCGCGGAGATCGACAACAGTGGCACCACGGTCGGCATGTACGTCTACAACTACGGCCAGGCCGACGCGACGGCGGTGACCGTCACGCTCGACCTGGGCAAGCTGTCGTCCGACGTGGTCGCCTCGGTGCCGGACTGGAACGACTCCTGCAAGCTCGCGGCGGGGAAGGTCACCTGCACCATCGGTGGCCTGGTGGCCGGCCAGACCGATCTCATCTACCCGCTCTCGCTGGCCAGCCGCACCGGTGCGACCCCCGGTGACGCCGGTTCGGTCGGCGTGACCATCGCCGGCGCACAGGACGACGCCAACCCCGGCGACAACACGATCAGCTTCCCGGTCACGATCCGCGCCTCGGGCCCCGATCTGGTCGCCGCCGCCGACGACCTGAACGACAAGTCCAAGCCGGTCGGTGAGGGCGACCGGGTCCCGCTCTACAGCGGTGTGCTCAACGAGGGCGACAGCCCGGCGGCCGACTTCACCGTCCGGGTCGACCTGCCCACCGGCGCCACCTTCGTCGAGCGGTACAGCGACTGCACCTACGTCGGCTACTACCCGAAGGCCAGCGGTCCGCCGTACGTCTACGGGCCGAGCCAGGTCACCTGCACGGTGCCGCTGACGCTCAAGCCCGGCGAGGGGCTGCTGCTGTTCGACGACGAGACGGGCGAGTCGCTGTTCAACATCACGTTCGGCCGCAACCTGCCGGGCCCGGACGAGAACTACGCCCTGTTCAGCACCGCGCTGGCCGGTGAGGCGGAGACGGCGAAGAAGGCCGCGGCGACCAAGGGCAACGGCCCGTCGTTCGCCACCGCCGCCGAGAAGCTGCACGCCAAGGCGGTCAAGGCGGGCCAGGCCCGCAAGTCCGTCGTGGAGCGCGAGCTCGACGAGTCGGACAACTACGCCGACTTCCGGTTCTGGAGCAAGAAGAACAGCCTCGACGTCGCCGTCACCGCCGCGCCGGTGAAGGGGGCGGTCGGCCAGACCGTCGACCTCACCTACGAGGTCGTCAACCACGGCCCGTCCGACGGCGGCGGCCCCGGTGTCCTCATCACCGCACCGAGCGGCACCGTCCTGCTGCCCAGCGAGTGGTGCTACACCGACGGCCAGCCGGGCACGACGTTGCCCGAGTCGGCGAAGCTGCGGTGCAACTTCGAGAGCGAGTTCCCGAGCGTGGCCTCCGGCTACGGCCGGATCAAGCCCACCGTCCAGCTGAAGATCAAGTCGACGCCGGGTACCGACGGCACGATCGTGGTCGACGGCGCCACGTCCTCGACCGAGTCGAAGCCGGCGAACAACACCGCTCGCATCGTCGTCGCCGTCGGCAACGGCGGCCCGGGCACCGGTGGCTCCGGAGACGGCAGCGGTGGCACCGGCGGCGGCCTGCCGATCACCGGTGCGCCGGCGGCCACGCTCGCCGGTGTCGGCGCCGCCGTGCTCGCGGCCGGCGCGGTCCTGTTCGTCGTGTTCCGTCGTCGTCGCGTGGCGTTCCAGGCCCCGCGCGACTGATCGGACACGATCGCGGGGGCGGAACCGGACCGGTTCCGCCCCCGCGGCGTACGTCAGCCGACGCCGCTACAACTGGCCGACGTCGGTGACGCGGACCACCGCCGCGCCTGTCTCGTCCGAGGCGGCCAGGTCGATCTCGGCGCTGATGCCCCAGTCGTGGTCGCCGTCCGGGTCGTCCAGGATCTGCCGGACGGTCCACCGCTCGCGGCCCTGCTCGATCATCAGCAGTGCCGGCCCCCGCGCGTCCGGCCCCACACCGATGGAGTCGTACGCCTCGAAGTACGGCTCCAGCGCGTCCGCCCAGGCGTCGGCGTTCCAGCCGTCGCCCGCGTCCAGCTCGCCGAGCAGGTCCCAGCGGCGCAGCGCGGCCAGCTCGACGCGACGGAACATCGCGTTGCGCACCAGCACCCGGAACGCCCGCGCGTTGCGGGTCACCGCCGGCGGCCGGTCGTCCAGCGAGGCGGCCACCTCGGCCACGTCCGACGGGTTGCGCAGCCGCTCCCACTCGTCGATCAGGCTGGAGTCGACCTGGCGGACCAGCTCGCCCAGCCACTCGATGAGGTCGACCAGCTCCTCGGTCTTCGCGTCCTCGGGGACGGTCTGCCGCAGCGTCTTGTACGCGTCGGCGAGGTAGCGCAGCACCAGCCCCTCGGACCGGGACAGCCCGTAGAACTGCACGTACTCGGGGAACGTCATGGCCCGCTCGTACATGTCCCGGACCACGGACTTGGGGGAGAGCTGGTGGTCGGCCACCCAGGGGTGTCCCTGCCGGTACATCTCGTACGCGGAGTCCAGCAGCTCCGCCAGCGGCTTGGGCCAGGTCACGTCGTCGAGCAGTTCCAGGCGCGCCTCGTACTCGATGCCCTCGGCCTTCATCGCGGCGACCGCCTCGCCGCGGGCCTTGAACTGCTGCGCGGACAGCACCTGGCGGGGGTCGTCCAGGATCGACTCGATCACGCTGAGCACGTCGAGCGCGTACGACGGCGACTCCCGGTCGAGCAGCTCGACGGTGGCCAGCGCCAGCGGTGACAGCGGCTGGTTCAGCGCGAAGTCGAGCTGGAGGTCGACGGTGAGGCGTACCCGGCGGCCGGTCTCGTCCGGCTCGGGCAGCTCCTCGACCACGCCGCCCGCGCGCAGCGCGCGGTAGATGGCGATGGCCCGGCGGATGTGCCGGCGCTGCGCGGCCGGGTCCTCGTGGTTGTCGGTGAGCAGGTGCCGCATCGAGGCGAACGCGTCGCCGGGGCGGCCGATCACGTTGAGCAGCATCGAGTGGCTGACCTGGAAGCTGGAGGTGAGCGGTTCCGGCTCGGCCTCGACCAGCCGCTGGAACGTCGGCTCGCCCCAGCCGATCGAGCCCTCCGGCGGCTTCTTCTTCACCACCTTGCGGCGCTTCTTCGGGTCGTCACCCGCCTTCGCGAGCGCCTTCTCGTTCTCGATCACGTGCTCGGGGGCCTGCACCACGACCCGGCCCAGCGTGTCGAACCCGGCCCGCCCGGCCCGGCCGGCGATCTGGTGGAACTCGCGGGCCTTGAGCAGCCGGGTGCGGGTGCCGTCGTACTTGCTCAGGCCGGTGAACAGCACGGTACGGATCGGCACGTTGATGCCGACGCCGAGCGTGTCCGTACCGCAGATGACCTTGAGCAGGCCGGCCTGGGCGAGCGTCTCGACCAGGCGGCGGTACTTCGGGAGCATGCCGGCGTGGTGCACGCCGATGCCGTGGCGGACCAGCCGGGACAGCGTCTTGCCGAAGCCGGAGGTGAACCGGAAGTTGCCGATCGCCTGGGCGATCATGTCCTTCTCGGCGCGGGTGCAGACGTTCACGCTCATCAGCGCCTGGGCGCGTTCCAGCGCGGCGGCCTGGGTGAAGTGCACGACGTACACCGGGGCCTGCTTGGTCTCCAGCAGTTCCTCCAGCGTCTCGTGCAGCGGCGTGGTCGCGTACGAGAAGAGGAGCGGGACCGGCCGCTCGGCCGAGCGGACGACGGCGGTCGGCCGCCCGGTGCGCCGGGTCAGGTCGTCGACGAAGCGGGTGGTGTCGCCGAGCGTGGCGGACATCAGCACGAACTGGGCCTGCGGCAGCTCGATCAGCGGCACCTGCCAGGCCCAGCCGCGGTCCGGCTCGGCGTAGAAGTGGAACTCGTCCATGATCACCTGGCCGACGTCGGCGCGGCGGCCCTCGCGCAGCGCCAGGTTGGCCAGGATCTCCGCGGTGCAGCAGATGATCGGCGCGTCCGCGTTGACGCTGGCGTCGCCGGTGAGCATGCCGACGTTCTCCGCGCCGAAGACCTCGCAGAGCGCGAAGAACTTCTCCGAGACCAGCGCCTTGATCGGCGCGGTGTAGAAGGTCGTCCGGTCGTCGGCCAGCGCCGCGAAGTGCGCCGCGATCGCCACCAGGCTCTTGCCCGAGCCGGTCGGCGTATTCATGATCACGTTCGCGCCGGAGACGATCTCGATGACCGCCTCCTCCTGATGGGGATAGAGGTCCAGGCCGCGCTCGGACGCCCAGGAGGCGAACGCGTCGTAGAGGGTGTCGGGCTCGGCGGTCTTCGGCAGCGCGGCGGTGAGAGTCATGGCGGCTCCCATCGTGCCTGGATCACACCACGCCGCGCCAACCGGGTTCAGCGCCGCCGGTGGATCAGGTCGAAGACCTCCCGGCCCGCGGTCAGCGCGCGCCGCTCGAACTTCGTCACCGGCCGGTGCGCCGGACGGGGCGCGTAGCCGCCGTACACGTCGACCAGCTCCGGGTCGGCGGTGAGCGTCTCGCGCATCGACTCGGCGTACTCGGCCCAGTCCGTCGCGCAGTGCAGCGTGCCGCCCGGCGCCAGCCGGGACCGCAGCAGCGCCACGTGTGCCGGCGCGATGATCCGCCGCTTGTGGTGCCGCGTCTTCGGCCACGGGTCCGGGAAGAAGACGTGCACCGCGTCCAGGCAGCCCTCCGGCATGGCGCGGACCAGGTCCAGCGCGTCGCCCTCGGCCACCCGCACGTTGTCCAGACCGTGGCGTTCCACCAGGTCGAGCAGGTTGGCGATTCCCGGCGTATGGACCTCGACCGCCAGATAGTGTCGGTCCCGGTCGGCCGCCGCCATCGCGGCGGTGGCGTCGCCCATGCCGGAGCCGATCTCCAGCACCAGCGGCGCCCGTCGTCCGAACAGCGCCGTCGGATCGCACGGCCCGTCGAGGGCGGCGATCTCGAGGCCGTACGCGGGCCAGAGCCGGGTGAGCGCGTCGCGCTGCCGCTCGCTCATCCGTCCGCGACGCGGATGGAAGGTACGGATGCGGCCGGCGGCGATGTCGGGGAGGGTCACAGCGACCCGAGCCTACGCGACCCGGATCGGATGTGATGTGCGGCCGGGGGTGAGAGGATTCATCCCGTACGCCGGGAGGGGTCATGGGGTCGTTCAGGGTACGTGAGGCGCTGCTGGTCGCGGTCGCCGCGTGCGCCGCCCCGCTGGTCGGCGCGCTGCCCGCCCAGGCCGCGCCGCGCGCCGCCGAGCCGGTGCCGGAACAGCCCCCGGCCGACGTGATCTTCGTGGAGGTCACCCCGGGCACCGTCTCGCCCGGCTACCTCGTCGGCATCCGGGCGAGCTGCCGGAACAACACCGTGCCGGCGATCGTCACCTCGGACGCGTTCGGCAGGATCCAGGTGCAGCCGCAGCGCGGCCTGCTCACCGCCTCGCCGATGGTCCACGAGCGCACCCGGCCCGGCAACTACCGCGTGAAGCTGGAGTGCCCGGGTGGGGAGACCGCCTCCACCATGCTCCAGGTGGTCAAGCAGGGGCAGCCCACCCGGCAGCCGACCCACCCGCCCAGTCACCTGCCCAGCCGTGGTCCGGCGACCGGATTCGGCGGCACCGCCGGCCCCGGGCTCGGCGGCCTGCTGGTGCCCGTCGGGCTGGCGGTGACAGTGGTCGGCGCCGGGCTCGGCGTGGCCGCGTCCCGCCGGCAGGCCCGCGGCGCCGCCGGACGCTGAGGCCGGTCATGGCCGAGCACTTCGTTCCGCCGCCCGCCGGAGCACGGCGCTCCGGCCGGCCCTTCCTGGCACTGCCCCCGCCCGCCGCGCCACCGGCCGACGCCGCCCGCCCGTCCCGGGCCGGCCCGCCTGCCGAGGTCGCCCGGTTCTCCAGGGCTGACCCGGCCGCCGCGCCCCGGACCGGCCCGCGCTCGGGGGAGAGGCCGGCCGCCGGGACCGGGTCGTCGGCCGTGCCGGTCTCCGGGTCGCGGCCGTGGATGCCGCCGCCCGCCGCGTCGCGACCGTGGTACCCGCCGTCGGCCGATCCGCCGGCCCTGCGTCCCCGGCCCGCCGGGCCGCCGCCCGTCGAACCGCCACCGGTGTCGCCGGGCGGGCGGGACCGGGGCCGGGGTTCCTGGTCGAAGCCGCTGGCAGTGGTGCTGGTGCTGGTCGGTGTGTTCGCCACCGGGGCCGGGCTCGGGCGCACGGCGGGGCCGTTCGACTTCGCCGACGCGTCCACCGGGTCGAGCCGGTCGAACGGGTCGGGCGCGGTGGCCCCGGCGAGTGCCGCCGCCCCGGTCCGGAAGCCGGCGAGTCGGCCGGTACGCCTGGCGGTGCCGGCCATCAAGGTCAACGCGCCGGTCACCCCGGTCGGGCAGGCGAAGGACGGCTCGGTGGACGTGCCGCCGCTGACCGAGCACGACCAGACCGGCTGGTACGACAGGGGAGCGGTGCCCGGCGACCCGGGCCGGGCGATCATCGTGGGTCACGTCGACACCAAGAGCGGGCCGGCCGTCTTCTACCGGCTGCGCTCGCTCAAGCCCGGCGCCCGGATCCAGGTGACCCGCGCCGACCGCAGCGTGGCGACCTTCAAGGTGGACAGCGTCGAGTACTTCGACAAGGCGAACCTGCCCGCCGCCCGGGTCTACGGCGACTCGGGTCCGGCCGAGCTGCGCCTGATCACGTGCGGCGGCGAGTGGGTCGGCGGCCGTACCGGCTACCAGGACAACGTGATCGTCTTCGCGTCCCTGGCGAGCTGACCGCTGCCCGACGCTCTCGCTCCCGCCCTCACTCCGACGATCATGAGGTTGGCGGCGACAATTCGGACCGCGAACGCCGTCAACTTCATGATCGACGGGGAGGGCCGGGGGCCGGGCGGGCCCGGCGGGCCGGGTGGGCCGGGGGAGGGCGGGTCAGGGTTTGGCGGGGACCTGCTGGACGACCTCGAACTCCAGCAGGGTGGCGCCGGTGGCGACGGGCTTGCGGGGTTCGCCGCCCTCGGCGTGCGCGGCCCGCGACGGGCCCTGCGCCCACGCCTGGTACGCCTCCTCGGTCTCCCAGCGCGTGTACACGAAGTAGCGGGTGTCCCCGGCGACCGGGCGCAGCAGCTCGAAGCCGAGGAAACCGGGGGAGTTCTCCACCGCGCCGGCCCGGGCCGCGAACCGCTTCTCCAGCTCCTCGCCGGCGCCGGACGGGACGTCGATCGCGTTGATCTTCACGACAGCCATGTGTCCACCCTAACGAGCGCTGCCCTCAGAACGTCTCGACGGCCGGTGTCAGGTCCGCGTCGACCACGATCGGGGCGTGGTCGGAGGGGCCCTTGCCCTTGCGGGCCTCCCGGTCCACGTACGCGGAGCGGACCGCGCGGGCGAACGAGGCGCTCGCGTACACCAGGTCGATCCGCATGCCCTTGTTCTGGTGAAACATCCCGGCCCGGTAGTCCCAGTACGTGAACGGGTGCGGCCCCTTCATCGGCGTCGGCACCACGTCCTCCAGTCCCAGGTCACGCAACGCGGCCAGCGCGGCCCGCTCGGCCGGGGTGACGTGGGTGGAGGTGACGAACAGCGCGGGATCCCAGACGTCGGCGTCGGTGGGCGCCACGTTGAAGTCACCGCAGACGGCCACCGGCAGCGCGCCGGCCACCTCCGATTCGAGGGCGTCGCGCAGCGCCGCGAACCAGGCCAGCTTGTACGCGTAGTGCGGGTCGTCCGGCGCGCGGCCGTTCGGCACGTACACCGACCAGACCCGCAGCTCGTCGCAGGTGGCCGAGATGGCGCGGGCCTCGGGCTCGGGGAACCCGGGTTCGCCCGGGAAGCCGACAGTCACGTCGGCCAGCCCGACCCGGGACAGCACGGCGACGCCGTTCCACCGCCCGTCGCTGTGGCTGGCCACCTCGTAGCCCAGCTCGCCCACCTCGGCGACCGGGAACGCCCCGTCGGGACACTTGGTCTCCTGCAGGCACACGACGTCGGGCTTCGTGGTGGCCAGCCAGTCGAGCAGCCGGGGCAGGCGGGCCTTCACCGAGTTGACGTTCCAGGTCGCCAGGCGCATGCCCCCAGCCTGCCGCATCCCCGCCCGCCCCGCCCGGTCAGCGCTCCGGGGTGTCGCCGGGTCGGGTCTGCTCGGCGAGGAAGCGTTCCAGCTCGGCGCCGAGTTCGTCGGCGGTGGGCAGCGGCCCGGTCTCGCCGGCGAGCAGGCTCTTCTCGCCCCGGCCACGGGCGAACGTGTCGTACTGCTCCTCCAGCGCCTGGACCAGCGTCGCCGCCTCCTCGGTCTGGGTGACCTGGCGGTCGATCTCCACCCGGACCGCCTCGGCGGCGGTCCGCAGCGCCTCGACGGGCAGCAGCAGGCCGGTGCTGCGGGACACGGCGGACAGCAGCGCCTCGGCGGCGGCCGGGTACTCGGCCTGGGCCACGTAGTGCGGCACGTGCGCGGCGAAGCCGAGGGCGTCGCGCCCCTGCTCGCCGAGGCGGTACTCCAGCAGGTGACCGACGCCGGCCGGCACCTGCACCTTCTGCAGCCACGGCTCGTGCCCGGCGATCAGTTCCTTGCGGGTGGCGTGCGCGGTGACGCCGCTGGGCCGGGTGTGCGGCACCGCCATCGGGATCGAGTTGAGCCCGACTGTGAGCCGGACGTCGAGGCGGGCGCTGAGCCCGGCGACGGCGGCCACGAAACGCTCCCACTGAAGATCCGGCTCGGGGCCGGTGAGCAGCAGGAACGGGGTCTCGTCGTCGTCGTGCAGCAGGTGCAGCTCCAGCGCCGGGGCGTCGTAGGACTCCCAGTGGTCCTCGACGAAGGTCATCACCGGGCGGCGGGAGCGGTAGTCGAAGATCTGGTCCACGTCGAAGCGGGCGATGACCCGGGCGTCGAGCGAGGTGAGCAGCTGTTCCCGGGCCAGCCGGGTGGCGTTGCCGGCGTCGACGAAGCCGGTGAGCGCCTGGATCAGCACCGGCTGGCCGAGCTCGGGCAGCTCGTCGGTGAGTTCGTAGAGCTCGTGTGGATCGAGCACCGGTGGGGTCCTCCCTGTCGACGCGTACGGGGGAGCGCCGAGCGTGCGGCGTCCCCGGTTCGGCCAACGTACCGGGGCGGGTGGTCCATTCCGTTACGGCCACGTCCGATGCCCGGATGATGATCACGATTCGGCTACGCCCCGGTCCGGCGACCCATATCCGGATCGTCCGAACGGACGAGTTAGTCGATCATCGGGCGGGACCGGGAGGTCTGCGGCGTTCCTGCCCGGGCCGCTGCGCGGGTTGCAGGCCGGGTGATTGGTCCGGTTCCCGAGGTCCGTGGTCCGCCGGGTCGCACTGGGATGGGCCGTCCGCTTCGGAACGGCCAAAGTGTGGCGAGGGCCACCCTTTGGGCCTGGGTGATCCCGGTTTGCCCTGCCTAGCCTCGTCGGATGCGTAACGACGGCAACCTCGACGACCCGTTCGGCTCCGGCCGCCCGGCTGACCGTTCGGACGATACCCCCTCCACCAACCGGTTGGCCACACTCCGGGGACTGGTCCGGCGTACCCGCTTCTGGGCACCCACGAACCCCCGGCCCGGCCGGACGAAGCTGGCGGTCGCCACCGGCGCGGCCTGCTGCCTGGGCCTGGTCGGCGTCAGCCAGGCCGGCTTCGGTGCCCCGGACCGCGCCGCCGACCCGGCGCCCTCGGCGGAGGTCGCCGAGCGTGCCGCGGTCGACCCGGCGTCCCGGGCCATGGCCCGGCCGAGCACCGCCCCCGCCACCCCCAGCGCCAGCGCCAGCCCGTCCGCGACGGCGAGCCCGAAGGCGACCGCCAAGCCCAAGCCGAAGAAGACCGTCCGGCAGATCGTCCCGGTCGCCGGCCTGGACCGCACCCAGATGAACAACGCGAAGAAGATCGTGCAGGCCGGCAAGGAGATGGGCATGCCGCGCCGCGCCCTCGTCATCGCGGTGGCGACCGCCATGCAGGAGAGCACCCTGCTCAACTACGCCAGCGGCGTGCTGCCCGAGTCGCAGAACTACCCGCACCAGGCGATCGGCTGGGACCACGACTCGGTCGGGCTGTTCCAGCAGCGCCCGAGCAGCGGCTGGGGCACCGTCGAGCAGCTGATGGACCCGGAGTACGCGACGAAGGCGTTCCTGTCCGCGCTGGCGGAGATCCCCGGCTGGCAGAGCCTGCCGCTCTCCGTGGCCGCCCAGGCCGTGCAGATCTCGGCGTTCCCGGACGCGTACGCCCAGCACGAGTGGCGGGCCGGCGAAGTGGTGGCCGAGATCCTGGGCTGACCCGGACGGGTGGTTGCCGAAGGGCCGATTCGGGTATCAAGGGCTTGCCGGTCCCAGGTACACATGAAGGGGACCGCGGGACGGGAGGACCCTCATGTCGCTGATGCAACGGATCACCGCCTTCCTGCGGTCGCCGCGGGGCCAGCAGCTGGTCGACCGCGGCCGGCGTGAGATGTCGAAGCCGGAGAACCAGGCCCGGCTGCGGCAGATCGCGAACCGGCTGCAGTCGCGCCGGCGCTGACCCGCGTCACCCCCGCCGCACGAGCCTCCGGAGCCCTTCGTGACCGACCCCGCCCCCGTCGACGGGGAGCCCAACGCCGTCCCCACCGCCCCCGTCCCGCCGGTGGAGGCGCCCGAGGCGCCACCGGCCAAGCTGTGGGACCGGATGCGGGACGACCCGCAGTACGCGCCGGAGCACCTGGCCCTGGAGGCGGTACGCCGGCTCGGCCCGGAGGCCGCCCAGTGGGCCGCCCGGGAGCGGGCGCTGCGACCGGACGCCCCGCCGGAGCACTTGGCCGACCAGGCGGTACGCAAGTTCGTCAACCACGCCCGGCTCTCCGGTGCGGTGTCCGGCGCGGCCGGGCTGCCCGGTGCGGTGATCGACGTGGGCGTGCTGGCCTGGACTCAGGCCCGGCTGGTGCTGCACGTCGCGGCCGCCTACGGCGTCGACCCGGCGCACCCGGACCGGGCCACCGACCTGCTGGTGCTCCAGCGGGTGCACAAGGTCGCCGAGACGGCCCGTCTCGCGCTGGGCGTGGCCGCCGGCCGGGAGCGGGCCGGTGCGCTGTTCGGCTCCGCCGGTGACCGGGCGCTGGGCCGGGTGATGCTCCAGCTCGGGGTCCGGCTGGCCCGGATGGCCGGGGTGCGTGCCGCCAAGCGGATGTTCGCCAAGGTCGTGCCGGGCGCGGCGATCGTGCTCGGCACCTGGGCCAACTCGTCGGCCACCAAGGAACTGGCCGACCGTACGCGTGCTCTCTACCGGGCCGCCGGCCCCCGGCAGCTACCGGGCCCGCGTCAGCCCTGACCAGCGGGAGGCGTTCCAGGCCACCTCGGCCAGCCGGCCCTGCCCGGTCGCGTTCGGGTGGAACCAGTCGAGCGCGTTGACCTGGTCCAGGTCGAAGCGGTGGCGGTGTACCGCGCCGCCGTCCCACCGGCAGCGTGACCCGTACGCCCGGCAGGCGGCGCGCAGTTGCCCGTCGTACGCCTCGATCCGGTCCCTGACGCGGGCCCGGCGGGCGGCAGCGGCGGGCGCTGTCGACGTGGCGTCGGCCAGCAGCGACGGGCAGACGCCCCGCGACCAGGCCCGCACGGCGCGGGGCTCGGTGTGCCCGATCTGCCAGAGCCGGTACAGGTCCGGGATGCTGACCACCAGCACCCGGGCCTTCGGCCGGCCCTCGCGCAGCACGCCCAGCGCCGCGTCGACCTGGTCGCGGAAGGTGGCGACCGACGTCATGTCGTCGATGTCGCCGCGGCAGGCGTCGTTCGCGCCGATCAGCACGGTGACCAGGTCGGCCCTGTCGCGTACCGCCGACCGGGCCTGGCCGGTCAGCGCGGCCGCGCGGGCCCCGGGCACGGCCCGGTTGTACGCCCGCAGCCCCGGCGCGTCGGCGCGCAGCCGCCGGTAGAGGCTCTCCACCCGCAGGCCGTCCCCGGTCGACCAGGAGTTGCGTTCGCAGCTCACCAGCACCAGGCAGGAGCCGTAGCCGGTGCTGACCGAGTCGCCGAGCGCGACCAGCACCCGGGGCTCGCCGGGGGCGGGTGTGCCGGAGGGCCGGGGTGACGCCTCGCCGGAGCCGTCACAGGCGAGCGCGACGAGCGCCGCCAGGCAGGCCAGCGCGGCGATCCAGCGTCTCATCGGTCCCCCGTCCGGCGGCGGCAACGGGCGCGTCGACCCTATGCCCCGGCGGAGAGCCGGTGGCGGTTCTGTCGGCTATCGGGCATCGACCACTGTCGTTCACATCTGTCGTGTCGGCGCAGGCCGGCCGTGCAGCCACCGGTGCAGCGCCCGGGTGATCCGGGGCAGCACCAGGTAGGTCATCAGCGGGGTGAGCACGAGCGTCATCAGCAGCGTCCGCCCGGCCAGTGGCACGCCGGCGAGGAACCGGGTGGTCAGCAGCGTGGCGGCCAGGCTGAGCGGGAAGAACGCCAGCCAGATCGTGACCGCCTGCTTCCAGCGCGGCGGCGCGGCCGGTTCCGGCTCGCCGAACGTCTCGACCACGTGGTCCACCGGCGGGGCGAACCAGCCCTCGATGCCGGTGCGCCGCTCCACCCGGGTGTGCTCGACGATGCCCTGCGCCGAGCTGAGCCACCAGCGCCGCTGCGGCGAGTCCTCCCAGTCGCGCAGGGTGTCCGCGTCGGCGAAGCGGTACATCACGTGCCACTCGCCGGAACCGGGGGCGCTGCGGACGAAACCGGCGCCGAGGAAGCCCGGGAAGCTCTCCGCCAGCGCCGTCCCGGCCCGCATCCACGCCACCACCTCGTCGGTACGCGCCGGGTCGGCGCGCCGGGACACGGCGACGGTCACGGGTACGGCCTGAGTCGTGGTCATGCCATCCTCTCCACCGTCCGCGGGATCTCCGCCGGAAACCGGCACCCGAAGTAACGCACCCGCCTGCCGGGCGCATCCGGCGACCGCCCGCCGGGTGTCCCGGATCACCGGTGTTCCCGCACCGGCCGGTTATCCCCGCCCGTGCCGGGGTAGGCCCCAGGAATGACCCGATCACAGCCCCGCCGCGCCCGTGGCACGGTCGGCCACGCGAACAGCGCCCTGAACCTGCGGCTCGCGCTCGCCACGTTCGGTCTGGTCGTGATGACCGTCTTCGCGGTGCTCGCGTTCGCCGCGGACATCGCCTGGCTGGGTGTCGTCTGCGCGCTGCTCGCCGTGGTGGCGGTGGTCGACCTGGTCGTGATCCAGCGCCGCCGCGCCGCGCGCCGCCGGGAGGAGCCGGGCGTGCGGCACTCGCTGTTCGAGTGACAGGAGTACGACATGCCCATCGCCACCACCAATCCCGCCACCGGACAGGTGCTCAAGACGTACGAGGCGATGTCGGACGAGCAGATCGACGCCGCGATCGAGCGGGCCGACCTCGCCTTCCGGCAGTTGCGCGGCACCACGATCGCGCAGCGGGCCCGGTGGCTCCTCGCCGCCGCCGACCTGCTCGACGCCGAGCGCGACGAGACGGCCCGGCTGATGACCACCGAGATGGGCAAGACGTACGCCGCCGCGAAGGCGGAGGTCACCAAGTGCGCCACCGCCTGCCGCTTCTACGCCGGGAACGCGCCCCGGATGCTCGCGGACGAGCCGGCCGACGCCGCCGCGGTCAAGGCGAAGCGGGCGTACGTGCGTTACCAGCCGATCGGTCCGGTGCTCGCGGTGATGCCGTGGAACTTCCCGCTGTGGCAGGTGATGCGGTTCGCCGCCCCGGCCCTGGTGGCGGGCAACACCGGCCTGCTCAAGCACGCCTCGAACGTGCCGCAGACCGCGCTCTACCTGGAGGACCTGTTCCGCCGGGCCGGTTTCCCCGAGGGCGCGTTCACCACGCTGCTGGTCGGCTCCGACGCGGTCGACCGGATCCTCAGCGACCCCCGCGTGCGCGCCGCCACGCTCACCGGCAGCGAGCCGGCCGGCCGGTCCATCGCCCAGATCGCCGGCCGGGAGATCAAGAAGACGGTGCTGGAGCTGGGCGGCAGCGACCCGTTCGTGGTGATGCCCTCGGCCGACCTGGACACCGCAGCCGAGGTCGCCACCACCGCCCGCTGCCAGAACAACGGGCAGTCCTGCATCGCCGCGAAGCGGTTCATCGTGCACACCGACGTGTTCGACGCGTTCGCCGAGAAGTTCGCCGCCCGGATGGCGGCGCTGCGCGTCGGCGACCCGATGGACGACGGCACCGACGTCGGCCCGCTGGCCAGCGAGCGCGGTCGCGACGAGGTGCACGCGCAGGTCACCGACGCGGTGGACCACGGCGCGACCGTGCTCTGCGGCGGTGAGAAGCCGGCCGGGGACGGCTGGTACTACCCGCCGACCGTGGTCACCGACCTGCGCCCGGAGATGCGCATGTGGTCCGAGGAGGTGTTCGGGCCGGTCGCCGGGCTCTACCGGGTCGGCTCGTACGACGAGGCGATCGAGGTCGCCAACGGCACCAGCTTCGGCCTCGGCTCCAACGCCTGGACGAACGACCCGGCCGAGCAGGAGCGCTTCGCCGTCGACCTGGACGCCGGCAACGTGTTCGTCAACGGCATGACCACGTCCTATCCGGAGCTGCCGTTCGGTGGTGTGAAGAACTCCGGGTACGGCCGCGAGCTGTCCGCCGCCGGCATGCGCGAGTTCTGCAACACCAAGACCGTGTGGATCGGCGAGGGCGAGGCCGGCGCGGGCGCCGGGGCGCACTCCGAGTAGACGCGATTGGCCGGACGCCGTCACGGGTAGGAGTGGCGACCATGACGGCGTTCGGCTTCCACGCATCCCACGAGCAGATCCACCCGGCCCGGCTGCTGGAGGCGGTGATCCACGCCGAACGCGCCGGCTTCGACGCGGCCATGTGCTCCGACCACTTCTCGCCGTGGAGCGAGCGACAGGGCCAGTCCGGGTTCGCCTGGTCCTGGCTCGGCGCCGCGCTCCAGGCCACGAACCTGTCCTTCGGCGTGGTGAACGCCCCCGGCCAGCGCTACCACCCGGCGATCATCGCGCAGGCCATCGGCACGCTCGGCGCCATGTACCCGGGCCGGTTCTGGGCCGCGCTGGGCACCGGCGAGGCGGCGAACGAGCACATCACCGGCGAGGTCTGGCCGCGCAAGGACATCCGCAGCGCCCGGCTGCGCGAGTGCGTCGACGTGATCCGGGCGCTGCTCGCAGGCGAGGAGGTCAGCCACGACGGCCTCGTCACGGTGGACCGGGCGAAGCTGTGGACCCGGCCGGAGGAGCCGCCCGCACTGGTCGGCGCCGCCGTGAGCATCGCCACCGCACGCTGGTGCGCCGAGTGGGCCGACGGGCTGATCACCGTCAACGCGCCGGTCGAGCACCTGCGGCAGATGATCGACGCCTACCGGGACGCGGGCGGACGTGGCCCGCTGCACCTCCAGGTGCACGTGAGCTGGGCGCCCGAGCAGGAGCAGGCCGAGGCGATCGCGTACGAGCAGTGGCGCAGCAACGTGTTCGCGCCGCCGGTCTGCTGGGACCTGGAGACCCCCGAGCACTTCGACGTGGCGAGCGCCGACGTGCCGATGTCCAAGGTCGCCGAGACCGTGAACGTCTCCGCCGACCTGGGCCGGCACGTCGGCTGGCTGGAGGAGTACGTGGCGCTGGGCTTCGACCAGATCGCGCTGCACCACGTCGGGCAGGAGCAGCGCGCGTTCATCGACACGTTCGGCGCCGAGGTGCTGCCGAAGCTGCGCTCCGCCGCCTGATCACACATCACCCCGTCGACGCTTAGGCTCGTCGTTCGTGGATGCTCTGTTCGAGGTCGTGGTCTTCCTGGCCATCGCGACCTTCGGTGCGGCGCTGGCCCGCCGGCTCGGCCTGCTCGCGCCGATCCTGCTGGTCGTGCTCGGCCTCGCGTTGTCCTTCCTGCCGTTCTTCCCGCACGTGCGGCTGGACCCGGACCTGGTGCTGGTGGGCATCCTGCCGCCGCTGCTCTACGTGGCGGCGCTGGAGACGTCGGTGCCGGCGTTCCGGCTCAACCTGCGGCCGATCCTGCTGCTCGCCGTCGGACTGGTCGTCTTCACCGCGTTCGCGGTGGGCACCGTCGTGCACTGGTTCCTGCCCGAGCTGCCGTACGCGATCTGCCTGGCGCTCGGCGCGGTGGTGGCGCCGCCGGACGCGGTCGCCGCCACCGCGGTGGCCCGGCGGGTCGGCCTGCCCCGGCGGGTCGTCACCATCCTGGAGGGCGAGAGCCTGGTCAACGACGCCACCGCGCTGGTGCTGCTGCGGGTGGCGATCGTCGCCGCGACCGCCACCACCGGCGGCGTCGGCGTCGGTGACGTGGCCCGCGAGGTGGTCGTCGCGGCCGGCGGCGGCATCCTGGTCGGCCTGCTGGGCGTGGTGGTCTTCGGGTATCTGCACAAGCGCATCACCGACCCGGTGCTGGACAACGCGCTGTCGCTGATCGTGCCGTTCGCCGTGGTCTTCGCCGCCGAGGAGATCCACGCCTCCGGCGTCGTCGCGGTGGTGGTGACCGGCCTCGGCATCGGGCACAAGCTGCCCACGCTGCTGTCGGCTGCCTCCCGGCTCCAGGTGACCGCGTTCTGGCGGCTGATCCGGTTCCTCCTCGAAGGACTGGTGTTCCTGCTGGTCGGCCTGCAACTGCCGGAGGTGGTCCGCGACCTCGACGAACCGTTCGGCTCGCTGGCCGCGATCACCGCCGCGGTGCTGGCCGCCGTCTTCCTGTCCCGGTTCGTCTGGGTGTTCCCGGCCACCTACCTGGCCCGGCTGGTGCCCCGGATCCGGCAGCGCGACCCGGCGCCGCCGGTGCAGTTCCCCGTCGTCATCGGCTGGGCCGGCATGCGGGGCGTGGTGACGCTCGCCGCCGCGCTGGGCCTGCCGCTCACGCTGGCCGACGACGCGCCGTACCCGCGTGCGCTGCTCATCTGGCTGGCCTTCGCGGTGATCGTCGCGACGTTGGTCGGGCAGGGCGCCACGCTGCCCTGGGTGGCCCGGCGGCTGCGGCTGCCCCCGGACGACCCGGTGCAGGACGCGCTGTCCGCCGCCGGGGTGCAGCAGCGGGCCAGCCGGGCGGCCCGGGAACGGCTCGACGAACTGGCCGCCGGCGCGCCGGCGGCGGTGGTGGAACGCCTTCGTGGGCTGACCACCTCCCGGGCCAACCTGGCCTGGGAACGGCTCGGCGGCACCGAACGGGAAACCCCCTCCCAGGCGTACGCGCGCCTGCGGCAGGAGATGATCGACGCGGAGCGGGAGGTGTTCCGGGCCGCCCGCGACTCCGGCCAGATCCCGGAGGAGGTGCTCACCCGCGCCTATCGTGATCTGGATCTGGAGGAGTCCATGCTGCGACAGGAGGTCGTCGAATGAGCTGCCGGCACCTGGCCGAGGCGGGCACGGCCGAGCCCGACACCACCACCGAGTGCCCGGACTGCGTGGCGATCGGCAACCCGGACTGGGTGCATCTGCGCGCCTGCCTGACCTGCGGGCACGTGGGCTGTTGCGACTCCTCGCCGTACCAGCACGCCACGAAGCACTTCGAGTCGAGCGGCCACCCGGTGATGCGGTCGGTCCAGCCGGGGGAGTCGTGGCGCTGGTGCTTCGTGGACGAGGAGATCGGCTGACTCAGCCGACCCGGCGCTCCAGCACCTGCCCGGTCCACGTCGGGCGGCCCGGCCGCTCCACCGTGAACGGCTCGGTGGCGGTGAACCCGCAGCTCTCGTAGAACCGCACGAGCGCCCGGTCGGGGCTGCGGAAGCAGTCCACCCGCAGCAGGCCGACGCCGCGCTCGCGGGCCAGCTCCGCCGCGTACGCCAGCAACCGCGCCCCGACCCCGCGCCCGGCGTACGCCCGGTCGGTGACCAGCAGGTTCACGTACAGCTCCGGCTCGGTGGCGGGCGGCACGTACTCGGTCGCCGCGCCCACCACCAGCGCGCCCGCCACCGTCCCGTCGATCTCGGCGAGGTACAGGCCGTCGCCGGCGGCCCACGCCTCGGCCTGGGCGACGCGGCGCGGGTCGATCGACGCCGGCTCGGTGCCCCACTGGTCGGTACGCCCGAGTTCGGTCAGCCATGCGGTGGCGCTGTCGAGCAGCCGCAGCAGCGTGGGCGCGTCGCCGGGCCCACCCGGACGGATGGTGATGCTCTGCTGGTCGGTCATCCCGCCATGCTGCTACACGCGGCTCACCCGGGCACACCGGCGGCCCGTGCCTCCGGCGCCGGCCGGTTCGCGATCGCCCGGCGGGCCAGAGCCGGGGCGGCCAGCCCGGCGGCGGCGAGGATCCCGCCGAGCACCAGCCAGCCGACCGGACCGCCACCGAGCACCAGCAGCGTGAGCAGCCCTCGGCCGAGCGCCTGGGCCAGCCCGGCGAGCAGGCCGTCCGCACCCTGGTAGGCGCCGATCGCGCCGGGCGGGGCCAGGTCGTAGGCGAGGCCCGCGCCGGCCGCGCCGTGCCACAGGTCGCCGACCGTCCACACCGCAGTGGCGACGAGCAGCAGGACGACCGCGGGGAGCACCGGCAGGACGGCCGTCGCCGCGTACAACGGTGTGGCCGCCGCGAGCACCAGCCCGGCCCGGCGCAGCTTCCGGGCGGCCGGCGCGGCCCGCTCGGCGCCCCGGCTCAGCCGGACCGCGAGCAGCACGGTGAGGACCGTGTTCGCGAGCAGAACCGCCGACACCACGGGTGGCGGCGCGCCGGCCCGGTCCACAGTCCACAGCGGCACGACGAGCACGAGCACCGTCACGTGCGTGCTGAGCACCGCCGAGACGCCGCTGACCGCGAGGAACCGCCCGTCCCGCAGCGGCCCACCGCGCGCCCGGCGCGTGCGGGTAGTGGTCGGCGGCCCGGCCGTCGCCTCCGACACCGCGGCCCGGCCCGCGTCGGCTGCTCCCTGCGTGCCGGCTGACTCCCCGTGCGCGGCGGCGGCCGGCCGCGCGGCGGCGGCCGGCCGCGCGGCGGCGATCGGCTGCGCGGCGGCGATCGGCGGCAGGCGCAGCAGCAGCGCCGCCGAGAGCAGGTACGTGGCCGCGTTGCCGACGATCAGCACCTGATACGCCCGGTGCGTGTCCACGGCGAGCGCGATCCCGGCCAGCGCGGTACCGACGGTGATGCCCAGGTTCGCCACCGCCCTTAGTGTCGCGAACGCGTGCACCCGGCCGTCCGGGCCGCCCACCGCCGCGACGAGCGCCGCCCGTACCGCCAGGTTGCCGGCCGCGAGCAGCGCCTCCGGCACCGCCACCGCCAGGAACGCCGGAAACGAACCGACCAGCAGGTACGCCAGCGCGGCGACCGCCTGACCCACCTGGAGGACGGCCCGGAGCGTACGCGGATCCCACCTGTCGGCCAGCGCGCCCAGCGGCACGCTGGCGCTCAGCCCGACCAGCCCCGCGACTGTGAGCCCGGCGCCCACCGAGGTGGCGGAGAGGCCCACGTCCCGGGTCAGGTAGAGCGCACCGCCCGCCAGCCACAGCCCCGCGCCGACGGTGTTCACCAGCGTGGCGTACGCGAGCGTGCGCAGCGGCCCGGGCGGCGGGAGCGGCGAGACGCGTCCCATCAGCGGCGTCCGGCCAGGGCCATGCGATCGACGCTAGGCGTGGGCCAGCTGTCGCGGCGTCCCGGAACCGGCGACCCCTGTCACACCCGAGGGCTCGGGAGGCATGTTGCGACGCCGAGCAGCCGTGCGGTCCAGTCGGTGAAACCGCCGTCGCCGAGCATCGGACGGACCGTGTCGGCGAGTGCGTGGCGGCCACCGGCTGGCATTGCCGCCCACACCCGATTCTCGGCCGGCCGGGTGACGTGGCGGCACCGAAACGGCGCTCGGCCCGGCGTGGCTGTGACAATCGCGGCCGGCAGCTCCTCGCGGAAAGGATGAGCTTCCGAGCGTTATGCCTCTCAGTCATAAATATGACCGAGAGGCATAACGCCGGAGGGACAACCCTTCTGTTCCGGCGCGACACGCCGCTTCCGGGCGGGCGCGTTAACCGGTCGACCGGGGGCGCGGACCGTGCCACGATCGCGCGGTGCCCGCCTCCGTGACCGCCTCCGTGACCGCCCTGCTGCGCCGGCAGTTCGACCTGACCTGGGCGCTCGCCGAGTACCACCTCGACCGGCTGGAGCCGGGTGATTTCCTCTGGGAACCGGCCGCGCTGTGCTGGACCATGCGCCAGGACCCGGCCGGCGGGTGGCGTGCCGACTGGGCCGACACCGAGCCGGACCCGGTCCCGGTGCCCACGATCGCGTGGCTGACCTGGCACATCGGCTGGTGGTGGTCGGTGGCGGCCGACCACGTGCGGCAGCGGCCGGCGCGGGAGCGCGACGACATCCGCTGGCCCGGACCGGGCGCGGAGACTGTGGCGTGGCTGCGGGAGCTGCGGTCGGAGTGGACGGACACGCTGGACGGGCTGACCGAGGCCGGCCTGGACCGGCCGTCCGCGTACCCCTGGCCCGCCGACGCCGGGCTCACCGTCGCGGACCTGGCCGCGTGGGTGAACGCCGAGCTGATGAAGAACGTGGCCGAGATCGGGCAGCTCCGGCTTATGCGGGCGGCAGGGCGGGCGGCCTGAGCCGGGCCGCGCTCAGTGCGCGCCGCCGAGGTTGAGCACCACCACCCCGGCGATGACGAGTCCCGCCCCGACCACCTTCGTCACGCTCAGCGGCTCACCGAGGAACGCCGCGCCGATCGCCATGATGGCGGCGGTGCCGAGGCCGGACCAGACCGCGTACGCGACGCCGACCGGGATGTCCTTCACTGCGAGCGAGAGCAGGCCGAACGCGGACAGGTACGCCACGGCGAGGCCGACAGTGGGCCAGAGCCGGGTGAAGCCGTCGGTGGCCTTGAGCAGGCTGGTGCCGATCACCTCGGCGGTGATCGCGCCGAGCAGGAACAGGTACGCCATCGCAGGACCGTACCCGGTCCTGCGATGGCGCCTGAGTGGAGCTCGAATCCCGGTCAGGAGACCGTGCAGGCCTTTCCGTTCAGCGTGACAAGCCCCGGATCCGGGTTGGGAGACCGGGAGGCGGTCCCGTTGAAGCCGAACGTGGTGGACGCGCCCGGTGCCAGCTTCGCGTTCCAGGACAGGTTCTTCGCGGTGACAGTGGCGCCGCTCTGGCCGAGCTGCGCCGACCACGCGTGGCCCACCTTCTGGTCGCCGAGGAAGGCCCAGCGCAGGCTCCACCCGTTCACCGCCGTCGTGCCGGTGTTGCGCACCGTCACCTGGGTGGTGAAGCCGGACGGCCAGCTCCCGTGCGTGGTGTAGGTGACCGCGCAGGACGGCGCCGGCACCGCGCCCGCGTCACCCTGGTCGGCCAGGAACGACGCGAGCCACGCCAGCGCCGAGTTCCAGTTGATCGCCACCTCGTTCGTCGCGTACGAGTTGATGTCGTCGACGTAGCAGAACATCGGCGCGCACCCGGCGAGCAGGTTCGCCGCGAACGGGTCCTGGAGCGCGGCGTTCGGACCACCGGCGAGCGAACCGGCCGGCGGGCGCGGCAGGTCCGGGTTCAGCTGGTGGCCGAAGATCCGGCTGTGCTGGTTGCGGGCGTGCTGCTCACCCCACCCGGTCACGTACGACATGTTCAGCGCGTTGCGGCCGAACAGGTAGTCCGCGGCCTGCACCGCGCCGTCCCGGTACTTCGCGTCCCGGCTCAGGTCGAACGCGGTGGCGAGCACGATGGCGTTGTTCACCAGGTTGCTGTTGCTGCCCCAGACGTACGCGTCGGCGCTGCCCGGGAACGGCAGCCCGTACGCCTGGCCGGCGATCGTGGCCAGGTAGCTGTCGGCGGCGGCGGTGATCGACTCGCGGATGCGGGTCTTCTCCGCGGCGGGCAGCGTGTTCGGCACGGTCGCCAGGTCGAGGCGGCCCAGCGCGGCGACGCTCTGCCAGCCGAACGCGCCGTTCGGGGCGAACACGTCGGCGGTGTGCAGCGGCGAGCCGGTGACGTCGGCCAGGTACGCCTTGTCGCCGGTGGTCAGCCACAGCTCGACGGCGGCCCAGTAGAACTCGTCGGTGACGTTGGTGTCGTCGTACGCGCCGCCGCCGGTGCCGTCGCTGGCCGAGGCGTAGATCGCCGGGTGCGCCTTGGCCGCCGCGTACGCGGTCTTCGCGGCGGTGCCGCAGCGCGCGGCGAACGCGGCGTCGTACGGGGCGTACAGCCGCTGGCACTGCGCCGCGACGGCGGCCAGGTTCAGCGTGGCGGCTGTGGACGGCGCGTGCAGCTCGCGCGGCTGCGGGTCGTCCTGGGGCTGCAGCGGCAGGCCGGTCCAGTTCCGGTCGTGGATCTTGTGGTGGACCATCCCGGCCAGCGGCTCGCCCGCCGGCACCTGCATGCGCAGCAGGAACTCCAGCTCCCAGCGGGCCTCGTCGAGCACGTCCGGCACGTCGTTGCCGCGCTCGGGCAGCCGCAGCGTGGAGTCGCCCAGGGCGGCGCCGCCGCCGGCGGTCTCGGCCGTCTTGGTCCGCTCGAACGTGCTCAGGAGCTGGTAGGCGGCGATGCCGCCGTTGACGACGTACTTGCCGTGGTCACCCGCGTCGTACCAGCCGCCGCGCACGTCCAGCGAGTAGTCGCAGACGCCGGCCTGGCACGGCACGTCGGTGTCGCCCTGGTTGGGCGCGACGCCGAGGTGGCCGGCCGGGCGGGCGTACTCCTCGCCGATCAGGTCGCCGTCGATCTCGATGCCGCTGCGCTGGGCGTAGAAGAACTGGAGCGAGTCGGCGCGCAGCCGGTCGTAGAGCGCGCCGGAGATGTCGAACGGGTGGCTGGTCTCGCCGTCGACGGTCAACGTGTAGCCGGTGCCCGGCGTGCGGTACGCGGAGAAGTCGGCCGTCTGCACGTTCTGCGCGGAGGCCGCGTCGGTGCCGCGCGGCGTGGTCTGCCCGCTGGCGACCACCGCGCCGCCGGCGGACTTGAGCTGCCAGGGCAGCGCCTCGGTGGCCTCGGTGACCACAGTCGCGTGCTTCGGCCCGCCGGGCAGGTAGCCGACCTGGTTGACCCGGACCCGGGGGCCGGTGTCCGGCTCGTACGGCGGCGCCGGCTCCCCGCCGCGCAGCGACACGTTGTCCAGGCAGAACGTCTGCGCCTGGGCGCTGCCGCCGACCTGGAAGATCAGCTGGGCGGTGGGGTTGTCGGCCGGCGAGGTGAACGTGGTGGTGACGCGCTTCGCGGTGCCGGTTGCGGTCGCGTCGACGCTCGCGTACGTGGTGTAGGGGGCGCTGCCGAGCTGGAGCACCGCCTTGACGGCCGCGCCGGGGGTCGCGGAGACGTCGAAGGACAGCTCGTACTCGGCGCCCTGGGTCAGCGGCACCGCGTCCTGGCCGATGCCGGCGTCCCACGGGTTGGCGGTGCCCGCCGCGACGGAGGTGCAGAGACGGCCGTCGACGACCGCGAGGTCGCCGGTGCCGTACGAGAACCAGGGTGAGACACCGGCGCTGAAGTCGCCGTTGCGGAGTTGTTCGGGGGCGTCCGGCGGCACCTCGGCGCTCGCCGGGCCGGCGGTGAGGCCGGTGAGCGCCAGCGTGGTGGCCGCGAGTGCGGCGAGCCGACGACGGAATCGGGTCACGGAGGTTCCTTCCGTGCTCGGGGGTGGTGGGGGAGGCCAGGAGCTGGGAGCGCTCCCAATATCAGCCCGATGTTTCCATCGCGTTCCGCCGCTGTCAATCGATCCGGCCCGATGAGGCGCGCTCCCGGGCGCGGTGCGATTCGGCGCGCCACGTACGATGTCAGTGATCTCCTAGAGACATCCGAGCCCTCGACCTGGCAGGCTGCGACCCATGACCCTGAAGCTTCGTTCCGTCGGAGCGAGCGACCGTGGGCTGATCCGCAGCGGTAACCAGGACGCGCAGCACGCGGGTGCCTGGCTGGTCGCGGTCGCCGACGGCATGGGCGGCATGGCGGCCGGCGACCTGGCCAGCCGCATCGCCATCGACGCGATCGCCCCGCTGGACGTGGAGACGCCGGAGGACGCGCTCGTCGCCGCGCTCCAGGGCGGGATCGAGCTGGCCACCGCGCAGATCCGCCAGGCCGTCGAGGAGGACCCGGAACGCCAGGGCATGGGGACCACGCTCACCGCGCTGCTGTTCGCCCGCACCGGCAGCTGCCTCGCGCTGGCGCACGTCGGGGACTCCCGGGCCTACCTGTACCGCGAGGGCGTGCTCAAGCAGGTCACCCGGGACGACACGTTCGTGCAGATGCTCGTCGACCAGGGCGTCATCACCGCCGAGCAGGCCAGCAGCCACCCCCGCCGCGCGGTGGTGACCCAGGCGTTGCAGGGTGACGAGGTCTCCCCGTCGTACGCCACGATGGTGCCCCGGGCCGGTGACCGCTGGCTGCTGTGCAGCGACGGCCTCTCCAACGTGGTCCGCGCGGACACGCTCACCGAGGTGCTCAGCGAGCAGCCGGAACGCGACGCCTGCGCGGCCCGGCTGATCGACCTGGCGCTGCGGGCCGGCGGCCCGGACAACATCACCGTCGTGATCGCCGACGTCGTCGAGGAGTAGCCCTCACCGCCGTCGCGGAGCGGCACGGCGGGTCGGCTCGGCTGTGGTCGGGTCCTCCGGCCACGGATGGCGCGGGTAGCGTCCGCGCAGCTCCGCACGTACCTGCGGGTATCCGGTGCGCCAGAACGAGGCCAGGTCCGCGGTGACCGCCACCGGCCGCCCGGCGGGGGAGAGCAGGTGCAGCAGCACCGGCACCCGCCCGTCGGCGATGCGCGGCACGTCCCGCCAGCCGAACGTCTCCTGGAGCTTGACCGCCAGCACCGGCGCGGCCGGGTCCGCGTAGTCGATCCGGATCCGCGAGCCGCTCGGCACCTCCAGGCGCTCCGGAGCCAGCTCGTCCAGCCGCGCGGCCTGCCGCCAATCCAGCAGCCGCCGCAGCGCCGCCGCCACGTCCACCCGGCCGAGGTCGGCCCGGCGCCGGGCGCGGGCCAGCTCCGGGCCCAGCCAGACGGGCGCGCCGGCGGTCAGCGCGGCGTCGGAGACGTCCGGCCAGCCGTCGCCGAGCGCCTGGCGGCAGAACGCCAGCCGGAGGCGCAGCCCGGTCGCCTCGGGCGTCCACCGCAGCAGGCCCGGCCCCTCCTGTCGCAGCCCGTCCAGCAGCGCCGCCGCGACCAGCTCCGGGTCCGGCGCGGTGAGCGGCCGGTCGACCAGTTCGACGGCGCCGAGCCGGACCACCTCGCGGGCCACCACGTCCCCGCCGGACCAGGCCACCTCCCGTCCGGTGTCCAGCAGCGCCGCCCCGGCCTCCCGGGCGGTCGCCTCGTCGATCGGTGCGGCCAGCCGCACCCGGGCGGCAGGCGCGCCGGGGGAGCGGTCGGCCACCGCGACGGCCAGCCACGCCGCTCCGGTCAGCCCCGACCCGGGCGCCAGCTCCGCGGCGGTCCCGCCGGCCATCAGGTACGCGGACCCGCCCGGCCGCCGTGAGCGGGCCAGCCGTTCCGGGTACGCCAGTCCGGCGAGCAGCCCCGCGGCCAGATCGTCCGGCAGGCGCTCCCGCTCGTTCCCCGCCGACCGTCCGCCGCTCACGCTGCGGTGCGGCGTCGAGTCGGCGCGCGTGCCGGCGGAATGCCGGTCGGCGGGCAGGGCGGCGCGCAGGCGGCGTACCTCGGTGCGCCAGCGCGCGGTGGCGGCCGGGTCGGCGCCGTCGCGCAGCCGGCGCCAGCGGGCGGGCAGGTCGTCTCCCGTCCCGCCCAGCGTGTCCTCGCCGAGGATCGCCACCACCTGGGCGGCCCGGTCGGCACCCACCCGGGGCGCGCCGTCCAGCAGCGCCCGCGCCAGCCGGGGATGCGTGCCCGCCGCCGCGACCGCCCGTCCCCGCGCGGTGATCCGGCCGTCGTGGTCCACCGCGCCGAGCGTGGTCAGCGTCTCCCGCGCCACAGTGAGCGCGGCCGGCGGCGGTGGGTCGGGCAGCGCCAGCCCGGTGCCGTCCGGTGTGCCCCAGGCCGCCAGCTCCAGCGCGAACCCGGTCAGGTCGGCGGTGGCGATCTCCGGTTCGGGCTGCGGGGCGAGCCGCTCGTGCGCCGCCTCCGACCAGCAGCGGTAGACCGCCCCGGGCGCCTCCCGTCCGGCCCGGCCGGCGCGCTGGGTGGCCCCGGCCCGCGACACCGGCACGGTCACCAGCGCGCCCAGCCCTCGGGCCAGGTCGGTGCGGGGCACCCGGCTCAGTCCGGCGTCCACCACCACCCGGACGCCGGGGACGGTGAGGCTGCTCTCCGCCACCGCCGTCGCGAGCACCACGCGCCGTCCGGCAGCAGGGGTGAGCGCCGCGTCCTGGGCGGCCCCGGGCAGCCGTCCGTGCAACGGCAGCACCGCGATGTCGCGGAGGTCGGCCAGGCGGCGCGCGACGGCGCCGATCTCACCGGCGCCGGGCAGGAAGACGAGCACGTCACCGTCGCGTTCGCGCAGCGCCCGGCGGACCGTGGCTGCCACGTGGTCGAGCAGCGCCGGGTCGACCCGGCCGGCACCGGGCGGCGTCACCGGGCGCGGCGGCGGCGCCCACACCCGCTCGACCGGGTGCAGCGCGGCCTCGGCGCGTACCACGGGAGCGGGGTCGCCGGCGCCGAGCAGCGCGGCGAACCGGTCCGTCTGCGGGGTGGCCGACATCGCCAGCAGCCAGAGGTCCGGGCGTAGTGTGGCGCGGGCCTCGACGCTGAACGCCAGCGCCAGGTCGGCGTCGAGGTGCCGTTCGTGGCACTCGTCGAGCATCACCGCGTCCACGCCCGGCAGCTCGGGGTCGTGGTGCAGGCGGCGGACCAGCAGGCCGGTGGTCACCACCTCGACCCGGGTACGCGGCCCGGTCCGGCGCTCGCCGCGCACCGCGTACCCGATCCGGTCGCCGACCCGCTCGCCGAGCAGGGCGGCCATCCGGTGCGCGGCGGCGCGGGCGGCCACCCGCCGGGGCTGGGCGATCACCACGCGGCCGGTGACCGCGTCGGCGACCGCGAGCGGCGCGGTGGTGGTCTTGCCGGTGCCGGGCGGCGCCACCAGGACGGCGGCGCCGCGCTCGCGCAGCGCGCCGACGAGCGCCGGCAGGACCGGGCGGACCGGTAGGTCGAGCGGGATGTCGGCGAGCACCGACCCACTCTCGCACCGCTCCGCCGGTCGGTCCGCGCTGCCCCCGGAACGCGGAACGGCCCGGCCGGCGCACCGCCGACCGGGCCGGGTGGGCCGCCGCGCCGGGTCCGCCGACCCGGCCGCCGCCCCCCTTGCTAGTACGTTCCGTCGAGCTGACCGCGCAGCTTGGTGAGCGCCCGGGCCAGCAGCCGGGACACGTGCATCTGCGAGACGCCGATCTGCTCGGCGATCTGCGACTGGGTCAGGTTGCCGTAGAAGCGCAGCGTGAGGATCTTCTGCTCGCGCTGGTCGAGCGTGGCGAGCGCCGGGCCGAGGGCGACACGCATCTCGGCCAGCTCGAACTCGCCGTCCTCGCCGCCGAGCAGATCGCCCAGCTCGGTGGCCCGCTCGCCGTCGCCGGTCGGGGTGGACAGCGACACCGCGTTGTACGCGCGGGCGCCCTCCAGGCCCTCCAGCACCTCTTCCTCGGTGAGCTTGAGGTGGGCGGCGATGTCGGCGACCGTCGGCGAGCGGCCGAGCGTCTGGAGCAGCGTGCTGTTGGCGTCGGAGATCGCCAGGCGCAGCTCCTGGAGCCGGCGCGGCACCCGGATGTCCCAGGTGCGGTCGCGGAAGTGGCGCTTCAGCTCGCCGATGATGGTGGGGATGGCGTAGCCGGCGAAGTCGACGCCGCGCGACGGGTCGAACTTGTCGATCGCCTTGATCAGGCCGATCGCCGCGGTCTGCGCCAGGTCGTCGTTGGGCTCGCCCCGGCCGCTGTAGCGGTGGGCCAGGTGGTTCGCCAGCGGCAGCCACGCCTCGATGGCGCGGTCGCGCAGCGCCGGCCGGGACGGGTGGTCGGCGGGCAGCGCGGCCATCGCGGCGAGCAGGTCGGCGGCGCTGTCGGTGAGCGAGCGGGGGTCGAGCTTCGCGGAGGCGGCCGGCGTGGTCGCCCGGGCGCTGATCGTGGGAGCGGTCATGGGTGGTCCTCCCTGCACCTCGTCCACGGAAGAAAAAAGACGTGACGCTTAGGTTTAGGTTTCGGTCGTACGTTCGGAAGCCACCATAGCCCGATCGTGCTGCGGAAATCTAGCCGAAAGTACGATGTACTTAAGGTGTAAGCAGCCACGAAAGGCGTGAGCCGGTCGATATCGCGCTCGGCAGGGTGGTGGGGTGGCGCTGACCGGTCGGCCCCGGTCGTACCCCGACCGGTCAACGTGGAATCCGACAGGTGGGCGAAGTGTCGCCTTTCTGTCGTTGTCCCGCCGACGGGACCGCCCGTAGCGTCCGTAGCGACACGTCAACGGAGGCACCGTGCTGGATCCCGCCGCGCCGCAACTCGTCATCAACGCCCGGACGCTGCTGTTCAGCTGGCTCCCGGCGGATCCCGGCGCGGTCGAGACGCTGGTGCCCGCCGGTCTGCGCCCGCACCCGCAGCGTCAGGTGTTCGTCTGCCAGTACGTCGTCGACGACGAGACGCAGACCTCCGGCTTCGGGGCGTACTCGCTCACCTACGTGGGTGTCTCACTGGCGGACATGGACCCGCCCGACGGCGAGACGCCCGGCGGCTTGTGGACGCACTACCTCGCCTCCAGCGAGCGGGTCCGGCGGTACGCGGCCGCGCGGGGCGCTCCCGCCGCCGCCGGGGAGACCCGCCTCGACCTGCGCGGCGATCAGCTCACCGCCGAGACCCGGGCCGCCGACGGCACGCTGCTGATCCGGGTCACCGCCCGGATCGGGCACACGGGCACCGAGGCGCACAACGGCCACCACCGCTACCTCACCCGCCGCGACGGCGAGCTGATCGTCACCGACTACCCGTACGTGGCCGAGCCGGTGTCACCGTTCGAGGTCGAGTCGGTGGAGTTCCCGGCGCCGGAGCACCCGGTCCACGCGCTGCGGCCGGCCAACCCGCTGCACGTCTGCTGGGGCTTCTACTCGCCGCGCGTGTCGTTCGCGTACCCGGCCCGCCCGAACGTGCCGGACGAGGTGGCGGACCTTCACCAGGTGCCCGCCCGCCGGGCCCGCAGCGGCCTGCCGTCCGGGTCGTAGACCAGCCGGTACGCGGGCAGCGCCCAGAGCCGCGTACGCCAGGGCAACCGCTCCGGACGGTGGGGCCGCGACCGGCCCGGCGGACGGGGACCGGCCCGGCCCCCGGCGTGCCAGCGATCCAGTTCCTCCGCCGCCGCGGTGATCGCCGCGACCGCATCCGCCGGGTCCAGCAGGTCGTCGTCCTGCGCGCCGCCGGGATCACGGTCCAGGTGCTCGCGCCACAGCCTCAGCCGCAGGTCGCGGGCGAACACCCGGGCGCCGTCGCCCAGTCCGGCCGGGTCGGCCGGCGCCCGCTCGTCGCGGGTGTCGTCGAGCACCGCGCAGGACAGCTCGCTGTCGTGCGTCCAGGACCGGCGGTTGAAGTTGTCGCTGCCCACGCTGGCCCAGACGTCGTCCACCACGCAGACCTTGGCGTGCACGTACACCGGCGTCCCGTCGTGGTTCTCCACGTCGAACACGTGCACTCGTTCCGGCGCGGCCCGGTGGCACAGCGACAGCGCCTGCTCCCGGCCGACCATGTTGGGCGGCAGCGCGAGCCGGCCGTCCACGTCCGGGTGCCGGGGCACGACCGCCACCAGGTGCAGGTCCGGATGCTCGTGCAGCGCCTGCGCGAACAGTTCGGCCACCTCGGTCGACCAGAGGTACTGGTCCTCCAGGTAGATCAGCCGCCGGGCCCGGCGTACCGCCTTGGTGTAGCCGCGGGCCACCGTGCGCTCGCCGTCGGGGGCGAAGGAGTAGCGGGGCCGCACCGCCGGGTAGGTGCGCAGCACCTGCACGTGGTGCGGCCCGCAGGGCGGCGGGTCGGCGGGCTGCTCGGGCAGCGGGTCCGGGCGCAGGTCGGAGCCGCGCAGCCGGTCCCGCAGGTACGCCATCGGGTTCTCCGAGTCCAGCGGCATCGGGTCGGTCCACCGCTCCCGGAACGTGGTGTCCAGCGCGCCGACCACCGGCCCGCGCACCGCCAGCTGCACGTCGTGCCAGGGCGGCGTGGGGCCGTACCGGGGGGACATGCCGATCGGCTGCGGGTCGCCGGCGTGGCCGGCGTCGTCGCGGCGGCTGTGGCACAGGTCGATGCCGCCGGCGAAGGCGATGTCGCGGCGCGGTTCGCCGGGGCGGCGCAGCACCACGAGCTTCTGGTGGTGCGAGCCGCCGCGCCGGACCCGCTGGTCGAGCAGCACCTCGCCGCCGGCCGCGCGAATCGCCTCGCTGAGGTCGCGGTTCTCCTCCTCGCTGTAGGAGAGCGTGTCGAGGTGGGAGCGCCAGATCAGGCCCTTGACGATGACGCCGCGCTGGGCGGCCTGGGCGAACAACTGCGCCACAGTGGGGCCGTCCGGGCGCATCCGCTCGTCCGGGTCACCACGCCAGTCGGTGAAGAACAGGTGGTCGCCTGCTGTGAGCGACTCCACCTCGCTGACCAGGCGGTCGAAGTACGCGGCACCGTGAATGAGGGGCTCGGCGAGGTTTCCATCGGTCCAGACGGGTAACTCTGACCTCGGGTTGGCGCGTTCCTGTGCGGTGAGGAACCAGTCCCGCAGAGTCACGTTCCACCCCCCGAGGTCGACGACGTCCTCACACGGTAGGACCCCCGGCAGGGCCCCGCACGTCGAGCAGCAGGTCGGCGTCGGTGCCGCGCGTCAGGGGTGCGCCGGACCCCTGGATCGCGATACCGAGGAGGCACCGACATGCCCGCCGAGACGACGAACACCGTGACCGACCGCGACCAGGCGGTGGAGGGGGAGCGGGGTGCGCTGGTGGCGGTCCTGTTGATGGTGATCCTCGGGGTGGCCGGGATCTTCGCCGTCTCCTGAGACCGCGGCCGGGCGCCCCGGCGAACCGGGGCGCCCGTAGCAGGTCAGGGCCGGTCGCCCTGGCCGTCGCTGTGCGGCACCCGCCCGGTCGGGATCACCCCGAGCCGGCCGGCCTGGAAGTCCTCGACCGCCTGGATCAGCTCGGCACGGGTGTTCATCACGAACGGGCCGTAGTGCGCCACCGGCTCGCGGATCGGCTGGCCGCCCATCAGGTAGAGCTCCAGCGCCGGGGCGTTGGAGTCCTGCGTCCGGTCGGCGGTGATCCGCAAGGCCTCACCGGGACCGTGCACGGCGAGCTGGCCGAGGTGGATCGGCCGCCGGTCGGTGCCGACCGTGCCGCGGCCGGCCAGCACGTACACCAGCGCGTTGAAGTCGGACCGCCAGGGCAGGCTCATCTCGGCGCCGGGCTGCAACGTGACGTGCGCGATGGTGATCGGCGTGTGCGTCGAGCCCGGACCCCGGTGCCCGGCGACCTCGCCGGCGATGACCCGGATCAGGCCGCCGCCGTCGGGCGTGGTCAGCAGCGCCGACTCCCGGCCGCGGATGTCCTGGTAGCGCGGCGCGCTCATCTTGGCGACCCGGGGCAGGTTGACCCAGAGCTGGAGGCCGTGGAACAGCCCGCCGCTCATCACCAGGTGCTCCGGCGGCGCCTCGATGTGAAGCAGGCCACTGCCTGCAGTCATCCACTGGGTGTCGCCGTCGGTGATGGTGCCGCCGCCACCCGTCGAGTCCTGGTGGTCCATGATCCCGTCGATCATGTAGGTCACCGTCTCGAAGCCGCGGTGCGGGTGCCAGGAGGTGCCCTTCGGCTCGCCCGGCGCGTAGTCGACCTCGCCCATCTGGTCGAGGTGGATGAACGGGTCCAGCTCGGTCATCGGCACGCCGGCGAAGGCCCGGCGGACCGGGAAGCCTTCGCCCTCGTACCCGCTGGGGGCGGTGGTGACCCGGCGGACCTGGCGGTATTCGGTGGCCTCGCCGAGCTCGGGCAGGCGGGGCAGGACGAGGACGTCGTCGACGGTGATCGCGGGCATCGCGGGACTCCTTACTTGTCGGCCGGGGTGGACGACGCGGTGCGGTCGGCGCGCAGGCGCCGGCCGAGCCGCTCGAAGACCCGGGTGAGGCAGGCGACCTCGGCGTCGTCGAGGTCGTCGATCAGGTGGGCGCGTACGGAGCGCAGGTGGTGCGGCGCGGCCTCGCGCAGGGCGAGCAGGCCGGCCGCGGTGAGCACTGCCTCGCTGCCGCGCCGGTCCGCCGGACACGCCTCCTTCGCGACCAGGCCGCGCTTGCGCATCGTGGTGATCTGGTAGGTCAGCCGGCTCGGTGAGAACACCAGCCGGTCGGCCAGCTCACCCATGCGCAGCCGCTGGCCGGGCGCCTCGGAGAGCAGCACCAGCACGTGGTAGTCGGCGAAGCTGAGGTCGCTGTCGGCGCGCAGGTCGTCCTCGAGCCGGGTGAACAGCCGCTGGCTCGACTCGATGTACGCGCGCCAGCAGGCCATCCGCTCCGCGTCCAGGCTCTCCGTCATGGCTGCGAGACTAGCACTATTTAAAATTTAAACAAGCCCCTCTGTCGCGCCCGGTTGGCCAGGCGCGGGTGAGTCTTTGAAACCTGAACGGGTGACCCCGGCTAGGGTCGGGGGATGGACGATCTCGACCTGCTCGACTGGCGGGAGCGGGTGGCCCGGCTCTACCTGTCCGACCTCGACCTGACCGGGTTCCGGGCCGCGCGCGACGAGCTGTTCCGCACCCATCCGAGCAGCCCGGTGCCGCCCGCCGACCGGCCCGGCTTCACCGGCCTGCGCTGGTACCCGCCCGACCCGTCGGCGGTGGTCGAGGCACCGCTGCGACCGGCCTCCGGTGAGCTGCGCATCGACACCGGCGGCCCGGACGGGGTGGTCGCGTACCGGCGGGTCGCGGTCGCCGGGACGCCGTGGGGACCGCTCACGCTGTGGTGGATCGAGGCGTACGGGGGCGGGCTGTTCCTGCCGCTGCGCGACGGCACCTGCGGCGACGGCTCGTACGGCGGGGGCCGGTACCTCACCGACACGGTCAAGGGCACCTTCGGGCGGGGCCTGACAGTGCTCCCCGGTGACCGGGTCCGCCTGGACGCCAACTACCTCTACAACCCCAGTTGCGCCTACGACGACAGGTGGGCCTGCCCGCTGGCACCGCCGGAGAACCGGGTGGACGTGCCGCTGCGTGCAGGGGAGCGGGCGTACCACTGACGCGGCGAGGGAGGACCCCGGCGGGGCCCTCCCTCGATGTCGCGTACCGCCGGTCAGCGGGCGGTGGCGCCGGTCGGTGTCAGGTGCATCCGGCTCAGCAGCTGCTGGGCCTGACCGGCCATCTCCGCGTCCACAGTCACCGCGTACTGCGCGGCCCGCAGTGAACTGGCCGACGTGAAGTCACGCTGCCCACCGCTCATGGCGTGCGCGACAGCGCCGAACACGGCACCCCAGATCGCGCCGATCACCAGCCCGACCAGGATCACCGCCAGCCAGTTGCCGGCGGTGAAGATGCCGAACAACAAGCCGATGAACAAACCGAACCAGGCGCCGGTGCCGGCCCCGAGCAGGGCCGCCCGGCCCGTGGTGAGCCGTCCCATCACGGTCTCCACGAGCGTGAGGTCCGTACCGACGATCGAGGTACGTTCCACCGGGAACCGGTTGTCGGCCAGATAGTCCACCACGCGCTGGGCGGACGGATAGTCCGGGTACGAGCCGATCGTGACGGTCGGCGCCCCGGCATGCGGGCCGTGCCCGTCCCCGCTCGGCGGCGTCGGGCGACCGCCCGGTCCGGACGGGAGGTTGTCGCTGCCCGGCATTCCGGGTTGCCAGGCCGCGGTCGGAGTCGAGGGTCTGGTCATGAGCATCCTCCTTCGTCAACCCGCCGCGTTCCCGGCGCCGGGCAGCGGTAACGCGCCGGGCCGGACCGATGTGGCGAGGCATGCCGGTGCCCCGGGCCGGGTAGCCACACCCGTGCCGACCCGACACATCAGCGAGCACGGCTTCCTCGCCGACGGGCGCAGCGCGGCGCTGGTCGACCGCGACGGCTCGGTCAACTGGTGGTGCCCGCCCCGGTTCGACGCGCCGTCGGTGTTCGGGCGCCTGCTCGACGAGGGCGCCGGGCACTGGAGCATCCGCCCCGAGGGCGCGGCCACCAGCAGCCGGTCCTACCTGGACGACACGCTGGTGCTGCGTACCGTCTTCACCACGGCGACCGGCACGGTCGCCGTCACCGACGCGCTGGCGCTGGAGCCCGGCGCGCGCGGTCACGACATCGGGATGCACTCGCCCCGGGTGCTCGCCCGGCTGGTCGAAGGGCTCACCGGCGAGGTGCCGATGCGCGTCGAGTACGCGCCGCGGTTCGAGTACGGCCGGGTCGGCGCCTACCTGACCGAACGCGACGGGGTGGTGGCCGCCACCGCCGGCGCCTGCCGGCTGGAGCTGCGCGCCGACGTTCCGCTGACAGTCGCCGAGGGGGCCGCCGCCGGGCGGTTCACCGCCCGCGCCGGCAGCACCCACCGCTTCACCCTCGGGTACGCCCCGACGTACGCCGGCGCCGCGCCCGCGCTGCCCGACGCCGCCGAGGTGGTGGCCGGGACGGTAGCCGGATGGCGGTCCTGGTCGGCGCTGCACGACTACCGGGGCGAGTACCGCGACGAGGTGCGGCGCAGCGCGCTCGCGGTGCAGGGCATGACGTACGCGCCCAGCGGCGCGGTCGTCGCGGCGGCCACCACCTCGGTGCCGGAGCGGCTCGGCGGCGACCGCAACTACGACTACCGCTACGTCTGGCTGCGCGACTTCAGCCTCACCCTCCAGGCGCTCTGGCGGGCGGCCTGCCCGGACGAGGCGGACCGGCAGTTCACCTGGGTGGCGCGGGCGATGGGCCGGATCGGCGACGAGCCGGTGCCGATCATGTACGGCGTCGAGGGGGAGCGGGACCTGACCGAGCACGACCTCGACCACCTGGCCGGGTACGAGCACAGCCGGCCGGTGCTCGTCGGCAACGACGCCTGGCGGCAGCGGCAGAACGACGTGCTGGGCGAGGTGCTCGACGCCGCCTGGCTGATGCGGTACTACCTCGACCCGATGTCACCCGAGGTCCGCGACCTGCTGCGTACGCTCGCCGACCAGGCCGAGCGCGGCTGGCACCGGCCCGACGCGGGGATGTGGGAGGGGCGCGGCCCGGAGCGGCACTACGTGTCGTCGAAGGTGGAGTGCTGGACCGCGCTGGACCGGGCGGTCCGGTTCGGCTCCCGCATCGGCGAGCCCGCCGACGTGGCGCGCTGGGCCGCCGCGCGCGACGAGATACGGGCGGCCGTGCTCACCCACGGCTGGAACGAGCGGGTCGGCGCGTACACCGGGGCGTTCGGGTCCGACGACCTGGACGCCTCGGTGCTGGTCATGCCGCTCGTCGGTTTCCTGCCGGCGCACGATCCGCGGATGCGCGCCACGATGGACGTGCTGGAGCGGCGGTTGTCCCGCGACGGGCTGCTGCGCCGCTGGGACGGCGACCCGGCCGGGTTCGTGATCTGCTCGTTCTGGCTGGCCGCCTGCCTGGCCGAGGCGGGGGAGCTGGACCGGGCCCGGCGGCTGTTCGAACGGCTCGCCGCCCGCACGAACGACCTCGGCCTGTACGCCGAGCAGATCGACCAGGACACCGGCGAGCAGGTCGGCAACTTCCCGCAGGCGTACTCACACATCGGCCTGATCATCGCCGCCGGCCGCATCACCGACGCCGCCGCCCGCGCCCCCGCCCCCACCTCCCACCGCAACCCCGCGCCCGCTTCGCGTCGATCATGAGGTTGACGCCGAAGTCGATCTCCCTGAGCGCCGCCAACTTCATGATCGCCGCGGGCAACGGGGGGTGGGGGAGGATGAGGGGGTGGAACTCGTGATCATGGCGGACACGCATGTGCCCAAGCGGGCGCGGGATCTTCCGGCGGCGCTGTGGGCGGCCGTCGAGGCCGCGGACCTGGTGGTGCACGCGGGGGACTGGGTGGACGTGGCGCTGCTGGACGCGCTGGAGGAGCGGTCGCGCCGCCTGGTCGGCGTGTACGGCAACAACGACGGGCCGGAGCTGCGCGCCCGGCTGCCCGAGGTGGCCTGCGTCGAGCTGGACGGCCTGCGGGTCGCCGTGGTGCACGAGACCGGCCCGAAGGCCCGCCGCGAGGAGCGCTGCGCCGCCGCGTACGGCGACTGCGACCTGCTCGTCTTCGGGCACTCGCACATCCCCTGGGACACCGTCGCCCCGGGTGGTCTGCGCCTGCTCAACCCCGGCTCACCCACCGACCGGCGGGCGCAGCCGTACGCCACCTACCTGACCGCCCGGGTGGTGGCGGGGCGGCTCGACCGCGTCGAGCTGCACCGCCTGCCCCCGCGCTGACCTCAGCGGCCCCGGCCGGTCTCCGCCTGGAGCTCGTCGATCCGCCGGGACGCCTCGGCCTTGGTCAGCCCTTCCGGCACCGGCTCGCCCGCCTCCTGGGCCAGGGTGTGCAGGTACGACTCCTGGGCGGCGGTGGGCGGCTCGTCGCCGGTGACCCAGTCGTCCGGGTCCTTGACGGCGGCGTCCGGGTTCACGTTCCTGCCGTTGGTGTTGGCGCGGTCGGCCATGCTGATCACCTCTCCTCGAACAGGTGTACCACTACCCCCGGCCCGGCTGGTTCATGCCGCCCGCCGCCTACGATCAGCTGGTGACGGCGGAGCGGGCGGGCGTGGTGGTGGTCGGCGCGGGCATCGCCGGGGTGGCGTGCGCGACCGAGTTGGCGCGGGCCGGTGTCCCGGTGCGGGTACGCGAACGGGCCCGGGTCACCGGCGGGCGGATGGCCAGCAAGCGCTTCGACGGCCGCCCGGCCGACCTGGGCGCCGCGTACTTCACAGTCGACGACCCGGACTTCGCCGCCGTCGTCGCGCGGTGGCAGGCGGCCGGGCTGGCGCGGGAGTGGACCGACACGCTCGTCGCGTACGGGCCGGGCGGGCGCGAGCAGGTCACCGGCCCGATGCGCTGGGCCGCCCCGCGCGGGCTGCGCTCACTCGTCGAGCAGCTCGCAGGCGACCTGCCGGTGACGCACGACCGGCTGGTGATGAGCGTCGAGCCCGGCCTCCGGGTGGACGGCGCCGAGGCCGAGGCGGTCGTGCTCGCCATGCCCGGCCCGCAGGCGGCGCTGCTGCTGGACCCGGCGCTGGCCGAGGCGACCCGGGCGGTGGCCGCGCAACGCTGGTCGCCGGCGCTGAGCGGGGTGCTGCACTTCCCGGCCCGCCGCTGGACGGACTTCCGCGGGGCGTTCGTCAACGGCCACCCCGTACTCAGCCTGGTCTGCGACGACGGCGACCGCCGTGGTGACGGCGCGCCGGTGCTCGTCGCGCACACCACAGCCGAGTTCGCCGCCGGGCACCTGCTCCAGCCCACAGCCGCCCGCCCGGCGATCGAGCAGGCGGTCCGCGACCTGCTCGGACTGCCCGAGCCGGCGGTGTCGGCCCACGTGCACCGCTGGACGTACGCGTCCCCGGCCGCGCACGCCGGGAGCGCCACGTTCCACCTGGACGACGACGGCATCGGCCTGGCCGGTGACGCGTTCGGCCGCCCGCGCGTGCAGACCGCCTGGCGTTCCGGCCGGGACCTGGGCCGCGCGCTCGCCGCCCGGCTGGGCTGAGAGCCCTCGGCCCGGGCCGGTCAGCCGGTGGCGCCCACCGGTTGCGCCGCCGACCCGGCCCGCGTGTCCTCGCCGGTGCGTTCGCCCTCCCGGTCCAGCAACTGCATGACCGGTGTCGCGGCGATCCCGTGCGCCACCACCGACACCACCACCACGAGACCGACTGTGGCCCAGACCAGATCCGCCTGCGGGAAGTCGGTCTTGCTGGTGGCGTACGCCAGGTAGTAGAACGAGCCGACGCCGCGGATGCCGAACAGCGAGATCACCCAGTGCTCGGCCGGTCTGCCCGGCGCCCCGCGCAGCGACAGCCACGCGGCCAGCGGCCGGATCACCAGCACCAGCGCCAGCCCGGCCAGTGCCGCCGGCCAGGTCAGCGGCGCGAGCAGCCCGCCGATCACCGCGCCGCCGAACAGCAGCAGCAACAGCACCGTGAGCAGCCGCTCCACCTGCTCGGCGAAGTCGTGCAGCACGGAATGGAACTCGTGCGTACGCTCGGCGGCCCGGATCGCGCGGGCGGCCACGAACACGGCCAGGAAGCCGTACCCGCCGATCACCTCGACCAGCCCGTACGCGAGGAACGTCGCGGCCAGCGCGAGGAAGCCCTCGGAGTGCCGGGCCAGCCGCAGCTTGCTCGGGGCACGGAAGAACAGCTTGCCGAGCAGCCAGCCGACGAGCAGCCCGCCGCCCACCCCGGCGGCGAGCTTGTAGAACACGTCCACCGCGAACCACTCGGCGAGCCAGCCGGACGGCGCGAGCCCGGTGGTGGCGATCGCGATGGCCGCGTACACGAACGGGAAGGCGAGCCCGTCGTTCAGGCCCGCCTCCGAGGTGAGCGCGAAGCGCACCTCGTCCTCCGAGTCCTCCACATCGGTCGGTTCGCCCACCTGCACGTCGGAGGCGAGCACCGGGTCGGTGGGCGCGAGTGCCGCGCCGAGCAGCAGCGCCGCGGCCGGCACCAGACCGGCCCACCACCAGCCGAGCAGCGCCACCGCGGCGATGCACAGCGGCATGGCGATCGCGAGCAGCCGCCACGTCGACGACCAGCGGGCCCAGCTCAGCGGACGGTCGATCTTCAGGCCGGCGCCCATCAGCGCGACGATCACCCCGACCTCGGTGAGGTGGGTGGTCAGTTCCGGCCAGCGCAGCGGGTCCGGTGTGGGCAGACCGGTGGGCAGCACGAACACGAGCATGCCGAGCCCGAGGAACGCGATCGGCATCGACAGCGGCCGCCGCTCCAGCACCCGGGGCAGCACCCCGGCCAGCAGCGCACCGACGCCCAGCAGAGCGAACGCGACATCGACCGGTTCCACGACACCACCCTTCCGACGCCCGGCGGCCGGGCGGTGGAGTCCAGCAGTGCCCCGAAGCGGGTCCGGTTAAGCGTGCGCGTGCCCGCCGGTCGACCGGCCGGTCAGCCGAGCGTGCCGATGGCGCTGTCCGGCAGGGCGTGCAGCAGCGCCGCCGGGTCGTCGTAGACCGCCACCGCGCCCGCGCCGGCCAGCTCCGCCCGGCCGGTGCCGCCGCAGGTCAGGCCGATGCACGGGATGTCCAGCTTGCCGGCGGCTGCCACGTCCCAGACCGAGTCGCCGACGAACACCACCCGCTCGGCGGTCAGCCCCGACTGGTCCAGCGCGGCGACCAGGATGTCCGGCGCCGGCTTGCTCTCCTGCGCGTCGGCCGACGAGGTGACCGAGTCGATCACGTCGTCCGCGTCCAGCGCGGCCCGCAGCGCTGTCACCTCGTGCTCGGCGGCCGAGGTCGCCAGCACCACCCGCAGCCCGCGCTCGGCGCAGGCGCGCAGCAGTTCCCGGGCACCGGGCAGCGGCGCCAGCCGCTCCCAGTACTCCGCGTACAGCGCGTCGTGCGCGTCGCGCAGCCGGCCGTCGGCGTCCCGGTCCCGCTCGGCGCCGAGCAGGTGGTCGAGCAGCTTGTCCGAGCCCATGCCGATGGACCTGTGGATCCGCGCCATCGGCACCCGGTGGTCGGCCTGGCGCAGCGCCTCCCACCAGCTCACCGTGTGCAGGTACGTCGTGTCGACCAGGGTGCCGTCCACGTCGAACAGGACACCGCGTCGCTTGTCGTCGGCCATGTCCGGCTCCTACCCGGCCGGGGCGTCGCCGACGCGCGGCTCACCCGCCGGAATGAGGATCTCGAACCAGACCGTCGAGCCGCGTACGGTCGGGTCGGTGCCCCAGGCGTCGCTCAGCTCCTCGATCAGGCCGAGCCCGCGGCCGCGGCTGCTGAGCGTGTCGGTCTGCGCCCGGGTGACCTGACCCCGGGTGCCCGAGTCGGCAACCGACACCAGCAACCGCTCGGCGGACAGGTCGACCTCGACCCGGGCGGCGGTGCCGGCGTGCAGCAGCGCGTTGGTGGTCAGCTCGCTCGTGCACAGCACCGCCGCGCCGATCACCGCCTCCGGCACCCGCCACTCGCCGAGCTGCGCGGTCATCCAGTGCCGGACCCGGCTCGGCGCGGTCGGCTCGGCCGGCACCTCCATGCTCGCCGACCGGCTGGGGCGCACCGCGTACTCGACGGCGAGCACCGCCACGTCGTCCTCGGTGGCGCCCGGCACCGACGCGGTCGCCACCGCGCACAGCGCGCGCGGGTCGCCGCCGGCCGCCCCGGTCACCGCCGCGCCCAGCCCAGCCATCCCGGCGGCCAGGTCCTGCCAGCGCCGCTCCACCACGCCGTCGCTGTAGAGCAGCAGCGTGTCGCCGGGGCGGAACGGCACGGTGGCGGTACGCGCCCGACCACCCAGGCCCAGCGGAGGAGCGGGCGGCACGTCGACGAACTCGGCCACCGCCGCGCCGGGTCCGGCGCGCCGGATCAGCGGCGCGGGATGACCGGCGCTGGCGAGCGTGACCAGCTCCCGGTCCGCGTCGACCACGCCGAAGACCACTGTCACGAACAGCTCCTGAGTGCCGCCCTCGACGCCGAGGCTGGCGACCAGCCGGTCCAGCCCGTCGAGCACCGCGTCCGGCCGGGAGTCGACCAGGGCGAGCGCGCGCAGCGCGGCGCGTACCTGGCCCATCCGGGCGGCGGCCTGCACGTCGTGCCCGGCCACGTCGCCCAGCACCACGCCCAGCGCGCCGGTCGGCAGCAGGAACGCGTCGTAGAAGTCGCCGCCGGCCGCGTTGCCGTCCACGCCCGGGTCGTAGCGGGCGGCGATGCGCAGCCGGGGCAGGTCCGGGAGCCGTTCCGGCAGCATGCTGCGTTGCAGCATCTGGGCGGTGCCGTGCTGGGTCTCGAAGCGGCGGGCCCGCTCGGCGGCCTGGCCGACCAGCTCCGCGGAGGCGGTCAGCAGCGCCCGTTCGGCGGGGGACCAGGGGCGCGGCGTCCGGTAGCCCACTGTCAGCGAGCCCCGGACCACCGTGGTACGCAGCGGCAGCGCCGCCAGCGCGCGGATCTTCTCGTCGTGCCGGTCCGCCGCGACGCCGCGCAGCGGCTGCCCGTCGGCGGTGAACGAGGCCACGCCGCTGCGCGCGGTCACCACCGCGGGCAGCGGTGACTCGGCGGACATCCGGCGCCACAGCGGGGGCAGCCGCTCGTCGGCCTCGTCGAGCAGTTCGCCGCGGATGCGGCGGACCAGCCGCCACGCGCTGCCCTCGTCCACCGCGAACGACACCCGGTCGGCGTCGAAGGAGTGCAGGCAGTAGCGCAGCGTCACCCGGGCCACGTCGTCGAGCGTGAGCGTGCCGGCCAGTGCCGCCGCGAAGTCGCTCAGGCTCTGCAACTGCTGGGTCAGCTGGGTGGTCTGCGCCGAGACGGTCAGCACGCCGACGATGCGGCCGGTGGAGTCGCGTACCGGGCAGTGGCCCCTGGTGAACACGGCCGGCTCGGCCGGGCCCTGCCGGTCGGCCGGCAGCACCGCCTCCCGTTGCAGGAACGGCTCGCCGTGCCGGTAGACCCGTTCCAGCGCCTCGCCGGCGCTCGGGTCGCGCCACACCTCGGCGAACGCCTCGGCCGCCGGCCGGCCCAGCGCGTCCGGGTGCCGGTCGCCGATCAGCTCGGCGTACCCGTCGTTGTAGAAGACCACCAGGTCGTCGCCGAGGAGCAGGGCCATCGGTACGGGGGAGGCGAGTACCACGTCCGTCACGGCGCGTACCGCGGGATCCCAGGTGTGCGGAGCGCCCAGCGACGTGCCGGCCCACGGGTGGGCGGTCCCGGCCGCCTGCCCGCCGACGACGGGATCGGTGGGCGCTCCCGGTGCGGGGGCGGACGGTGTGGGAACCCGACCGACGGTGCCTGGCATGACCGCAGCCTAACCGGAGCGTGGCCGGGTGGTTCCGATCATGCGTCCGTGGCGGGTGCGGGTGCCGGGCGGCGCGGATGTTCGGGCAGGTCAGACCGGTTCGGCAGGGCATGTCGGGAAATTGCCCCGGTCCGGCTCGGCGTGCTGCCCAGGTCACCGGGTATGCGGGCGGCGCAGTTCACGCGACAGGAGGGACATCATGCCGAAAACCCTCGCGGTCGGACAGGTCGACATCAGTGCGGCCTGGACCGACTTCTGGAGGTCGGTGCTGCTCTTCGTACCGCGGGCGATCGCGTTCATCGCGATCCTCGTCGTGGGTTGGCTCATCGCCCGAGCCGTCCTCAAAATCGTGGACGCGGCACTGGAACGGGTGGGATTCGACCGCGCCGTCGAACGCGGCGGCGTCAAACGGGCCCTGGAACGCACCAAGTACGACGCCAGCGACATCCTGGCCAAACTGGCCTACTACGCGGTCCTGCTGTTCACCCTGCAGTTCGCCTTCGGGGTGTGGGGACCGAACGCGATCAGCGACCTGATCCGCGGGGTGGTGTCCTGGCTGCCGCGGGCCTTCGTGGCGATCGTGATCGTGGTGATCGCCGCCGCCATCGCCAACGCCGTCCGGGACCTGGTCTCCGGCGCGCTGGGTGGGCTCTCGTACGGCCGGGTGCTGGCCGACGTGACGGCGATCTTCATCCTGGCGCTCGGCATCATCGCCGCGCTGAACCAGGTGGGCATCGCCACCACGGTGACCACGCCGGTGCTCGTGGCGTTCCTCGCCACCGTGGCCGGCATCCTGATCGTCGGTGTCGGTGGTGGTCTGGTCAAGCCGATGCAGGACCGCTGGGACGGCTGGCTGCACCGGGCCGCCGAGGAGTCCCGGGCGATCCGGCAGCAGCGGCAGGCGCAGCAGGCCGGCCGCGGCGACTACGAGCGGCGGATGGCCGACCGGGGCGGGCAACCGGCACCGGCGGCGCCGCAGTCGTCCATGTCGGGCGCGGGCACGTACCGCTCCGGCGAGGCAGGGGACGAGACACAGCAGTTCCGCCGGCCGAACGGCTGACGGCAACGGGTGACGGGGTGTCCGCGGGGCGATCGCGGGCGCCCCGTAGCCGTGTCCGGGTCAGGCCAGGTGGCGCGGGTCCAGCCCGCGGGCCAGCAGGCAGACCGCGAGCAGGCGGGTGAGCGTCCAGTCGGGCGCGGACCAGTCCACCGGCTCGGCCGGCGGCGTCCAGCCGTACTCGGCCGCCGCGTCGCGCAGCCCTTCGACGTACCCGGCGAGCGCCGCCACCGTCAGTGGCCGGCGGTCGCCGTCGAGGCTGTCGCGTACCCCGGCGGCGTGCTGGTCGACCTCGGCGAGCAGCCCGGGGTTCGCGTGGGCCGCGGCGAGGCCGGCGGTGCCGACGGTGGCGGTCAGCGAGGTGAGGGTCGTCCGCGCGGCCACGGCCGCGGAGCGGCGGGTCGCGACCCGGTTGTTCGGCACGCGCATGGTGTCCGAGGCTAACGCCGCCCGCCGCGGGCCGGCCTCGGCCGAGCGGGGGATGCCCGGGTCGTCCGGGGGAGCGGTCTCGTCGTCCGGCGGGATTGAGTCGCCCGTGCGGGGGCAGAAGTCCGGTACGCAGACCACGCGACCGGGGTCACGGAGGGACACGATGGGACAGCGGGCCGACGGACCGGACCGGGCACACCGGCGCCCGGAGGGAGTGAGTGACGCCACGGTCGAGGCGCTGGGCAAGCTCAGCGAGGCCCTGGAGTGCGTCGAGCGGGCCCGCGGCCACCTGTACGAGCTGCACCAGCTCATCGGCCACGCCGACCTGATGCTCGACGACGCGGTGGAGATGTTCCGCGCCGCCGGTCACCCGGCGCTCGCCGAGCGGATCGACAGGGAACTGCTCGGCCGCAACGTCATCGCCGGGCGGTGGACGTTCCAGATCGTCGAGGACTTCGACGACGGGTACTACGCGCTCTTCCGGGAGCTGGACCGGCAGGCCCGCGACGAGCTGGTCGAGGGCCGGCGGCACCTCTACGAGGCGGAGATGAAGGAGCGCCGCCGCAGCCGGGGGATGCCGGGGCACGAGGCGCGCCCCGGCACGCGCTGACTCAGTCGGAGGAGCGGGCGTCGGCCGGGCGGCGGCGGGCGCCGTCGTCGGCGATGATCACGGTCGCGACCATCAGCGCCACCACCAGGCTGAACAGCCAGGAGCTGTCCTCGGTGAACCGGGCGGAGACCGGAGCCTGGAGCGCGGCGAGCAGGAAGCCCAGCCACGCGAGCTTGCGCTGACGGTTGGAGAGGAAACCGGAGCCCTGTTGCATCCCGAAAGTCTTGCGCGCATCAGGGGGAGTGCCGTCAGCCGTTCGGCCGATTCTAGATGGGCTGTCCGTTTTCCCGGCCGTCCGTACCGCACTTTTTGTCGTTTCGGCCGAGCATGAATCCGGCGGCTGCGGGCATCGGCACGGGTGCCGCAGCCGCCGGCGGATCACATGCTGTCGGGGCCGGTCCGCCCGATCGTCGACGGCCGGTAGGCCCGGTCCGCATCGGTCATCTCACGCCGCTCGGCCTCCAGGCCGGCGCCCCGGTCCACCGCCTCCGGGCCGTGCCCGAACGCGGCCTCCTCGCCGGCGTCGTTGGCGGTGACGTCGTCGCCCTGGCCGTCCGTGGCCGACCGGGCGATGGCCTGGTCCAGCTCGTGCAGGGGAGTGCGGTCCTCGTCGCGCCACACGTGGCGGTCGTTGTCGGTCATTCCCCTGCGGTACCCGGACCGGATGATCGCAAACGGCCGGACACGGCGATGGCCGCCGGCACCGCCGGCGGCCATCGAAACTCGGGTACGGGGGAGGTGGCTCAGGGGGTGGGGCGGTCGACAGCGCCGCGCCAGGCGCCGGTCTCCTGACCGCGCCGCTCGATGAACTGCTTGAACCGCTCCAGGTCGCCCTTGGCGCGCCGGTCGACCACGCCCAGCTTGTCGCCGGCCTGCTCGACCACGCCGTGCGGCTCGAACTCCATCTGGAGCGTGACCCGGGTGTGCCCCTCGTCGAGGCGGTGGAAGGTCACCACGCCCGCCTGCTGGGTGCCCCCGGTGGAGCGCCAGGCCACCCGCTCGTCCGGCAGCTGCTCGGTGATCTCGGCGTCGAACTCGCGCTTCACGCCCGCGATCTCGACGGTCCAGTGGGTCATCGTGTCGGAGAGCTGCCGCACCTCCTGCACGCCGTCCATGAAGTGCGGGAACTCCTCGAACTGGGTCCACTGGTCGTACGCGGTCCGGATCGGGACGTCCACGTCCACGTGCTCGGTAACGCCACTCATGTCGGGGTTCCTCCTCTTCCGCCGGTGTGTGTCTCGTACGGGCCGTGGGCCGGCCCGCTCACCAGCGCGTCGTCTCGTTCCTGTGCCCGAGTGCGGCCCACACCTCGGAGATCGTCTGGTAGTGGGCCCCCGCGGGCAGGGTCTCCAGGGCGGCGACGATGTCCGTCGGCGCCTCGTTCTCCCGCGCGTTTGCCAGCAGCGCCTCCCGGTCACCGGGCAGGGCGGTCATGGTGATGAACCGTCCCAGCCGGCTGCGCGCCTCGACGTCCTCGGAGCTCATGCCCTGCGGCGTGCCGCTGCGCAGCTCCCCGGCGGGCGCCGTGGTGGCCTCCGGCTGGTCCTCGCCGGCCGGCTCGGGGATCCGGAACTCCTCGGCCCGCGAACCGCCGGTCCCGGTGCTCTGGACGAGACCGCTGACCTCGCTGCTCATCTGGTCGTCGACCCTGGGCGAGTGCTTGCTGCTGCCACGTTCCATGCCTTGGGAGATGCCCCGGGGGATCGCCGGTAAACCGGCGCGGGCCGGGAGAGCCGGTCATCCGGGCGGCAACCGGTCGGCCGTCTTCTCCCCGTCCGCCTTCTCGTCGTCGGCCGGGGAGCGCGGCGGCAGCACCGGGTCGTCCGGCTCCTCGACCCCCGCCTGCATCGCCCGCCCGCGTTGCAGCTCGGCGTTCACCTGCACGCCGAGCATCAGCGCGCAGTTGGACAGGTAGAGCCACACCAGGAACGCGATGACCGCGCCGAGACTGCCGTACGTGACGTCGTACGAGCCGAAGTTCGCCACGTACAGGCCGAAGCCGAAGGAGGCGAGCACCCAGGCCGCGAGCGCCAGCGCGCCGCCCGGGGTGAGCCAGCGGAACCGCGGCTGGCGGACGTTCGGCGCGATCCAGAACAGCAGCGACAGCAGCGTCATCGCGACCACGGCGAGCAGCGGCCACTTCGCCACCGACCATGTCGTGCGGGCCACCGCCCCGGCGTGCAGCAGGTCACCCACCGCGTCGGTGACCGGGCCGCTGACGATCAGCCCGGTGGCCACCACCGCCAGCAGCACGATCGTCACCGCGGCCATGCCGATCTGCAACGGGCGCAGCCGGTAGAACGGCCGTCCCTCCCGTACCCCGTAGATCGCGTTGGAGGCGCGGGTGAACGCGCCGATGAACCCGGACGCGGACCAGAGGGCGCCGAGCAGACCGAAGCTGAGCAGCACCTTCGCCGAGCCCTGCTGCTCGACCACGTTGCGCACCACGCCCACGAACGCGTCGTTGCCGACCACCGAGCCGGCGCCGATCTCCCGGGCCAGGTCGATCACGGTGTCGACGGTGCGCGGGCCGTCGGAGACCAGGCCGACCAGCGCGACCACCACGATCGTGGACGGGAACAGGGCCAGCACGCCGTAGTAGGTGAGCGCCGCGGCCCAGTCCGCGCAGTTGTCGGTGACGAAGCCCTTGCCGCTGCGTACCAGCACACCGCGCCAGGTGCGCCAGTTGAGCTGGCGGATCCGGCGGGGGAGACGGGACCGCGTCCGGCCGTCGACCGTCTGTGGTGTCGTCACGGTCATGTCCGCCTCCTCCAGGCCCCGCCACCGGGCGTGGCCGGGCGGTACCCCCGGGGGGAAATCGACAAACCGGGTGCCGGTTTGCCCGCCGGGCGGGAGGGAACCACACCAGACACCCGATCGAGACTCCAGAAGGAGGACGAGATGCCCGGGCGCGAGGTACTGCCCAGCACGCTGCGGCGCTCCCCGGCGAAGGCGCAGCGGACCTGGGAGAAGACACACGACTCGGCGGTCGAGACGTACGGCGAGGGGGAGCGGGCGCACCGCACCGCCTTCGCCGCGGTCAAGCACGAGTTCGAGAAGGTGGGCGACCACTGGGAGCCCAAGGGCCGCAAGGGGCCCAGCGACAAGCAGGCCGAAGGCGGCGGCCCGGCCCGGCGCGCGCCGACGGCCGGCGGGGTGGACGCCAACGCCACCAAGGACCACCTCATGGAGGTGGCGAAGAAACTGGACGTGCGTGGCCGGTCCCGGATGACCAAGCCGGAACTGGTCACGGCGATCGAGAAGGCCAACAACAACGCGACCCGCAAGGCCCGCGGGGGTCGCTGACCCCTGGGGGTACGCGTCGAGCCCGGGACCGAGGCGGTCCCGGGCTCGCTCTGTGCCGTCTCACCAGTGGCCGCCGCCCGGCGCCTCCAGGTGCACCGCCTTGACGGTGCTGAACTCGTCCAGCAGCTCCGGGCCGTACCCGAAGCCCTGGCCACTGCCCCGGCGCGGCTGGGCCGCGCCACCCGGCGCCCCGCCGAACACCGAATTGATCTTCACGGTGCCGACCGGCAGTTCCCGCCAGGCGCGCTGGGCGTGGCTCATCGAGCCGGTCAGCACTGTGGCGGCCAGCCCGTACGGGGAGTCGGCCGCGCACCGCAGCCCCTCGCTGAACGAGTCGACCACCACCACCGGGGCTACCGGCCCGAACGTCTCCTCCCGGACCAGCGCCATGTCGTGGCGGCAGCCCTCGACCACGGTGGCCGGGTAGAACGCGCCCGGTCCGTCCGGCAGCACGCCGCCGGCGCGTACCCGGGCACCGTCGGCGAGCGCGGCGGTCACCTGCCCGTGCACGTGGTCCCGGTGCCGCCGGTCCACGAGCGGCGCGAGCTGTGTGCCCGGGTCACGGCCGGGGCCCACTGTGAGCGCCTCGGCGCGCGCCACGAGCGCGTCCAGGAAGCCCTCGGCGACGTCGCGGTGCACGTAGATCCGCTCCACCGCCACGCAGATCTGACCGGCGTTGGCGAAGCAGCCGAGCGCCGCCTGTTCGGCCGCCCAAATCGGGTCGACGTCCGCGTCCACCACGAGCGGATCGCTGCCGCCGTTCTCCAGCAGCACCTTCGCCCCGGTACGCGCGCCCGCGGCGGCGATCACCCGGCCGGTCGCAGTGGAACCGACGTGCGCGATGACGTCCAGCTCCTGCCCGGCCAGCGCGGCACCCACCTCGCCGCCGCCGGTGATCAGCGACAGCACCCCGGCCGGCAACGCCGAGTCCAGCGCGCGGGCGAGCAGCCAGCCGGTGGCAGGGGTCCGCTCGCTCGGCTTGTAGACCACCACGTTGCCGGTGACCAGCGCCGCGCCGAGCAGGCCGCAGGACACCGCCACCGGGTCGTTCCACGGGGTGATCGCGGCGACCACGCCGCGCGGCTCGGGAGCCATGAAGTCCAGCGCGCCGTGCGCGCCGTGCAGCGTCCGGCCGCCCCGTAGCGGGGCCAGCTCGGCGTACTGTCGCAGCGTGCCGACGCCCGCCGCCACCCCGCCCCGCGCGTCGTCGAGCGGCTTGCCCATCTCCGCCGTGGTCGCCTCGGCCAACTCGTCGGCCGCCGCCTCGACGGCGTCCGCCGCCCGGTGCAGCGCCGCGGCCCGGTCCGCGGGCGCGGTCGCGGCCCACTCCGCCGCCACGCCCCGGGCCGCCTCCACCGCCTTGGCCACCTCGTCGGCCGTCGCGACCGGCGTCCGCGTCACCGGCGACCCGTCCGCCGGATCGTGGACGACCAGCTCGCCGCCCTCGCCGCCGGCGCCCCACACTCCACCAATGAGCTGCGCAACCGTGTACATGCGGCCGTGCTTGCCCCGGCATGGGCTGGGCAAACGCGTTTCGCCCGGTGACCGGCCGGGTAGGCGGATCGGATGACCTCCACCGCAGACGCCGTCGTCATCGGGGCCGGGCACAACGGGCTGGTGGCCGCGAACCTGCTGGTGGACGCCGGCTGGGACGTCGAGGTCCTGGAGGCCACCGAGGCGCCCGGCGGGGCCGTCCGCTCCGCGTACGTGACCGCGCCCGGTTACCTCAGCGACCTCTACAGCTCCTTCTACCCGCTCGGCTACGCCTCCCCGGTGCTCGACGGGCTGGGCCTGGAACGGCACGGCCTGTCCTGGACGCACGCGCCGGACGTGCTGGCGCACCTGCTACCGGACGGCCGGGCCGCCGTGGTCAACCGCGACCTGGACGCCACCGCCGCCTCGCTGGAGGCGTTCGCGCCCGGCGACGGGGAGCGCTGGCGGCACGCGTACGCCGACTGGTGCCAGGTCTCCGAGCCGATGTTGCAGACGATCACCACCCCGTTCCCGCCGGTACGCGGCGGACTGGGCCTGCTGCGGCAGCTCCGGGTCGGCGGCGCGCTCCGGCTCGCCCGCCGCCTCGTGCTCCCGGTCCGCAAGCTCGGCGCGGAGCTGTTCGAGGGCGAGGGCGGCACTGTGCTGCTGGCCGGATGCGCCCTGCACACCGACCTGTCCCCGGAGGAGGCCGGCTCCGGCGTGTACGGCTGGCTGCTCGCCATGCTCGGCCAGCAGGTGGGCTGGCCGGTACCGGTGGGCGGCGCCCAGAAGATCACCGACGCGCTGGTGGCGCGGCTGGTCGAGCGGGGCGGGCGGATCACGTACGGCGCCCGGGTCGAGCGGGTGCTCACCGCCCGGGGCCGGGCGATGGGCGTACGCACCGCAGGCGGCACCGACTGGCGGGCCCGGCGCGCTGTGCTCGCCGACGTACCAGCGCCTGCGCTCTTCCTCGACCTGGTCGGCGCGGCGGCGCTGCCGCCCCGGATGGTCGAGGACCTGGCGCACTTCAAGTGGGACGGCTCCACGCTCAAGGTCGACTGGGCGCTGTCCGCGCCGGTGCCGTGGAAGAACCGCGACCTGGCCGGCGCCGGCACCGTGCACCTGGGCGCCGACCTCGACGGCCTCACCACGTACGCGGCCGAGCTGGCCCGCGGCGAGCTGCCACGGGATCCGTTCCTGCTGGTGGGGCAGATGTCGGTAGCCGACCCGAGCCACTCACCGCCCGGCACCGAGTCGCTCTGGTCCTACACCCACCTGCCGTTCCGCCGGAACTGGCGGGCCGAGGAGGTGGCGGGGCACGTGGAGCGGATGGAGGAGGTGCTGGAGGCGGCGGCGCCGGGTTTCCGGGCGTCGATCGTCGGGCGCCACGTGGCCGGCCCGGCCGACCTGGAGGCCGCCGAGCCGAGCCTGGTCGGGGGAGCGCTGGGCGGCGGCACTGCCGCGGCGTACCAGCAGTTGTTCCTGCGGCCGATCCCCGGGCTGGGCCGGGCCGACACCCCGGTCGACCGGCTCTACCTGGCCAGCGCCTCCGCCCACCCGGGCGGCGGCGTCCACGGCGCGCCGGGGGCGAACGCGGCGCGGGCCGCGCTGGCCCGCGACCGGGCCGTCACCGGCGCGGTGTACGCCCGGACGATCGCCGCCGCCCACCGCACCGTCTACCGCTGACCCGACCGCGCCTCCACCCGGATGCAGCCGTAGATCTTGGTACGAAAGTGCCCCTATGGGGGCCGTTTCCTACCAAGATCTGCGAGCTGTTCGCGACGAGGCGCTCAAGCGGTGTCGGCTGACCGCCGACTGCGCCGACGGCTGATCGCCGCCGCGCAATCGACGGCTGACGACCGTTCACGGTGCGTCACGCTGAGTATTCGGCGCTGCCCCGGCGGTATCAACGCATCACCGCCTTTGCTCTGCACCCGCATACGCATCGGTCACGCAGCGTGTCCGCAGCGGGCGCCCGGCGAAACGGTGTCCCGGACAGCGTCCCTGCTCAGGGCGGTGCTGCGCCGATGGCTGCAGAGCAAAGGGGCCGACGAGGAAAGTGGCGGGACGACCGCGCCCTCACGCACGGTGACAATGACGCAGCGTGAGGGCGCGGTGGACGTGCGGGAGAGGGGGTCAGGAGTCCAGGTTGCGGTGCCGGCTGCGCAGCTTGAACGGCATCAGCGCGCTCTCGATCTTCGTGGCGGTGGTCATCTTCGAGTCGCCGTCGCGGCGCTCCTCGAAGCGGATCGGCACCTCCAGGATCGTGTGGCCGAGCTTGGTGGCGAGGTAGTGCATCTCCACCTGGAAGCTGTAGCCGTTGGACTGCACCCGGTCCAGCCCGATCGCGCGCAGCGCATCCGCCCGCCAGATCTTGAAGCCGGCGGTCAGGTCGCGGATGCGTACCCGCAGCAGCGTGTGCACGTACAGGTTCGCCCAGCCGCTGAGCGCGCGCCGGTACAGCGGCCAGTTCTCGTCCAGCTCACCGCCGGGCACGTAGCGCGAGCCGATGACCACCGAAGCCTGGGTGGACAGCAGCGCGCCGAGCATGCCGGGCAGCGCCTCCGGCGGGTGCGACAGGTCGGCGTCCATCTGCGCGACGAAGTCCGCGCCGTCGTCGAGCGCCCGGCCGATGCCGTCCACGTACGCCCGGCCGAGACCCTCCTTGCCCGGGCGGTGCAGCACCGTCACCCGGTCCGGGTGCTCGATGGCCAGCTTGTCGGCGACCTCGCCGGTACCGTCCGGGGAGTTGTCGTCGGCGACCAGCACCTTCAGCCCCGGCAGCGGCAGCGCGAGGAGGCGCTCGACCAGCACCGGGAGGTTGCCCGCCTCGTTGTAGGTCGGAACGACGACGGTCAGGCGCGCATCCCCCCACGGGGAGGGTAACTGCACGGGTTCGATCATCACGGACATCCTCGGTCAGCCGACAGGTTCACCTGAGAGGGTAGCCAGTCCCTCGCGCGGCAGCCGCACAGACGCCCCGCCACCGATCGATCACCGCTCCGGCTTCTGCCTCGTCGCGATGTCGGACAGCCGGGCAAGCGTCTCCCGGTTGCGAAGATGCAGCACCAGGTCGTTGAGCTTGGTCCGGACCCACCGCAGCGGGCCGGCGGCGAAGTCCTCGCCGATCGTCACCCGGGTCCTGCCGTCGTCCAGCGGCTCCAGGGCGAACGCCACGATCGCCTCCCCGGCCGGCCACAGCCCGGCGCGCAGCACCAGCCGGTGCGGCGCCTGGCACTCCAGCACCGTCGACTTGTCCTGGAGCGAGAACGGCCACGGCCCGGCCCGGTGGTGCAGCCGGCTGCCGACGCGCGGCCACGTGTCGTCCACGTCCCGCACGTGCGCGGTGCCCACCACCCAGTCGCTGTACGTCCACCCGTCCGCGAGCACCTCGAAGACCTGCTCCGGGGGCGCGTCGATCACCTTCTCCACAACCGCCATCACCGAGCGGTACCCCGGCACGGGCCGTCGCTAACGGCGATCCGGGTTAGCTTCTCCGGGGCGGCGGGTATCGCCGGACCGGGCCGGTCGTGGCAGGCGTGCACCCGGCTGTGCGGCACCGGCGGGGCGGCCTGGCGCCGACGTCGACGTTTACTCCTCGGGGCCTCGGGAACCCGCCGCCCGTGCGACGGGACCACGAGCGGGATCAGTGCAGGTCAGCCCGGGTTGACCCGGGTGCTGACCGGTTCCCGTCCGGCCTGTACGACGCGGTCCTGCTGGACCGGGACGGCACGCTGGTGGAGGACGTGCCGTACAACGGCGACCCGGAGAAGGTCCGGCCGGTGCCGGGCGCCCGGGAGGCGCTGGACCGGTTGCGGGCGGCCGGGTTGCGGCTGGCGGTGGTCACCAACCAGTCCGGCCTGGCCCGGGGCTGCTTCACGGCGCACGACCTGCGCCTGGTCAACGCCCGGGTGGAGGAACTGCTCGGGCCCTTCGACCACTGGGCGATCTGCCCGCACGCCGAGGCCGACGGGTGCGTCTGCCGCAAGCCCGCCCCCGGCCTCGTGCACGAGGCCGCGGCCGCGCTCGGGACCACGCCGACCCGCTGCGTGCTGATCGGGGACATCGGCGCGGACACGGCAGCCGCCGCCGCGGCCGGCGCTGCGGCGATCATGGTGCCCACGCCCGCCACCCGAGCCGCCGAGGTGGCTGCCGCGCCCACTGTCGCGGCCGACCTGCCGGACGCGGTGGGCATCGTGCTGGCCCGGATGCGCCTGACGGCCGCGCCGCAGCCCGCGCGCCGGTCACGCCGGGACACGGTGCTGGTGGTGCGCAGCGACGCGGCGGGCGACGTGCTGGTGACCGGGCCGGGCATCCGGGCGGTCGCGGCCGGAGCGCAGCGGGTGGTGCTGCTGTGCGGGCCACGTGGCCGGGCCGCCGCCGAACTGCTCCCAGGCGTGGACGAGATCATCGAGGCGCCGCTGCCGTGGATCGACGCGCCCGCCCCACCCGTCGACCCCGGCGCCGTGCGCGCGCTGACCGACCGGCTGTCGGAGGTACGCGCCGACGAGGCTGTCGTGTTCACCTCCTTCCACCAGTCCGCCCTGCCCCTGGCCCTGCTTCTGCGCCTGGCCGGGGTACCCCGGATCAGCGCCATCAGCGACGACTACCCCGGCAGCCTGCTCGACGTCCGCCACCGCGTCCCGGCAGGCGTACCCGAACCCGAACGCGCCCTGTCCCTCGCCGCCGCAGCCGGCTTCGCGCTGCCCGGCCACGACGAACCGGCGCTGCGCATCCGCACCGACCGGCTTCCGCCGCGCGCGGCCGACGCCGGCGAGCCCGGCTACGTGGTCCTGCACCCGGGCTCCTCGGTGGAGACCCGCGCCTGCCCCGAGGAACTGGCCACCCGCGTGGTCCGCGTGCTCGGCGCCGCAGGCTACCGGGTCGTGGTCACCGGCGGGCCGGACGAGCGGGAGCTGACCGCGCGCGTCGCCGCGGCGGGCGGCGTCGACCTGGGCGGGCGGACCGGGCTGGACGACCTGGCGGCGGTCATCGCCGGCGCCGGGGCGCTGGTGGTGGGCAACACCGGCCCGGCGCACCTGGCCGCCGCGCTCGGCGTGCCGGTGGTGAGCCTGTTCGCGCCGACGGTGCCGTTCGGGCAGTGGGGGCCCTACCGGGTGCCGACGGTGCGGCTCGGCGACGCGGGGGCGGCGTGCCGGGACACCCGCGCCACCGTCTGCCCGGTCCCCGGCCACCCGTGCCTGTCGGCTGTCGAGCCGGGACGGGTCCTGGAGGCGTTGCGGCTGCTCGGCGTGCCGGCGCCGGTGGCGGGCGGGGTGGCCGGATGAACATCCTGCTGTGGCACGTCCACGGGTCGTGGACGACCTCCTTCGTGCACGGCAAGCACCGCTACCTGGTGCCGGTCACGCCGGACCGGGGTCCGTACGGGCTGGGCCGGGCGCGCACCTACCCGTGGCCGGACAGCGCCGTCGAGGTCACTCCCGAAGACCTGCGCGACACCGACGTGGACCTGGTGATCCTGCAACGCCCGGAGGAACTCGACCTGGCGGCGGAGTGGCTCGGCCGCCGGCCGGGCCGGGACGTGCCGGCCATCTACGTCGAGCACAACACCCCGAAAGGCGACGTGCCGAACACCCGGCACCCGATGGCCGACCGCGACGACCTGCTGCTCACGCACGTCACCGCGTTCAACGAGCTGTTCTGGGACAACGGCGCGACCAGGACCACAGTCGTCGACCACGGCGTCGTACCGCCGAACGTCGAGTGGACCGGGGAACTCGACCGCCTCGCCGTGGTCATCAACGAGCCGGTACGCCGCTGGCGCGTCACCGGCACCGACCTGCTCGCCCGGTTCGCCGCGCTGGCGCCGCTGGACGTCTACGGGATGAAAGTGGACGGTCTCGCCGCCCACCTCGGCCTGCCCGAGGACCGGCTGACCAGCCACGACGACGTACCCCAGCACGCCATGCACGCCGAACTCGCCAAACGGCGCGCCTACCTGCACCTGTGCCGCTGGACCTCACTCGGCCTCAGCCTCGTCGAGGCCATGACCATGGGCATGCCCGTGGTGGCACTGGCCACGACCGAGGCGGTGGAGGCGGTGCCGCCTGCCGCAGGCGCGCTGTCCACCCGCGTCGACACGCTCGTCGACGCCGCCCGTGGCCTGCTGGACGACCCGGAGTCCGCCCGCCGGGCGGGCGCCGTGGCCCGGGCCGCCGCCCGGGACCGCTACGGCCTGGATCGATTCCTCGCCGACTGGGACCGGCTGCTGGAGGAGGAAGTATGCGCATCGCGATGATCTCGGAGCATGCCAGCCCGCTCGCCGTCCTCGGCGGGGAGGACGCCGGTGGCCAGAACACGCATGTCGCGGAGCTCTCCGCCGCGCTCGCGGCCGCCGGTCACGACGTGCGCGTCTACACCCGCCTCGACGCGGTGGACCTGCCGGTGAGCGTCCGCACCCCGGACGGGTACGAGGTGGTCCACGTACCGGCCGGGCCGGCCGAACCGGTGGCCAAGGACGACCTGCTGCCGTACATGCCGTCGTTCGGGCAGTGGCTGGCCGACCGGTGGCGCACCGGCGACTGGCAGCCCGAGGTGGTGCACGCGCACTTCTGGATGAGCGGGCTGGCGGGTCTCGCCGCGGCCCGCCGCGCGGGCGTGCCGATGGTGCAGACGTACCACGCGCTCGGCACCGTCAAGCGCCGCCACCAGGGCGTGCAGGACACCAGCCCGCCGGGCCGGGTCGAGCACGAGCGGAAGCTGGGCCGCTCGGTGGACCGGGTGGTCGCCCAGTGCCAGGACGAGGTCGCCGAACTGGTCCGGATGGGCGTACCCCGGTCCCGGATGACTGTCGTGCCGTCGGGGGTGAACCTCACGACGTTCTCCCCGCTCGGCCCGGTCGCCGACCGTGACGGCGGCCGGGCCCGCGTCCTCACCGTCGGCCGGCTGGTCGAACGCAAGGGCTTCCAGGACGTCATCCGGGCCGTCGCCGAGGTGCCGGACGCCGAGTGCGTGGTCGTCGGCGGGCCGCCGGCCGGGCTGCTGGAGACCGACCCGTACGCGTTGCGCCTGCGCGCGCTGGCCCACTCGCTCGGCGTCGCCGACCGGGTACGGCTGGTCGGCGCGGTCCCCCGGGAGGAGATGGGCCGCTGGTACCGGTCGGCCGACGTGCTCGTGGCCGCCCCCTGGTACGAGCCGTTCGGGCTCACCCCGCTGGAGGCGATGGCCTGCGGCGTACCGGTGGTCGCGACGGCTGTCGGCGGGCTGATCGACACGGTGGTGGCCGGACGCACCGGCGACCTGGTGCCACCCCGGGAGCCGGCGGCGCTCGGCGTGGCGATCCGGGGTCTGCTCGGCGACCGGATCCGCCGCTTCGCCTACGCCACCGCCGCGCTGGAGCGGGCACGCACCCGCTACTCCTGGGCCACCACCGCGGACCGCCTCACCGAGCTGTACGGCGAGGTGGCCACCGTGCGCCGCCCGACCCGGGTGGTCGCCTGATGACGGCCGGGACGCCGGCCGCCGGCGCGACGGTGCTGGAGGACCACCTGAGCCTGCTGGCCGCCGCGTTGCTGCCGCTGCGGGAGGCGGAGCAGATGCTGGCCCGCTGGGGCGAGGAGCTGGCGCAGCGGCTCGCCGCCGGTGGCCGGTTGCTGGTGGCGGGCAACGGCGGCAGCGCCGCCGAAGCCCAGCACCTCACCGCCGAACTCGTCGGCAAACTCCGCCACGACCGCCAACCCCTCTCCGCCATCGCCCTGCACGCCGAGACCAGCGCCGTCACCGCCATCGCCAACGACTACGGATACGACGAAACCTTCGCCCGGCAGGTCCGCGCCCACGGCCGGCCCCACGATCACCTCCTGCTCATGACCACCAGCGGCACCAGCACCAACCTCCTCGCCGCCGCCCACGCCGCACACCAGGCGGGCCTGCGCTGCTGGGCCTTCACCGGACCCGCACCCAACCCCCTCGCCGACCTCTGCCACGAGCATCTGGCGATCGACTCGCCGGACGGGCAGGTGGTGCAGGAACTGCACCTGGTGGCCTCGCACGTGCTCTGCGAGTACGTCGAACTGGCGCTGCCCGCCGCGCTCGCCGCCCAGCCGGCGGCCGGGCCGGTACGCGCGGGTGTCGAGGTCGTCGTCGGCGAGCCGGACCCGACGGCGACGGCCGGCCGGGGAGGCCCGGCATGAGGGGACCGGTGGTGGTGCTCGGTGACACGCTGCTGGACCGCGACGTCGAAGGTCTGGTGAACCGGCTCTGCCCGGACTCCCCGGTGCCGGTGCTGGACGAGACCGTATCCGTCGACCGGCCCGGTGGCGCCGGGCTGGCCGCCGTCTTCGCCGCCGCGCAGGGCGCCGAGGTCGCGCTGGTCACCGCCGTCGCCGACGACGCGGGCGGGGCCCGGCTGGGCACGCTGCTCGCCGCCGCCGGGGTCCGCTTGTACGCGCTTCCGCTGGCCGGCGCCACCCCGGAGAAGATCCGGCTGCGGGCGCGCGGACGGGTGCTGCTGCGCCACGACCGGGGCGGGAGCGCCGGTGCGCCCGGTCAGCCCAGCGACGCCGTGCTGCGGCTGATCGCCGACGCGTCCGCCGTACTGGTGAGCGACTACGGCCGGGGCGTGGCCGGGCATCCGGCGCTGCGGGCGGCGCTGGCCGCAACCCGGGCGCCTGTGGTCTGGGATCCGCATCCGCGCGGGCCGGCCGCCGTACCCGGGGTGCACCTGGCCACCCCGAACGAGCCGGAGGCCCGCGAGCTGGCCAAGACGCCGCCGGGCGGCTCCCGCCTGGCCGTCGCGTCGCGTAGCGCGCACGCCTTGCGCCGCCGCTGGCAGGCGCGCGCGGTGGCGGTGACGCTCGGCGGCGACGGCGCGCTGCTCAGCCACGCCGGGTCCACGCCCCTGGTGGTGCCGGCGCCGCCCGCCGAGGGGGACACCTGCGGGGCCGGCGACCGGTTCGCGTCCACCGCGACGCTGGCCCTGGCCCGGGGCGCGCTCGTGTCCGAGGCGGTGCAGGAGGCGGTCACCGAGGCGTCGGCGTACGTGGCCGGCGGCGGTGTCGCCGCCGCGCTGCCCGCGCCGGTGCGGGCGGTCGCCCCGGCGGTGGTCACCGGCGGCGGGGACCGGATCGGCGCCGGGGCGGCCGGCGAGGTGGTGGCGCGGGTACGTGCGGCCGGCGGAACGGTGGTCGCCACCGGCGGCTGCTTCGACCTGCTGCACGCCGGGCACGTGGCGACGCTCCAGGCGGCCCGGCAGCTCGGCGACTGCCTGGTGGTCTGCCTCAACTCCGACGCCAGCGTGGCGGGGCTCAAGGGTCCGGAGCGCCCGGTCGTGCCGCAGGGCGACAGGGGGCGGCTGCTCGCCGCGCTCGGCTGCGTCGACGCGGTGCTGATCTTCGACGAGCCGACACCGGAGGCGGCGCTGTCCTGGCTGCGCCCGGACATCTGGGTCAAGGGCGGCGACTACGCCAGCGGCGGCGGCCCGGAGACCTTGCCCGAGACGGAGATCCTGGCCCGCTGGGGCGGTCACACGGTGGTCGTGCCGTACCTCGACGGGCGCTCGACCACCGACATGATCGCGGCGGCGCGGGCCGGGCGGGGCAGCGGCGGCTGGCCGGCCGCGTCGGGCGACCCGGCCGAGGCCGTCGCGCAGGTCCGGTCCACGGCGAAGGGAGCACGATGAACGAGCGACGCATCCGACCCGGCGCGGTCGCGCCCGCCGGTCCGACGGTGGCGGCGTGAGCGCCGGCGCGCCCGGAGCCGGGCCGACCGTCCTGGTCACCGGCGGCTCCAGCGGGCTCGGCGCGGCGGTGGTCGCCGCGGTGGCCCGCGCCGGCGGGCGCCCGCTGGTGCTGGACCGGCAGCGCCCCGCCGACGGGGTGCCCTGGGTCGAGTGCGACCTGGCCGACACCCGCGCCGCCGAGGCCGCCACCCGCGACCTCGCGGAACGCTCCGGCGGGCTGGACGCCGTGGTCACCGCCGCCGGGATGGACGTGCCCGGGAAGCTGGCCGACATCCCGGCCGAGACCTGGGAGCGGATCGTCACAGTGGACCTGCTCGCCACCGCCGCGGTGATCCGGGCCGCGCTGCCCTGGCTGGAGGCGTCCCGGGGCAGCATCGTCACTGTGGCCTCCACGCTCGGGGTGAAGGCGGTCAGCGACGCGACAGCGTACTGCGCGGCGAAGTTCGGGGTGGTGGGCTTCACCCGGGCGCTCGCCGCGGAACTCGCCGGCGCTGTCGGCGTGACGCTGCTGATCCCGGGCGGGATGCGGACCGCGTTCTTCGACGAGCGGGACGCGCAGTACCGCCCCGGCCCGGACGCGGTGCTCAACGAGCCGGCCGACACCGCCGCCGCCGTCATGTTCGCGCTGTCCCAGCCGGCCGGCTGCGCGGTACGCGAGATGGTGGTCTGCGCCGCGCAGGAGTCCTCGTACCCGTGATCCTGGTGCTGCGGGCGCTCGGGGTCGGCGACCTGGCCACCGCCGTGCCGGCGCTGCGTGGCCTGCGCGCCGGCCTGCCGGGCCGGGAGCTGGTGCTCGCCGCGCCGGGCTGGCTGGCGCCGCTGGCGGAGCTGACCGGGGCGGTCGACCGGGTGCTGCCCACCGCCGGGCCGGACCGGATCGCGTGGACCGGCCCGCCCCCCGAGGTGGCGGTCAACCTGCACGGCCGCGGGCCGCAGTCGCACCGGGCGCTGGCCGCCGTACGCCCCGGTCGGCTGCTCGCCCACAGCAACCCGGGCGCCGGGCACCCGGACGGCCCGTCCTGGGACGACGACGAGCACGAGGTCCGCCGCTGGTGCCGGCTGCTGCACGCGTACGGGCTGCCGGCCGACCCGGGGGACCTGGCGCTGCGGCGTCCGGCGCTGACCGGCGTACCGGCCGGGGTGACGCTGCTGCACCCGGGCGGCAAGATCCCGGCGAAGCGCTGGCCGGCGGACCGGTTCGCCGGGCTGGCCCGGGAGCTGGCCGCGCGCGGGCACCGGGTGGCGGTCACCGGCTCGCCGGACGAGCGGGCGCTGGCCGAGCGGGTCGCCCGCGACGCCGGGCTGCCGCCGGAGGCGGTGCTGGCCGGCCGGACCGGACTGGCCGAGATGGCCGCGCTCGTCGCGGGCGCGCGGCTGGTGGTCAGCGGGGACACCGGCGTGGCGCACCTCGCCACCGGCTACGGCACTGCGTCGGTGGTGCTGTTCGGCCCGGTGCCGGCGGCGCACTGGGGCCCACCGCCGGACCGGCCCCGGCACCGGGCGCTGGGTGCGATCGAGCCCACGCCCGTCAACCCGGATTCGACCGGGTCGGGCGGGGTAGGAACCCACCCGACATTGGATGCCATCGGGATCGACGAGGTGGTGGCTGCGGTGGCAGACGTGGAACGGGTCTCCGGTGCGGTTGCGGCGTAGCGATCCGGGCCGGCCGGGATACGCGCGCCGGCGGCGCGGCAAGGGCTGGCTCTTCCTCGACCCGGCCGGCGAGCCGGTGCGCGACGCCGGGGAGCTGACCCGGCTGCGCGAGCTGGTGATCCCGCCCGCCTGGCGGGACGTGTGGATCTCGCCGTACCCGAACGGCCACATCCAGGCCACCGGCATCGACGCGGCGGGCCGCAAGCAGTACCTCTATCACCCGGGCTGGCGGCGCAAGCGCGACGAGGCCAAGTTCGACCACGTGCTGGAGGTGGCGCACCGGCTGCCCGCGCTGCGCGACCGGGTCACGCACGACCTGGCGCTGCGCGGCCTGCGCCGCGAACGGGTGCTGGCCACCGTCGCCCGGCTGCTCGACATGGGCGCGTTCCGGGTCGGCAGCGACCAGTACGCCACCGGCGACGACCCGACGTTCGGCGTGTCCACGCTGCGCCCCGAGCACGCCCGCTCCCGGGGCGGCTGCGTGGTGTTCGAGTTCCCGGCCAAGGGCGGCATCGACCAGGTCCGCCGGATCGAGGACGCCGAACTGTGCCGGGTGCTGCTCAACCTGCGCCGTCGCCGGCGCGCCCAGGAACGGCTGTTCGGTTACTGGGACGGCCGCTCCTGGCGCGACGTGCGCAGCGACGAGGTGAACGACTACCTGCGCGACGCCAGCGGCGGCGAGATGACGGCGAAGGACTTCCGTACCTGGCACGCGACGGTGCTCGCCGCAGCCGAACTGGCCACTGTGGGTCCGCAGCGCTCCGCCACCGCCCGCAGGCGCGCCGTGGCGGGGGTGATGCGTTCGGTGGCCGAACTGCTCGGCAACACCCCGACGGTGGCCCGGACCTCGTACGTGGACCCGCGCGTGGTCGACCTCTACCACGACGGGGTGCTGGCGCCGGTGCAGCCGGAGATGCCGCGCGAGGCGGTGGAGAAGTCGGTGCTGGCGTTGCTGGAGGAGGAGGCCGGCTGATCGCCGACCGGCCCCGTCGGTCCTGGGGGGAAGCGCGACGGGGCCGGAAATCTCGGCCGCCGGTGCGGTCCCGGGAAACATCACCGGGCGGGGCCGCCCGCGGCCGGGACCGCCGCGGACGCCGCGCCCGGCCCCCCGATATCCGCGGGCCCACCGCGAGCGGTACAGGCCCGGGTTTCAGTATGTACGGGACAGGTTGACGGCGGATGCCGTGCTGTTGACGATCCGTGCCGATTCCAGGTGACGGGCCCGGTACTCCTGCGGCGTCTCGCCCTGCGTGGTCCGGAAGACCCGGCTGAAGTGCGCCTTGTCCCGGAAGCCCCAGCGGGCGGCGATGACCTGGATCGAGCGGTCGCTCAGCGCCGGGTCGGCGAGGTCGCGGCGGCACCGGGCCAGCCGCTCGTCCCTGATGTACGCGGCAACTGTGGTCTCCTCGTCCTCGAAGAGCCGGTGCAGGGAGCGCACCGAGATGTGGTGCGCGTCGGCGATCGCGCCCGGGTCGAGCGTGGCGTCGCCGAGGTGCTGGCGCACGTACGCGCGTACCTGGGCCTGGAGGGCCCGGCGCCGGACCTCGGTGGGCATCTCGTCCTCGGAGACGAGGTTGCGGCCCAGCAGCGTGGCGACCAGGTCGAGACCGACGGCGCCGAGCCGCTCCGCGTCGGCCGCGTGGTACTGCTCGGGGTTCGCGGTGATCCGGATGAGGAAGTCGGCGACCAGCCCGCCGACGCCCTCCGAGCCGGACATCCGGCCGGCGAACAGGGGAGCGAGCCGGCGGGGCGGCAACGGCAGCGCGTCGTACGGCATCAGGGCCACGATCGAGTGGGCGTACGCGGACCCCGCGGGGTCGGCGTGGTGACTGACCTCGTGCGGGCGGGAGCAGTCGTAGAAGGTGAGGTCGCCGGGGCGGCACCGGGCGCGCTGCCCCTCCTGGTCGGCCTGGCTGGTGCCGCTGAGCGTCAGCGCGAGCAGGTAGTAGTCGGGGTCGGAGCGCTGGATCAGTTTCGAGGTGCGCACGCAGTCCACCGACGGGTAGCGGTAGCGGATGAGCTGCATCCGGCCCAGGTCGACGAACTCGGCCCGGGCGACGAAGTCGTCGGCGTGCGCGGTGCGCACCCGCAGCGGCGTCGGGGTGCTCGCCATCATGTCCAGCCACATGCCGAACCGCTCCCGCGGCGGCAGCGCCTGCGTGTCGAGGACCTGCCGGTGCAGCTTCCCGTCCATAGAACGACTCCCCGTGTTCGTCACGCCCTGCACAAACAGGACGCCCCACGGGGCCGAAAAGCGACACCCGTGGGGCCGTGACGTCCGTCATTGACGGACCGGGGAAACCTCTGTTAGGAGTCCGTTCAGTCGTTCAGCACCTGGGACAGCCGGTCGCGGAAACGGCGCTCGGAATCGGTCACCGCGTCGCCGCCGAGGCCCAGGATGCCGCCCGTGGAGGCCGCGCCCACCACCTGCTCGGCGATGTCCACCAGCCAGTGCCGGTACGCCCCGGCCTGCCCCTCGTCCACCCGCGCGGCGAGCAGCGCGGACGCCTGCCCGGCCCGGGCCAGCACGTCCTCGATCATCGCCTTCGGGTCCTGCGGCGTGATCACCGGCAGCTCCGCGCCGGTCTCCGGGTCGCCCACCCGGTCGACGACCTCACCGGCCACCGCGGCGACCAGCGGGCTGGCCGACTCCCGGCCGGCGGCGATGGTCTCCAGCCCGGCGGCGTTCTCGGCCATGGTGCGACGGGTGCCGTCGGACTCGGCGGCGGCCGCCGCGGTGAGCACCGACTGCGGCAGCCCCACAAGCAGTCCCCACTCCTCGTCGGAGACGCCGAACCGGGTGTACGCCGGCTGCTCGATCACGATCAGGCCCCTTTCGCCGTGGTCGTCGTTGTCGACGGGCGCCCCCGCGGCGCCCGGGTCAGGCTAGTCCAGCTCCAGCAGGCCCTGTTCGGACACCACGCGCACGGACAGCGTCTTGTAGCCCACCTCGTCGAAGAGCACCGTCATCCGGTCCTCCTCGTAGCTGAGCACCAGACCGGCGCCCCACTCCGGGTGGCGTACCTGGCTGTGCACCGGGAACGGCCCGACCGCGCCGTCACCCGCCACACTGGTGCCCGCGTGGCAGTTGTCGCAGTGCCCGCAGACCTCGTGCATCTGCTCACCGAAGTACGCCAGCAGGGCCTGCCCCCGGCAGCCGGTGGTCTCGGCGAAGGCGCGCATCATGTCGGTACGCGACCGGGTCACTGTCTGCTGCCGTTCCGCCTCGGCCAGCGCGGCGCGGCCGGAGTCGGCGGCCGCCGGCGCGTACCGGGGTGCGCCGATGCGCTGCTTGGCCCGTGGCTCGGCGGCGCCGACCTGCTCCAGCAGGGACAGGTACTGCCCCAGCTTGCGCGGACCGAGGCCGGTCAGCTCGCGCAGCTCCTTGCGGTTGCGGGCCTTGCCGCGCAGCACCGCGGCGAGTTCGGTCAGTTCCTTCTCGTCCGGCAGACCGCCGCTGAAGTAACGCTGGAGGCCGACGTCCTCGGCGCGCCACAGCAGCAGCACCCGGGCCGGCGAGCCGTCGCGCCCGGCCCGGCCGATCTCCTGGAAGTAGCTGTCCGGCGAGTCGGGCAGCGCCATGTGCACCACCCAGGCGATGTTCGGCTTGTCGATCCCCATGCCGAACGCCGACGTGGCCACCATGATCGGCACCCGGTCGGCGAGGAACGCCTCGTGCAGCTCGTGCCGGGCCGCGGTGGGCATGCCGCCGTGGTAGAACTCGGCCGGGAAACCGGCGCCGGTGAGCCGCTCGGCCAGCTCCTCGGCCGCCCGCCGGGTCGGCACGTAGATGATTCCGGGCCGCTCGTCGTCGCGCAGCAGCGCGATCAGCCGCCGCCACCGGTAGTCGTCGGTCGGGCAGTGGGCCACCTCCAGGAAGAGGTTGGGCCGGTCCAGCCCGGAGACCACCACCTCCGGCTCGCGCAGCCGCAGCCGGGCGATGATGTCGTCGCGTACCGGCGGGGAGGCGGTCGCGGTGAGCGCCACCACCGGCGGGCGGCCGAGACCGTCGATCAGGTGACCGAGCGCCAGGTAGTCCGGCCGGAAGTCGTGGCCCCACGCGGAGATGCAGTGCGCCTCGTCGATCGCCACCAGCGCCGGCTTCAGCTCGCGGACCTCGGCGAGCCGGTCCGGGTTGCTCAGCGCCTCCGGCGTGATGAACAGGAACTCCGCGCGCCCGGCGCGGATGTCCTCGATCGCCTCGGCCTGCTGGGCGGCGCTCTCGTCCGAGCTGATCCGCACCGCGCGCAGCTCCGGGCGCTGCCGTTCGTTGAGCGCGGCGATCTGGTCCTGCTGCAACGCCAGCAGGGGGGAGATCACCACAGTCGGGCCGGGGATCAGGCTGGCCGGGATCTGGTAGATCGCCGACTTGCCGGCGCCGGTGGGCAGCACCACCAGGGCGTCACGGCGCTTCATCACGGCGCGCATGGCGGCGAGCTGGTTGGGCCGCAGCGCGGTCCAGCCGAACAGGTTCCGCGCCGCCCGGCGCAGGCTGGAGGAGTGCGTGGTCAGTTTCATCAAGCGCCTCAGCTACCCCCGGCGATCCCGCGCGAAACCGGCACCGCCGCTCACCGCCCGGCGCGGATCAGCGGCGGAACATGGCCCGGATCGCGATCAGCAGGAACAGGCCGCCGACCACCAGGCCGAGCAGGCGTACGCCGGGGATGTCGGCGGCGCTGGTGGCGTCGGCGAGCGGCAGAGCGGACATGTGGGAACTCTCCCACGCGAGGTCCGGGGGCGCCAGCGGCTAACAGTAAGGATTGTTGACTATTTAGCTGCGCGGTGTGACCATGTCAGCACCCGCCGGCCCCGGCGGGTCCGTGGGGGAGACGGGGGTACGACAGCACATGAGCGAGCGGACCGAGGGATCGACCGGAGACCTGGCGGCGCTCGCCGCCGCCGTCCTGCAACCGGGGTTCGTCGGCACCACACCGCCGCCGTGGGTGTGCCGCTGGCTCGGCGAGGGCCTCGGCTCGGTGGTCCTGTTCGCCCGCAACGTCGTCGACCACGAGCAGGTCGCCACGCTCACCGCGAACCTGCGCGCCGAGCGGCCCGACGTCATCGTGGCGATCGACGAGGAGGCCGGCGACGTCACCCGGATCGAGTCCGCCCGGGGCAGCTCCCGTCCCGGCAACTACGCGCTCGGCGCTGTCGACGACCCGGCGCTGACCGAGGAGGTCGCCCGCGACCTGGGCGCCGAACTCGCGGCCGTCGGCGTCACGCTGGACTACGCCCCGGACGCCGACGTCAACTCCAACCCGGCCAACCCGGTCATCGGGGTGCGCTCCTTCGGCGCCGACCCGGACCTGGTCGCCCGGCACACCGCCGCCTGGGTACGCGGCCTCCAGGCCGGCGGCGTCGCCGCCTGCGCCAAGCACTTCCCCGGGCACGGCGACACCCGTGTCGACTCGCACCACGACCTGCCCCGCATCGGCGGCGACCGGGCCCGCCTCGACGCGGTCGAGCTGGCCCCGTTCCGCGCCGCCGTGGCCGCCGGGGTGCAGGCGGTGATGACCGGCCACCTGCTGGTGCCGGCGCTGGACCCGGAGCTGCCCGCCACGCTCAGCCCGCGCGTGCTCGGCGGCCTGCTGCGCGAGGAGATGGGCTTCGGCGGCGTGGTGGTCACCGACGCGGTGGAGATGCGCGCGGTGGCCGACCGGTACGGCTTCACCGGCGCCGCCGTGCGCGCGCTCGTGGCCGGCGCGGACGCGATCTGCGTCGGCGGGGAACGGGCCACCGAGGCCGACGCCCGCGAGCTGCGCGACGCGATCGTCGCGGCGGTGATCAGCGGGGAGCTGCCCGAGGAGCGGCTCGCCGAGGCGGCCAAGCGCGTCGGTCAGCTCGCCGCGTGGAGCGTCGCCGCCCGCGCCCGCCGGGCCACCGGCACGCCGCCCGCCGACGGCTCACCGATCGGGCTCGCCGCCGCCCGCCGCGCGGTCCGGGTCACCGGCGACGCCGGGCTGCTGCCGCTGACCGGTCCGGCCCACGTCGTGGAGTTCGCGCCCCCGCGCAACATCGCCATCGGCGAGGAGACGCCGTGGGGCATCGCCGCACCGCTGGCCCACCTGGCGCCCGGCACCACCACCGCCCGCTACGCCGCCGACGCCGTACCGGCCGACCCGGGCGCGGCGCCCGCCGGCCGGCCGCTGGTGCTCGTGGTGCGCGACCTGCACCGGCACGACTGGATGCGGGACGCGGTACGCCGTGCGCTCGTCGCCCGCCCGGACGCGGTGGTGGTCGAGCTGGGCGTGCCCGAGCTGGTCACCGGTGCGGTGCACCTGGCCACCCACGGCGCCACCGCCGCGGCGGCACGGGCCGCCGCCGAGGTGCTGACCGGGGCGCGCTGACTCCCGGTCCGGCCGGGTGGGGAGGTCCCCCGGCCGGACCGGGCCTCACGGCTTGTCTGCCACCAGGTCGGCGTACTCCGGGTGGCGCTCGATGAACGAGGCCACGAACGGGCACTGCGGCACGATCCGGCCGCCCCGGGCGCGGACCTGGTCCAGCGCGCCCCGGACCAGCGCGGCCCCGACGCCCTGACCCTGGAACCGGTCGTCGACCTCGGTGTGCGTGAACACGAGCGTCTCGCCCCGGAGCGTGTACGCGGTGAACCCGGCCAGCGCGTCGTCCACCAGGATCTCGAAGCGGCGCGCGGCGGTGTTCTCCTCGACCAGAAAGCTCACCGGATCATTCTCCCCTCGGGCCCGGCCAGCCGGTCCAGTTCGGCCAGCAGCCGGTCCACCTCGTCGGCGGTGTTGTAGTGGTAGACGCTGGCCCGCACGGCCCCGCCGCTGCCCCGCAGGCCCATGCCCTCGAAGTACTCGTGGGCGTAGTAGTCGCCGTGCGACAGGCACAGGTCCGCCTCGCCCAGCGCCGCAGCCGTCTGCGCCGGGGCCAGGCCGGCCACCCGGAACGACACGGTCGGGCAGCGCCGCGCCGGTGCGCCGTACACGGTCACGAACGGGCGGTCGGCCAGCCCGGCGAGCAGCCGGTCGAAGACCGCCTCCTCGTGCGCCTGCGCGGCTGCCAGACCGGCGCGTACCCGCTCCCGCCGGTCGCCGGTCGCCTCCGGGTCCAGGCCGGCCAGGTGGTCCACCGCGGCCGTCACCCCGGCCAGCAGCGGGAAGCTCGGCGTGCCGTACTCGAACCGGTCCGGCACCGCGTCGGCGGAGGGCACGAGCTTCGCCGGGCGCAGCGCCTCCCAGCGCGCCGGGTCGGCGACCATCGCCGCCAGGTGCGGCCCGGACCACTTGTAGGCGCTGGTCACCAGGAAGTCCGCGCCGAGCGACGCCAGGTCGGTCGGGCCGTGCGGCACCGAGTGCACGCCGTCCACGCACACCAGCGCGCCGGCGGCGTGCGCGGTCTTGGCGATCGCCGCCACGTCCGGCACGGTGCCGATCGCGTTGCTGCCGGCGGTCACCGCGACCAGCCGGGTGCGCTCGGTGACCAGGTCGGCGTACTGACCGGCGGGCAGCTCACCGGTCGCCGGGTCGAACTCGGCCCAGCGCACGGTGGCGCCGGACGACTGCGCGGCCTGCACCCACGGGCGGACGTTCGCGTCGTGGTCCAGGCGGGAGACGACCACCTCGTCGCCCGGACGCCAGCCGGCGCCGAGCGTCCGGGCCAGCGTGTACGTCAGCGCTGTCGCGCTCGGCCCGAGCACCACGCCCGACGGCTGCGCGCCGAGCAGGTCGGCGACCGCGGCCCGCGCCCCGGCGACCAGATCCAGCGCCCGGCGCCCGGGCAGGAAGGCGGTGCTGCGGTTGCCCGTCGCGGCGCGCATCGCCCCGGCCACCGCCTCGACGACGGCGGCGGCGGTCTGGGTGCCCCCGGCACCGTCGAAGTGGACGAATCCCTCGCCCAGGGCAGGGTAGGCGGCCCGGACCCGGGCGACGTCGAAAGCCATTCCGGCACCCTAGCGCGCACCCCGGACGCCCTGCCCGGCGTGGCCGTCCCGCGCTCGCCCGCGAGGCCGCTGTGGCGTTCGCCGCCTATCCTTGGACGGGTGACGATCCGACGCGCCACCTCCGCCCCCGCCCGTCGCGCCGCCGGTCTGCTCGCCGGTCTCGCCCTCGGCGCCGCACTGCTCGCCGGATGCAGCTCCGAAGGCGCCGAGACCGACTGCGGTCTGGACGCCTGCACGATCACCTTCGACCGCGGCGTGGAGGCCAGCGCCCGGATCCTCGGCGTCGAGGCGAAGCTGATCGGCGCCGAAGGCGACCAGGTCACCGTCGAGGTCGCCGGGGAACAGCTCTCGCTCACAGTGGGCCAGCAGGCCACCGAGGTCGCCGGCTTCCAGGTCAGCCTGGACAGCGTCAACGATCAGCAGGTGGTGGTGCGGGTCGCCCGCGACCTCAGCGCCTGATCGGTTTCGGCCGTCCCGGCGGGCGGCGACGTTTGGAAAATCGCCCGCCGGGAGATTGAGGGCTCATGTCTCTCACCCGGAACGCCGGAGCCACCGCCGCCCAGGCTCGAAACAGCCGGTGGCTCGAACTGTTGACCCGTGCCGGCTTCATCGGATACGGAATCGTGCACCTGCTCCTCGCCTGGCTGGCGCTGCAGATCGCCTTCGGGAACTCGGGCGAGGAGGGAAACCAGAACGGCGCGCTGCGCACTCTCGGTGAACAGCCGCTCGGGAAGTTCCTCCTGATCGCGATGGCGGTCGGCCTGTTCGCCATGGCGATCTGGCAGGCCTTCGAGGCGATCTCCGGCCACGTGTCCAGGACGGGCAAGGAACGACTGTTCGAACGGATCGCCTCGGTGGTCCGGGTCGTCGTGTTCGTCTGGCTGGGCTGGACCGCGATCAAGGTCTTCCAGGACGCCAGCTCCAACGCCTCCGACCAGCAGCAGCAGCTCTCCGAGAAGCTGATGGCCTCCGACGGCGGCCGGTGGCTGGTCGGCCTGGCCGGGCTCGCGCTCGCCGCGCTCGGCATCGGCATGGTCGTCTACGGCCTGAAGAAGAAGTTCGAGCGCAACCTCAAGACCGGCGAGATGAGCCCGAAGACCCGCCAGCTCACCCGTCGGCTCGGCATGGCCGGGTACGCCTCCCGGGGCGCCGTGTTCGCCATCGCCGGCCTGCTGATCGTGGTCGCCGCTGTGAACTACGACCCGGAGAAGGCGCGTGGCCTCGACGCCGCGCTGCGGACGCTGCGCGACCAGTCGTACGGGCCGTGGCTGCTGGCGCTCATGGCGCTCGGCATCGCCGCGTTCGGTGTCTACTGCTTCTTCCAGTCCCGGTACCGCAAGGTCTGATCCTGGTCGATACCCGGGCCGCCGGGCACCATTGGGCCTTTGCCCGATTCCCGCCCGGTCGGAGGGAGAGAGAGTTCGTGCAGAGTTATGTCGTGACAGTCGCCGCCGCGCTCGCCGCGGCGGCGATCGCGTTGGTGCTGGCCCAGGTGGTGCACCGCGTCATCCGCCGCCTCGGCCGCCGCTCGCTGCTGATGACCGAGCTGACCGAGCACGCGCACCGCGCGTTCCAGCTCGCCCTCACCGTGGCCGCGGTGCAGTTCGCGGTCCGGTTCACCACCGCGTACGCGGTCGGCAGCCCGTGGCGGCAGTTCGTCCTGCACACGCTGGTGCTCGCGACGATCGCCGCCACCGCATGGCTGGTGGCCTCGCTGCTGGTGGTGGCGGAGGACACCGCGCTGGCCCGGTTCCGGGTCGACGTGCCGAACAACAGGCACGCCCGCCGGGTGCGCACGCAGGTGGTGCTGCTGCGCCGGCTCACCATCGCGGTGATCGTGATCCTCACGGTCGGCGTGATGCTGATGACGTTCCCGGCCGTACGCGGGGTCGGCGCCGGTGTGCTGACCTCCGCCGGTGTGATCGCCGCGGTCGCCGCGCTGGCCGCGCAGAGCCTGCTCGCCAACGTCTTCGCCGGTCTCCAGCTCGCGTTCAGCGACGCGGTACGCCTGGACGACGTGGTGGTGGTCGAGGGGGAGTGGGGCCGGATCGAGGAGCTGACGCTCAGCTACGTGGTGGTGCAGATCTGGGACGACCGCCGGCTGATCCTGCCCACCTCGTACTTCACCAGCCGGCCGTTCCAGAACTGGACCCGGACCGAGGCGGCGGTGCTCGGCACCGCAGAGTTCGAGCTGGACTGGTCGATTCCGGTGCAGGCGATGCGGGAGGAGTTGCGCCGCCTGTGCGAGGGCACGGAGCTGTGGGACGGCCGGGTCTGCGTGCTCCAGGTGACCGACGCGACCGGCGGCATGGTCAAGGTCCGCGCGCTGGTCAGCGCCGCCGACGCGGGCAGCCTGTGGGACCTGCGGTGCCTGGTCCGCGAGCACCTGGTGACCTGGGTACGCGACCAGCGCCCGACCGCCCTGCCCCGGCTGCGCGCCGAGGTCGGCGAGGCCACCGGCCCGCTGCCCTGGCAGGCGGTGCAGCCGCGCCGCCCGGTACGCCGCCCGACCGGCACCGAGGCGCCCGACGACGCGCGTGTCTTCGGCGGCAGCGACGACGGCGAGGCCCGCAGCGAGGTGTTCGTGGGCCGGGAGGAGCACGCCGAGGCACGTCGCTGACCCCGTACCCCCGATCGGAGCCCCCGGCCGCCCACGGCGCCGGGGGTTCGGCGCGTACGAGCGGCTTTCCGGCCGGGCGGGTTTGGCCGGGCCGCTGCGGGGGACGTGGTGCGCACGCCCCGGATCCGGTGCCCGGCACCGGGTTCCGGCGGCGCGCGGCCGGGCGGACCGGCTGCTCCGCGCAGGATTGACGGGCGGCGACTCCGGGCATACAGCGCGGTGATGACGAAAGGAGGACAGCATGGCTGACGTCGCGAGTCGCAGCACGTCGCGGACCGGGAGCGAGCCGTCCACCGCCGAACTGGTACAGCGCGCCACCGAGCAGGTCACCCGCCTGGTGCGGGACGAGCTGGCCCTGGCCCGTGCGGAGCTGACCCAGAAGGGCAAGCACGCCGGGATCGGGATCGGTCTGTTCGGCGGCGGCGGGGTGATGGCGCTCTACGGCGCCGGCGCCCTGGTCGCCACCGTGATCCTGCTGCTGGCGCTTGTCATGCCGGCGTGGCTGGCCGCCCTGATCGTGGCGGTGGCGCTGTTCCTGCTCGCCGGGATCCTGGCGCTGGTGGGCAAGAAGCAGGTCAGCCGTGCCGTCCCGCCGGTGCCCCAGGCGGCGGTCCGCAGCGTTCGGGCGGACGTCGACACGGTCACCGCCGCGGTGAAGGACGGGAGGCGGGCATGACCGGTAACGGGACCGGGGACGTGGCGGCGCTCCGGGAGGAGATCCGCCGGACCCGGGTGGAGCTCGGTGAGACGATGGAGCTGCTCGCGGCCAGGGCCGATCCGAAGGCGCTGGTGCGGCACTCCGCCGAGGCGGCGAAGGCGCGGATGCGGGAGCAGGCGTCGCTGACCGCGGCCCGGGTGCGCGGGCGGGCGGCGGAGCGGGCCCGGCTGGTCCGGGCGCAGGCGTACGAGAAGGGTGAGGCGGTCGGGCGCAACCCGTTGCCGTGGGCGGCCATCGCGGCCGGCGCGCTGGTGACCGCGGTGGTGCTGGTGATCGTCCGAGGGAGGCGCAGGTGAGTGGCAGGGTCGGCAAGGCGGCGTACAAGCCGGTGGGGGTGCTGCTCGGCCTGGCCGCCGGTGCCGTCGCCGGGGCGATCTTCCGTCAGGTCTGGAAGGTGACGGCGGGCGACGGCGAGGCGCCGAGCGCCACCGACGAGGACCGCCGCTGGGGCGAGGTGCTGGCCGCCGCGGCCCTGCAGGGGGCCATCTTCTCGGTGGTGCGGGCCGCCGTCGACAGGGGCGGGGCGGTGGGCGTACGCCGTCTGACCGGTCGCTGGCCGGACTGACGAAAAGGCCGGAAAGGCCCCTTTCCCGAGCGCGGGAAAGGGGCCTTTCGCATGGCTCCGGCGGGCCGCGCAGCGCCGTCCGCACGACCTTCAGGTCACATGTCGGAGAATTTCGTCCGCTAGGCTGTGCGAAGTTTTTGCGTACGTGGTTTGCTGTCTCACGCTGTTGAGAGACGCGTGGGTTGAGAGAAGTCTCCTGCATTGGGGGCCGCCTCAGGCGCCGCTGCTCGAAAACGGCCAATCGGCCGCACGGCGTGCTCGGCCGCCAGTTTTAGAAGGAGATACACATGGCGCAGGGAACCGTGAAGTGGTTCAACGCTGACAAGGGCTTCGGCTTCATCACCGTCGACGGCGGGGGTGCTGACGTGTTCGTCCACTTCTCGGCCATCCAGACCAGCGGCTACCGCACGCTGGAGGAGAACCAGCGGGTGGAGTTCGAGATCGCCCAGGGTCAGAAGGGTCCGCAGGCCGAGCAGGTCCGCCCCATCTGAGCTGACCGCACCGGCCGCGCCGGCCGGTGCCGGAAGCCCCGCATCCCGCACGGGAGGCGGGGCTTCGCCTTACCCGGTGCCTCAGCGGCGTCGCGCCCGCATGCCCCACCAGAGCCCGGCCAGTCCGAACAGGACCAGCACCGGGCCGACCAGCGCCCAGATCCGCTGGTCGCTCATGATGCTGCCCTCGACGTACCCGAGGCCCAGCACCGTCCACAGCGCACCGAGCACCACGGCGAGCAGCCCCAGGGTGAGCCGGAACCAACCCCTCATCGTTCCCCCTCCGACGACGACAGTCCCGCTCCAGCATGCCCGCCGCCGCGGGTGCCCGGCGACGCCGCGCCGGACGGCCGGCTCACCACCGGTCGTGCACCTGCGGGCGGATCAGCTCGTCGTAGGTGGCCCGCACCGCGGCCAGCTCCACTTCGGTCAGTGCCGGCTGCCCGGCCGCCTCGGCGTTGCGCCGCGCCTGCTCGGGGGAGCGGGCGCCGGGGATCACCACAGTGACGCCGGGCTGGTCGAGAACCCACCGCAGCGCGAACTGTGCCATCGTGCGGTCCTCGCCGACCAGCGGCGCGAGCCGGCGTACCGCCTCCAGGCCGCTGTCGTAGTCCACGCCGGAGAACGTCTCGCCCACGTCGAACGACTCGCCGTGCCGGTTGAACGTGCGGTGGTCGTTCGCCGGGAACGTGGTGTTCTCGTCGTACCGGCCGGAGAGCAGGCCGCTCGCCAGCGGCACCCGGGCGATGATCCCGACCCCGGCGGCAGCGGCGGCGGGCAGCACCCGCTCCAGCGGCTTGTGCCGGACCGCGTTGAGGATGATCTGCACGCTCGCCACACCGGGCCGGGCGATGGCGGTGAGCGCCTGGTCGCAGGTCTCCACGCTGACGCCGTACCCGGCCACGCGTCCCTCGGCGACGAGGGTGTCGAGCGCGTCGAAGACCCGGTCGTCGGCGAAGACGGCGGTGGGCGGGCAGTGCAGCTGCACCAGGTCGAGCGTGTCGACGCCGAGGTTGGCCCGGGACCTGTCGGTCCAGGCCCGGAAGTTGTCGAGGGTGTACGCCTCCGGCGTCTGCTCGACCCGGCGGCCCATCTTGGTGGCCACGGTGAGCCCGTGTCCGGGGCGGGAGCGCAGGAACCGGCCGATCAGGGCCTCGCTGCGGCCGTCGCCGTACACGTCGGCGGTGTCCAGGAAGGTGACGCCCGCGTCGACGGCGGCGGCCAGTACGGCGAGCGCCGCGTCCTCGCTGACCTCGCCCCAGTCCGCGCCGAGCTGCCACGCGCCGAGTCCGATGATGCCGACGTGCCGGCCGAGCCGGTCGAAGCTGCGCTGTTCCACCCGGTCGAGCCTAGTGAGCGGCTTGCCGTGGCGCGCGCCGGGCCGTACGGTCTAACAAGACGTACGTACGGTTTGGAGGCTGTCATGTGGGATCCGCGCACCTACCTGCGCTACGGCGACGAGCGCTCCCGGCCGTTCCACGACCTGCTGGCCCGCGTCGGCGACGAGCACCCGCGCGCCGTGGTCGACCTCGGCTGCGGCCCCGGCACCCTCACCGCCACGCTCGCCGCCCGCTGGCCCGGCAGCCGGGTCACCGGCCTGGACTCCTCCCCGGAGATGATCGAGCGCGCGACCGCCGAGGGCGGACCGGTCACGTACGCCGTCGCCGACGTCCGCGACTGGCGGCCGGAGCCCGACGTGGACGTGCTGGTCGGCAACGCCGTGCTCCAGTGGGTGCCGGAACACCGCGACCTGCTCCGCCGCTGGGCGGCCGCGCTGCCGGCCGGCGCCTGGATGGCGTTCCAGGTCCCCGGCAACTTCGACGCGCCGTCGCACCGGCTGCTGCGCTCCGTCGCCGCCCGGGACCGGTGGCGCGACGCGCTCGCCGGGAAGCTGCGCGAGGCCCCCGTCGACGAGCCCGTCGGCTACGCCACGCTGCTGACCGGCGCGGGCTGCGCGGTCGACGCCTGGGAGACTACGTACGTGCATCTGCTGCCCGCCACCGGCGCCGACCACCCGGTGCTGGCCTGGATGGAGGGCACCGCGCTGCGCCCGGTCCGCGCCGCGCTGGACGCCGCCGGCTGGGCCGCCTTCCGCGCCGAGCTGGGGGTACGGCTCGCGCAGGCGTACCCGGTGCGGCAGGGTCAGGTGTACTTCCCGTTCCGCCGGATCTTCATGGTGGCCCGCACCGGCGCCCGCGCAGAGGAGAACTCGTGACCGACCTGCCCACCTTCATCGCCGGACTACCAAAGGTGGAGCTGCACGTGCACCACGTCGGCTCGGCCTCGCCCCGGATCGTCGCCGAGCTGGCCGCCCGGCACGAGGGGCGCAGCCCGGTCCCGGCCGACCCGGAGGCGCTCGCCGACTACTTCGCGTTCCGCGACTTCGCCCACTTCATCGAGGTCTACCTCAGCGTCGTGGACCTGATCCGCGACGCCGACGACGTCTGGCTGCTCACCCACGAGGTCGCCCGGGAACTGGCCCGCCAGCAGGTCCGCTACGCCGAGCTGACCGTCACGCCGTACTCGCACGTCAACCGTGGCATCCCGGCGCCGGCGTTCTGCGAGGCGATCGAGGACGCCCGCAAGCGCGCCGAGGCCGACTTCGGCATCGCGCTGCGCTGGTGCTTCGACATCCCCGGCGAGGCCGGCCTGCCCGCCGCCGAGCAGACGCTGCGGATCGCACTCGACGAACGACCGGACGGGCTGATCAGCTTCGGCCTCGGCGGCCCCGAGATCGGGGTGCCCCGGCCGCAGTTCAAGCCGTGGTTCGACCAGGCGCGGGCGGCCGGGCTGCGTTCGGTGCCGCACGCCGGCGAGACCACCGGCCCGGAGACGATCTGGGACGCGCTGCGCGAACTGGGCGCCGAGCGGATCGGCCACGGCATCTCCGCCGCGCAGGACCCGGCGCTGCTGACCCACCTCGCCGAGCGGCGGATCCCGCTGGAGATCTCGCCGACGTCCAACGTGCGCACCCGCGCCGTGCCCAGCCTGGACGCGCACCCGCTGCCGCTGCTGGTCGAGGCCGGCGTGCCGGTCAGCATCAACTCCGACGACCCGCCGATGTTCGGCACCACGCTCAACGACGAGTACGCGGTGGCCGCCCGGCTGCTGCGGCTCGGCCCGGACGGGGTGGCCGCGCTGGCCCGGGAGGCGGTGGCCGCGGCGTTCCTGACGCCGGCCGAGCAGGCCCGGATCACCGCCGAGATCGACGCGTACCTGGCGAGCGCGGCACGCTGAGCGGCCGTACCGGTGCCGGTCGTCGCGATCCCCGAGGCGGCCGGCGCCGCGCGGTCAGCATCAGCCCGGACAGCGCCAGCGCGGCGAGCGCGGCAGTGGGACCGGGAGCGACGGGCACGGGCCGGACGGGACCGTGCGCGAGCACCGGGTCCTGCCAGACCGCGAGCGTGAGTGCGATGCCCAGGCCGATGACGGCGGCCCAGCGGAGCAGACGACTGACGGCCGGTGGCATGACGGTCACCTCGCGCCCGGGATCGACGGGAGAGCGCGCGCGACGGGAGCGAGGTGTGGGGGGACCGGACTCCCGCCGCGCGCATGATCCGTCGGCCGGAAGGTCTTACGGGGCGTCCCGGCCGACGGAACTGATGGGTTCTGTCAGCGATCCTGGCAGTTCACGCCGGTTTTCCGGCCGTCGTTAAACCACCTTTAAGGAGAACTTGCGCCCGTACACAGTCAGCGGTCAGCGCGGGCGCGGCCAGCGCCGCCCCGGACGCGGCTCGCGTGCCTCCCGGGCCATCCGCCCGACCAGCCCGAACCGGTTCACCGGCCGGGGCGCCGCGTCCGGGTCGGCCAGCAGCATCACCACACTCGCCCCGCCGAGCCGGGCCCGGTCGATGCTCACCGAACCGTTCGCCTGCAACGCGACCCGCTTGGCGATGTCCAGCCCGAGCCCGGTGGAGCCCTTGTCGCTCTCGCCCCGGCGCAACGCCCGGTCCGGGTCGGCGATGCCGGCCCCGGCGTCGTCGATGCGGATCGCCACCCAGCCGTCCCGGCGGCTCACCGCCACCTCGAACGCGGTGCCCTGCGGCGTGTACCGGAACACGTTGCCGATCACCGCGTCCAGCGCGGCGGCCAGCTCGGCGCGGGGCACCGGCGCCGGGATCCGCAACTGCGCACCGACCACCCGGTGCGGCCGGTTCTGGTCACCCGCCAGCGCCGACCAGAAGACCATCCGGTCCCGGACCACCTCGCTCACGTCGCACGACGCCGGCGCCGACTCCTGGGCGACCGCCTTGCGGGTCGTCTTGATGAGCTGGTCGACCTCGCCCTCCAGCGTGACGATCGCCTGCCGGATACGCCGGATGCCGCGCCGCCGGTCCAGCTCCGCCTCGCTGAACGTGCCGATGCTCGTGTCGTCGGACTCCAGCGCCTCGGCGTCCAGCCGCAGCGCGGTCAGCGGCGTACGCAGCCGGTGCGACAGGTCGGCGACCAGTTCGTGCTCGTCGGCGCGCAGCGCCACCAGTCGTTCCGTCATCCGGTTGAACGCGTGCCCGGCCTCGGCCAGCTCACGCGGGCCGGTCGGCTCGACCCGTACCCCCAGCTCGCCGTCACCCACCGCGAGCGCCGCCTTGACCAGGTCGCCGGTGGCGTCCACGGCCCGGGCCGCCACCCGGTCGACCACGGCGACCGCCGCGCCGACCAGCGCCAGGCCGATCGCGAGCAGCAGCAGCCACCGCCCGCCGCCGCCGGAGTCGAGCACCTCGTCGGGGACGAAGACCTCCACCACGGCGACCCGGTCACCCAGCACCACCGGGTCCAGCCGCAGCACCCCGCCGTCCACCTCGGTCACCACCGACCGCCGCTGCGCGGCGGCGTCGGCGAGCACCTGCGGGTTCGCGCGGCCGGCCGACTCGTCAGCGCCGATGCCGTGCACGACCGGCCGCATGGCCGGATCGTCGCCGGCCGCGGCGGCCACCGCCCGTTCGATCGTCGCGGTGTCCGTGCTGACCGCCAGCGCGCCGGTCACCAGCGCGGCCCGGCGGGCGGCGTCGGCCAGTTCCGCCTCCCGGGTGCGGTCGGCGAGGGTGAGCCCGAGCGGGACGAGGAAGGCGAGCGCGATCAGGCCGCACAGCCCCGCGGTGAGCCCGGCGAGGCTGAACCTCAGTCCGGCGCCACCAGCCGGAAGCCGACCCCCCGCACGGTGCGCAGGTAGCGCGGCTTCGCCGCGGACTCGCCCATTTTGCGGCGGAGCCAGTACAGGTGAACGTCGATGGTCTGGTCCTCGCCGACCGATGGCTGCCGCCATACCTCCTCCAAGAGTTCCCGCCGGGACACTACCCGGCCGGGACGCGCGGCGAGATACGCCAGCAGGTCGAATTCCTTGCGGGTCAGGGCCAGCGCCTCCCCGTCCAGCACCGCGCTGCGCTCGCCCACGTCCACCCGCAGGCCGCCGACCGTGTGCACGGCCGGCGCGACGGTACGGCTGGCCCGGCCGGCCCGCCGCAGCACAGTGGTGATCCGGGCGTCCAGGTGCGCCCCGGTGAACGGCTTGACCATGTAGTCGTCCGCCCCGGCGCGCAGGAGCCGTACCACCGACTGCTCGTCGTCGCGGGCGGTGGCGATGATGATCGGCACATCGGTGATGCCGCGCAGCATGCGCAGCGCGTCCGAGCCGTCCAGGTCGGGCAGGCCGAGGTCGAGCACCACCAGGTCCGGCGTCTCCGCGGCGACCCGGCGCAGTGCGTCCAGCGCGGTGCCGACCGCGTGCACCGCGTGCCCGCGGTCGGTCAGCGACCGCAGCATGGCGCCGCGCACGACGTGGTCGTCTTCGACCAGCAGGACGGTTGCCACGTCAGCACCGTACTCGGCGTGGCAAGCCGGTCGCGTTGCGGCGGTCCGGCCAACCGGGCAAGCTGGGACGGCGATGACGTTCACGCTCTTCCCCGACACCCGCCTCACGCTCGCCCGCGACGCGCTGGCCGGCCTGTCGGTGGGCGACGCCCTCGGCTCCCAGTTCTTCGTCCCCGGCCGGCACCCGGACGACCTCGCCGCCGGGCGGCTGCCCGCGCCGCCGTGGGAGTGGACCGACGACACCGAGATGGCGTGCTCGGTGGTGGCCGAGCTGGCCGCCGACGGCCGCATCGACCGGGACCGGCTGGCGCTGGCGTTCGCGCAGCGCTGCGAGCCGTACCGGGGGTACGGGCCGGGCGCGGTGACGGTGCTGCGGCTGATCCGCACCGGCACGCCCTGGCCGGTGGCCGCCGCGTCCGCGTTCGACGGGCAGGGCTCCTGCGGCAACGGCGCCGCCATGCGTGTCGCGCCGCTCGGCGCCTGGCACGCCGATTCCACCCGCCGCGCCGCCGAGCAGGCCCGCGCCTCCGCCGAGGTGACACACGCCCACCCGGAGGGCGTCGCCGGTGCGGTGGCGGTCGCGGTCGCCGCCGCGCTCGCCGCCCGCGCCCGCCTCGACGGCGGCCGCCCCGACCCGGCCCGGCTGCTCACCGCCGTCGCCGGGGCGCTCGACCCGGCCGGTGAGGTGCACCGGGGCGTACGCCGGGCCGCCGCGCTGCTCGGTCACTCCGCCGCCGAGGCGGCCGACGCGCTCGGCAACGGCTCCCGGGTCACCGCGCAGGACACCGTGCCGTTCACGCTGTGGGTCGCCGCCACGCTGCTGCACGACTACCCCGCCGCGATCCGCGCCTGCGTCGAGGCGGGCGGCGACGTGGACACCACAGCCGCGATCGTGGGCGGGATCGTTGCCGCGTACACCGGGGTGGGCGCGCCGGGCGGCGTGCCGGAGGGCTGGCTGACCGCCCGCGAGCCGCTCCCCACCTGGCTCCCCACTCCCGCCTGACCGCCCGCCCTCCCTCGCCGGCCGTGGTGGTCGTGGGTGCGCGCGCCGGTTCGGGGAAGTGGCGGGGTCGGCGGCGGAGGGATGCAGCCACCTCGGCGAGGTGGAGTCGATCATGCGTTCCGGCGCGCACCACCAGCGGGGACGGGCTCGACGGTCGCGGGGACGTCGGCGGCGGGGGCGGGGGCCGGCTCGGGGGAGCCGGAGCGGGGGTCCGTGTCCGGGCGTCCGGTGGCGGCGGGCTCGTCGGGGGAAGGGCTGTCGTCGGGCGGGAGGGTCATGGTGTCGCGCCGGCGGCGGCTGAGCAGCCAGCCGATCGCCGCGCCACCGGCCAGCCCGGCGAGCAGGCCGCCGCCGAGCAGCAGGTCCGCGCTCGGCCCGTCGTCCGCCGCACCGGCCGCCGGTGCCGTGCCGCCCGGTGCGCCGCCCTGCGCCCCACCGGCATCGCCGGGGGCACCCGCGGCGCCGTGACCGCCGTGCGCGCCGCCGTTCGTACCGGCGCCGCCGTCGTGCGTCACGGTGCCCGGCAGCGGCGGCAGCAGGTCGAGCGTCGGCGCGGGGTGCGCGCCACCCGCCGGGTCCGCCCATCGGACCACAGTGCCGTCGTCGTACGTCTGCGTCACGGTGAACGTGAGCCGGTCGGTGGCGGGCATCGGTCCCATGCCCAGCGGCAGCCGGGCCGCCCCGGTGCCGGTGCCGGGCATCCGCAGCCAGCTCACCGAGTGGGTCACCTGGTTCAGTTCGGCCGCGTGCATGCCGGGGACCGGCTGGTCGAGCGTGCGGGTCGTGATGGTCGGCGCCCAGTCCGGCACCGACAGCGGGTACACCTCGCCGATCGGGGCGTCCGCGGGCATGGTCAGCTCGATCCGGGTGGTCCGGGTGCCGGGCTTGTCCGCCGGGACCAGCACCGACAGTTCGATCGCGTCGCCCTGGCGTACCTGGGCGGGCGAGGTCGTGACGGTCACCCCGGCCGCGTTCGCCGCGCCCGGCCAGCCCACCGTCCCGGCGAGTACGGCCGCCAGCAGCGCAGCCGCCCACCGGCCCTGACGGATCATCCTCATGGTCGTCCCCATCCTTCTCGGCTGGGGTCGGCACCGGCTCCGGCCCCACCTGGTAGTTCGGGCGGCGGGGCGAAAAGGTTCAACACGGCACGGAACTCGCCGAGGACGGGCACCGGCGTCGGCGGCGGTCCGGGTCCGGGCGACCGATAGCATCGCAGGGGCCGGTCACCGGCCCACCAGTACCGTCGACGACAGGAGTCACCGTGTCCGCACCCCGTACCCCCGTCGTGGCCGACCCCGTCGTCGTCGCCGCCGGGACCACGGCGGCCGACGCGGTGGCCGCGGCCGGCCTGCCGATGAGCGGGCCGAAGGCGATCGTGGTGGTCCGCGATCCGCAGGGCCAGCTGCGTGACCTGGACTGGCGCCCGGCCGAGGACGTCGCGGTCGAGCCGGTCACGCTGGACAGCCCGGACGGGCTGAACGTGCTGCGCCACTCCACCGCCCACGTGCTGGCCCAGGCCGTGCAGGACGTCTTCCCGGACGCGAAGCTCGGCATCGGCCCGCCGATCGAGAACGGCTTCTACTACGACTTCGGCGTCGACAAGCCGTTCCAGCCGGACGACCTGACCAAGCTCGAGAAGCGCATGCAGGAGATCGTCAAGTCCGGCCAGCGGTTCCGCCGCCGCCGGTTCGCCGACCTGGACGAGGCGCGGTCCGAGCTGGCCGCCGAGCCGTACAAGCTGGAGCTGATCGAGGTCAAGGGGGAGGGGCTGGACTCCTCCGAGGTGATGGAGGTGGGCGGCGGCGAGCTGACCATCTACGACAACCTCGCCGCGAACGAGGACAAGGTCTGCTGGTCGGACCTGTGCCGGGGCCCGCACCTGCCGAACACCCGGCTGATCGGCGCGTTCAAGCTGATGCGCTCGGCCGCCGCGTACTGGCGCGGTTCGGAGAAGAACCCGCAGCTCCAGCGCGTGTACGGCACCGCGTGGCCGACCCGGGACGAGCTCAAGGCGTACCTGAAGCTTCTGGAGGAGGCCGCCCGCCGCGACCACCGCAAGCTCGGCGCGGACCTCGACCTGTTCAGCTTCCCCGACGAGATCGGGTCCGGCCTGCCGGTCTTCCACCCCAAGGGCGGCGTGCTCAAGCGGGTGATGGAGGACTACGTCCGGGCGCGGCACGTCGAGGAGGGCTTCGACTACGTCGGCACGCCGCACATCTCCAAGGAAGGTCTCTTCCACACCTCGGGACACCTGCCCTACTACAAGGACACGATGTTCCCGCCCATGGAGATGGAGGGCAGCGACTACTACCTCAAGGCCATGAACTGCCCGATGCACAACCTGATCTACCGGTCGCGCGGGCGGTCCTACCGGCAGCTGCCGATCCGCCTGTTCGAGTTCGGGACGGTCTACCGGTACGAAAAGTCGGGCGTGATCCACGGCCTGACCCGGGTACGCGGCTTCACCCAGGACGACTCACACTCCTACTGCACCCGCGAGCAGGCGCCGTCCGAGATCAAGCACCTGCTCGGCTTCGTGCTCAGCCTGCTGCGCGACTTCGGCATCGACGACTTCTACCTGGAGCTGTCGACCCGCGACGAGTCGAAGCCGGACAAGTTCGTCGGCTCCGACGAGGACTGGGCGACCGCGACCGCCGTACTGGAGCAGTGCGCGCTGGAGACCGGCCTGGAACTGGTGCCGGACCCGGGCGGCGCGGCGTTCTACGGCCCGAAGATCTCCGTGCAGGCCAAGGACGCGATCGGCCGGACCTGGCAGATGTCGACCATCCAGTACGACTTCAACCAGCCCAAGGGCTTCGGGCTGGAATACCAGGCCGCCGACGGCACCCGGCAGCAGCCGGTGATGATCCACTGCGCCAAGTTCGGGTCGATCGAGCGGTTCATCGGCGTGCTCACCGAGCACTACGCGGGCGCGTTCCCGGCCTGGCTGGCGCCGGTGCAGGTGGTCGGCATCCCGATCCGCGACGAGCACGGCGACTACCTGGTCGACTTCGCCGCGACGCTGCGCCGGCACGGCATCCGGGCCGAGGTCGACCTGGGCGACGACCGGATGCAGAAGAAGATCCGCAACGCGCAGCAGCAGAAGATCCCGTTCATGGTGATCGCCGGTGACGACGACGTGGCCGCCGGCACCGTCTCGTTCCGCTACCGGGACGGCTCGCAGCGCAACGGCGTGCCGGTCGACGAGGCGGTGGCGCACGTCCGCGAGGTGGTGGAGTCGCGTACCAACGCCGGCCCCACCGCCACCGCCGCCGAGTAGACGCTCCGCCGACCGCGCCGCCGGGCGGCGGCGCGGTTCGGCGGCGACCCGGCCCGGATCGTAGGATCGCCTGTGTGACAGGGGCGGAGCGGCACACCGGGTACGGCGGCGACGACGGTCTGGCGGACGGGCTGGACCGGCTCTGGACGCCGCACCGGATGACCTACATCTCCGGCGAGGACCGTCCCGAGGGCGGCTACGAGAAGCCGGCCGGCTGCCCGTTCTGCCTCGCGCCCGGCCTGCCGGCCGAGGAGAGCCTGGTGGTCGCCCGCGGCGAGCACGTCTTCGCTGTGCTCAACCTCTACCCGTACAACCCGGGGCACCTGCTGGTCTGCCCCTACCGGCACGTGGCCGACTACACCGAGCTGGACGAGCCGGAGACGGTCGAGCTGGCCGCGTTCACCAAGGCCGCCATGCGGGTGGTCCGGCACGTCTCCAGCGCGCACGGCTTCAACCTTGGCATGAACCAGGGTGGCGTGGCGGGCGCGGGCATCGCCGCGCACCTGCACCAGCACGTGGTGCCGCGCTGGGGCGGCGACGCCAACTTCATGCCGGTGATCGGCCGGACGAAGGTGCTGCCGCAACTGCTCGCCGACACCCGGGAGCTGCTCGCCAAGGCGTGGGCGGCGGCCTGACGGGGGCCCGCCCCGACAGTACGATCTCGCGCATGGCTCTCCTGCACCGCGCGGAACTGCGCCCCTCGAAACTGGAGCTGCTCGCCGGCTGGCTGCCCGGCCGGCAGTGGTTCGCCGGCGAGGCCGGCGCGCCGGTCACCCGCGTCGCGGCGTACCGGTTCGACGACCCGGCCGGCGAGGTCGGCATCGAGACGCTGCTCGTGCGCGCCGGTGACGGCCCGGTGCTCCAGGTGCCGCTGACCTACCGGGGCGCGCCGCTGGCCGGGGCGGACGAGCACCTGGTGGGCGTCATCGAGCACTCGGTCCTCGGCCGCCGCTGGGCGTACGACGCCTGCGGCGACCCGGTGTACGCGCCGCTGCTGGCCGCCGCCGTGCTCGCCGACGCCGGTCAGGCCGAGGAGTACTTCGAGGTCGACGGGAAGCGCGAGGTGCGCCCGGTGAGCATGACGCTGACCGGCAGCCGTACCGCCCGTCCGGTGCCGACGGGTCCGGTTTCGGCAGGTCCGGGTGACGGCGGCGTGACGGTGGTCCGGGTGGGGGACGTCGAGCTGGCGGTGGTCCGGCGGCCCGTACCGGCCGACGTGCCGGAGGCGGGCGGCCTCGCCGGCGCCTGGCCGGGTCAGGACGAGCCGGTGCTGCTGGCGTACGCGCGCTGACGGCTCGCCGGGCGGCGGCGTTCCTCATCGGAGCCGGATCGAAGGGACGACAGCGGACCGATATGCCTCAGAGGCATATTCATGACTCTGAGGCATATCGCGTTCACCACGACCGTGCACCGCCGGGCGTCACGCGGCGTGACCGCGACCCTGCTCAGGGGTCAGGAATCGGCCCGTGTACGCCGGGAAGGTGACAGGATGCGGCGGTGGCAGTCGACACGCGACAGTTGGGGCGCAGCGGCATCGAGGTGAGCGCCCTCGGCATGGGGTGCTGGGCGATCGGCGGCCCGTGGGCCGAGGGTGCCCGGCCGCTGGGCTGGGGCCGGGTCGACGACGACGAGTCGGTACGCGCCGTCCGCCGCGCGCTCGACCTCGGCGTCACCCTGTTCGACACCGCCGACACGTACGGCGCCGGGCACGGCGAGCGGGTGCTCGGCCGGGCGCTCGCCGGCCGGCGTGACGAGGCGGTGATCGCCACGAAGTTCGGTTACACGTTCGACGAGCGGACCCGGCAGGCCACCGGCGAGAACGCCTCGCCGCACTACCTGCGCCGGGCGGTCACCGGCTCGCTGCGCCGGCTGGGCACCGACCGCATCGACCTCTACCAACTGCACCTGGGCGACCTGCCGCTGCCCCGGGCCGAGGCGCTCATCGGCACGCTCGACGACCTGGTCGACGCCGGCCTGATCCGGGCGTACGGGTGGAGCACCGACCGGGCCGACCGGGCCGCCGCCTTCGCGCAGGTCGCCCGCGGCGCCGCCGCCGTGCAGCACGCGCTGTCGGTGCTCCGGGACGCCCCGGCCATGCTCGACGCCTGCGACAAGCACGACCTGGCCGGCCTCGCCCGGGGGCCGCTCGGGATGGGTCTGCTCACCGGCAAGTACACGCCGGAGTCCACGCTGCCCCGCGACGACGTACGCGGACTCGGGCCGACCTGGCTGGAGTGGTTCCGCAGCGGCCGGCCCGCCCCGGAGTGGCTGCGCCGGGTCGCCGCCGTGCGCGACGCGCTGACCGCCGACGGACGCACCCTGGCCCAGGGGGCGATCGGGTGGATCTGGGCGCGCAGCGACCGGGCCGTGCCGATCCCCGGTGCCCGTACCGTCGCGCAGGTCGAGGAGAACGCGGCCGCGCTGGCCCGGGGCCCGCTCGCCCCGGACCAGTTCGCCGAGGTGGAGCGGCAACTGGCGGCGGTACGCTCGGCCGCGCTCCGGGACGCCGATCGCCCCCACTGGCCGATGCCCCCGGTTCCCGCCGTCCGCCCCTGACCGAGCCTCCCGCGCCACCCGCTCCGCCACCCCGCCCTCGTCGGCGGCGATCTTGCAGTTGTGGCCCGCATGTTGTCGGGAATGCCCCCTTTGCGGGGGCCGCAAGTGCAAGATCGCGGGGGAGGGCGAGGGCGGGCGGGCGCGGGTGGGGGAGGGCGGCGGGGTCAGCGGGTGGTGGACTCCTTGCGGGCCTGGTCGGCGAGGTGGGCGGGCATGGGGTCGTGGCGGGCGAACTCGCGGCGGAACGTGCCGGTGCCGGCCGTCATCGAGCGCAGCTCGACCGCGTACCGCAGCAGTTCGGTCGCGGGCACCTCGGCGCGGACGAGCGTGCGGCCCTCGGCATCCGGGTCCGGCTCGGTGCCGAGCACCCGGCCACGCCGCCCGGACAGGTCGCCCATCACCGCGCCGACCGACGAGTCGGGTACCCGTACGGTGATCTCGTCGACCGGCTCCAGCAGCGCCGGCTGGCCCTTCTCGGCGGCGTCGCGCAGCGCCAGCGCGCCCGCGGTCTGGAACGCCGCGTCGGAGGAGTCGACGCTGTGCGCCTTGCCGTCGACCAGCGTCACCCGCAGGTCCACCACCGGGCAGCCGGCGATCAGGCCGCGTTCCATCTGCGCCCGTACCCCCTTCTCCACCGAGGGGATGTAGTTGTGCGGGACCGCGCCGCCGACCACCCGGTCGACGAACTCGAAGCCGGCGCCCCGGGGCAGCGGCTCCACCTCGATGTCGCAGACCGCGTACTGGCCGTGGCCGCCGGACTGCTTGACGTGCCGGCCGTGCCCGCGCGCGGCGGCGGTGAACGTCTCGCGCAGCGGCACCCGGACCGGTTCGGTGTCCAGCTCGACGCCGCCGCCGCGCAGCCGGTCGAGCACCACGTCGGCGTGCGCCTCGCCCATGCACCAGAGCACAAGCTGGTGGGTCTCCGGGTTGCGTTCGAGCCGCAGCGTCGGGTCGCCGGCGACCAGCCGGGACAGGTTGCGGGCCAGCGCGTCCTCGTCGGCCCGGCTGCGCGCCACGATCGCCACCGGCAGCAGCGGCTCCGGCATCTCCCAGGGCGCGATCAGCAGCGGGTCGTCCTTGGCCGAGATGGTGTCGCCGGTCTCCGCGCTGCCCGACTTGGTGATCGCGCACAGATCACCGGCGACGCAGGCGGGCACCTCGCGCAGCGTCGCACCCAGCGGGCTGTAGACGTGGCCGACCCGCTCGTCGGCGTCGTGGTCCGGGTGGCCGCGCTCGGCCATGCCGTGGCCCGACACGTGGATCACCTGGTCGGGGCGGAGCGTGCCGGAGAAGACGCGCACCAGCGAGACCCGTCCGACGTGCCGGTCGACAGTCGTCTTGACCACCTCGGCGACGAGCGGGCCGTCCGGGTCGCAGGTCAGCGGCGGGCGGGGCGAGCCGTCCACGCCGGTGACGGCGGGCAGGTCGTGCTCCAGCGGCGACGGGAACGCCGCGACCAGGCCGTCGAGCAGCGCGTCCAGGCCGACGCCGGTCTCCGCGCAGACCGGCACCACCGGGTAGAAGTGGCCGCGGGCGACAGCCGTCTCCAGGTCGGTGATCAGCACCTCGGGGTCGATCTCCTCACCGCCGAGGTAGCGGTCCATCAGAGTCTCGTCCTCGCTCTCCGCGATGATCCCCTCGATCAGCTCGTCGCGGGACTCCTGGATGGCCGGCAGGTGCTGCGGGTCCGGCTCGCGTACCGCCGCGGGCAGCCCGCCGGAGTAGTCGAACACCCGGCGGGTGATCAGCCCCATCAGCCCGGCCACCGACTCGCCGTCGTCGCCGAGCATGGGCAGGTAGAGCGGGAGCACGTTGTCGCCGAAGACCCGCTGGCACAGCGCCACGGCCTCGTCGAAGTCGGCGCGCGGGTGGTCCAGCCGGGAGACGGCCACCGCCCGGGGCATGTCGACGGCGGCGCACTCCTCCCAGAGGGCGGCGGTGGCGGCGTCCATGCCGTCGACGGCGGAGACCACGAACAGGGCCGCGTCGGCGGCGCGCAGCCCGGCGCGCAGCTCGCCGACGAAGTCGCCGTATCCCGGGGTGTCCAGCAGGTTGACCTTGACGTCGCGGTGCACCAGCGGGGCGCACGCCAGGCTCACCGAACGCTGCTGGCGTACGGCGGCGGGGTCGTGGTCGCAGACGGTGGTGCCCTCGGCGACGGCGCCGGCCCGGCCGATCGTGCCACTGGCGGCCAGCAGCGCCTCGACGAGCGTCGTCTTGCCGGCACCGGAGTGCCCGACGAGCACCACGTTGCGAACCCTGCCGGGCTCGGTCACCACCGGCGCGCCGCCGGTGACACCCTTCTCGTTCTTCTGCGCCATCGCGGCGCACCTCCCTCAACCGGTGGTGGTGGCGACCGCCGCGGGCGACGGGGGAGCGGACCCGGGACGGGCGCCGCGGCGATATCTTCCGGTGATCTCCTGCTGGACGGGAACGCGGACCGGTGATCCGGTGAACTGGCTCACCTCCTGGCTCGATCTCACACCCGCAGGGGTGCCCGCACAAGGGCCGCCGGGCGGGTCGTACGCCCGGCTGTGTCCCTGGCGGTTGCGGGCCGTTATCGTGGGACCGCCATGGCGAAGATCTTCCAAGTGACGGCCCGCGCGGGCATGACCCGCGTCGTGGAGCCGGTCGCCCGCGCGCTGCTGCGTGCGGGCGTGTCCCCCAATGCGGTCACCGTGACCGGCACCGTCGGCGTGCTCGTGGGCGCGCTCGGCTTCGGCGCGCGCGGCCATCTGGTCGCCGGCGCGCTGATCGTCACGGTCTTCGCCCTCACCGATCTGCTCGACGGCACGATGGCGCGGATGAGCGGCGGGTCGACCCGGTTCGGGGCGTTCCTCGACTCGAGCATGGACCGGGTCGCCGACAGCGCGGTGTTCGGCGCGGTCGCGTACTGGCTGGCCACCGAGCACGACTACTCGGGCGTGGCGGTGGCGCTGATCTGCCTGGCCGCGGGCGGTCTGGTCTCCTACGTCAAGGCCCGCGCCGAGGGCCTCGGGATGACCTGCAACGTGGGCATCGCCGAGCGCACCGAGCGGCTGCTCATCGTGGGCGTCGGCGGCCTGCTCACCGGCGTCGGGGTCCGTCCGGCGCTGGAGATCGCGCTCTGGCTGCTCGCCGCCGTCTCGATCTTCACGGTGGGCCAGCGGATGGCCCACGTGTACCGCCAGGCCCAGCGGGTCGGCGCCGAGTGAACCTCACCGAGGCGGGCTTCGTCGCGGGCTGGCGCCTGGTCCGGGCGCTGCCCCGGCCCGTCGCGGCGGCGGCCTTCCGGATGGGCGCCGACCGCGCCCACCGCAAGGACGGCGGGGGTACGCGTCGACTGCGCGCCAACCTGCGCCGGGTGGTCGGACCGGAGATGCCCGACGCGGAGCTGGACGTGCTGGTGCGTGCCGGGCTGCGCTCGTACGCCCGGTACTGGATGGAGGCGTTCCGGCTGCCCGGCCTGAGCCGCACCGAGATCCTCGCCGGGTTCCGCCTCGACGGGCAGGAACTGCTCGCCGCCGACGTGGCCGCCGGGCGGGGCGCCGTGGTGGCGCTGCCGCACGCCGGCAACTGGGACGCCGCGGGCGCCTGGGTGGCTGCCACCGGCTGGCCGATGACCACGGTGGCAGAGCGGCTTCCGGACGGCGTCTACGAGCGGTTCGTCGGGTTCCGGGAAGGGCTGGGGATGGAGATCCTGCCCAACCGGGGCGGCCCGCGTCCCGCGTTCGACGTGCTGGTGGACCGCCTGCGCACCGGCTACGTGGTGCCCCTGCTCGCCGACCGGGACCTGTCCGCCCGGGGCGTGGAGGTCGACTTCTTCGGCGGCCGGACCCGGATGCCGGCCGGGCCGGCGCTGCTGGCCATCCGCACCGGCGCCCCGCTCTACGTGGCCTCGATGTGGTACGAACCGGACGCGGCGTGCGCCTCGATCGAGGGCCCGCTGCCGCTGCCGGACCCGGACAGCGCGCCGCTCGACGAGCGGGTCCGCACGGTGACGCAGCGGATTGCCGACGGTCTGGCGGCGGGCATCGCCCGGCATCCGCAAGACTGGCACATGTTGCAGCGGATGTGGCTGGACCAGGGCCGGGACGGTACGCCCACGTCGGCGCAGCCACCGGCCACCACCGGGACGGTCTAGGGGGGCGCAGTGCGTATCGGCATCGTGTGCCCGTACTCGTTCGACGTGCCGGGCGGCGTGCAGAACCACGTCATGGACCTGGCCGAGGCGCTGCTCGGGCTCGGTCACGAGGTGAGCGTCCTGGCGCCCGCCGACGAGGATTCGGCGCTGCCGCCGTACGTGGTGTCGGCCGGCCGGGCGGTGCCGCTGCCGTACAACGGGTCGGTGGCCCGGATCGCGTTCGGCCCGGTCTCCACCGCCCGGGTGCGCCGCTGGATCACCCGTGGCGAGTTCGACGTGCTGCACGTGCACGAGCCGCTCACGCCGAGCCTGTCGATGCTGGCGGTGCTCTGCGCCCGCGGCCCGGTGGTGGCCACCTTCCACACCGCGATGACCCGCTCCCGGGTGATGTCGGCCGCGCAGGGCGTGCTCCAGATCGTGCTGGAGCGGATCACCGCCCGGATCGCGGTCAGTGCGCTGGCCCGCAAGGTGCAGGTCGAGCACATGGACGGCGGCGCGGTGGAGATCCCCAACGGGGTGGCGGTGGCGAAGTTCGCCGGGGTGCCGCCACTGCCGGGCTGGCCGGGGGAGTGCGCCCCGGGCACCGGCGGCACGCTGGGGTTCCTGGGCCGCTTCACCGAGCCGCGCAAGGGCTTCCCGATCCTGCGGGACGCGTTCGTCGCGCTGGCTCAGCACCGCCCCGGCCTGCGCCTGCTGGTCGCCGGCCCGGGTGACGCCGACGAGCTGTACGGGCGGTTCCCGGCCGGGCTGCGCGACCGGGTCACGTTCCTCGGCCTGGTCTCCGAGGCGGACAAGGCACGCATGCTGCGCAGCGTGCACCTCTACGTCGCACCGAACACCGGAGGGGAGTCCTTCGGGATGATCCTCACCGAGGCGCTCGCCGCCGGCACCACGGTGGTCGCCAGCGACCTGGACGCGTTCCGCCGGGTGCTCGACGGCGGGCGGGCCGGCCGGCTGTTCCCGACCGGCGACGCGGCCGCGCTGGGCGCCGCGCTGTCCGAGCTGCTCGACGACGACGGCCGCCGGGCCGGGCTGACCGCCTGCGGCGACCAGGTGGTGGCGAATTTCGACTGGCCCGTGGTTGCCCGCCGCGTTCTGGAGGTATACGCAGCCGCGATCGAGGCCACCGACGGCCGGGTCATGGACCAGGAGTGGGCGGGTCTGGGCTGACCGCTGTGGCCGCTGCGGCCGCTGTGACGAGCGCGTCGACCGGTGCACCGCGCCGGCCGGCCGGGATGAGGAGCAGCACTACGATGCCGGGCATGTGGTGGGTGGTGGGCGCGGTCGCGGTGCTCGGGCTGCTCTCGGCGTACCTGATCTGGACCTCCGGCCGGGTGCAGCGGCTCCAGGTCCGCGCGGACTCGGCGGCCCGCGCGCTGGACGCGCACCTGCTGCGCCGCGCGGCCGCCGCCGCGGTCCTGGCCGAGCAGCGGTACGGCGTGGAGCTGTACGCCGCCGCCCGGATCGCGCTGGACGCCGCCCCGGAGGAGCGCGAGGCGGCCGAGAACGACCTGACCCGGCAGTTGCGCGCGGTGCGGCTGGACCCGGACGACCCGGCCTGCGCGGCGGTGATCGCGGCCAGCAGGCGGCTGGGGCTGGCCCGGCAGGTGCACACCGACCTGGTCCGGGACGCCCGCTCGGCGCGGGGGCGTCCGGTGGTGCGGCTGTTCCGGATGGGACGCGGGCGGGAGTGGCCGCGCTACTTCGACATCGACGACCCCACGCTGGCCTCGCACGCGGACGTGACCACCGGCTGACGCACCGGCCGTGACGGGGGCCACACGGCAGGCCACCGGGGGTTCGATTGGCGCTCGGATCGGCGCCGTGCCGGTCGTAGCATTCCTGCGCAGTCACCTCCCGAGCACGCCGAGGAGCGATGTCCCGTGTCTGAATCCGCAGCCCCGACCACCGCCACCGCCGTCGGCACCGCCCGCGTCAAGCGCGGCATGGCCGAGATGCTCAAGGGCGGTGTGATCATGGATGTGGTCACCCCCGAGCAGGCGAAGATCGCCGAGGACGCCGGCGCGGTCGCCGTGATGGCCCTGGAACGCGTGCCGGCCGACATCCGCGCGCAGGGCGGCGTGTCCCGGATGAGCGACCCGGACATGATCGACGGCATCATCCAGGCCGTCTCGATTCCGGTGATGGCCAAGGCCCGCATCGGCCACTTCGTCGAGGCGCAGGTCCTCCAGGCCCTCGGCGTCGACTACGTCGACGAGTCCGAGGTGCTGACCCCGGCCGACTACGCCAACCACATCGACAAGTGGGCGTTCACCGTCCCGTTCGTGTGCGGTGCGACGAACCTGGGCGAGGCGCTGCGCCGGATCACCGAGGGCGCCGCGATGATCCGCTCGAAGGGCGAGGCGGGCACCGGTGACGTCTCCAACGCCACCACCCACATGCGCAAGATCCGGCAGGAGATCCGCCGGCTCCAGTCGCTGCCCTCCGACGAGCTGTACGTCGCGGCCAAGGAGCTCCAGGCCCCGTACGAGCTGGTCAAGGAGGTCGCCGAGCAGGGCAAGCTGCCGGTCGTGCTGTTCACCGCCGGCGGCATCGCGACCCCCGCGGACGCGGCCATGATGATGCAGCTCGGCGCCGAGGGCGTCTTCGTCGGCTCGGGCATCTTCAAGTCCGGCAACCCGGCCCAGCGGGCCGCCGCGATCGTCAAGGCGACCACGTTCCACGACGACCCGGACGTGCTCGCGAAGGTCTCCCGGGGGCTGGGCGAGGCGATGGTCGGCATCAACGTCGACGAGATCCCCCAGCCGCACCGCCTGGCCGAGCGCGGCTGGTGAGTGCAAGGAAGGGCCCCCTGTTAACGCCTGCGGTAGAGGCGGGGCCCCCTTTTAACACCCCGGAGGGAGCATCGTGGCCGTACCCGTGATCGGCGTGCTCGCGCTTCAGGGCGACGTACGCGAGCACGTCGCCGCGCTGGCCGGGGTGGGCGCGGACGCCCGGCCGGTGCGGCGGCCGGGCGAGCTGGACGCGGTCGACGGCCTGGTGGTCCCCGGCGGCGAGTCGACCACGATCAGCAAGCTGGTGGACATCTTCGAGATGCGCGAGCCGATCGACAAGCGGATCGCCGCCGGCATGCCGGTCTACGGCTCCTGCGCCGGCATGATCATGCTGGCGGCGGAGGTGCTGGACGGCCGCCCCGACCAGCGCGGATTCGCCGGCGTCGACATGACGGTGCGGCGCAACGCGTTCGGCCGCCAGGTCGACTCGTTCGAGGCGCCGGTGGCGCTCACCGGCGTCGACGGCGGGCCGTTCCACGCGGTGTTCATCAGGGCGCCCTGGGTGGAGCGCGTCGGCCCGGACGTCGAGGTGCTCGGTCGGGTGACCGAAGGGCCGGCGGCGGGCCGGATCGTCGCGGTACGGCAGGGCAACCTGCTGGCCACGTCGTTCCACCCCGAGCTGACCGGCGACCTGCGCCTGCACCGGTCCTTCGTGGAACTCGTCCGGGCCGCCTCCTGAGCATCCGGTCCGTCCCTGGTTGTGCCGGTTCGGGCGGCCTCGGGCGGGCCGGTGCCGTGCGGCGCGTGACAGTCACCCGGCCCTCGCCGGTAGGATTGCCGAGATTCGGCAGGGCCATCAGCCCGCCGCGGCTCCCAGCGAAGATCACGGCACCTCGACGTGCGCCGGCGGGGGAGCGGGGCGTGTGCGGTGCGGTCGATGCAGACGGCGGGTAGCAACGGAGGTAACAGATGTCCGGCCACTCAAAGTGGGCGACGACCAAGCACAAGAAGGCGGTCATCGACGCCAAGCGCGGCAAGATGTTCGCCAAGCTGATCAAGAACGTCGAGGTGGCGGCCCGTACCGGCGGTGGTGACCCGGCCGGCAACCCGACTCTCTACGACGCCATCCAGAAGGCGAAGAAGAACTCGGTCCCGAACGACAACATCGATCGCGCGGTCAAGCGCGGCTCCGGCCTGGAGGCCGGCGGCGCCGACTGGCAGACGATCATGTACGAGGGCTACGGGCCGAACGGCGTGGCGATGCTGATCGAGTGCCTCACCGACAACCGCAACCGCGCCGCGACCGAGGTGCGCACCGCCCTTACCCGCAACGGCGGCTCGCTGGCCGACGCCGGCTCGGTGTCGTACATGTTCTCCCGCAAGGGCGTGGTGATCGTCCCCAAGGCCGGCACCAGCGAGGACGACGTGATGATGGCCGTGCTCGACGCGGGCGCGGAGGAGGTCAACGACCTCGGCGAGGCGTACGAGGTGGTCTCCGAGCCGGGTGACCTGGTCGCGGTCCGCACCGCGCTGCAGGACGCCGGCATCGAGTACGAGTCGGCCGAGTCCTCCCTCATCCCCAGCGTGAACGTGCCGCTGGACGAGGAGGGCGCGCGCAAGATCTTCAAGCTGATCGACGTGCTGGAGGACTGCGACGACGTGCAGAACGTCTACGCCAACTTCGACGTCTCCGACGAGGTCATGGCCGCCGTCGGCTGATTCCGCCCGACGTGCCGAGCGCCGGCCCCCGGATCACGGGGTGGCCGGCGCTCGGCGTCTCGCACGGTCAGCCGATCGGCTCCCGCTGCCGCCACGCCGCCCGCACCGAGGTCCGCCCGTTGGTGCGCAGCAGCGAACCCTCGTAGATCCGCGCCCCGGCGAGCAGGAACCCGGCCGCGGCGAGCAGCAGCAGCGCCAGCGACACGATCGGCTCCCACGGCGCCGCGTCGCCGGTGAACAGCCGTACCGGCATCGCGGTCGGCGAGGAGATCGGCAGGTACGACAGGATCCGCATCGCGGCGGCGTTGTCGTTCAGGAAGATCACCGCGAAGAACGGCGCCATCACCGCGAGCTGCACCGGCGTGGACGCCCCGGCGATGTCCTCCTGCCGGTTCACCAGCGCACCGGCGGCCGCCCACATCGCCGCCAGCAGCAGGAAGCCGCACAGGAAGAACGGCACGAACCAGCCGATCGCGGGCGCGATCAGACCCAGCAGGTCGCCGCCGTCGGTCAGGCGCATGCCGATCAGCGCGACTGCCGCGATCAGGGTGATCTGTCCCAGCGCCAGCGCGCCCGCGGCGAGGATCTTGCCGGCCAGCAGCGCCCGGGCCGGCACGGCGGCCACCAGGATCTCCACGATCCGGGTCTGCTTCTCCTCGGTGACGCTCTGCGCGATCTGCAACCCGAACGTCTGGGACATGAAGAAGAAGACGAACGCGAAGGCGAACGGCACCAGGTACGCGACGAGCGGATCCACCGCGTCCGGGTCCAGCAGCTTCACCTGCGGGGCCGCGCTGAGCGCGGAGACCACGTCGTCCGGGGCCCGCTCGTCGGCGACCACGAGCGGACCGGCCACCACCGCGGCGTCCGCGTCGCCGTCGCGTACCGCCTGCTCGGCGGCGCCGTCGTCGGCGACCACGAGGACGTCCAGCCCCGCCGCGCGCAGCGGTTCGGCACCGGCGGCGGTCACCGCCACAGTGGACGGACCGCTGCTCACCATCGCCGGCACCACTGTGGCGACGACGGCGAGCAGCAGGAAGATCAGCGTGCTGTAGAGAAACGTCTTGTCGCGGACCTTGACCTTGATCTCGCGGGCCGCGACCAGCCGGGTGGCCTGGAACGTGTTCACTGGTTGACCTCTCGGAAGATCTCGGCGAGGGACGGGGTGACCGGGCCGAACGCGCGCACCGGGCCGCGGGCCAGGGCCGCGCGCAGCACCGCCTGGTCGTCGGCGGGCGGGTCCACCTCGAACACGGCGCGGGCGCCGTCGAGGTCGACCAGTCGCACGCCGGGCTGGTCGCGCAGCCAGCCGGCGTCGCCGTCCACCACGAGCGAGAACCGGGGCAGCGTGTACGCGGCGCGCAGCTCCTCGCGGGCGCCGGCGGCCCGGATCGTCCCGCCCGCGATGAGCACCAGGTCGTCGCAGAGCCGTTCCACCACGTCGAGCTGGTGGCTGGAGAACAGCACCGGCGCTCCGGCGGCGGCGCGTTCCCGCAGCACCGCCACCACCATGTCGACGGCGAGCGGGTCGAGTCCGGAGAACGGCTCGTCCAGGATCAGCACCTCCGGGTCGTGCACCAGCGCGGCGGCGATCTGCGCCCGCTGCTGGTTACCCAGCGACAGCGTCTCCAGCAGGTCGTCGGCCCGCTCGCCGAGACCGACCCGCTCCAGCAGCGCGTCGGTACGCCGGCGCGCCCCGGCGGCGTCCAGCCCGTACAGGCGGCCGAGGTGAACCACCTGCTCGCGGGGGGTCATCTTCGGGTAGAGGCCGCGTTCCTCCGGCATGTAGCCGAACCGGGCCCGGGCCTCGCGCGCGAGCGGCCGCCCCCGCCACGTCACCTGCCCGGCGTCCGGGGCGAGCACGCCGAGGATGATCCGCATGGTGGTGGTCTTGCCGGCGCCGTTGCCGCCGACGAATCCGGTCATGCGCCCTGCGGTCACGTCGAAGGAGACGTCCTTGAGCACCTGACGGTCGCCGAAGCTGCGGTCGACGCCGTCGAGGCGGAGCACGCTTGTCATGATCCCGACGCTACGGCCGGCCCCCGCTCCCGTCGTCCCACCACGGGGCGATCATCGGGTCCGTCGCGCGGCGGACGGGCGTCACCCGCCGGGCCGCACCACCCCGTGCTCGTACGCGAACACCACCGCCTGCACCCGGTCGCGCAGCCCGAGTTTGGCCAGGACGCGGCTGACGTGGGTCTTCACAGTCGCCTCGCCGACGTGCAGGACGTCCGCGATCTCGGCGTTGCTGGCCCCGCGCGCCACCAGTTCCAGCACCTCCCGCTCGCGCGGGGTCAGGTCCGCGGTGGCCGCGTCGTGCCGAGGGTCCGGCGGCGCCGCCCCGGGCCGGGCGAAGGTGGAGATCACCCGCCGGGTGAGCGCCGGTGCGATCAGTCCCTCGCCGCGCGCCACCACCCGGACCGCGTCGATCAGGTCCTCCGGGGTGCCGTTCTTGAGCAGGAAACCGCTCGCCCCGGCGCGCAACGCGGCGAAGAGGTAGTCGTCCCTGTCGAACGTGGTGAGGATGAGCACCGCCGGCCCGCCCGGCGTCGCGTCGGCGGTGATCCGGCGGGTGGCCTCCAGCCCGTCGAGCACCGGCATCTCCACATCCATCAGCACCACGTCCGGCCGAAGCGCGGTCGCCATCGACACGGCGCGCTGCCCGTCGGCGGCCTCGCCGACCACCTCGATGTCGTCCTCGACCTCCAGGATCACCCGGAATCCGGTCCGGACCAGGTGCTGGTCGTCGACGAGCAGCACCCGCACCGGGGCGCTCACGCCGCCCGCCCGGCGGCCTCGACCGGCAGCGGCATGCGGGCCCGGACCCGGAACCCGCCGCCGGGACGCGGCCCGGCCTCCACCTCACCGCCGTGCGCGGCGACCCGCTCCCGCATGCCGATCAGGCCCAGCCCGGCCCCGGCCCCGGCCTCGGGTACGCCCCCGTGTCCGTCGTCGCTCACGTCGATCTCCAGTTCCCTCGCCAGATAGCGGATGCGCACGTCCAGCGTGGTGGCGTGAGCGTGCTTGACCACGTTCGTCACCGCCTCCTGCACGATCCGGTACGCCGCCTGCGACACCGAGCGGGGCAGCGGCGCCGGTTCCCCGTACACACCGAGTTCGGCCCGCAGCCCGGTGTCCCGGGCCCGGTCGACGAGCGCGGCGACCTGATCGATGCCGGCGGTGTCCTCCGGCGTGGTCGCGCCGGCCGCGGCGTCCGGGTCGCGCAGCACGCCGAGCATCCGGCGCAGCTCGTCGACCGAGGTGCGGGCCGTCTCCTCGATCGCGGCCAGGGCGGTCCGCGCCTTGTCGCGGTCACGGTCGAACACGCGCCGGCACGCGGCGGCCTGCACGCCCATCACCGACACGTGGTGGGCGACCACGTCGTGCAGCTCGCGGGCGATGCGGACCCGCTCGCCCATCACCGCGCGCTCGCGCGCCTCGACCTGTGATCGGCGCAGTTGCTCGGCCTGCTCCCGCAGTTCGTGCCGGCGACGCGCGGCCACCCAGGCGGTCTGCCCGGAGTAGTAGGCGAACCCGAAGAACAGCACGTTGTAGAAGACGCCGTTCACCACGGCGGCGAGCACCGGCGGCACCGGACCGGCGGCGTCGGCGAAGGAGGCCGCCGAGATCTGGTCGGCCCGCAGCGCGAGGGACAGCGCGAGCCAGCCGAACATCGCCACGATGACGCCGGCCCGCAGCCGCCCGGCCAGCCGCCGGTCGGCACCCCACGCGCCGAGCGTGAAGAGGGCCGCGAACAGCGCGCCCGACGGGAGCTGGGCGAGCGGGACCGCCCGCGCCTGCCCGGCGATGAACGCGATCGAGACGACCACCGCGACGGCGGCGGGCCACCGCCGCCGTACGGCCAGCGGGGCGGTCACCGCCACGGTCCACCAGACCTGCTCGGCGAGGCTCGGCGGCGGGCCGAGCAGGAAGGCCCCGGTGCTGCGCGCCAGGGTCAGCTCGAACAGGGCCAGCACGGTGACCGCGAGTCCGACCCAGAGGTCGGCGCGCAACTGCGCGGCCGTGGGAGCCGGCCGGCGCCAGGCGGTGGTGGGTGCGGTGCTCACCGTACGACCATGCCACCGCCGCGCCCGGTGCGGTGCCCGGGGCGTAATCGGGTGGGCCGGACGACAGCCGCGACGTAGCCTGCCGGGGTGTTCGTGCCCGATCTGCCGATACGCACCGAGCGCCTGCTGCTGCGCGCCTTCACCACCGACGACCTCGCCGTGGTCCGGGACTACCGGGGCCGCCCGGAGGTGACCCGCTACCTCTACCACCAGCCGTACGACGACGCCGCCGCCCGGGCCGCGATCGACCGGCTGGTCCGGCGGACCGCGCTGCGCGCCCCCGGCGACGTGCTCAACCTGGCGGTGACGCTGGCGGACACCGGCGAGTTCCTCGGCGACGTGCTGCTGAGCTGGACGAGCGGGGAGCACCGGCAGGGCGAGATCGGGTACGTGGCGCACCCCGCGCACACCGGCCGGGGGTACACCACCGAGGCGGCCCGGGAGCTGCTGCGGATCGGCTTCGACGGGCTGGGGCTGCACCGGATCGTGGGCCGGCTGGACGCCCGCAACACCGCCTCGGCCCGGGTGCTGGAGCGGCTGGGCATGCGCCGGGAGGCGCACCTGCGGGAGAACGAGTTCGTCAAGGGGGAGTGGACCGACGAGGTGGTCTACGCGCTGCTGGCCCGCCAGTGGCGGTCGGCGGACTGAGCGCGGGCCCGGCGCGCCGGCCGGGCCCGCGTCCGGCGGGCCCCGGCGTCGCTCAGCAGCAGCCCTGCCGGAACGACCGCTCGACGTACGACGCCACACCGGCCTCGTAGAAGCCGGCACCGGGCCGGATCGGGTGGTCGCTGAACAGCTCGACCCGCGACCCGAACCGGACCAGGTACGCCTCGGCGTCACCCGCGTCGTTGCGGATCATGCCGCCGCGCGGTCCGTAGATGCGCTCCAACTCGGCGAAGGACATCCCGACCGACCCGCCGGCCGGGGAGCGCGGCGGGGCGGTGGCCGTGCCCACTGACACGAGCCGGCCGTCCCGGAAGGCCAGCAGGATCGCCCCGGCCCAGGAGCCGGTGGCACCGGCGTGCACCACTCCGGGGCAGCCGGGCGCCGTCCAGTCGATCAGTCCGGCCGCGACGAGCCGGTCCAGCCGGGCTCCGATGCGGTACGGGCCGGCGCCACGGACGCTGAGCACCTCGTTCTCCGCGACGGTCGGCCGGACGCGGGCCGGCGTGCCGTCGCCGCGGGCGGCGGTCGCCGAGTGCGCGGGAGCGGCGGAGGCGGCCGGTGCGCCGACGGCGACCGGCGCGATCCCGGTCAGCGCCAGCAAGCCGGCGAGGATGGTGGACGGGAGACGGTTCATGGCGGATCTCCTTCGGTCGGGTTCTCCTGTCCTGTTGGTCTCCGCCCGGACCGGTTCGGTTCGGTCCATCGTCTACCGTCGACGTGATGGTCCGGGTGGCGGTCCCGGAGGTGGTGCGATGATCACGCCGGCGCGGATCGGGGCGTACCGGGTGGAGCGTCTGCTCGGGACGGGGTCCTTCGCCACGGTCTGGCTCGCGTACGACCCGGCGCTCGCGGACCGGGTGGCGGTCAAGGTTCTGGCCGAGAACTGGAGCCACGACCTGCGGGTGCGGGAACGGTTCCTCGACGAGGCGCGGTTGCTGCGGAAGCTGGACCACCACCGCCTGGTCCGGGTGCACGCCGTGGGGGAGTTGCCCGACGGCCGCCCGTACGCCGTGCTGGCCTGGGCGGACGGCGGCAGCCTGCGGGACCGCCTGACCCGCGGCCCGCTGCCGGTGGGGCGGGCCCTGACGGTCCTCGACGAGATCGCGGCCGGCGTTGCGGTGCTGCACCGGCACCGGGTGGTGCACCGTGACCTGACGCCGAGCAACGTCCTGTTCCACTCGGCGCCCGGCGGCGACCGGGTGCTGATCGCCGATCTCGGGCTGGCCAAGGCGCTCGCCTCCGCCTCCGGGCTGACCGCCCGGGCCGGCACGCCCGGCTACATGGCGCCGGAGCAGGACGATCCACTCGCCGTGGTCGACACCCGCGCCGACGTGTTCGGGCTGGGCCGCCTCGGACTGCGGCTGCTCGGCCGGGATCGGCCACCGGGCGGTGCGGCCGACGGCCGGGCGGCCGGCTCGCGGCTGCGGGCCGGGGTGCCCGCCGCCGTGGACACGGTGCTGCGCACCGCGACCGCCGTGCGCCCGGCCGACCGCTACCCGGACGCGGACGCGTTCCGGCAGGCGCTGCGGCGCGCGGTGACGGGTGGGCCCGCTGCCGTGCGGGCGGGGTGGGCACCGCACCCGGGCCGGCTCGTCGCCGGGGTCGCGGTGGCGCTCGCCGTCGCCGGCACGTGCGCGGCGGACGCGGTCCACCCCGCCCCGGCGGGTGCGGTGGGCCGCAGCGGGCCGCTGACAGTGGTCCTGCCGGCCGGCTGGCGGGCCGAGGGGACCGGCTGGGCGGGACGGTACGGCGACGACGGTGACCTCGAACCGGCGCTGGTGATCTCCCCGGACCCCGGGAACTGGGCGGCCGACCCCACGCTGCCCGGCGCCTTCGTCGGCCTCGCCAGCGGCGAGACGCGTCGTGCCGACCCGGCGGCCTTCCTCGCCGGACGGGCCCACGCGGACTGTGCCGCGGCCCCGCCGCGCCGCAGCCGGCAGGGTGGCGTCGAGTGGACGGTGGTCACGTACACCTGCCCCACCGGCCGCCCGATGATCGTCGAGGCGGCCGGGCCGGCCACCGGCCGCGCCGGTCTGCTCTACGTCCAGCTCGTGCCGCCGCCGGACGCGGGCGCGGACTTCGCCGACCGCGTGCTCGCCGGAGTTCGGACCGGGTAGGTGACGGGCTCAGACCACCACCACCGTGATCGGGTACGTGCGGCCGTCCTGCGGGATGGTGACCACCACCGTGCCGGTGCGCACGAACCGGATGTCCACCACACCGGCCTCGTAGCTGCGCGAGACCAGGTCCTCCCGGTCCACGGTGACCTCACCCGGCCCGATCCCCCGGATGCGCAGGATCCCGCCGGCGGCGAAGCAGAGGGACTTCAGCAGCGCCAGCTCGGTCTCGGCGAGCACCAGGTCGTAGCGGACCGGCCCGAAGCACGCGGCCGGCGCCGTGGTGCGTACCGACGGGGTGGGCCGGGTGGTCCGGGGCGTGACCGGCGGCCGTGACCGCGTACGCGTGCTCGTCGGCGTGGCCCCCGACGGCTCCGGGACCGGCGTGCCCGTGCGCAGCGGCGCCGGGGTGGGGCCGGGTGAGGTCGCGGCGGTGGGCGGCGCGGCGGCGACGGCGCTGGTCACCGCCGGCTGTACCGGCAGCGGCGAGACCGGGCGGTCGGCGCAGGCGGGCGTCCCGGCGAGGGCGACGAGTGCGACGACCGCGACGCCGCGCCGACGGCGGGCCGGGTCACGCATCGGACAGCCGCGCCCGGAGCTGCCGGCGGGCCTCGTGGATGCGGGACTTCACGGTCCCCTCCGGCACGTCGAGCAGGCCGGCGATCTCCCGGTAGCTCAGTCCAAGCACATCGCGCAGGGTCACCGCCTCGGCGAGGTCCGGCGGGACCGCGTCGAGGGCGTCGAGCAGGTCGAGCCGGGTGCCGGCGACCACGCTGGTCCGGCGCGGGTCGGGCCGGTCCGGCAGCGGGACGCCGCCGGCCTCCCGCCGCCACCGTCGCCGCAACGTCCGGTAGGTGGAGCGGGCCCGGTTGGCGGTGATCCGGTACAGCCAGGTGTCGAACGACGAGCGGCCCTCGAACCCGGTGATCCCGTGGGCGAGCGCGAGCAGAGCGTCCTGGCAGGCCTCCTCGGCGTCCTGCCGGTGGGGCAGCAGCCGGGCGCACTGCCGCAGCACCTCCGGCCGTACGGTGGCCAGCAGGGCGTCGAGGGCCTCGCGGTCGCCGCGTGCCGCCGACCGGGCCAGCTCGTCCGTGCCGTCGGGGAGGGGCATCAGGGGCGTCCCAGTGCTCGCCGTGGTCCGGACCCCAGGCTATGCCCCGGGAGGCCGTGCCGCCCCGGCTGAGTCGGGCAGCCGACGGCGTCCCGCCCCGGCGCCGACGGCACCGGGGCGGGACGGGGAGCGCGGCGCCGGGCGTCAGCGCGCGGCGCGGGCGGCCTTGACCGCGCTGTCGACCACGTCCCAGATCGCGACCAGCACGACCACCGCGCCCGCCACCCGGGCGAACTCGACGGTCCCGCCGTCGCGCAGCCAGGCGAACCGCTCGACCAGTTCCGGGTTGAGCAGCCGGTCGGTGGCGAGCAGCCAGAGCACCGGGGCGGCGAATGCCGCGTTGAGCACCGCGTTGACCACGACCAGCGGCCAGGTCCACCGCCCGGCCCGGTACTTGGCGATCTCCAGGCCGACGGTGGCCAGCAGCACCACGATCAGGGCCGGCAGCCAGAAGCCCCAGAGCGCCGGGTCGAGCACCGCCATCCGGGAACCGTCGTCGGTGGTCCAGCGCTGGAAGTGCTGACCGATCAGGAAGCCGACGGTGACGAGCAGGAACACCACCGAGGCGATGCTGTCGGAGTGGCTGATCTGCCGTTCCCGGCTCTCCTCGGGGAGCTGGTCGACGGTCCACTCGGGCAGGCCGAGCGGCGTGCGGGTGCGCTCCAGCACGGCGAACACCAGCGTGACCCAGAACGCGATCTGGACCGCGGTCTGCATCGCGGCCACGATCGCCGCGCCGATCGCCGCGCCCGGCTCGCCGTCGATGAGCGCCTTGGCGAGGCCGGCGAGCACGCCCACGATCGCCGGGATGTACGTGAGCAGCAGCCGCAGCAGCCGCCACCAGGTCAGGTAGTACCGCGGGCCGATCAGTTGCAGGGTGCGGTCGCTGTAGCGGGCCGCGAGCTTCTCCGGGTGGCCCAGCTCGGTGAGCACCTCGCGCTCGGCGGAGGCGTGGTCCTGCCCGCCAGAGGTCCGGTCGTCGATCATGTCGGCGATGGAGCCGCGCAGTTCCTCGGCCAGTTCCAGGCGGCGCTGCGCGGGCACGGTCCGCATGGTGGCGGCGACGTAACGGTCGGTCAGGGAACTCATCGTTCCGCTCCTTCGATCAGGTCGGTGACGGACGTCCGCACCGCGGTCATGTCGTCGAGCAGGCGGTTCAGGACGGCCTCGCCGTCGTCGCTGGTCCGGTAGAACTTGCGCGGCCGGCTCTCCTCGGTGTTCCACTCGCTGGTCAGCAGGCCCTGGTCCTCGAGCCGGCGCAGCAGCGGGTAGAGCGTGTTGGCGTCGACCGCGAAGCCGTGCGCGGCCAGCCGTTGCAGCAGGGCGTATCCGTAGTCGGGGCGGTGCAGGGCGACCAGGCTGGCCACCACGACCGTGCCGCGCCGTAGCTCCTGGAGGTGGGTCCGGAGGACCTCTTCGCTGACCATGTGCAACACGATACTGTGTGCCACACACCATTGCAACAGAGAAGAACATCGCGTGCCGTACACCGGTCGGCCGGAGAGACCCGGGCCACCCTCGGCGCGGACGGTGGAGCCCGCACGATCACCTCGGTAGGGTGGGTCGGTCGACTCCGACGCAGCTTGATCCACAACCCGGGGGGCGCCACGCATGGGCGATTCGTTCGCGCATCTGCACGTACACACCGAGTACTCGATGCTCGACGGGGCGGCCCGGCTCAAGGACCTCTTCGCCGAGGCGGCGCGGCTCGGCATGCCGGCGGTGGCGATCACCGACCACGGCAACATGCACGGCGCGAACGACTTCTACAAGCAGGCCATGGACGCCGGGGTCAAGCCCATCCTCGGCGTCGAGGCGTACGTCGCGCCGGAGTCGCGCTTCCACAAGGCCCGGGTCAAGTGGGGGCGCCCCGAGCAGAAGAGCGACGACGTCTCCGGTAACGGCGCGATCACCCACATGACCATGTGGGCGGCCAACCGCGACGGCCTGCACAACCTGTTCAAGCTCAACTCCCGCGCCTCCATGGAGGGCCACTACGTGAAGTGGCCCCGGATGGACATGGAGCTGATCGCCGAGCACGCCGAGGGCATCATGGCCACCACCGGCTGCCCGTCCGGCGCGGTGCAGACCCGGCTGCGGCTGGGCCAGTTCGACGAGGCGCTCAAGGTCGCGGCCGCGTACCAGGACATCTTCGGCAAGGACAACTACTTCCTGGAGATCATGGACCACGGCCTCGACATCGAGCGCCGGGTCCGCGACGGGCTCACCGAGATCGCCCGCAAGCTCGACATCCCGCCGGTGGTCACCAACGACTCGCACTACACGCACGAGGCGCAGGCCGAGGCGCACGACGTGCTGCTCTGCGTCCAGACCGGCAGCAACGTGGCCGACCCGAACCGGTTCCGGTTCGAGGGCGGCGGCTACTTCGTCAAGTCCGCCGACCAGATGCGCGCCGTCGACTCCTCCGAGCTGTGGCAGCAGGGCTGCCGCAACACGCTGCTGGTCGCCGAGAAGGTCGACCCGGCCGGCATGTTCACGTTCCACAACCTGATGCCGCGGTTCCCGATCCCCGAGGGCGAGACCGAGGAATCCTGGTTCCGCAAGGAGACCTTCGCCGGCCTGGCGCGCCGCTTCCCCGGCGGCATCCCCGAGGGCCACGTCGTCCAGGCCGAGTACGAGCTGGGCGTCATCATCCAGATGGGCTTCCCGTCGTACTTCCTCGTGGTCGCCGACTTCATCCAGTGGGCCAAGAGCCAGGGCATCGCGGTCGGCCCGGGGCGCGGCTCGGCGGCCGGCTCGCTCGTGGCGTACGCGCTGGGCATCACCGACCTCGACCCGATCCCGCACGGCCTGATCTTCGAGCGGTTCCTCAACCCCGAACGCGTCTCCATGCCCGATGTCGACATCGACTTCGACGAGCGCCGGCGCGGTGAGGTCATCAAGTACGTGACCGACAAGTGGGGCGAGGACAAGGTCGCGCAGATCGCCACGTTCGGCACGATCAAGGCGAAGGCCGCGATCAAGGACTCGGCCCGCGTGCTCGGCTTCCCGTACGCGGTCGGCGACCGGATCACCAAGGCCATGCCCCCGGCGGTGATGGGCAAGGACATCCCGCTGTCCGGCATCTTCGACCCGAAGCACCCGCGCTACGCCGAGGCGGGCGAGATCCGGGGCCTCTACGAGTCCGACCCGGACGTCAAGAAGGTCATCGAGACCGCCAAGGGCATCGAGGGCCTGATCCGGCAGACCGGTGTGCACGCCGCCGGCGTCATCATGTCCGCCGAACCGATCATCGAGCACATCCCGCTGATGCGGCGCGACTCCGACGGCGTCATCATCACGCAGTTCGACTACCCGACCTGCGAGTCGCTCGGGCTGCTGAAGATGGACTTCCTCGGCCTGCGGAATCTGACGATCATCGACGACGCGGTGAAGAACATCCAGCTCAACCACGGCCGGGAGCTGGACCTGCTCGGCCTGCCGCTTGACGACAGGCAGGCGTACGAGCTGCTGGCCCGCGGTGACACGCTCGGCGTGTTCCAGCTCGACGGCGGGCCGATGCGCTCGCTGCTGCGGCTGATGAAGCCGGACAACTTCGAGGACATCTCCGCCGTCCTGGCGCTCTACCGGCCCGGCCCGATGGGCGTGGACTCGCACACCAACTACGCGCTGCGCAAGAACGGGCTCCAGGAGATCACCCCGATCCACCCGGAGCTGGAGGAGCCGCTGCGCGAGATCCTCGCGCCCACGTACGGCCTGATCGTCTACCAGGAGCAGGTGCAGCGCGCCGCGCAGATCCTCGCCGGCTACACGCTCGGCCAGGCCGACCTGCTGCGCCGGGCGATGGGCAAGAAGAAGAAGGAGATCCTCGACAAGGAGTTCATCCCGTTCCGGGACGGCTGCCGCGAGCGCGGCTACTCCGACGAGGCCATCCAGGCCGTGTGGGACGTGCTGGTCCCGTTCGCCGGTTACGCGTTCAACAAGGCCCACTCCGCCGCGTACGGCCTGGTCTCCTACTGGACCGCGTACCTCAAGGCGCACTACCCGGCCGAGTACATGGCCGCGCTGCTCACCTCCGTCGGTGACGACAAGGACAAGATGGCCCTGTACCTGTCCGAGTGCCGCCGGATGCGCATCCAGGTGCTCCCGCCGGACGTGAACACCTCGGCCGGGCCGTTCACCCCGGTCGGCAAGGAGATCCGCTTCGGTCTCGGCGCGGTACGCAACGTCGGTGCGAACGTGGTCGCCTCGATCATGCGGTGCCGCGAGGAGAAGGGCGACTACACCGACTTCTACGACTTCCTGTCCAAGGTCGACGCCGTCGTCTGCAACAAGAAGACCATCGAATCGCTGATCAAGGCCGGGGCGTTCGACTCGCTCCAGCATCCGCGCAAGGGCCTGCTGGCCGTGCACGCCGACGCCATCGACGCGTACGCCGACGTCAAGCGCAAGGAGGCGGTCGGCCAGTACGACCTGTTCGGCGCCGGATTCGGCGAGGCGGACACCGGTGGCAGCACCACTGTCATGCCGGTCATCGGCGAGGGGGAGTGGGACAAGCGCGACAAGCTCGCGTTCGAGCGCGAGATGCTCGGTCTGTACGTCTCCGACCACCCGCTCTTCGGTCTGGAGCACGTGCTCGGTGCCGCCGCGGATACCACGATCGCCGCGCTGTCGGAGGAGGGCACGGTGCCCGACGGCGCGGTGGTCACGCTGGCCGGCATCCTCTCCGGCGTGCAGCGCCGGGTCACCAAGCAGGGCCGGGCCTGGGCGTCGGCCACCCTCGAAGACCTCGCCGGCGGCGTGGAGACGCTGTTCTTCCCGAATACGTACGAGGTGATCGGGCAGTACATCGCCGAGGACGCGATCGTGGTGGTGAAGGGCCGGGTGGACCGGCGCGACGACACCCCGCGCATCATGGCGATGGACATGTCCATGCCGGACGTCAGCAGCACCCCGGGGAGCAAGCCGATCACGCTCACCATCCCGGTGCACCGCTGCACGCCGCCGCTCGTGGAACGGCTCAAGGAGACGCTGGTGCTGCACCCCGGCGACACCGAGGTGCACGTCAAGCTGCTCAACGGCGGCAAGGTCACCACGCTGCGTCTCGGCCCGTTCCGGGTCGCGCCGACCACAGCGCTGATGGGTGACCTGAAGAGCGTGCTCGGCCCGGCCAACGTGAGCTGACCGGGCCGAGCGCCTCCGGCGCGGCGCCGGGACGTGCCGCTAGACGCGGGTGACGCGGATGGCGTCGGCGATCACGTACCCGGTGCTGCCGGACCATCGGCTGACACCCACCTTGTTGGCGTCCCCGGCGGCCAGGGTGAAGGTGCCCAGCGAACGCCACGTACCGCCGTTGGCTGTCTGGTTCACCGAGACCGTCTGGTTGCCGCTGGTGGTCGCGACGATGTACGGCGTGCTGGTGTTGTAGCCGGCGACGGCCGGATACCAGACCTCCACCCGGTAGGTGGCGGTCGCCGGGATGTTCACCTTGTACCAGGCGGCGTCGCTGGCCGCGACGGGGTTGGCGTACCGGTAGTCGGCGCCGTAGCGCTGCGCCGAGTACGTCGAGGTGCTCCAGTTGGCGCTCGCGGTGAACCGGCCGGCGGTGGTGTTGTCCACGACCGTCGACCAAGTGGTCGGCGGCGGCGTGGTGCCGCCGGTGACGAGCTGCATGTAGTAGGTCCAGTTCCAGTTCGGACCGGGGTCGGTGTGCGTGGCGCCCGGCACCTGGTTGTGCCCGATGATGTTGTTGCGGGTCTTCGGGATGCCGTACTTGTCGCACAGGAACCGGGTCAGCGCCGCCGACGACCGGTACATCGCGTCTGTGTACCAGGAGGCGTTGTCGACGTACCCCTCGTGCTCGATGCCGATCGACTGGGTGTTGTAGGTCCAGTTGCCGGCGTGCCAGGCGATGTCCTTGTCCCGCACCATCTGGGTCACCGCGCCGTCGGAGGAGCGGAGCAGGTAGTGCGCACTGGTGCCGGCGGCGGCGTTCTGGAACCAGCTGATCGAGCCGGCGTAGCTGCCCTGCATGGTGTGGATGACGATGTAGTTGATCGGGTACGCCGACTCGCGGCTGGAGACCGTGTAGTTGGACGAGTTGGCCGGCACCCAGGCCGCCGGGCCGTAGTCGGTGCTCAGGGTGCCGAAGTCGCCGGTGCCCAAGGGCGCCACGGCGGCGTACCGGCCCCGCTGGGGTGCGACCGGACGGCCGTCCACGCTGACCTCGCCGCCGGCGGTGGTCGCGATGAAGCCCCTGGCGAGCAGGTCGTACACGGAGTCGGCGTACAGCCGGGCGGTGGCCGCGTCCGTCGAGCCCCCGTAGCGGGCGATCGGGCCGTACCACTGGTTGACGTCGTCGCGCTGCGCCGCGGTGAGCCCGGCCTCGTCGGCGTAGGAGCGCAGCACCGCCGCCGCGCCGGCCACGTTCGCCGCGTCCCGGGTACGCAGTTCGGCGCGGTCCAGCCGGGTCCGGCGCGCGGCCTCGTCGAGGGTCCGCACCTTCGGGTTGCTGGTCAGGTGCATCACGCCGTATCCGCCGGAGACGCTGGGCTCGCCGCCGTGGCCGTCCAGGCGGGTCTCGGCGTACCCGAGCGCGGCGAGCAGGTCGCGCGGCACGTCGGAGGCGGTGGCGGCCCGGTCGAAGGCGGCGGCGAGCGGCTGCGCGCCGTGCTGTGGCGCGGCCTGGGCCGGCTGGCCGGTCAGGCCGATCATGAGGATCATGGCGCCGCCGAGCAGGTGGCTCACCCGACGCGAGGGTCTCCGAATCGTCACAGGCACTCCTCGTCCACTACAGGGGGCGACTGGCTCACGTCGCCGGTTCGCCGCACCCTATAGCGTGACGTTCGTCTATGTCGATACCTTGCATCAACGGGCCCTTTGATGAAGACTTCCTTCAGGTGTGCGGCATCTCCGGCAGTCGCGCCGCCCGCCGCCGCGCCCCGGCCCGTTCCGGAGGCGGTGTCCACCGTGCTCGGGGATCACCCCTCGGCCTGGTCGGCGTGAGCTGCCCCCGTACCGTCGCGGTGTTGCCCGGCGGGCCACGGCCGGGCAGCATCGGGCGGATGCCGCCCGCCGACCTGCTGCGCGTTCGTGACCTGGTGCCCGACTTCCTCGCCTGCGCCGAGGGGCGCCGGTCCGCGTCGCCGGAGCCGTGGAGCGCGCACTACCTGGCCGCGCATCCGGACGCGGTCCGGGTGCTGCGCCGCGACGGCGACTGGTCCGACGCCGCCGGCGTGGCATCCGTCCTGGACGGGCTCCGCGGCCGCGCCGCCGACCTGGCGGCACGAGCCGAGAGGGTACGCGCGCTGCTGCCCGACGGCGTCACGGCGGTGGCCGGTGCGCTGGGCTGGTCCGGCGACGGCGGGCCGGTCGAGTGCGTGGTGCTGGTCGGGCTGAACCAGGCCAACGGCTGGGCCGGAGAGCTGAACGGCAGGTACGCGCTCTTCCTCGCAGTGGAACAGCTCGGGCCGCCGGAGGATCTCGACCTGCTGGTGCGGCACGAGGCCGCGCACGTGGTGCACGACCGCGGCGCCGCGATCCGCGACTGGCCCGAGTGCGGGGTGGCGAACGCGTTGTTCACCGAAGGGCTCGCCACACAGGTCACGGCGGAACTGGACGCCGGCCGGCCGGACGAGGAGTACCTCTGGTTCGGCCGCCCCGGTCACCGGCGGTGGCTCGACGAGTGCCGCCGCCGGTGGCCGGAGATCCTGCGCCGGGTACGCGCCGACCTCGACGCCACGGACGCGGAGCACCACGCCCCGTACTTCCTGATGCGGGACTCGCCGCTGGCCGGCGGTCTGCCGAAGCGTTGCGGCTACCTGGTCGGCCTGACCGCGGTACGACACCTGCGCCGCCACCACTCCCTGCGGGACCTGGCCGGGTGGCCCCTGCCCCGCGTCCGCGCAGAGATCGCCGCCGCACTGGCCGACCTCCCTCCACCGACCTGACCCCCACCCTCCGCCCCCTCCACCGCCCCCCACCTCCCGCCCCACCCTCCGCGACGATCATGAGGTTGGCGGCGACAATTCGGACAGCCGGCACCGCCAACTTCATGATCGTCCGGGCGGGGGTGCTGGTGCGTCGCGTCCCCGCCCGCCCCCGCGCCCCTGCTCGTGCCGCGCGATCTTGCAGTTTCGGCCCTGCGGATCGCTGGTTTGCCACGATTTGCCGGGGCCGAAAGTGCAAGATCGCGGGCGGGGTGGGGCGGGCTCGGGCGGGGTGGGGCCACGGGGGTGGGATTGGCGGTGCCGGGGTGGGGGCGGGGGTGGTTAGCGTCGGTGGCATGGAGCTGGAGCAGGCGCAGAAGTTGTGGCAGCCGGAGCCGGGCTGGTTGAACACGGCCACCTACGGACTGCCGCCGGAGCCGGTGTGGGACGCCGTGCAGCGGGTGCTCGCCGACTGGCGGACCGGGCGGGTGTCGTTCGAGGTGTGGGAGGAGTCGGTGGACCGGTCCCGGGCCGCGTTCGCCCGGCTGACCGGTGTGGACGTCGCCGACGTGAGCATCGGCGCCAGCGCGTCACAACTCGTCGCGCCGATCGCGGCCGGGCTGCCGGCGGGCGCAACGGTGGTGGTCCCCGAGACCGAGTTCACCTCGATCCTGTTCCCGTGGCTGGTGCAGCAGGACCGCGGCGTGCGGGTACGCACCGTGCCGCTGGCCGGCCTGGTCGACGCGATCGACGCCGACACCGATCTGGTGGCGTTCAGCGTGGTGCAGTCCGCCGACGGCACAGTGCTCCCGTACGACGAGATCGTCGCGGCGGCCCGGGCGCACGGCGCGTTCGTGGTGGCCGACGCGACGCAGGCGTGCGGGTGGCTGCCGTTCGCGGCGGACCGGGCGGACGCGGTGGTGGTCGGGGCGTACAAGTGGTTGATGTCGCCGCGTGGATCGGCCTTCGCCTACCTGGCCCCGGCGCTGCGCGAGCGGATGCGCCCGGACGCGGCCGGGTGGTACGCGGGCCGCGAGCCGCACGCCTCCTACTACGGGCTGCCACTGCGCCTGGCCGACGACGCGCGCCGGTTCGACATCGCGCCGCCGTGGCTCAGCTACGCGGGCACCGCCCCGGCGCTGGAACTGCTCGCCGACCTCGACCCGGAGGCGGTGCGCGCGTACGACGTGGGGCTGGCCAACCGGTTCCTGACCGGGCTGGGCCGGCCGCCCGGCGACAGCGCGATCGTCAGCGTGGACGTGCCGGACGCGCAGGAGCGGCTGGCCCGCGCCGGGGTGCGCGCGGCGGTACGGGCGGGCCGGGTGCGCGCCTCGTTCCACCTCTACACGACCGAGGCGGACGTGGATCGGGCGGTCGAGGCGCTGACCGGCTGACTGCTCAGGCCAGGTGGCCGCCGATCTTCGTGTAGCCGCGCAGCAGGTCGCGGGAGATGATCAGCCGCTGCATCTCGTCGGTGCCCTCGAAGATCCGGTACAGCCGGACCTGCCGGTACCAGCGTTCGATCGGCAGCTCACGGGTGTAGCCCATGCCGCCGTGGATCTGGAGCACCCGGTCCACCACCCGGTTGACCATGCCGGCGCCGTAGAGCTTGCCCATGGAGGAGGCGTGCCGGGGGTCGAGGCCCTGGTCGACGGTCCAGGCCGAGCGCAGGATCAGCCAGCGGGCCGCCTCCAGCTCGGTCTCCGAGTCGGCGATCATCCACTGGATGGCCTGGTTGGTGGCGATCGGCGCGCCGAACGTCTCCCGCGTGTTGGCGTGGTCGATGGCCATCTGAAGGGCGCGCTCGGCGATGCCGATGGCGTGCGACGGGATGGTGTAGCGGCCCTTGCCGATCCACTCCATGCCGAGCGTGAAGCCCTGCCCGATCTCGCCGAGGATGTTGCGGTGCGGCACCCGTACGCCGTCGAAGATCAGTGAGGCGGGGCCGCCCTCGCCCATGGTCTGGATGAACTCGGAGCGCCAGCCCATCGCGCGGTCCACCAGGAACGCGGTGGCGCCGCCGCGGCGGGCGCCCTTCTCCGGGTCGGTCACCGCGACCACGATGGCGAAGTCGGCGTCGTTGCCGTTGGTGATGAACGTCTTCTCGCCGTCGAGGACCCAGTCGTCGCCGTCGCGGCGGGCGCGCAGCTTGATGTTCGCCGCGTCGGAGCCCGCGCCGGGCTCGGTGATGGCGAAGCAGGAGATCCGTTCGCCCTCGATGGTGGGGATCAGGAACTCGCGTTTCTGCTCCTCGGTGGCGTGGAACAGGATGTTGTCGGCCTCGCCGCCGAAGCGGAACGGCACGAAGCTGCGGCCCAGTTCGGTCCAGATCAGCGACTGCATGACCGCCGGCAGGTCCATCCCGCCGTACTCCTCCGGCGTGGCCAGCCCCCAGAAGCCGAACTTCTTCGCCTTGAGCTGGAGTTCGCGCAGCTCGGAGCGGTCCAGGCCGGGCTGGTGGGCGCGCTCGCGGCGCAGCACCTCCGCCTCCAGCGGCATCACCTCGCGGGTGACGAACGTGCGAACGGTGTCCCGGATCGCGCGTTCCTCGTCGGACAGTGCGAAGTCCACGGTGCCCCCTCAGGTCGACTGGCTCTAAACTAGCGCTGGAAGTTTTACCGCGTCCAGACCCGATGTCGAAGGGAGGATGATGACCAGGTGCCCCGACCCCGACAGGCCCTGCTCACCCGCGACCGGATCGTCGAGACCGCGCTGGCGCTGATCGACGCCGACGGGCTGGACGCGCTCTCGACCCGGCGGCTCGCCGCCGCGCTCGGCGTCCGCGGCCCCTCGCTCTACAACCACTTCGCCACCAAGGAGGAGATCCTCGACGCGGTGGCCGACGGTGTCGCGGCGACAGTCGACATCGGCGTCTTCGACGAGTGCGAGTGGCTCGATGCGCTTCGCCGCTGGGCGCGCTCGTACCGGGCCGCGCTGGCGGCGCACCCGAACATCGTGCCGTACCTGGCGCAGGGGCCGGGCCGCCGTCCGGCCGCGCTCGCCATGGCCGACGCGGTCTACGGCGCGCTGGTCCGGGCCGGCTGGCCGCCCGCGCGGGCCACCCACATCGGCGCCGCGATGCGCTACTTCGTGGCCGGGTCCGCGCTCGGCTCGTTCGCCCGCGGCTTCGTCGAGGACCCCTCGCTCTACGCCGCGCACCCGCACCTCAACCAGGCGCACCGGCTCGCCGGACACCAGCGCAGCGTGGACGAGGGCGCGTTCACGCTCGGCCTGGACGCGCTGCTGCACGGGCTCGCCGCCGAGTACGCCGCCACCGTCGCCCCGCTGGAACGGGTCGGCGGTCCGGAGTAGCGTCGAAACTCCCACCGCTAGTTTCCGCCGCCCCCGAAGGACGCCATGGATCTCGCCGCCGCCCCTCCCGCCCTGCTGACGCGCCGCCACCTGCACGTCGCCGGTGACTGGGTCGACCCGTCGTCGGGCGACACCATCCCGGTGGAGAACCCGGCCACCGGGAGCATCGTCGGTGAGGTGCCCGCCGGCACACCGGCCGACGTGGACCGCGCGGTCGCCGCCGCCCGTGCCGCGTTCCCCGGCTGGGCCGCCACCGCCCCCGAGCAGCGGGCCGCGCACCTGGACCGGCTGCACAGCGCGCTCGCCGCCCGCGCCGACGAGATCGCCCGCACCGTGGCGACCGAGCTGGGCACCCCGCTCAAGCTCGCCACCCGGGTCCAGGCCGGCCTGCCGCTGACGGTGCTGCGGAGCATCGTCGACCTGGCCGCCCGCCCGGCGGCCGAGCACACGGTCGGCAACTCGCTCGTCGTCCGGGAGCCGGTCGGCGTGGTCGGCGCGATCACCCCGTGGAACTACCCGCTGCACCAGGTGGTCGCCAAGGTCGCGCCCGCGCTCGCCGCCGGCTGCACAGTGGTGCTCAAGCCCAGCGAGCTGACGCCGCTGACCGCGTACCTGCTGTTCGACGCGATCACCGACGCCGGGCTGCCGCCCGGCGTGGTGAACCTGGTGCCCGGCACCGGCCCGGTGGTCGGCGAGGCGCTCGCCGCGCACCCCGACGTCGACCTGGTCTCGTTCACCGGCTCCACCGCCACCGGCCGGCGCATCGCCCACCTGGCCGCCGAGCGGATCGCCCGGGTGTCGCTGGAACTCGGCGGCAAGTCGGCGAACGTCATCCTGGCCGACGCCGACGTGCCCACCGCGGTCAAGGTCGGCGTCGGCAACGCGCTGCTCAACTCCGGGCAGACCTGCACCGCCTGGACCCGGATGCTCGTACACCGCGACCGCTACGCCGAGGCCCTGGACCTGGTCGCGGCGGCGGTTGCCGGCTACCGGCTCGGCGACCCGTTCGACCCGGCCACCCGGCTCGGCCCGCTCGCCTCCGCCGCGCAGGCCCGGCGGGTACGCGACCACGTCGACCGGGCGCTCGCCGACGGCGCCCGGCTCGTCGCCGGTGGCCCGGACGCGCCACTGCCGCCGCAGGGGCACTTCGTCGCGCCCACCGTCTTCGCCGACGTGCACCCGGACAGCGCGCTCGCCCAGGAGGAGGTGTTCGGCCCGGTGCTCGCGGTGATCCCGTTCGCCGACACCGACGAGGCGGTCGCCGTCGCCAACAACTCCCGGTACGGGCTGGCCGGCGCGGTCTGGTCCGCCGACTCCGACGCGGCGCTGGCAGTGGCCCGGCGGATGCGTACCGGCCAGGTCGACGTCAACGGCGGCGCGTTCAACCCGCTCGCCCCGTTCGGCGGCTACAAGCAGTCCGGCCTCGGCCGTGAGCTGGGCGCGTACGGCGTGGAGGAGTTCACCGAGCTGAAGGCGATCCAGCGGTGAGGGCGCTCGTGGTACGCGGCCGGGGCGCCACACCGGCGGTCGAGGAGGTACGCCTGCCCGCGCCCGGCCCGGGCGAACTGCGGGTACGCATCCGCGCCGCCGGCATCTGCCACTCCGACCTGGCCATGGTGGACGGCACGCTGGCGCCCGCGTACCCGCTGGTGCTGGGGCACGAGGCGACGGGTGTGGTGGCCGAGGCCGGACCCGGTACGACGCTTGCGGCCGGCACGCCCGTGGTGCTCAACTGGGCGCCGGCCTGCCGCGACTGCTGGCACTGCCGGCACGGCGAACCGTGGCTCTGCGCCGCCAACCCCAACCCGTCCACACCTCGGGGCGAGACGGCCGCCGGTGAGCCCCTTCAGGTCACGCTCGGGCTCGGCGCGCTCGCCGAGGAGGTGGTGGTGCCGCAGCACGCCGCCGTACCGGTGCCCGCCGGACTGCCGCCGGAGCAGGCCGCGGTGCTCGGCTGCGCGGTGCTCACCGGCGTCGGCGCGGTCCGCAACACCGCACGGGTCGCCCCCGGCGAGTCGGTGGCGGTGATCGGGCTCGGCGGAGTGGGCCTGGCCGTGCTGACCGCCGCGCGGCGGGCCGGCGCGGCGCCGATCCTCGCCGTGGACGTGGTGGAGGCCAAGCGGGACCTCGCGCTCGCCGCCGGGGCGACCGACTTCCTGCGCTCCGACGACCGGCTGGGCAAGGAGATCCGGGCCCGCACCGACGGGCGCGGCGTGGACCACGCGTTCGAGTGCGTCGGCCGGTCCGTCACCATCCGCGCCGCCTGGCGGGCGACGCGGCGCGGGGGAGCGGTCACTGTGGTCGGCATGGGCGGCAAGGACGACATGCTCAGCCTCTCCGCGCTGGACATCTTCCACTCCGCGCGCACGCTGCGCTCCTCGGTGTACGGCTCGACCGACCCGGACCGGGAGGTCCCGGAACTGGCTGCCGCGCTCGCCGCCGGTGACCTGGACCTGGGGCCGCTGGTGAGCGGCACGGTGCCGCTGACCGAGGCGCCCGCGGCGCTGGAGCGGCTGGCCCGCGGCGAGGGCGCCCGCTGGGTCGTCACGTTCCCGGACTGACCGGGCTCCGGCCGGATTCGCCGCCGGCGCATCCGGATCGGGCCGTGCGGACGAACCCCAGGGTAGGAGAGCTACCCGGGGGTACGTCCGTTGCTGACCGAGAACATGCCGGCCGGGGCCGTCGAGACGGCCCGCAAACGGCTGACCGCCGCCGCCGAGGACCTGGACGACAACCGGGTCGCCGGGCTGGTGCTCGACCTGGCCGCCGAGGCCGGGGTGGTGCCCGCCTGGGAACAGGTCTGCCTGCCGCTGCTCGGCACGCTGCGCGGCGACAGCGCCGCCGAGATCGCCGTCGAGCACGCCCTCTCCGAGGGGGTACGCGTCGGCCTGGACGTGTTCGGCCGTGAGCCGTCCCGGCCGCTTCCCGCCCAGGGCGTGCTGCTCGCAGGCGCCGAGCACGAGACGCACTGCCTCGGGCTGCACGCGCTCGCCGCGGCGCTGCGCGAACGCGGCCGGGGCGCGCTGCACCTCGGCCCGGCGCTGCCGTGGTCCGCGCTGACCAGTGCCGTGGTCCGGGTCCGTCCGCGGGTGGTGGTGGTCTGGTCGCAGACGCCGCTGACCGGCCGCGCGTACCGCCTGGTCCGTCTGCGGCGGGACCTGCCCGGGGTACGCGTGCTCGCTGCCGGTCCGGGGTGGATCGAGCCGTTCCCGCCCTCCTCGGCCGCTCCGCAGCGCCTCACCACGCTCGGCGAGGCGACGCTGGCCTGCCTGGCCGCAGGAGGCGCCACCTGACACCGGCTCCTGACACGGCGGACTGACGCCAGGCGCGAGCAGACCGGCGCGACCAGGATCAGCCGGTGCGGAATCCGCGCACCAGCGTGGCGACGGCAGACTCCGGGTCGAAGCCGTCATCGGGGGAGGCGAGCTGGTTGCTCAGCAGCCCGTCGACGAGTGCCAGCAGCATCCGGAAGTGAGCCGGCGGATCGGCCGAGCCGAGCGTGGCGAGCAGCGGCTCCCCCCAGCCGGCCAGCCGTGCCCGGGCGGCCTCGATGGCCGGGCGCAGATCGGGCCGCGCCGTCGCCTCGACGAACAGCGCGTACCGGGCGAGCGTGACCACCCGCTGCCGGTCGGTGAACTCCCGGATCAGCCGGCCGACCACCGCGGCGAACGCGGTGACGTCGCCCGGCGGCAGGTCCGTGGCGAGCCGTTGCCAGGCCGCCGTCTCCACCTCGACCAGCCGGTCGAAGACGCCGGTGATCAGCGCCTCCCGGGTGCGGAACCGGTTGGACGCGGAGCCTTCAGGCAGGCCCGCCTCCGCGTCCACGGCCCGGTGGGTGAGCTGGCGCGGCCCGCCGGTGCCGAGCACCCGGATGGCGGCGTCGAGCAGGAGCTGCCGGCGATCGGTCACCCGGACAGACTACAGGCGTAGTGCACTCGACTACATCTGTAGTACGGTGACGGCATGGGCGGACGCGCGGTCGTGGTCGGGGGCGGGATCGGCGGGCTCGCGGCGGGCATCGGCCTGCGGGCGGCGGGCTGGGAGGTGACGGTCCGGGAGCGGTCGGCCGCGTTGCCGCACACCGGCACCGGGCTGGGCATCTGGCCCGGCGCGATGCGCGCCCTGGATGCCCTCGGCGTCGGCGACGAGGTGCGCCGCCGGGGCAGCCGTCAGGCCGGCGGGTCGATCCGGCGCCCGGACGGCAGCCGGATCGCCACCGTCGACGTCGAGCGGCTGGAACGCCGGCACGGCGAGCCGGTGCACCTGGTCACCCGGCCGGTGCTGCTCGCCGTCCTGGCCGGCGCGCTGCCCGGACCGGCGCTGTGCCTCGGCGCCCCGGTGACCGGCCCGGGGTCACTGCGCGACGCGTACGACCTGGTGGTGGGCGCGGACGGGATCAACAGCGTGGTGCGCGCGCAGATGTACGGGCAGCGGTATCCGCTGCGGTACGCGGGCGCGGTGGCCTGGCGCGGCGTGGTCGACCTGGATCTGGCCGAGGGCGGCGAGACCTGGGGGCGGGGGCGCAAGTTCGGGCTGACCCCGGCCGGGCCGGGCCGCACCAACTGGTACGCCGCGGTGCGCCTGCCCGAGGGGCACCCGGCGCCGCCCGACGACCGCGCCGAGCTGCGCCGCCTCTTCGGTGACTGGCACCCGCCGGTGCCACGGGTGCTCGACGCGCTCACGCCGGACGGGATCCTGCGGCACGAGATCCGCGACCTCACGCCGCTGCCGTCGTACGTGGCCGGCCGGACGGCACTGCTCGGCGACGCCGCGCACGCGATGACCCCGGACCTCGGGCAGGGCGCCTGCCAGGCGCTGATCGACGCGGTGGCGCTCGCCGACTGCCTGCGCGACGCCGGGGACGTGCCGGCCGCGCTGCGCGCGTACGACAGGAGGCGCCGGCGTCCGACGCAGCGGATCGCGGCCGGGGCGCGGTGGGCGGGGCGGCTGTCCGGCGTGCGGCGGCTGCTGCCGGTGCGGGACGCGCTGCTGCGACTGGCGCTGGCGGCCGGACCGCCCGCGTGACCTGAGACACATTCGATACGAACCCGTTCCGTATCGAAACCCGCTCACCTACGCTCGGCTCCGTTACGAGTCTGACCCGTATCGTATTCCGACGCGGGGAAACCGGGGGGAGCACGGACGTGGAACCACACGAGAACACCGGACACCCGAGGAGGTGGGCGATCCTCGGGGTGCTGGTGATCAGCCTCCTCGTGGTCGTCCTCGACAACACCATCCTCAACGTCGCGCTGCGCACGCTGGCCGACCCGGTGCACGGCCTCGGCGCCACCCAGGGCGAGCTGGAGTGGGCGATCAACTCCTACACGCTCGTCTTCGCCGGGCTGCTGTTCACCTTCGGCGTGCTCGGTGACCGGCTCGGCCGCCGCCGCTTCCTGATCCTCGGGCTGGCGCTCTTCGGCCTGTCCTCGCTGCTGTCCGCGTACGCGCAGGACCCGGCCCAGCTCATCGCGGCCCGCGCGCTGATGGGCGTCGGCGGCGCGGCCATCATGCCGGTGACGCTCTCGATCATCTCCAACGTCTTCGACCCGCGCGAGCGCGCCAAGGCGATCGGCGTCTGGGCCGGCGCGGTCGGCCTCGCGGTGGCGATCGGCCCGGTGCTCGGCGGCGCGCTGCTGGAGCACTTCTGGTGGGGCTCGGTCTTCCTGATCAACGTGCCGGTGGTGGCGCTCGGCGTGGTGCTCGTCGCGGCCCTGGTCCCCGAGTCCCGCGACCCCAAGCCCGGCCGGGTCGACCTGCTCGGCGTGCTGCTCTCGGTGGTCGGCCTGGTCGCCCTCACCTACGGCATCATCGACGGCGGCGAGCACGGCTTCGGCCGCCTGCAGGTGTGGGTCGCGGTGCTCGGCGGCCTCGCGGTGCTCGGCTGGTTCGTCGCCCACGAACTGCGCAGCGACCACCCGTCGCTGGACGTACGGCTGTTCCGGGTGCCCCGCTTCGCCGCGCCGGTGGCCCTGGTCGGGCTGGTCTTCTTCGCCGCCATGGGCGTGATGTTCTTCGGCGCGTTCTACCTCCAGCTCGTGCGCGGCTACAGCCCGCTGGAGAGCGGCCTGCTGTTCCTGCCGTTCGCCGCGGCCCAGCTCATCTTCGCGCCGCGCAGCGCGGCGATGGTCCGCCGCTACGGCGGCCGGGCGGTCGCGGCCGTCGGGCTGCTGCTCACCACTGTGGCGCTCGCCGCGTTCGTCTTCATCGACGCGGACACCCCGATCTGGATCTTCTCGGCGCTGGGCTTCCTCCAGGGCGCCGGGATGGCGAACATCATGCCGCCGGCCACCGAGTCGATCATGTCCTCGCTGCCCCGGGAGAAGGCCGGTGTCGGTTCCGCGGTCAGTAACACCGTGCGCCAGGTGGCCGGCGCGCTCGGCGTGGCGGTGCTCGGCTCGGTGCTCTCCGCCGTCTACCGCGACCAGGTCGGCCCGGCGGTGGCCGCCCTGCCCGCCCCGGTGCGCGACGCGGCCCGCGAGTCGGTGTCCGGGGCGTACGCGGTCGCCGGCCGGCTCGGCCCCGACGCGCCGCGACTGATCGACGCGGCCAACGACTCGTTCGTCTCGGCCATGCACTGGGCGGCGGGCGCCTCCGCGGTGGTGGCCGCGCTCGGCATCGTGATCGTGCTGCGCTGGATGCCGGGCCGGCCGGTCGTCGCCCCCGACGCGGCGCCGGTCACCGACAGGGAGTTGGCCGGTACCGCGTAGGTTCGTGGACAATGTCTGACATGACTTCCACGGCGGATGCTCCGCGGTCGCCCGGGCGACCGCGGAGCACCCGTGCGGACGAGGCGATCGTCGACGCCACCCTCGACCTGCTGGCCGAGGGCAGCACCATAGAGTCGCTGTCCATCGAGGCGATCGCGGCCCGCGCCGGAGTCGGCAAGGCCACCATCTACCGCCGCTGGCCGGGCAAGGACGCGTTGCTGCTGGACGCGTTGCGCACGCTCAAGGGGCCCGCGCCCCGCACCGCCGGGCGCTCCGTCCGCGACGACCTGGTGCTGCTCGTCGGCGCCGTCGGCCAGCACGCCGACCCCCGGGTCCGCAAGATCATGCCCTGCCTGGTGCCCGAGGTGAACCGCAGCTCGGCCCACCGGCAGGCGTACGAGGCGATCGTCGAGCCCCGGCGCGCGGCGATGCGCGAGGTGCTGCGCCGCGCGATCGACCGGGGCGAACTGCGCGCCGACCTCGACATCGAGGTGACCATGTCGCTGCTCACCGCGCCGATGCTCACCCAGCGGATGCTGCGCTGGCACCCCGAGCGCGACGAGCGGATGCTTCCCGAGCGGATCGTGGACACGGTCCTGGACGGCCTGCGCGTCCGCTGACCCGGGCCGGCCGGTCCGCCCGGCGCGGTCCGGCCGCTCAGCGGGCGGGCGTGCGCAGCCGGTGCAGGCGCAGCGCGAGCTGCACCTCCAGCGCCCGCTCCGGCCGCTGCCAGTCCGCGCCGAGCAGGTGCCCGACCCGCTCCAGCCGCTGGGTGACCGTGTTCACGTGCACGTGCAGCTGCTCGGCGGCGCGAGCCAGGCTGCCGCCCACCCCGAAGTACGCCTCCAGCGTCTTCACCAGCGCCGTGCCCCGCCGGGCGTCGTAGTCCAGCACCGGCCCCACAGTCGTGGCGAGGAACCGGGCCACGTCCCGGTCCCCGGCGTCACCGACCGCGCCCAGCAGCAGCCCGACGAAACCCAGCTCGGTGGTGCTCGCCCCCTGCCCGGCCCGGCCCAGCGCACCGAGCGCGGACAGGCAGCGCTCCGCCTCGGCGAACGTGACGGCCAGCGACGCCGGACCGGTCGACGGCCCGCTCGCCCCGGCGGTCACCGGGCGGCCGGTCACCCGGGACAGGTCCCGGGCCACCGCGCGAGCCGCACCGCCGGCGTCGTGGCCGGGCAGCATCAGCACCACCCGTCCGGCACGCGCCGCGGCAAGGCCACCCCGGGTCGAGGCGTACGTGGTGGCCCAGGACAGCACCCGCTGCCGGGCCGAGCCGGTCTCGGCGAACGCGTCGTCACCGACCGCCACCAGCACGTGCGGGGCGTCCAGGTCCACCCCGATCCGGCGGGCCCGCGCGCGCAGCGCGTCGGCGTCGCGCAGCGGCCGGGCGATCAGGTCGTCCAGCAGCTCACCGCGTACCCGCCCCTCCGCCTCGGCCACGGTCCGGCGGAACAGCAACAGCAACGCGGTCACCAGCGCGGCCCGCTCCAGGATGCGCTGGTCGGCGTCGACCAGCTCGTCGTCCGGGCGCAGCACCAGCGCGCCCAGGTTCTCCGCGCCGGCCACCACCGCGGCGTACCAGAGCGGGCCCCGGCGCACGCTGCGCCCCTCGGTACGGGACGCGGCGACCGCCTCCACGATGTCGGCCCGGTCCGGCTCCTCGATCTCACCGACCCGGGCCAGCCGCCGGCCCTCGGCGTCCAGCGCCAGCAGCGCGCCACCGAGCACCTCGGTGACCGCCGCCGCCACGTCCTCCATGCCGCCGCCGCGCACCACGAGCGCGGTCATCCGGTCGTGCGCAGCGGCGGCGCGCTCCACCGAGCTGCTGTGCGCCCGGATGGTGCTGTTCGCCGCGGACAGCTCCGCCAGCGCCGCCCGGGTCTCGGCGAGCAGCCGCGCGGTGTCGATCGCCACCGCCGCGTGTGCCGCGAGCGACACCAGCAGCGACACCTCCTCGCGGGCGAACGGGCGGGCCGAGCGGTTCGCCGCGTACAGCACGCCGATCACGCTGGACCCGAGCCGCAGCGGCACGCCGAGGATGGCCACCAGGCCCTCCTCGCCCACGCCGCCGTCGATCTCCCCGGTGTGCCGGAACCGCTCGTCCTCCTGGTAGTTCGAGGTGACGTACGGGGTGCCGGTCTGCGCGACCAGCCCGCCGAGCCCGTCGCCCAGCTCCAGCCGCAGCCGCTGGAACCGGGCCGAGATCGAGCCGTCGGTGACCCGCATGTACGTGTCGCCGCGCTCGTCGTCGTTGAGCGTCATGTACGCCACGTCGGTGCCGAGCAGGATCCGCGCCCGGTGCACGATCGCGCGCAGCACGTCGTCGAGGTCGCGCAGTCCGGCCAGGTCGCTCGCGGTGTCGTACAGGCCGGACAGCTCGGTCTCCCGGCGGCGCCTGCGGGCCAGCAGGGCCCGTACCCGCAGCGCCACCACCTTCGCCTGCTCCAGCTCGGCCAGCCGTTCGGCGGGCAGGCCGGCGGCGCGCGCGGCCACCAGCGGGCCCTCGAACTCGACCGCGGCGGCCTCGCGCGCCAGCAGCTCCAGGAACTCGACCGGCGACGACATGACCGACATTGTGCGCGGGCCCACTAGTTCGCCGTCCAGCCCCCGTCGAGGGCGATCGAGGTGCCGGTGAGGAACGCGGCCGGCGGGGAGCACAGGTACGCCACCAGTTCGGCCACCTCCGCCGGCTCGATCAGCCGCTTGATCGCCGCCCGGGCCAGCATGATCTTCTCGACCACCTCGTCCTCGCCGATGCCGTGGGTGGCCGCCTGGTCGGCGATCTGGCTCTCCACCAGCGCGGTGCGCACGTACGCCGGGTTGATGCAGTTGGCCGTGACGCCGTGTGCGGCGCCCTCCAGCGCCACCACCTTGGACAGGCCCTCCAGCGCGTGCTTGGCCGAGACGTACGCGGCCTTGAACGGCGAGGCGCGCAGCCCGTGCACCGAGGAGATGTTCACGACCCGGCCCCAGCCGTTCGCGTACATCCCGGGCAGCGCGCGGCGGATCAGCAGGAACGGCGCCTCCACCATCACCCGCTGGATGTACTCGAAGCGCTCGACCGGGAAGTCCTGCACCGGCGCGACGTGCTGCAGCCCGGCGTTGTTGACCACGATGTCGGCGTCGACGTCGAGCCGGTCCACAGCCGCCGGGTCGGCCAGGTCGATCCCCACCGCCCGGCCGCCGGCCTCGGCGGCCACCGCCTCGGCCGCCGCCACGTCGCGGTCCAGCACCACCACCGTCGCGCCGGCCGCCGCCAGGCGCAGCGCGCAGGCCCGTCCGATGCCGCCGCCACCACCTGTCACCAGCGCGGTGCGACCGGTCAGGTCGACGTGTACGACGTGGGGGACCGCCACGGGTTCTGCCGTCATGGCGCATGAACGTACGAGCCGGGTGCCCCCTGGCACATGGGGCGGCGACACATACTCCACCGTCTGCGTGTGTGGTGCGCCGCGTCACCGCCCGTGCCCGGCGTGTCCGGCGGTCCCGGTGTCGGCGGGCACCAGTAGGGTGTGTCGAACACACGTACTGCTGGCGGCTCGGGGAGGAGGCGGCGTGCGCGTGCTGGGCGTCGACCCGGGGCTGACCCGGTGCGGGGTCGGCGTTGTCGAGGGCGTGCCGGGCCGTCCCTGCACGCTCGTGGCCTACTACGTGGTCTACACCGACCCGGAGGACGACCTGGCGCTGCGCCTGCTGCACCTGGACCGCTCGCTCACCGGCCTGGTCGCCGAGCACCGGCCGGACGCGGTCGCGGTGGAGCGCGTGTTCAGCCAGCACAACGTCCGCACCGTGATGGGCACCGCGCAGGCCAGCGGCGTCGCGGTGCTCGCCGGGGCCCGGGCCGGGCTGCCCGTGACGACGTACACGCCGAGCGAGGTCAAGGCGGCGGTGACCGGCTCGGGGCAGGCGGACAAGAAGCAGATGACCACCATGGTCACCCGGCTGCTGCGGCTGCCCGAGCCGCCGAAACCGGCCGACGCCGCCGACGCGCTGGCGCTGGCCATCTGTCACGTGTGGCGCGGTGGCACCCGGTCCAAGCTGGCCGCGGCCGCGCAACGGGCCCGACGAGGAGGGACGCGATGATCGCGAGCGTACGCGGCACGGTGACCGCCACCGGCCCGGATCACGCGGTGGTGGAGGTGGGCGGCATCGGCCTGGCCGTGCAGTGCGCTCCCGGCACGCTCGCCGACCTGCGCGTGGGCCAGCCCGCCCGGCTCGCCACCAGCCTTGTGGTCCGGGAGGACTCGCTCACCCTCTACGGCTTCGCCGACGACGACGCCAAGCAGCTGTTCGAGCTGCTCCAGACCGCCAGCGGGGTCGGTCCCCGGCTGGCCCAGGCGGTGCTCGCCGTGCACACGCCGGACGCGGTCCGCAAGGCCATCGCCAACGCCGACACCGCCGCGCTGACCCGGGTGCCGGGCATCGGCAAGAAGGGTGCCGAGCGGCTGGTGCTGGAGCTGCGCGACCGGGTCGGCCCGGTGCCGGTGGGCGCCGACGGCGCGGCCGGGGTGACCGCGGGCGCCTGGCCGGAGCAGGTCCGCCAGGCCCTCGTCGGGCTCGGCTGGACGGCCGGGCAGGCGGAGCAGGCGGTGGCCGCGGTGGCGGAGACCGTCGACGGCGAGACCCCGCCGGTGCCGGTGCTGCTCAAGCAGGCGATCCGCCTCCTGGGCCGGAACCGATGAGCGGGGAGAACCTGGTCTCGGCGTACGTGAACGACGCCGAGCTGGACGCGGAGGCCAGCGTCCGCCCGAAGCGGCTGGACGAGTTCATCGCCCAGCACCGGGTCCGCGACCAGCTCGACCTGCTGTTGCAGGGAGCGATGCGGCGCGGCTCCCCGCCCGACCACATCCTCCTCTCGGGGCCGCCTGGCCTCGGTAAGACGACCCTGGCCAACATCGTCGCCGCCGAGCTGGGCACCGGGATCCGGGTGACCAGCGGCCCGGCCATCGAGCGCTCCGGCGATCTGGCCGCGATCCTGACCGGCCTCGCCGAGGGCGACGTGCTGTTCATCGACGAGATCCACCGGATCGCCAAGCCGGCCGAGGAACTGCTCTACAGCGCCATGGAGGACTTCCGCGTCGACGTGGTGGTCGGCAAGGGCCCGGGTGCCACCGCCATCCCGCTCGACGTGGAGCCGTTCACGCTCGTCGGCGCCACCACCCGCTCCGGCCTGCTGACCGGCCCGATGCGCGACCGGTTCGGCTTCGTCGCGCACCTCGACTTCTACGCGCCGGCCGACCTGGAGACGCTGCTGCACCGGTCGGCGCGGATCCTCGGCGTGCCGATCACCGCCGACGGCGCGGCGGAGGTCGCAGGCCGGTCCCGGGGCACCCCGCGTATCGCCAACCGGCTCCTGCGCCGGGTCCGCGACTACGCCGAGGTCCGCGCCGACGGCGTGGTCACGCTGGAGACCGCACGGGCCGCGCTGACCGTCTACGACGTGGACGCGCTCGGCCTGGACCGGCTCGACCGGGCGGTGCTGACCGCGCTCGTCGACTCGTTCCGGGGCGGCCCGGTGGGCCTGTCCACGCTCGCCGTGGCGGTGGGCGAGCAGCCGGACACGGTCGAGGAGGTCTGCGAGCCGTTCCTGGTCCGGGCCGGGCTGCTGGCCCGGACCCCGCGCGGGCGGGTGGCGACCGAGGCTGCCTGGCGCCATCTGGGCCGTACGCCCCCGAATGGTACATTTGGTGCGGATGCCCCTCCGGGGCCCGATCTGTTCTCGGTGCAGACCGACCAGCCGTGATCCGTTCGTGATCTGTGCCGCATTCGGTCTTCTCAGGAGCAGGGACTAGACTTCGCCGCGGTTTGTACAGGACGTGAGAATCCGCTTCCGCTGCGGCGCCCTCCGGCGCCGGGGTGGAGGCCAACCGGAAGGTCTACACCGTGCTTTACGCAGCAGCGAGTGGCGGGGGAGCCGGCAGTCTGACGCCGATCCTCATGATCGCTCTGCTTTTCGTCGTCATGTACTTCATGATGATCCGTCCGCAGCAGAAGCGCCGCCGCGAGGCAGAGCAGATGCAGTCCGCTCTCGCCCCGGGCGACGAGGTGGTCACCATCGGCGGCCTGCACGGCACGGTCACCGCGGTCGAGGACGAGACGGTCCTGCTCGAAGTCGCTCCGGGCGTGCAGACCCGGTACGCCCGCCCCGCCGTCGCGCGGGTGATCAAGCGCGCCGAGGCGCCGGCGGCCGAGACGATCACCGAGGAAGCCGAGCCGGTCAAGGAGTGACCACCCGTCCCGGACGGGGCAGCGGATTCATCCGTACAAGTGGATAGTTGGGGTCGGCGCGCGGCGCCGGCATCCGGCCGGCCCGTGCGGCGCCCCCGCGCCGCGCACCAGCCGGCGTGCCGTCCTCCGGTGCCGACCCGCCGGAGCAGTCGGGCGGACACCCCCGGCCCGACAGTTGTCGCCGCCGTGGAAGCGGCGCGACCGTACAGGGAGACAGGACAGCCGTGGCACCACCTCAGGGACAGATGCGGCCCGGACGGCAGCTCGCCGTGCTCGGGTTCATCTTCGTCGTCCTCTATCTATTGGTGTTCTTCTCGGGCGGCGCCAGCGGTGGCTGGAAGGACCGGCTGGAGCCCCGGCTCGGCCTGGACCTCGTCGGCGGCACCCGGCTGACGCTCGAGGCCACCAACACGGTGGACGGCAAGCCCCCGACCGCCGACAACCTCGAGGAGGCCCGCCAGATCATCGAGAGCCGGGTCAACGCCTACGGCGTGGCCGAGGCCGAGGTGGTCACCGAGGGCAACCGCAACATCGTCATCTCCCTGCCCGGCCAGAACCGCGACCTGACCGACGTCGGTGAGGCCGCCGAGCTGCGCTTCCGCAAGGTGCTCAAGGCCACCGACGGCAGCGGCGCCGCGCTCGCGCCCGCGCCGACGCCCAGCGCCACCCCGTCCGGAGCCGCCACCCCGTCGGGCAGCGCGTCGCCGAAGGCGAGCACGAGCCCCAAGGTGAGCGGGTCGCCGAGCGCCGGCGGGCAGGGCGGTATGGCCCCGACGCCGAGCGCCAGCGCCTCCGCGTCCCCGTCGGCCTCGCCGAGCGCCGCCGCGCCGAGCCCGAGCGCCAGCGCCGAGCCGGTGCCGCAGAGCATCGAGCAGCAGCGCAAGGCCGTCGAGCAGAAGGTCGGCGCGGCCGCCTGGGCCGCCGCCTCTGGCCTGCAGGCCCCGGCGGACCTGACCACCGACCCGTCGCTGGCGGACAAGCTCAAGCCGTTCGGCACGCTCACCCCGCAGGAGATCGCCGTCCTGCCGGTGGAGATGCAGTTCAACGTCCCGACCATCACCTGCGCCCAGCTCGACAAGCGGCCCGCCGCCTCGATCAAGGACGAGAAGCAGAAGGCGGTCGCCTGCGAGTCCGGCGCGAAGTACCTGCTGGACGTCGCGAAGGTGCTCGGCACCGACGTCAAGAACGCCTCCGCCCAGCTCGACCAGACCAGCTCCTGGGTGGTCAGCCTCAACTTCACCGGCAGCGGCCAGGAGAAGTGGACCGCGCTGACCCGCGAGGCGTTCACCAACGAGGGCCAGGCCTGCGACCAGACCGCGCTCGGCCAGGACGGCAAGTGCCGGGTCGCCGTGGTGCTGGACAACGAGATCGTCTCGTCCCCGGAGATCCAGGGCGTGCTGACCGGCGACTCGCAGATCACCGGCAGCTTCGACAACAAGGCCGCGAACGCGCTCGCCAGCCAGCTGCGCTACGGCGCGCTGCCGGTGACGTTCGAGCCGCAGGAGCAGCAGAACGTCACCGCGACGCTCGGCGACAGCCACCTCAAGGCGGGTCTGCTGGCCGCGGGCATCGGCATGCTGCTGGTCATCATCTACTCGTTCTTCTACTACCGGCTGCTCGGCTCGGTCATCTTCCTGAGCCTGGTGCTCTCTGCGCTGCTGGTGTTCGGCGCGCTCGTGGTGCTCGGCCGGTCGATCGGCTTCACGCTCACGCTCGCCGGCATCGCCGGCATGATCGTCTCGCTGGGCGTCGCGGCGGACTCGTTCGTCATCTACTTCGAACGATTGAAGGACGAGATCCGGGAGGGCCGCAGTCCACGGAGCGCGGTGCCGCGCGCCTGGATCCGGGCCCGCCGGACGATCATCTCGGCCAACGCCATCACGCTGATGTCGGCAGTGGTGCTCTACATCGTGTCCGTCGGCGCGGTGAAGGGCTTCGCCTTCGCGCTCGGCCTGGCGACCGTGCTCGACCTGGTCGTCGTGTTCCTCTTCCGCCACCCGATCATGACGATGTTCGCCCGTACCCGGGCGTTCCTGTCGCCGCGGGTCAGCGGTCTGGGCCGGGCGCTGCCGGCCCGGTCGGCCGAGCCGGGCAACGCCCGCAACCCGCGTGTGAAGGAGGCCTGAGATGGCTAAGAGCGGTCTGGCCGCCCGGCTCTACCGGGGTGAGGCGGATCTCAACATCGTCGGGCGGCGCAAGCTGTGGTTCGGCGTGGCCGGCGTGCTCGTGCTGATCGCCGTGCTGAGCTTCGCGATCAGCGGCTTCAAGCTGGGCATCGAGTTCGCAGGCGGCAACTCGTTCCAGGTGCCGGCCAGCGTCGGCACGCTGGACCAGGCCGAGCGGACCGTCGACGACGTGCTGGCCGACGAGGCGCCGGGCGTCGAGGTGGTCAGCGCGCAGAAGGTCGGCGGCACCAGCGGCGAGTTCTACGAGATGCGCACCGGCCAGCTCTCCGCCGAGCAGGCCAACGCGGCCAAGACCGCGATGGCGCAGGAGTTCGGCATCCCGGCCGACCAGATCAGCGGCAGCCAGGTCTCCGAGGCCTGGGGCAGCCAGGTCACCTCGCGCGCCTTCCTCGGTCTGGTGATCTTCATCGCGGTGGTGTCGATCTACCTGGTGCTGCGCTTCGAGTGGCGGATGGCGGCCGCCGCCATCGTCTCGCTGCTGACCAACCTGGCCCTGACCGCCGGCATCTACTCGCTGGTCGGCTTCGAGGTCACCCCGTCGACGATCATCGGCTTCCTCACGATCCTGGGCTTCGCGCTCTACGACGTGGTGGTGGTCTTCGACAAGGTGCAGGAGAACACACGCGGCATCACCGCGAACAACAACGTCACCTACGGCGAGGCGTCCAACCTGGCGCTCAACCAGAGCCTCATGCGGTCGCTGAACACCTCGGTCGTGGCGCTGCTGCCGGTCGGCGGTCTGCTGTTCATCGGCGCCGGCCTGCTCGGCGCGGGCACGCTGAAGGACCTCGGCCTGGTGCTGTTCGTCGGTATGGCGGTGGCGTTCCTGACCTCGATCCTGCTCGCCACGCCGCTGCTGGTGCTGCTGAAGAACATGGACCCGCGGATCAGCGCCCACAACAAGCGGGTGCTGTCCCGCCGGGCCGCGCTCGCCCGGGGCGAGATCACACCGAAGGGCCCGCGTGCCACCACGCCGGCCGCCGACGCGCCGATCGACCCGGAGGCGGCGGCGCTGGCCGGTGCCGCACCCAAGGTGGGCGCCCGGCCGGCCGGCAAGCGTCCCAGCGGTGCCCGCGGCGGCCGTCCCGCCGGGGGCGGCGGCAACCGGCCCGGCGGCAAGCGCCGCTGACCGCAGGGCCGGACGGAATCGGTCCGACGGCGTCCGTCATGCTGATGTCACGGCATGACGGACGCCGTCGTCGTTTCGAGAGGACATGGGACGCACAGTGACGGAGACCCACACCACAGGGGTACGGGGAGACAGCGGCCCGGAGGTCGCCCAGCTCGTCGCCAGCCGGTTGCTGGACGTGCCGGACTTCCCCAAGCCGGGTGTCGTGTTCAAGGACCTGATGCCGCTGTTCGCCGACGGTGAGGCGTTCCGGGCGGTGATCGACGGCATCATCGCGTACCACGGGCCGGAGTCGTTCGACACCGTCGTCGGCATCGAGGCACGCGGGTTCGTGCTGGCGGCGGCGGTCGCGTACGCCACCGGCGTCGGCGTGGTGCCGGTGCGCAAGGCCGGCAAGCTGCCCCGGGCCACGCACTCGGCCTCCTACGCGTTGGAGTACGGCGAGGCGACGCTGGAGGTGCACCAGGACGCCTTCACCGCGGGCCACCGGGTGCTGGTGCTCGACGACGTGCTCGCCACCGGCGGGACCGCCGAGGCGACGCTCGACCTGGTGGAACGCGCCGGCGGCACGGTGGCCGGGTTCACCGTGCTGCTGGAGCTGGGCTTCCTCGAGGGCCGTAAGCGGCTGGCGCAGCGCCCGGTCCATGCCCTGTTGACCGTTTGACCAGGCCGGCCCGTCGGGCCGGTCGGCGCCGACCGTCCGGGGGAGCGGTGGCGTACCCTGCGTACGGGTAGCATTGCCCTTTGCCCGACCCGGCCGAGCTGTCCGGGGCGGCGAAGGCGCCGGGGCCCGGCCCCGGCGACCGCGTGGAACAAGACCGGCCTCCGGGCCGGTTGAACCAGACGTCGGCCGGACGGCCGGCGCATCCCGGCGAGCGGTGAGGAGGCCGGTGTCCCACGATGTCGTCCCTCCGGTGGAGGGCACGGTGCACCCGACAGGCGACGCGGACGGCTCGGTGACCGAGCGCAGCGGCAACCCGCCGGCCCGGGCGACCGGCGCCACCGGCGGCGCGTCCGACGCGACGGCCGACGGCGGGGCGGTCGTGGTGCCGTTCCCGACCGAGGGTTCCACCGAGTCCACGCCCGGCAGCGGTTTCGCCCTCTCCAACGCGCCCACCGGCCGGCGGGTACGCGCCCGGCTGGCCCGGTTCAACGCGCCCTGGCAGACCTCGCAGGTCAGCGAGGTGCTGGAGCCGCTGATCGCGACGCACCGGGAGAACCACCCCAAGGCCGACGCGCGGCTGCTCCAGCGCGCCTTCGACACGGCCGCGCGGTGGCACTCGGGTCAGTACCGCAAGTCCGGCGACCCCTACATCACGCACCCGCTCGCCGTGGCGACCATCCTGGCGAACCTGGGCATGGACACCACCACGCTGGTCGCGGCGCTGCTGCACGACACCATCGAGGACACCGAGTACACGCTCGACCAGATGCGCGCCGACTTCGGCGGTGAGGTCGCGCTGCTCGTCGACGGCGTCACCAAGCTCGACAAGGTCAAGCTCGGCGACGCGGCCAAGGCGGAGACCATCCGCAAGATGGTCGTCGCGATGGCGAAGGACCCGCGGGTCCTGGTGATCAAGCTGGCCGACCGGCTGCACAACATGCGGACGCTCACCTTCCTGCCCCGCCCCAAGCAGGAACAGAAGGCCAAGGAGACGCTGGAGATCCTGGCCCCGCTGGCGCACCGCCTCGGTATGAACACGATCAAGTGGGAGCTGGAGGATCTGGCCTTCGGCACGCTGTTCCCGAAGCGGTTCGAGGAGATCAACCGGCTGATCGGGGAGCACCAGCCGCAGCGCGAGGCGCTGCTGCGTCAGGTGACGCAGAAGGTGTCCACCGACCTGAAGGCCGCCAAGATCAAGGCGGAGACCACCGGCCGGCCGAAGCACCTCTACTCGATCTACCAGAAGATGATCGTGCGGGGGCGCGACTTCAACGACATCTACGACCTGGTCGGTGTGCGGATCCTGGTCGACACGGTGCGGGACTGCTACGCGGCGCTTGGTGTCATCCACGCCAACTGGCAGCCGGTGCCGGGCCGGTTCAAGGACTACATCGCCATGCCCAAGTTCAACATGTACCAGTCGTTGCACACGACTGTCATCGGGCCCACCGGCAAGCCGGTGGAGATGCAGATCCGCACGTACGCGATGCACCGCACCGCCGAGTTCGGCATCGCCGCGCACTGGAAGTACAAGGAGCACAAGGGCACCCCGGTGGTGGGCCCGCCGGCGCACATCGACGAGATGACGTGGCTGCGGCAGCTGCTGGACTGGCAGCGTGAGGCGGCGGACCCGAGCGAGTTCCTGGACGCGCTGCGGTTCGACCTGTCCAGCCAGGAGGTGTACGTCTTCACCCCGAAGGGTGACGTCATCCCGCTGCCGACCGGGTCGACGCCTGTGGACTTCGCGTACGCGGTGCACACCGAGGTCGGGCACAAGTGCATCGGCGCGCGGGTCAACGGCAAGCTGGTGCCGCTGGAGTCGACGCTGTCCAACGGCGACGTGATCGAGATCTTCACGTCGAAGTCCGACACGGCCGGGCCGACGCAGGACTGGCTGGGCTTCGTCAAGAGCCCGCGGGCGCGTACCAAGATCCGCCAGTACTTCAACAAGGAGCGGCGCGAGGAGGCGATCGAGGCCGGCAAGGACGCGATCGTCAAGGCGATGCGCAAGCAGGGCATGCCGTTGCAGCGGATGCTCACCTCGGACGCGCTGATGGCGATCGCCCGGGACCTGCATCTGGCCGACGTGGCCTCGCTGTACGCGGCGGTCGGCGACAGCCAGGTCTCCGCGCAGTCGGTCGTGCAGAAGCTGATGGCCTCCTACGGCGGCGAGGAGGGCGCGGCGGAGGACATCGCCGAGACCGCCGTCGCCACCCGGCCGCCGCGCAGCCGGCAGAGCAGCGCCGACCCGGGTGTCGTGGTCCGCGGTGTCAGCGACGTCTGGATCAAGCTGGCCCGCTGCTGCACGCCGGTGCCGCCGGACTCGGTGTTCGGATTCGTCACCCGCTCCGGCGGGGTCAGCGTGCACCGGGACGACTGCGCCAACGCCGAGGACCTGCGCGCTCAGCCCGAGCGGGTGGTCGAGGTGAGCTGGAAGCTCACCTCCGCCTCCACGTTCCTGGTCGCCATCCAGGTCGAGGCGCTGGACCGGCACAAGCTGCTCGCCGACGTGACGAGGGTGCTGTCCGAGGAGCGGGTGAACATCCTCTCCGCGACCGTCACCACCACCCGCGACCGGGTGGCGGTCAGCCGGTTCAGCTTCGAGATGGCCGACCCGAAGCACCTCGGGCACCTGCTGGCCGCCGTCCGCAAGGTCGACGGCGTGTTCGACGCGTACCGGGTCACCTCGGGGGCCTGAGCCACCACGCACGCGAAAGCGCCCGCCGGCTGCGATCAGCCGGCGGGCGCTTCGTCGTCGTACGGGTGCGGTCAGCCGCCCTGGACCGGGCTCATCGTCACCTTGGTCATGGTGATCTCCTTCTTCGGGTGACCACCGCCGGCCTGCTTGGCGAACGCGCCGTCGTCACCGGCCGCGGCGACCTGCTTCACCACGTCCATGCCGCCGGTGATGGTGCCCAGCACCGTGTAGTTCGGGTCGAGCGGCGAGTCGCCGTACACGATGAAGAACTGGCTGCCCGTGCTGCCCGGCTGGCCGGAGTTGGCCATCGCGATGACACCCTCCGGGTACGGCGGGCGCTTGTTGGTCGGCAGGTTCTCCTCGGCCAGGTTGTAGGACGGGCCGCCGGTGCCGTCGGTGTCCCGCCAGCCCTTGCCGGTGGCGCTCGGGTCGCCGCACTGGAGCACCTTGATGCCCTCGGTGACCAGCCGGTGGCACTTGGTGTTGTCGAAGAAGCCCTTCTCCGTCAGGTGCGTGAAGCTACCGGCGGTGCAGGGCACGGCGGCACGGTCGATCTTGGCGGTGATCGGGCCCAGGTTGGTGTCGATGGTCATCGTCTGGGTGCCCTTGCCGGACTGCTGGGTCGGCGGGAGGCCGACGTCCTTGATCTGCGGCGGACGGCCCTCCTTGGGCACCTCCGTGTACGCGCACTGGACGGCCCCGGCATCGGCGGTGGTGCCGCCCTGCTTGTCGTCGTCGTCGCCGAGCGCGGCGACGAGCCAGACCGTGCCGGCCACGACGAGCACCAGCACCGCCGCGGCCCCGACGATCGCCTGGGTCTGCCGGCGCTTGCGGGCCCGGCCGGCCCGTTCCGCCATCTCCCGCTCGAGCTTGGCCCGCGCCGCCGCGCGCTGGCGGTCTCTGGTGGACGTCACGGTCACTCCTCACCTGCTGCGTATGGGGTCGGCGCGCGCGCCGCCGGTCACGTGTGGGTCACCGGCGGCGGGGCCGCCGGATCGGGTTGTCGGGTCAGCCCGCGCTGGCGCTGGGCGAGGGCGCGGGACTGCCGGCCGGCGCCGCGCCGGGCTCGCCGACTGTGACGCTCTGGACCAGCACCTGCGTCTTCGGCTTGACCTTGGCGCCGTTGCCATTGTCCACCGTCGGCATGGCGCCGATCTTCTCCACCACGTCGAGCCCACCGGTGACCTTGCCGACCACCGAGTAGGCCGGCTTGGCCGGGCTGGCGTCCTTGAAGAAGATCAGGAACTGGCTGCCGTTGCTGCCGGGCGGGTTGCCGATCATGGCGACAGTGCCCTTCGGGTACGTCGCCGGCTGCCCGGGCGCCGGCGAGGCCGACGGGCTCGGCTCAGGCGCGGCCGGGACGTTCTCGTCGTAGAACGAGTAGGTCGGGCCGCCGAGCCCGGTGCCGGTCGGGTCACCGCAGCGCAGCGCGCCCTCGGCGGTGATCTCGTGGCAGGTGGTGTTGTCGAAGAACGACCGGCCGGCCAGGTAGCTCAGGCTCGCCGCGCCGCACGGCGCGTCGGTCTGGTCCAGCTCGACGGTGATCGGCCCACCCTGGTTGGTGGTGATCGTCATCGGGCGGGTGCCGGAGGTGGGCAGGCCCGTGGTGGGCGGCTGGCCGACGTCCTTGAGGTTGGTGTTGACGGCGCCGTCCTCCGCGCTCCAGAGGCAGACGTCCTCGGCGGCCTTCTTCTCCGGCTCGGAGTCGAACGCGCCGAGCGCCCAGGCGGAGCCGGCCACGATCAGCACGAGCACCACCGCGGCGCCCACGCCGGCCCGGATCTGCCGGCGGCGCTTCGCGACCGCCGCCCGCCGGGCGAGTTGCCGGTCGAGCTTGGCGCGCGCCAGTTTGCGCTGCCGGTCCCTGCTGGAAGCCACGCGCGCTCCCCTTCCTCTGCCTGATCGCCGCCGGCGCCGGGCGCCGTCCGCCGTTCCGATCGGGGTGCGCCACGCCACACGCCCGCCAGAGTGTACGGGTAGCGACTGTGAATGTGGTGTACGAGGTCCCGCCGTCTCAGCCCGGCCGGGGCGGACCGGGCCGGTGGCGGACGGAACTCGCCGGCCGCTACGACTAGGCTGCAGGCAGACGACGACCGGACGGAAAGGGGAGCGACGTGCTCGTGGCCGGCTTTCCCGCGGACGCCTTCGGCACCAACTGCTACGTGGTGGCGACCGGGCCGGGGGAGCAGTGCGTGGTGGTCGATCCCGGCATCGGGGTGCTCGACCGGCTCGACGCCGTGCTCGCCGAGCACCGCCTGCACCCGGCCGCCGTGCTGCTCACCCACGGCCATCTCGACCACACGTTCTCCGTCGCCCCGGTCTGCGGTGCGCGGGGCATCCCCGCCTACGTCCACCCGGACGACCGGGAGCTGCTGGCCGACCCGAGCAAGGCGCTGTCGATGGACCTGACCCAGCTGTTCGGCGGCCGGCTGCCGTACGCCGAGCCGGACGACGTGGCCGAGCTGACCGACGGCGCGACGCTGTCGCTGGCCGGGTTGGAGATCACCGTCGACCACGCCCCCGGCCATACCGGCGGGTCGGTGCTGTTCCGGTTGCCCGGCGCCGGCTCGCGCTGGGAGGCGGAGCAGATCTGCCTCTCCGGTGACGTGCTGTTCGCCGGCTCGATCGGCCGCACCGACCTGCCGGGCGGCAGCATGCCCCGGATGCTGTCCAGCCTGCGGGACAAGGTGCTCCCGCTGGCCGACGACACAGTCGTCCTGCCCGGCCACGGCCCCGCGACCACGATCGGCCGCGAGCGCGCGACCAACCCGTACCTCGTCGAGGTGGCGGGCACCGGCGGCGCGCGCCCGGCCGCGCCCACCCGAGGCCTCTGACCGCCGCGACCCACGACGTTCGCCCGCGCCCCGCGCGGGATCGAGGAGTACGCCATGAGCAAGCCCACGCCCATCTCCGGCTTCCCCGAGTGGACGCCGGCTCAGCGGATGATCGAGCAGTTCGTGCTCGACCGGATCCGCGCCACGTTCGAGCTGTACGGCTTCGCGCCACTGGAGACCCGCTCGGTGGAGCCGCTGGATCAGTTACTGCGGAAGGGGGATACCGCAAAGGAGGTCTACCTGCTGCGCCGGTTGCAGGCCGACACCGACGGCCCGGCCGGCGACGACGCGCTCGGCCTGCACTTCGACCTGACCGTGCCGTTCGCCCGCTACGTGCTGGAGAACGCCGGCAAGCTGCAGTTCCCGTTCCGCCGCTATCAGATCCAGAAGGTGTGGCGCGGTGAGCGTCCGCAGGAGGGCCGGTACCGGGAGTTCCTCCAGGCCGACATCGACATCGTCGACCGGGACACCCTGCCGGCCCACTACGAGGCGGAGATGCCGCTGGTCATCGGCGACGCGCTGCGGTCGCTGCCGATCCCGCCGGTGCGCATCCAGGTCAACAACCGCAAGATCTGCGAGGGGTTCTACCGGGGCATCGGGCTGACCGACGCGGAGGCGGCGCTGCGCGCCGTCGACAAGCTCGACAAGATCGGCCCGGCCGGGGTGACGGAGCTGCTGGCGAGCACCGCCGGGGCGAGTGAGGCGCAGGCCAAGGCCGTGCTGTCGCTGGCCGAGATCTCCGCGCCGGACGCCTCCTTCGCCGACGCGGTGCGCGGCCTCGGGGTGAGCGACCCGCTGCTGGACGAGGGCGTCGCGGAACTGACCGCCGTGGTGGAGACCGCCGCCGCGCACGCACCCGGCCTCTGCGTGGCCGACCTGCGCATCGCGCGGGGCCTGGACTACTACACGGGTACGGTCTACGAGACGCAGATGATCGGCTACGAGCGGTTCGGCTCGATCTGCTCCGGCGGCCGGTACGACAACCTGGCCAGCTCGGGCAACGTCCGGTTCCCGGGGGTGGGCATCTCGATCGGGGTGACCCGGCTGCTCGGTCTGCTGTTCGGCGCCGAGGCGCTGTCGGTGTCCCGCTCGGTGCCGACCTGCGTGCTGGTGGCGGTCACCGCCGAGGAGGACCGGGCGGCCAGCGACGCGGTCGCGGCGGCGCTGCGGTCGCGCGGTGTGCCCACCGAGGTGTCCCCGTCGGCGGCCAAGTTCGGCAAGCAGATCCGGTACGCCGAGCGGCGTGGCATCCCGTACGTCTGGTTCCCCGGCGCGGAGGGCGACGAGGTCAAGGACATCCGTTCCGGCGAGCAGGTGCCCGCCGCGGCGGGGGAGTGGACGCCGCCTCGGGCGGACCTGAAACCGCTGGTCGGCCCGGCCGGCACTGGCGCCTGACGACGTTTCGACCTACGGTGGCGTAAGTTACGCCACCGTAGGGAGAACGTCGTGACCGTGCTCAGCCAGACCGCTCTGCTCACCGAACTCGAGCCGGTGGTCGAGAAGAACCTCGACCGCCACCTGTCGCTGGCCAAGGAGTGGTTCCCGCACGAGTACGTGCCGTGGAGCGAGGGCCGCACCTTCGACGGCCCGCTGGGCGGCGAGGCCTGGTCGCCGGAGGACTCGACGCTGCCCGAGGTGGCGCGTACCGCGCTGATCGTCAACCTGCTCACCGAGGACAACCTGCCGTCGTACCACCACGAGATCGCCACCCTGTTCGGGCGCGACGGCGCGTGGGGCACCTGGGTGCACCGGTGGACCGCCGAGGAGGGGCGGCACGGCACGGCGATCCGCGACTACCTCACGGTGACCCGGGCGGTGGACCCGGTGGCGCTGGAGCGGGCCCGCATGGTGCACATGTCGGCGGGCTACCAGAACGTCCACGACCAGGAGATGCTGCACTCGCTGGCGTACGTGTCGTTCCAGGAGCTGGCGACCCGCATCTCGCACCGCAACACCGGCCGGGCCACCGGCGACCCGATGTGCGAGGCGCTGCTGGCCCGGGTGGCCGCGGACGAGAACCTGCACATGGTCTTCTACCGCAACCTGCTCGGCGCGGCGTTCGAGCTGGCGCCGTCGCAGGCGATGCGCGCCGTCGCCGACGTGCTGGCCAACTTCCAGATGCCGGGTGTCGGCATCGACGGCTTCGCCCGCAAGTCGGTGGCGATCGCGCTGGCCGGGATCTACGACCTGCGCCAGCACCGCGACGAGGTGGTGATGCCGGTGCTGCGCCAGTGGAACCTGTTCGAGGTGACCGGCCTGAACGCCGACGGCGAGGCCGCCCGTGACCAGATCGCCGCCCACCTGGACACCCTGGAGACCCAGGCGTCCCGCTTCGAGGACCGCCGAGCCGCCCGAGCCGCCCGCGTTTCCGCGACGACCCAGGCCTGACCCCCGCCCCTCTCCCTCCTCTCCCGCGCGATCTTGCACTTACGGCCCCCGCATTTGCCGCGAAACCGGCGCCGCGGGGGCCGCAACTGCAAGATCGCCGAGAACGAGCGGGGCGGTCAGGGGAGGGGGAAGATGAGGCAGGTCGAGGTGGCGTGGGCTACCAGGCGGCCGGCCGGGTCCGTCAGGCGGGCCTCGGCCAGGGCGGTACGGCGGCCTCGCTGGAGCACCGTGCCCTCGCAGCGCAGCGTGCCGGTGTCGACGGTTACCGGGCGCAGGAACTTCACGTTGAGGTCCAGCGACGTGTAGCCGACGCCGGCCGGCAGCGTGGTGTGCACGGCGCACGCCGCGGCGGTGTCCAGCAGCGTGGAGATGACGCCGCCGTGCACGGTGCCGAGCGGGTTGTAGTGGAACTCCTGCGGCAGCAGCTCGACCGCGACGCGCCCCTCCTCGGCCTCCATCCGGGACATGTCGACGAGGTGCATGATCGGCGGCGCGTCCAGCTCGCCGGCGATCATCGCCTGCATCAGCTCCAGGCCGCTGCGCCGGCCCAGGTGCGCGGCGCCGGCCGCCGGGTCGGACCAGGTGAACGTGCGGGTGCGCTCCTGCGTCTGCGTCATGGACTCAGCCTCGCAGCGCGTTGCTGAGTCTGTCAATCAGACCTAGCCTGGTCGGCATGAGACCCGCGGCACTGGACTGGTCGGTGGAGAACTGCACCATCGCACGCGCCATGGAGATCCTCGGCGAGCGGTGGACCCTCGTCGTGCTCCGCGAGGTCTTCAACGGCGTACGCCGGTTCGACGACATGCGGGTGCGGACCGGCATTCCGCGCCAGGTGCTGACGAACCGGCTCGCCATGCTCGTCGAGCGCGGTGTGCTGCGCCGGGAGCCGTACCGCGAGCCGGGCAGCCGGCCGCGCCACGAGTACCGGCTCACCGAGATGGGCCTGGACCTGTGGCCCGTGCTCGTCGCGGTGCTCGGATGGGGTGACCGCTACCTGGCCGACCCGGAGGGCTCGCCGCTGAGCGTGGCGCACCGTGACTGCGGCGCCGAGGTCCGGGTCGCCTTGCGCTGCGGCGAGGGGCACGAGATCACCGGGGCGCGGGACGTGCTGCCCCGCCCGGGTCCGGGCGCCCGTCGCCGTACGCCCTGAACCGGCTCTGACAGATGATGTCGATGTTGTTGCTCCGGCGTTACATCGGGCGCGGGTGCGAATCCGGGCAAAGTCATGTCTTGCTTACGATCTTAAATATGTGAATACTTTGGGCACCCGGGCGGTTTCCCCAGGTCGCCCGGGTTGTCCTCGGGCGCGCCCCCATGACAGCGCCCGTTCACCCCCATTCGGAGGTTGTTACATGCGACCCACGAGGTCCACGCTCCGCCGCGCCGCCGCAGTCGCCGTCGCCGGCACCCTGGTCACCGGCTCGCTGCTCGGCGCACCCGCGCAGGCCGCCCCCACGGCCCTCTCGCCGGACGCCGCCGCCACCCTCGTCGAGAAGCTCGGTGCCCGCGCGGCCGGCACGTACGCCGACGCCAGCGGCAAGATGGTCGTCACGGTGACCGACACCGCGACCGCCCGCCAGGTGCGCGCCGCCGGTGCCATCCCGAAGATCGTGGCGCGCGGCGCGGACAAGCTCAACGCCGCCACCAGCGAGCTGGAGCGCTCCGCCAAGATCCCCGGCACCGCCTGGTGGACCGACCCGGCCACGAACCAGGTCGTCGTCTCCGTCGACAGCACCGTCACCGGCGCCAAGCTGGAGCGGGTCAAGGCCGCCGCCGCCCGTCACAACGGCGCGATCCGCATCGAGGCCGAGGCCGGCACGCTCAGCACCCGGATCTCCGGCGGCCAGGCCATCTACGCCGGCGGCGGGGGCCGTTGCTCGCTCGGGTTCAACGTCCGCAGCGGCTCGACCTACTACTTCCTCACCGCGGGTCACTGCACCAACATCTCGTCGAGCTGGTACAGCAACTCCGCGCAGACCAGCCTGCTCGGCACCCGGACCGGCACCAGCTTCCCGGGCAACGACTACGGCATCGTCCGGCACAACAACTCGGCCAACGCGGCCGGCAACGTGTCGCTCTACAACGGCAGCTTCCAGGACATCACCTCGGCCGGCAACGCGTACGTCGGCCAGTCCGTCCGCCGTTCCGGCAGCACCACCGGCCTGCGCAGCGGCAGCGTCACCGCCCTCAACGCGACCGTGAACTACGCCGAGGGCAGCGTCTCCGGCCTCATCCGCACCAACGTCTGCGCCGAGCCGGGCGACAGCGGCGGCTCGCTGTTCGCCGGCACCGTCGCGCTCGGCCTCACCTCCGGTGGTAGCGGCAACTGCCGCACCGGTGGCACCACCTACTTCCAGCCGGTCACCGAGGCCCTCAGCCGCTACGGCGTGAGCGTCTTCTGATCCACGCACCGCTGTGAACGGGCCGCCGGGTGACCGGCGGCCCGTTCCGCGTACCCGTCTCAGGTGCCTGCCCCGAGGCGGCCCGGACCGACCGGCGGGCCGTCCGGGCGGGGCGGGTCCGACGGCCGGACCGTCCAGTGCCGGTGGGCCCGCCGCGCCGACAGCACCGCCGCCAGCGGCCAGAGCGTCACCGCGAGCGCCGCCACCCGCTCGGCCAGCCCGGTCCGGGAGCCGCCCGTCACCTCCGCCACCGACCAGCCGAACAACGCCAGCAGCACGGCCGTCACGGCCAGCGCCACCGGCCGGCGGAACGCCCACGGCGGCCGGCCCGCCGGGGAGGCGGCCACTTCGCGCGGCACCCTGCGGGGCAGCCGCAGCGCCGACCCGGCCGGCCAGAGCGCCAGCGCGAGCACCGCCACGGTGGCCACCACCCCGTGCGCCGGGGAACCGCCCACCTGCGGCCGGGGGAACGCGATGAGCGCGACGGTGGACACCCCGCCGACCGCCAGCAGGAAGCGGCTCGGCAGCCCGGCGGCGTGCAGCGCGGCGGCGGTGGCGCAGTAGCAGCAGCCGAGCAGCACCAGCGCGCCGGCCATCAGCCACGGATCGGTGGCGCCCTCACCGGCCAGCTCGCTGATCGTGTCCCGCACCGGGTCGTACCCCGGCCCCTGGCGGGCGCCCGCCACCGTCCAGCCCGCGACCAGCAGCGCGGGCGCGGCGGCCGCGGTGACGACGGCCCAGCTCGGTACGGCACGCACCCGGCCACGGTAGACCGCCGGACCCGGCCCGCACGGCGCTTTCGCCACCGTCGGGGCGGACCGGCTCGACGGGTGCCCGGGAGCGGGCCCGCCCGCCCTGACAGAATGCGGGGGAGCAGTGAGTGGACCAGATTGAGGAGACGCCAGCCGTGATCCGTACCCACAATGCCGGAAGCCTGCGCGCCGCGGACGCCGGCTCGACGGTGACGCTCGCCGGGTGGGTGGCCCGCCGGCGCGACCACGGCGGTGTCATCTTCGTCGACCTGCGCGACGCCTCCGGCGTCGTGCAGGTGGTCTTCCGCGAGGAGGACGCGCACGCGCTGCGAAACGAGTTCTGCGTCAAGGTCACCGGCGAGGTGACCCGCCGCCCGGAGGGCAACGAGAACCCGGACCTGCCCACCGGCGAGGTCGAGGTGACCGCGTCCGAGCTGGAGGTGCTCTCCGAGGCCGCGCCGCTGCCGCTGCCGGTGGACGACCAGATCGAGGCCGGCGACGACATCCGGCTCAAGTACCGCTACCTGGACCTGCGCCGGGGCGGCCCGGCCAAGGCCATGCGGCTGCGCTCGCGGGCCAACCAGATCGCCCGCGGCGTGCTGCACGAGCGGGACTTCCTGGAGATCGAGACGCCGACGCTGACCCGCTCCACCCCGGAGGGCGCCCGCGACTTCCTGGTGCCGGTGCGGCTGCAGCCGGGCAGCTGGTACGCGCTGCCGCAGTCGCCGCAGCTGTTCAAGCAGCTGCTGATGGTCGGCGGCATGGAGCGGTACTACCAGATCGCCCGCTGCTACCGCGACGAGGACTTCCGCGCCGACCGGCAGCCGGAGTTCACCCAGCTCGACATCGAGATGTCGTTCGTCACCGAGGACGACGTGATCGACCTCGGCGAGGCGATCGTCTCGGCGCTGTGGAAGGACCTCGCCGGCCACGAGATCGCCCGGCCGATCCCGCGCATCACCTGGCACGACGCCATGTCCCGCTACGGCTCCGACAAGCCGGACCTGCGCTACGGCGTGGAGCTGACCGAGCTGACCGACTACCTGCGCGGCACCGAGCTCCGGGTGTTCGCCGGCGCGATCGACGCGGGCGGCTACGTCGGCGCGGTGGTCATGCCCGGCGGCGCGTCGCAGACCCGCAAGGAACTGGACGGCTGGCAGGACTGGGCCAAGGCGCGCGGCGCGCGCGGCCTGGCGTACGTGGTGCTGGACGCCGAGACCGGCGAGGCGCGCGGCCCGGTGGCGAAGAACCTGTCCGAGGCGCACCTGTCCGGCCTGGCCGACGCGGTCGGCGCGAAGCCCGGCGACGCGGTCTTCTTCGCCGCGAGCACGAACACCCGCGAGGCGCAGGAACTGCTCGGCGCGGCCCGGATCGAGATCGCCAAGCGGGCGAACCTGATCGACGAGAGCGCCTGGGCGTTCTGCTGGGTCGTGGACGCGCCGATGTTCGAGCGCACTGACGAGGGCGGCTGGACCGCCGTGCACCACCCGTTCACCTCGCCGAACGCCGAGTGGGTGGACCGGTTCGAGGAGGCACCGGACCGGGCGCTCGCCTACGCGTACGACATCGTCTGCAACGGCAACGAGATCGGCGGCGGCTCGATCCGTATCCACCGCGGCGACGTGCAGCAGCGGGTGTTCGACCTGCTCGGCATCACCGCCGACGAGGCGCAGGACAAGTTCGGCTTCCTGCTGGAGGCGTTCAAGTACGGCGCCCCGCCGCACGGCGGCATCGCGTTCGGCTGGGACCGGGTCTGCATGCTGCTGGCCGGCGCGGACTCGATCCGCGAGGTCATCGCGTTCCCGAAGACCCGGGGCGGCTTCGACCCGCTGACCGGCGCGCCCACCCCGATCACCGGGCAGCAGCGCGCCGAGGCCGGCATCGACGCCAAGCCGAAGGCGCCGGCCGGCCCGCACGCCGGCACCGCCGGCCCGGCCGCGCCGGTGGCCGACCCCACCTGATCCTCGCCTCGTCGAAGGGCCCGCGTCATGATGACGCGGGCCTTTTCGATCTTCAGGGGGACTGATGCGTCTGCTCGTGGTGGGAGCCAGCGGGTTCCTCGGCGCCGAGGTGTGCCGGCAGGCGGTCGCCGCCGGGCACCGGGTGGCCGGCACGTACCACTCCACCGCCGTGGCGGTGCCCGGCGTCGCGCCGCACCGGCTCGACGTGACCGACCGCGCCGCCGTGCGCGAGCTGCTGACCCGGGTACGCCCCGACGCCGTCGTCGCCACCCCCTACCGGTACGACGACTGGGCGGTCACGGCGGACGGGGCGGCCCACATCGCGGTCGCCGCCGCCGAGGTGGGCGCCCGGCTGGTGCACCTGTCCAGCGACGCGCTGCACGCCGGGCGCCCGAAGCCGTACGCGGACGAGGACGTGCCCACGCCGCTGCACCCGTACGGGGCGGCGAAGGCGGCGGCGGAGACGGCGGTGCGGGCGGTGGATCCGGGCGCCGTGCTGGTGCGGACGTCGCTGATCGTGGGGAAGGGCAGCAAGCAGATCCAGCTCTGCCGGGACGCGCTGGCCGGCCGGGCCACGTTGTTCACCGACGAGCTGCGCTGCCCGGTGCACGTCGCCGACCTCGCCGCCGCGGTGCTGGAGCTGGTGCCGGGCGACTACGCCGGGCTGCTGAACGTGGCCGGGCCGGACGCGGTGAGCCGCGCCGAGCTGGGCCTGCTGGTGGCCCGGCACGACGGGGCGGACGCGGGCGGGCTGCGGACGACCACGATCGCCGCCGCCGGACTGCACCGTCCGGGCGAGGTGGTGCTGGACTCCAGCCGTGCCGCGGGGCTGCTGCGGACCCGGCTGCGCGGGATCACCGAGCTGTACGGCTAGTTGCACAGATTCTTTGCAAGCGTCTTGTGCACGGAAAGTGTGCACAGATATTGTGCATCTCATGGAGGAGAAGAAGCGGCCCGAGGAACGCGCCGTACGCATCGACCACCGTCAGGTTCGCGCGCTGGCCCAGCCGCTGCGCATGCGGCTGATCGGGGCGCTGCGCGTGGCAGGCCCGTCCACCGCCACCGCCCTGGCCGAGATGCTCGGCACCAACAGCGGCGCGACCAGCTACCACCTGCGCCAGCTCGCCGAGGTCGGTCTCGTGGTCGAGGACCCCAACCTCGGCACCGGCCGGCAGCGCTACTGGCGGGCCGCGCACGACGTCACCAACTGGGAGTCGAGCGACTTCGACGACGACCCCGACTCGCGGGCCGCGATCGAGTGGCTGGAGGCCGACTACGTCCGCTTCTTCGCCGGACACGCCGAACGCTGGTTCGCCCAGCGGCACCAGTGGGGACCGGCCTGGCGCGACGCGTTCGGCATGGGCGACTTCTTCATGCGGATCCCGGTCTCCCGGCTCGAAGCGATCAAGGAGGAGGTCTTCGCGCTCTTCGAGCGGCACCGCGACGAGACCGACCCCGACGATCCCGACGCCGAGACGGTCCAGCTCTACCTCGCCGCCCTCCCGATGGACGCGGCGTTCCCGCGGCCCGCCCCGCCGTCCACCGAGGAGAAGCCGTGACCGCGCTGTCCGTACGCCAGATCCGGTTCCGCTACCTCACGCTGTACGGCCTGCGCTGGCTGCCCAGCGGCCTGCTCATGCCGGTGATGATCCTGCTGATGCAGGAACGCGGGCTCACGCTGTCGCAGATCGGCCTGGTCGCCACCGCGCAGGGCCTCGTCGTGCTGGCGCTGGAGCTGCCCACCGGCGGCTTCGCCGACGCACTCGGCCGCAAGCCGGTGCTGGTCGTCGCCTGGGTGCTCGGCCTGGGCTCGCTGGCGCTGATGGCGGTCGCCGACTCGTTCTGGATGTTCTTCCTGGTCTGGGCGTTGCAGGGCGTCTACCGGGCGCTCGACAGCGGCCCGATGGAATCCTGGTACGTCGACGCCACGCTCGCCGTCGACCCGAAGGCCGAATACGAGCGCGGCCTCGGCTGGGCCGGCACCGTGATCGGTGTCGCGATCGGCGCGGGCGCGCTGCTCAGCGGCGGCCTGGTCGCGCTCGGCCCGGTCGGCCCGGTCAGCGCGCTGGCCCTGCCGGTGATCGTCGCCGCCGTGCTCCAGGCCGTCTCCATCGTGGCGCTGCTGGCGCTGATGGCGGAGCGGCGGCCCGCGTCCGGCCCGGCCGCGCTGCGCGCCTCGGTGGTCGACGCGCCCCGGATGGTCGGGCAGGCCGTCGGGCTGCTGCGCCGCAACCGGGTGCTGGCGGCCCTGGTCGCCGTCGAGCTGTTCTGGGGCTTCGGCATGGTCACCTTCGAGTCGCTGCTCCCGGTACGCCTCGCCGACGTGCTCGGTGACCCGGACCGCGCGGCGGCGCTGCTCGGCCCCGCCGGCACGGCGGCCTGGCTCGCGAACGCCGCCGGTGCCGCGCTCACCCCGTTCCTGCTGCGCCGCCTCGGCGCGGCCCCGGCCGCCGCGCTGATGCGCATCCTGCAGGGCGTGACGGTGGTCGGCATGGGCCTGCTGGCCGGCCCGGTCGGTGTGCTCATCGCGTACCTGGCCTGCTACGCCGTGCACGGCGCGTCGAACCCGCTGCACATGGGACTGCTGCACCGGCAGGTCGACGGCCCGTACCGGACCAGCGTGCTCTCGCTGAACTCGATGGCCGCCCAGCCGGCCGGCGCGCTCGGCGCGGTGACGCTGACCGCGCTGGCCGACGCCACGAGCGTCAGCATCGCCATGGTCGTCGGCGCGGTGATGCTCGCCGTGGCCGCGCCGCTCTACCTGCCGGCCTGGCGGGCCGCCCGCCGTACCCGGCAGGACGTCACCGTGGAACCGGAGTCGACGGTAGGCGGCCCCGGCCACGCCGGCCCGCCCCTCGACGCGGCCCCCGCGGTGGCCGCGCCCGCTCCCGCCGGCCGCGACTGATCCGACCGGCCGGGTGGAACGCCATGGGTGTCTCGGACGTCGTTCGACACCCATGGCGTTCCACCCACGCCGTCGGGGCGTCGCGCGTCAGGCGAGCTCGACGGAGGTGCGGCGTTCGGCGGCGGTGAAGCCGAGCCGGCGGTACAGCCGGATCGCGCCCACGTTGTCCGGGTAGACGCCCAGCGCCACGGCGTCGTACCTGCCGAACAGGGCGCACGTCATCCCGGCGGTCAGCGCCGCACCCAGCCCTCGGCCGCGATGCTTCGGTGCGACAGTCAGCCCGGCCAGGAAGCCGATGTCGCCGCGGCTGCGGTCGGCGCCGCAGGCGAGCAGGCGGTCACCGTCGCGGATGCCGTACCAGTCGACGATGCCCGGCTCGCCCGGCCGCGACGTGGTGGCCGGGAACGCCTCCTCGATCAGCGCGGCCAGGGCGGGGTGGTCGGCCTCGGTGAGGCGTACCACCCGCTCCTGCTCCGGCTGGTGCGGCGGCGGGCCGGTGGCCCAGAGGAGGTCCCACTCGGTCAGCCGGGCCACCGGCAGTCGCGCGGCCACCTCGTCCGGATCGGCGTGGGACAGGTTGACCGACTGACCGGCCCGCAGCGTCCCGTCCGCCCGCTGGGCGGCGAACACGTCGAGCGCCGGGCCGGGGGCGCCGACCGCCCCGCCGGCCGACCAGCCACCCGGTGGCAGCAGCCATCCGACCGCGCCGTCGTGCCGCCATCCCCGTACGGCCCCGCCGCGCCGGAGCGCGTGCCGGGCGTACGGGTGGTGGCCGGCCGCGGCGAGCAGCCCCTCCCGTTCGGTCAGCGACTCGTCGACCGTGATCATTCCGCCAGCGTACGACCATCCCCGCTGGTACCGAGGGCCGAGGCACCGCCTGTTCCACGGTGGAGATTGACGAACAGACCGATTGGGTACATCCGTCGCCGACCTGCTGGGAACCCCCACCGGAGGAACGACATGCTCGCCATTCTCGCGGCCATCGTGTTCGGCTTCGCGCTGCTGCTCGACTTCATGAACACCGACCTCGGCGCGCCCGATCTGTTCAGCACCACGACGCTCATGCTCATCGGCTTCCTGCTGCTCTCGCTCTACCTGGCCGGGGTCGGCTCCGGCCCGCGCGGCGGCGGTGGCGGCCGGTGGTACCGGGGCCGGCGGCCGGGTCGCGGCTGACCGGAAAAGACCACCCGGGTCGGGGCGGCGGCGCGATTCCGGCGTCGTCGGCCCGGCCCGGTACTGTCTTCGTGATGGAATCGGACGCCCTCTTCACCCTCGGCGAGCCGGCCGGCGCACCCGCGGGCGCGGGCGGCGCCGACGGCTTCACCGACACCCGGGCGGACTCGCCCCTGCCGGTGCGGATGCGGCCGGCCGGCATCGACGAGCTGGTCGGGCAGGAGCACCTGCTCGCGCCGGGGGCGCCGCTGCGCCAGCTGGTCGAGGGCGCGGCGCCGATGTCGGTGATCCTCTGGGGGCCGCCGGGCAGCGGCAAGACCACCATCGCGCACCTCGTGGCCCGGGCCACCGACCGGCGGTTCGTGGCGATGTCCGCGCTCACCGCGGGCGTCAAGGACGTCCGCGCCGTGATCGAGACCGCCCGCCGGCAGCGCCGGTCCGGCGGCCCGCCGACGGTGCTGTTCATCGACGAGGTGCACCGGTTCAGCAAGACCCAGCAGGATTCGCTTCTCGCCGCGGTCGAGGACCGCACTGTCACGCTGCTCGCGGCGACCACCGAGAACCCGTACTTCTCGGTCATCTCGCCCCTGCTGTCGCGCTGCGTGCTGCTCACCCTCCAGGCCCTCGACGACGACGACGTACGCGGCCTGCTGCGCCGCGCGGTGGCCGACGAACGCGGGCTCGGCGGCGCGCTGGTCCTGGCCGAGGAGGCGGAGGACCACCTGGTCCGGCTCGCCGGGGGCGACGTGCGCAAGGCGCTCACCGCGCTGGAGGCGGCGGCTGCCACCGCGACCGCGCTCGGCACCGGCCGGATCGACCTCGCAGTGGCCGAACAGGCGGTCGACGTGGCAGCGGTGCGATACGACCGCGACGGCGACGCCCACTACGACGTGACGAGCGCGTTCATCAAGAGCATGCGCGGCTCGGACGTGGACGCGGCACTGCACTGGCTGGCCCGGATGGTGGTGGCCGGGGAGGACGCCCGGTTCATCGCCCGCCGGCTGGTGATCTTCGCGAGTGAGGACGTGGGAATGGCCGATCCCACCGCGCTGACCGTGGCCACCGCGGCCGCCCACGCGGTCGAGTACGTGGGCCTGCCGGAGGCACAGCTGAACCTGGCCCAGGCGGTCATCCACCTGGCCACCGCGCCGAAGTCGAACTCGGCCACGACAGCGATCGGCGCCGCCGTCGCCGACGTACGCGCGGGTCGTGGCGGCGCGGTGCCGCGCGGGCTGCGCGACGCCCACTACTCCGGCGCGCGGGGCCTCGGCCACGGCGCCGGCTACCGCTACCCGCACGACGACCACCGGGGGGTGGTCACCCAGCAGTACGCTCCGGACGACCTCGTCGGAACCGACTACTACCAGCCCAGCGGGCACGGCGCGGAGCGGGCGGTGGCCACCCGGCTGCCGCTGTTGCGCCGGATCGTGCGCGGGCTGCCGGCTCCGGCGACCCGGGCGGAGGCCGGCGCCCCGGCCGCCGCGAACGGGGCCCGGGTGGGGGGCGGCGAGCAGTCCAGCGGGGCGAGTGAGGGCGGCAGCGACGCCGCCGAGGGGGGTCAGTAGTGATGGCGCGTGGTCCGGAGCGGCCGGCGGACGGCCCCGACGAGCGGCGCGACCCGCGCGGCAAGGGCCGCCGGTGGGGACGCGGCCGGGCCGAGCCCGAGCTGGACCCGACTGTCGTCGGCGAGGAACTCGGCTGGATCGACGACCTGCGCACCGCCAAGCAGCAGGGCGGCGAACTCGGACCGGACGGGGGCGTGCCCGCGCCGCGGCCCGACGCCGATCCGTCCTGGCCGGACGGCGAGCCGTCCCGGCCACCCCGCCCGGCCGCCGCACCGGGGCCGGGCCCCGGCATGCCACCCGGCGGCCGACAGGCTCCGCGGCCCCCGGCACCGGGCTCCCCGCCGCCCTCGACCGGTCAGCCGGTTCCGCCACCCTCGCCCGCCGGCCGGCCCGGTACTCCGCCGGCCGGCGCGCCCCAGACTCCCGGCCGGGCCGTTCCGCCCCCGGCTGCCGCGCCGCAGACTCCCGGCCGGGCCGTTCCGCCGCCCGCCGCGCCGCACACGCCCGGCCGGCCCCATCCGGGCGGGCCCGCTCCGGTCGGCCGAACCGACCCGACGCTGCCGCCCGTGACCGGCCGTCCGGGTCCGGCTGCGCCCCCGGCCCCCGGTCGACCGGGCATGGACACGCCTCCGCCGCCGGGACGGTCCGGCGTGGACACCGCCCCGCCGTCCGGCCGGCCCGGCGTGGACATGCCCCCGGCCCCCGGGCGTCCGGCCGCGGACACGCCGCCGGGGGCCCGCCCACCGGTCGTGGACGCGCCCTCCGGCGGTGGCCGTCCCGGCCCGGAGACGCCGCCCGGTGGTGGCCGGCCCGGTCCGCGTCCGCCGGTCATGCGCCGCCCCGACACGCCCGGTCCGGCCGCGCCGCCGGTGCGCCCCGGCGGTCCCGAGACCGGTGCCCCGCGCCGGCCCGGTGACGGCCCCTGGCCGGGCGGCCCCGAAGCCGGTGCCCCGCGCCGCCCCGTCGACGGTCCGTGGCCCGGCGTGCCCGAGGCGCCCCGTCCGGCCGACGCGCCGTACCGCCGCCGCGTGGACGGACCCACCGGCCAGCAGCCGCCCGTCGCCGGCACCCGCGTCCCGCCCGCTGCGCCACCGCCCGGCCGGGCACCCGCCGCCCCGGGCCGCCCGCCCGCCGACGGCGACAGCCGCGTACCGCCGACGCCCCGCGGCCGGCACGGAGCCGGGCCCGAGGTCCCGCACCAGGCCGATCCGACGATCCCGCCGCCGTCCGGCGGCCGCCGGGCCCGGCCGGACGACACCGCCGGCATCCAGCCGGTCTCCGGTGGTGCCCGCCGGGCGCGCGCCGAGGACGCCGACGCCGTCCAGCCCGTTCCGGGGGGACGCCGAGCGCGCCCCGATGACGTGGCACCCGGCACCCAGCCGGTCTCGGGGGCGGGCCGCCGGGCCCGTGCCGACGATGTTCCGCCCGGTACCCGGCCGGTCTCCGGTGCGGGCCGTCGCGCCGCGCCGGAAGGCGTCGTATCCGGCGGGCCGGCCGGACGAGTCGTTCCGGACGCCGCCCCGGTCTCCGGTGGCGGGCGACGCGCCCGGCACGACGAGCCCACCGGCGGCCACCACGTGCCCGCCCCTGGCGGCGGCTCCGCAGCCGTGCCCACTCCGGGCACCGGCCGGCGGGCCGCCCCGGACCGCTCCCCGGTACCGCGCAGCGGAAACGCGCCGGACCTGCCGGGCGCGCCCGTCTCCGGCAGCCCGGCGACCGGCCCGACCCCGCCCGCCGGCCGCCGCGGCGCGCCCGCCGGCCGCGGTGCCGCGCCCGACGGCCGCCGGACCGCGCCCGACGAGCCGGGCGGTACCGGCGTCGGCGCCGAGACACCCGGTCGCCGGGCCGCCCGTGACGACGCCGGTGAGCCGCGGCCGCAACGGCCCGACCGGCCCGCCGACTGGCTGCGGCAGGCGGGTCGCACGCCACACACCGACCCCGCCATGCCGGTCACCCGCCGCCCGGCCGGCGCTCCGGCCGACCAGCCGTCCGGCCGTTCCGAAGCGTCCGCCGGCCGGGCCGGCGTCGCCGTCCCGCCGGTGCGTCCCGAGCCGGGTACGCCGTCCCGGCGGCCCGGACCGCCCGGCCCCGACGTGCCGGCGCGCGCCGAACCGGCGGTCCGCCCCGACCAGCCCGGCCCGGTCGTGCCCCCGGCCCGGCCTCAGCCGTCCGACCCGTCGCCCGGTAGGCCCGGCCCGGCCCGCGGCGCGGCCCGCCCCGGTGTCGCGCCCACTCCCGGCCCGCGCGGCGACGTCGAGCGCACGGGTGGGATTCCGGCCGGCGGTGGCCGTCCCGGTGGTGCCCCCGCGGGTCCGGCCGGTCCCGGTCCGCGTGGTGACGTCGATCGCACGGGGGGGATTCCGGCCGGCGCCGGCCGCCCCGGAGCCGGTCCGGCTGGACCCGGAGCCGGTCCGGCTGGACCCGGTGGCGACGGACGCGGGGTGGCACGCCCCGACGACACCCGGCCCGGTGCCGGGCCTCGTCCGCCGGTGGCCCCCGGTGCCAGAGGGCCGGCAGGCGACGGCCCGGTGCCGCCCGGTGCCCCGGTGACCGCCCGCGCGGCAGCCGGCGTGGCCCGCCCGGTCGCGCCGGACGAGCGGACCACCGGACGGGCGACGCCACCCGGAGCGGAGCCGGACCGGACCGGACCGGGCAACGCGGCGACACCGGCGGCGGCCCGGGCGGCTGTGGTCGTACCCCCGGGGGAGCCCGCGGGGCCACGGCCCGCTGCGGGCGGCGCGCCGCGGCCCGGCGGTCCCGGACCGGACGACAGCGGCGCGGAGGCCGGTGGTCTGCGCGGCGCCCGGTCGGAGCTGCGCCGGCAGATGCGCGAACGCAGCCGGCTGCGGCTGGGCATCCTCGCCCTGGTCAGCCTCGTGCTGCTCGGTGCGGTGCCGCTCTACTTCGGGATGCGTACGCTCAGCCGCGACCCGGTCTTCGACACCCTCGACGCGCTCGCCGTGCCCGCCTGGGCACAGAGCAACACGGTCGACAACGTCAGCGGCAGCCGCTGGTGCCTCCAGGACTGCCGCCTGCGTGAACGCTCCGTCGAGTCGGAGCAGGGGTGGAAGGAGACCGTCGCGGTCTACGAGGAGGCGCTGGCCGGGGACGGTTGGCGGCGCTGGAAGGTCGACCGTTGCCCGGACGAGAAGGTCCCTGGTAGCTACACCTGCTGGCGCCGGGACGAACTCACGCTCGACCTGTGGGTGCGCGACCGCACCTGCACGCCCCCGCCGGTGGACGGGGCGCCCGCGCCGACCGCGCCGCCCGCGCCCGCAGCGGCGGAGTGCACCGGCTCGTTGGTGTCGGTGAAGGTGCGCAACGCGATCGACGACGAGCGCACCGGACCGACGCCGACCACCGATCCGTCACTCACCGGTGAGGATCCGTACCCGACCCTGACCGACGACCCGCTGGGCGAGGCGACCCCCTCACCGTCGTGAGCCGACTTTCATCACGGACGGTAGGGTCTGGGGCTGGCACGCCCGTCCGTGCCCGGTGACCGGGTCGGCGTGGCGCGAAGTGGGTAGGTACGGTCGCGCGTTCCGGGGCGTCGGGTTCCGGGACACTGCTTGAGGAGGACTTTCGCGTGAGTGGTGGAGAGATCGCTGCGCTGATCGCGGCCGGCGCGTTCCTGATGCTGGTGCTCGTGCTCGCGGTGCCGATCCTGCGGCTGCGGCACACCGTGGACGCGACGACCCGCATGATCACCGACGTGAACGAGCGCACCGCGCCGCTGCTGGGCGACGTGAACACCACTGTGAAGAACGTCAACGTGGCGCTGGAGCAGGTGCAGACCTCGCTGGACGGGGTGAACCTCCAGCTCGCCAAGGTGGACACCATGACCAGCCACGCGCAGAACGTCACCGCGAACGTGGCGAACCTGGCCACCGTGGTCTCCGCCGCCGCCGCGAACCCGCTGGTCAAGGTGGCCGCGTTCGGGTACGGCGTGCGCCGGGCCGCCTCCGCCCGCCGGCACGCCGAGACCGAGCGCGAGGTGCGCGACACGATCAAGCAGCAGCGTCGCGCCGCCAAGCGCGGCAACCGCTGACCCCGGCCGGCGTACGCGGGAAGGATGAGAACATGAGGCGGTTGTTCTGGCTGGGCATCGGGCTGGCCGTGGGCGTCCTGGTGGTGCGCAAGGCCACCCGGACGGCGCAGGCGTACACCCCGGCCGGCATCGCCAGCGGGCTGTCCGAGTCCGCCGGTGGTCTGGTCGAGTCGCTCCGGGCGTTCGTGGACGACGTCCGGGTCGGCATGGCCGAGCGTGAGCAGGAGATCCACGAGGCCTTCGCCCGCGGCGAGGTGTACGACGACCAGTTCGCCGAGCTGCGGGAGGACCCGCGTATCGGTGACCGAGAGATTTTCCCGGAGGACCACCAGCGATGAAGACGGCGGAGATCAAGCGGCGGTTCCTCGCCCACTTCGAGGCGAACGGGCACACCGTGGTTCCGTCCGCTCCGCTGCCCGCCATCAGCGACCCGAACCTGCTGTTCATCAACGCGGGCATGGTGCAGTTCGTGCCCTACTTCCTGGGCCAGCAGACCCCGCCGTACGCGCGGGCGACGAGCGTGCAGAAGTGCATCCGGACGCCGGACATCGACGAGGTCGGCAAGACCAGCCGGCACGGCACGTTCTTCCAGATGAACGGCAACTTCTCCTTCGGTGACTACTTCAAGTCCGGGGCGATCCCGCTCGCCTGGGACCTGGCCACGAAGCCGGTCGAGGCGGGCGGCTTCGGGCTGGACCCGGAGCGGATCTGGGCCACCGTCTACCTGGACGACGACGAGGCGTACGACATCTGGCGGGCCACCGGCGTGCCGGCCGAGCGGATCGTGCGCCGCGGCAAGGCCGACAACTTCTGGTCGATGGGCATCCCCGGCCCGTGCGGCCCGTGCTCCGAGCTGTACTACGACCGCGGCCCGGCCTACGGCCGCGAGGGCGGCCCGGAGGTCGACGAGGACCGCTACCTGGAGTTCTGGAACCTCGTCTTCATGCAGTTCGAGCGCGGTCCGGGCGTCGGCAAGGAGGACTTCCCGATCCTCGGTGACCTGCCGGCGAAGAACATCGACACCGGCATGGGCCTGGAGCGGATGGCCTCGCTGCTGCAGGGCGTGGACAACCTCTACGAGATCGACGAGGTCAAGCCGATCCTCGACAGGGCCGCCGAGCTGACCGGCAAGCGCTACGGCGTGCACTCCGGTCACGCGGCCAACGAGTCGCACCCGGACGACGTACGGCTGCGGGTGATCGCCGACCACGTGCGTACCTCGCTGATGCTCATCGGCGACGGGGTGACCCCGTCGAACGAGGGCCGGGGCTACGTGCTGCGGCGGATCATGCGCCGGGCGATCCGGGCGGTGCGGCTGCTGGGCTACCAGGACCGGGCGCTGCCCGAGCTGCTGCCGGTGGCCCGCGACTGCATGGCGCCGTCGTACCCGGAGCTGGCCGAGGACTTCGGCCGGATCTCCCAGTACGCGTACGCCGAGGAGGACGCGTTCCTGGCCACGCTGCGCGCCGGCACCACGATCCTGGACACCGCCATCGCCGAGACCAAGTCGGCCGGCCAGGCGGCGCTCTCCGGCGACAAGGCGTTCCAGCTGCACGACACGTACGGCTTCCCGATCGACCTGACCCTGGAGATCGCCGCCGAGCAGGGGTTGCAGGTCGACGCGGAGGGCTTCCGCCGGCTGATGGCCGACCAGCGCAGCCGGGCCAAGGCCGACGCGCAGGCGCGCAAGACCGGGCACACCGACGTGTCGGCGTACCGGTCGGTGCTCGACGGCGGCGGTCCGGTGGAGTTCACCGGCTACACCGAGCTGAGCCGGGAGTCGCGGGTACGCGCGCTGCTGTCCGGCGGCGCCGCGGTCTCGGCGGCGGTCGAGGGTGACACGATCGAGCTGGTGCTCGACACCACCCCGTTCTACGCCGAGGGTGGTGGCCAGCAGCCCGACCAGGGGCTCATCACTGTGGGCGGCGGCCAGGTCGAGGTCTTCGACGTGCAGCAGCCGGTGCCCGGCCTGATCGTGCACCGGGCCAAGGTGGTGCGCGGCGAGGTGCGTTCCGGGGAGACCGGGTACGCCGAGATCGACGTGTCCCGCCGCCGGGCGATCTCCCGCTCGCACACCGCCACGCACCTGGTGCACCAGACGATGCGCAACTTCCTCGGTGAGTCGGCGACCCAGGCGGGTTCGCTGAACGCGCCGGGCCGGCTGCGGTTCGACTTCAACACCCCGACGGGTGTGGCGCCGAGCGTGCTGCACGACGTCGAGCAGCAGGTCAACGAGGTGCTGCTGGCCGACCTGGAGGTGCACGCGTTCGTCACCAGCCAGGAGGAGGCCCGGCGGATCGGGGCGATGGCCCTGTTCGGCGAGAAGTACGGCGAGCGGGTCCGGGTCGTCGAGGTCGGTGACTACGCCCGCGAGCTGTGCGGCGGCACGCACGTGGCCCGCTCCGCCCAGCTCGGCCTGGTGAAGATCCTCTCCGAGGCGTCGGTGGGTTCCGGCGTACGCCGGATCGAGGCGCTCGTCGGCATGGACGCGTTCGGCTTCCTGGCCCGTGAGCACCTGCTGGTGTCCCGGCTGGCCGAGCTGTTCCGGGTGCCGGGGGAGCAGGTCGCCGACCGGGTGGAGCAGACGGTCACCCAGCTGCGCGACGCGGAGAAGGAGCTGGAGAAGCTGCGCGCCCAGCTCGTGCTCGGCGGGGCCGGCGCCCTGGCGGCGCAGGCGAAGGATGTGCGCGGCGTCGCGTACGTCGGCACCGAGGCGCCGGAGGGCGCGGCGGCGAACGACGTGCGGACCCTCGCTCAGGAGATCCGGGGCCGGATCGACGCGGCCCGCCCGGCTGTGATCGCGGTGGCCGCCCGGGCCAACGGCAAGGCGTCGCTCGTGGTGGCCGTCAACCAGGCCGCCCGGGGGCGGAACCTGAGCGCGAAGGACCTGGTCAAGGCGGCGTTCTCCGGCCGGGGCGGCGGTAGCGACGACCTGGCCCAGGGCGGCGGCCTGCCCGCGACGGAGGCGCCGAACCTGCTGGTCACCGTCGAGCGGGCGGTCGCCGACGCGGCATGAGCGAACGCACCGAGCGGAGCGAGGGCCGTGAGGGCATGCCCGGCCGGCACGGCATGAGCGAACGCACCGAGCGGAGCGAGGGCCGTGAGGGCATGCCCAGCCGGCACGGCATGAGTGCACGGATGTACGCCAGGGCGGACCACCCGGTCCGCCCTGGCCCGTACCGGCGGGGAGGTGTCCGCCCGTGAGTGAGGTGTCCCGTGGCGTCCGGCTGGGTGTCGACGTCGGCCAGGTCCGGGTGGGGGTGGCGCGCTGTGATCCGCACGGCATCCTCGCCACGCCCCTGGTGACGCTGGCCCGTGATCTGACCGCGGAACCGGACGCGGTGCCCGCCGACATGGCCGAGCTGGTCCGGCTCGCCGCCGAGCACGAGGCGGTGGGGATCGTGGTCGGGCTGCCGGTCAATCTCGCCGGGAAGCACGGCCCCGCGACGCTGAACGTATCAGCATATGCCAGCCGATTGGCTGATGTAATGAGGCCGATTCCGGTGACGCTGACGGACGAGAGGATGTCTACCGTCGTCGCGAGTCGTAGGCTGGCCGAACGGGGCGTCCGGGGAAAGCGCCAACGAGCGGTGGTCGACCAGGCCGCCGCGGTGGAGATTCTGCAGAGCTGGCTGGACGCACAGCGGAGGCGGACGCAATGATCGACGATCTTGATCTGGGGTTCGACGAGCCGGACAGGGGGGAGAAGGGCCGGCACCGGCGCGGCGCGGTGCGCCGTCGCCAGGGCAAGTCCGGCGGCGGCCGGGGCAAGACCCTTCTCGCACTCGCTCTCGCGCTGGTCCTGCTGGGCGGCATCGGCGGCGGCGCGTTCTACGGCTTCGACCGGGTCCAGAACTACTTCGTCACACCCGACTACGACGGCTCCGGCACCGGCGAGGTGACCGTCGAGATCAAGCAGGGCGCGCTGATCGCCGACATGGCCGACGCGCTCGTCGCGGCCGACGTGGTGAAGAGCACCAAGGCGTTCATCGAGGCCGCCGAGGAGAACTCGCGCAGCAAGAACATCCAGCCCGGCACGTACAAGATGCGCAAGCAGATGAGCGGTGACGCGGCGGTCGTGGCCCTGCTGGACCTCAAGAACAAGATCGTCAACGGGATCACCATTCCCGAGGGCCTCACCGCGAAGACGGTCTACAAGCGGCTCTCCGAGAAGACCGACATCCCGGTCAAGGACTTCGAGGCCGCGGCGAAGGATCCGGAGGCGCTCGGCGTACCGGACTGGTGGTTCAAGCGTTCCGACGGCAAGAAGGTCAACCCGTCGATCGAGGGCTTCCTGTTCCCGGACACCTACGAGATCCCACCGAAGGCCACCGCCGAGACGGTGCTCAAGCTGATGGTGGACAACTTCCTCACCGTCACCTCCGGCATGCAGTACGCGGAGAAGGTGCAGAAAGATCGCGGCGGCATCACCCCGTACGAGGCGCTGATCGTCGCCTCGCTCGCGCAGGCCGAGGCCGGCAACAAGGCCGACCTGGGCAAGGTCGCCCGGGTGGCCTACAACCGGGTCTACGGCGAGTTCCCCTGCAACTGCCTCGAGATGGACGTCACGGTCAACTACTACCTGGAGCTGACCGGGCAGAAGACCAAGGCGTCCAAGGACATGACCGCCGCCGAGCTGGACAACCCGAAGAACCCGTACAACCGCAAGCTGCGCGGGCTGGTCCCCTCGCCGATCAACAACCCCGGCAAGGAGGCGCTGGAAGGCGCGCTGAGCCCGCCGGACGGCAAGTGGCTCTACTTCGTGGCGATCAGCAGGGACGGCCGCTCCGCGTTCGCCGAGACCTACGCCGAGCAGAAGCGCAACGAGCAGAAGGCCAGGGAGGCCGGGATCATCTGATGGCCGATCCCCGCCGCGCCGCCGTGGTCGGCAGGCCGATCGCCCACTCGCTCTCCCCGGTGATCCACACCGCCGGGTACGCGGCGGCCGGGCTGACCGGCTGGTCGTACACCCGGATCGAAGCCGGCGCCGACGAGCTGCCCGGCCTGGTCGCGGGCCTCGGCCCCGAATGGGCCGGGCTGTCGGTGACCATGCCGGGCAAGGAGGTGGCGCTCGCGCTGGCCGACGAGGTCTCGCCGGCCGCCGCCGCCGTCGGCGCCGCCAACACGCTGGTACGCCGACAAGACGGCACTTGGTACGCGGACAACACCGACGTCACCGGCATGGTCGAGGTGCTCACCGGCGCCGGCTGCGTGGCCGGGGCGGTCGTCACCGTGCTCGGTGCGGGTGGCACCGCCCGGGCGGCCATCGCGGCGGCGGCCCGGATCGGGGCGGCCGAGGTGACTGTGGTGGCCCGCCGCCCGGAGGCGGTCGACGAGCTGCGCCCGGTCGCGGCGGCGGCCGGGGTGCCGCTCGCTGGCGCCGAGTGGGACGGCGCACCCTCCCACGCCCGCGCCGACCTGGTGATCTCCACAGTGCCCAAGGGCGTCGCCGACCCCCTGGCTGACAACTTCGACTGGCGGCCGGAGTCGGTCTTCTTCGACGTGGTCTACGACCCGTGGCCCACGCCGCTCGCGGCGGCGGCGCTCGCCGCCGGGTGCCGGGTGGTCTCCGGGCTGGACCTGCTGCTGGCCCAGGCGTTCGGCCAGTTCGAGCACTTCACCGGCGTCACCGCCCCACGCACCGCGATGCGCGCCGCGCTGCCGGTGTAAGGAAGGGCCCCTTCTTAACGCCTCCGGTAGAGGAAGGGTCCCCTGTTAACACCTCACCCGTCGGGCGGCGGACCAGCGTACGGAGGTGGCCTGTCCGGTTGGCGGGACGCGGCGGGCGGCGTACGCCGGTGACCACCGGGCGTGACAGACTGACCGTCGTGTTGCGCTGGCTGACTGCAGGTGAATCGCACGGACCCGCCCTCGTCGCGATGCTGGAGGGCGTACCCGCCGGCATCGAGGTGACCACCGGGGAGATCTCCGGCGAGCTGGCCCGGCGCCGGCTCGGCTACGGCCGGGGTGCCCGGATGTCGTTCGAGCAGGACGAGGTCGAGATCATCGGCGGGCTCCGGCACGGGGTGACGCTCGGCAGCCCGGTGGCGATCCGGGTCGGCAACTCCGAGTGGCCCAAGTGGCGCACAGTGATGGCCGCCGACCCGGTCGACCCGGAGGAGCTGGCGAGCCAGGCCCGCAACGCGCCGCTGACCCGTCCCCGCCCGGGTCATGCCGACCTGGCCGGCATGCAGAAGTACGGGCACACCGACGCCCGGCCGATCCTGGAGCGCGCCAGCGCCCGGGAGACCGCCGCCCGGGTCGCGGTGGGCACCGTCGCCAAGGCGCTCGTACGCCAGGCGCTCGGCGTCGAGATCGTCTCCCACGTGGTCGAGCTGGGCCCGGTGGCGGTCAAGCCGGGGCTGCGCCCCACGCCGGAGGACGCCGCGCGCATCGACGCCGACCCGCTGCGCTGCCTCGACGCCGAGGCAAGCGCCCGGATGGTCGCCGAGGTCGACGCCGCGAAGAAGGCCGCCGACACGCTCGGCGGCGTGGTCGAGGTGCTCGCGTACGGGGTGCCGCCGGGCCTGGGCAGCCACGTGCAGTGGGACCGCAAGCTCGACGCCCGCCTCGCGACCGCGCTCATGTCGATCCAGGCGATCAAGGGCGTGGAGATCGGCGACGGCTGGCAGCAGGCCCGCTCGCGCGGTTCGGAGGCGCACGACGAGATCGTGCCCACCGCCACCGGGGTGCGGCGGATCACCGACCGGGCCGGTGGCCTGGAGGGCGGCATCACCACGGGTGAGCCGCTTCGGGTGAAGGCGGCCATGAAGCCGATCTCGTCGCTGAACCGGGCGCTCGCCACCATCGACGTGACCACCGGCGAGCCGGCCACCGCGATCAACCAGCGCTCCGACGTGTGCGCGGTCCCGGCCGCTGCGGTGGTGGCCGAGGCGATGGTCGCGCTGGTGCTGGCCGAGGCGGCGGTGGAGAAGTTCGGCGGCGACTCGATTGCCGAGATGCGCCGCAACCTCAACGGTTACCTCGACAGCCTGGTGATCAAATGAGCACCCGGCCGGTCTGCGTGCTGGTCGGGGCGCCCGGCTCCGGCAAGACCACTGTCGGCACGGCGCTCGCCGAGGCGCTCGGCGTCGACTTCCGGGACACCGACGCCGACATCGAGAACCTCGCCGGCAAGCCCATCCCGGAGATCTTCGTGGACGAGGGCGAGGAGCACTTCCGTACCCTCGAACGGGCCGCCGTGGCGGCGGCGCTCGCGTCGCACGCGGGCGTGCTCGCGGTCGGCGGCGGCGCGGTCCTGGCCGAGGAGAACCGGGCCGCGCTGATCGGCCACACGGTGGTGCACCTGTCGGTGGAGCTGCCCGACGCGGTCAAGCGGGTCGGTCTGGGCGCCGGGCGGCCGCTGCTCGCGCTGAACCCGCGCGCCACGCTCAAGCACCTGATGGACCAGCGCCGCCCGCTCTACGCCGAGGTGGCGACCGCGACTGTGGTCACCGACGGCCGTACCCCGCAGGAGCTGGCCGCGGAGATCGCCGCCCTGCTCAAACCCTGACAACGCCCCGCCCCCGCCGTGTCCGGCTCTCTCGGTGGAACGCCGTGGGTGTCTCGCGGGCGTTGTGACACCCGTGGCGTTCCAGTCGGCGGGGATGCCGCGGATGAGTGGAACGCCGTGGGTGTCTCCCGAGCGTTGTGGCACCCGCGGCGTTCCAGTCGGCGTGGAGGACGCCGCTGGGTGGAACGCCATGGGCGGGTGAGAAGGCGCGCCGGTCAGGCGTTGGCCGCAGCGGCCCTGGCCGTCCGGCGTCCGGCGCGGCGGCGCCGGGCCGGTTCGGGCCGCCAGGTGGCGAGCAGCGCGAGCGCCAGCGCGATCTCGGCCAGGTCACCCAGGTAGTACATGAGCGTGGCCCCGGCCCGCAGCTCGGCGGCGGTGGCCGGCACGTCCACGAACAGCCCGGCGTAGAGCAACTGGGCGATGGTGGCGTGCGCGGCCACCCCGACCCCGATCACCACCAGCCGCACCGGTACGCGCGGGCGGTGCGGTCCCGGGTCCGGCCCGGCGATCGACCAGGCGAACAGGCAGCCGCTCAGCAGGAAGTGCAGGTTCACCAGCGTGTGCAGGGCCGGGCTGTCCAAGGTGGCCCGGTACAGCGGGGTGAGGTAGAGCAGCCAGAGCCCGCCCGCGGTGAGCAGCAGGCCGGTCACCGGGTGGCCGAGCACCCGCGCTACCGGATGCCGCAGCAGGTGGACCAGGGCCCGGCCGGTACGCCGGTCCAGCGTGCGCAGCAGCAGCGTGACCGGTGCGCCGAGCACCAGCGCCAGCGGCGCGAGCATGCCGATCAGCAGGTGCTGCCACATGTGCCCGACGAAGTCGCCGGCCGGCCACAGCAGCCCGGCCACCAGCAGCAGCGCGCCCAGACCGAAGCTCGCCGTGCGGGCGTGCGGCCAGCCCGGCCCGCCCGGGTCGCGCAGCCGCAGCGCGGCGGCCAGGTACGCCCAGGACATCGCCACCGGGATCAGCGCGGTCACCGGGAAGCCACCGTCGGCATGCCCGGCGTGGGCCACTGTCACCGGCGCTCCGGCGGGCAGAGGTCCACCGCGCGGGCCCGGCGCTGGATCGCCCAGCCCGCAGCGATCAGCACCACGCCGAGGGCGAGGAACCCGAGGTCCCACCAGAGCTGGTTCGGGCCGCCGCGGACGTGGTGGATGCCGAGCAGGTGGTGGTCGACGATGCCCTCGACCAGGTTGAACAGGCCCCAGCCGATCAGCGCCCAGCCCCACAGCATCGGCGAGCGCCACAGCCGGCCCCGCGAGTGGGTGACCCGGGAGTAGAGCAGGGCCAGACCGGTCAGCACCGCCACCCAGGTGACCACGTGGAACAGGCCGTCCCAGAGCGTGTTCATCTGCAACCCGGGCACGGTGTCCACCGGGTACTCACGCACGCCGATCCGGTCGCTGCCGGTGCTGCTGAGCATGTGGTGCCACTGGAGGACCTGGTGCAGGACGATGCCGTCGACGAAGCCGCCCAGCCCGACGCCGAGGATCGTGGCGGGCAGCCGGATGCTCGTCGCGGACTCCGGTCGGGTCGCGTGTGCCCTCGTCTCGCTCATTCCGGCCGCCCTACCCGCGGTGCGGCCGGTCAAACACCCAGGGAGTGGACAGTCGCCGCGCGGGGGCGGCGCGCTGGACTAGGCTGCCCGCGATGGACGAGGTGACCCGGATCCCGGTCGGCGGCGAGCGGCCGTACGACGTGCTCGTGGGACGTGACCTGCTGAACCCGCCGCCCCGGCTGCTGCCGGGCGCCGAGCGGGTGGCCTTCCTGCACGCGCCGCCGCTCAAGGCACTCGCCGACCGGCTCGCCGACGGTGTCCGCGAGGGCGGCGTGACGCCGCTGCTGATCGAGGTGCCGGACGCGGAGGCGGGCAAGCACGTCGACGTGGCGGCGGCCTGCTGGGACCGGCTCGGCGACGCCGGGTTCACCCGTACCGACGCGGTGGTCGGGGTGGGCGGCGGCGCGGTCACCGACCTGGCCGGGTTCGTCGCTGCCACCTGGCTGCGCGGCGTGCGCTGGGTGCCGGTCGCCACGTCGCTGCTCGGCATGGTCGACGCCGCAGTGGGCGGCAAGACCGGCATCAACACCGCCGCCGGCAAGAACCTGGTCGGCGCGTTCCACCCGCCGGCCGGCGTGCTGGCCGACCTGGCGACTCTGGACAGCCTGCCCCCGGCCGACCTGGCCGCCGGGATGGCCGAGGTGGTCAAGTGCGGTTTCATCGCCGACCCGGTCATCCTCGACCTGGTCGAGGACGACCCGGCCGCCGCGCTGGACCCGGCCGGGCCGGTGCTGCGGGAACTGGTCGAACGCGCGGTCCGCGTGAAGGCCGGCGTGGTCGCCGGGGACCTGCGCGAATCCGGGGTACGCGAGGTGCTCAACTACGGGCACACGCTGGCGCACGCGATCGAGAAGGTGGAGGGCTACCGCTGGCGGCACGGTCACGCGGTGGCGGTCGGCCTGGTGTACGCCGCCACGCTGGCCCGGCTCGCCGGCCGGCTCGACGCGGCCGACGCCGAGCGGCACCGCCGGGTGCTGGCCGCGCTCGACCTGCCCACCGGCTACCGGGCCGACGCCTGGCCGGAGCTGCTCGCCGCGATGCGGGTGGACAAGAAGGCCCGGGGCAGCCGGCTGCGGTTCGTGGTGCTCGACGGGCTCGCCCGCCCGGCGATCATGGAGGCGCTGCCGGACGACCTGCTCGCCGCCGCGTACGCGGAGATCAGCTCGTGAGGGTGTACGTGCTCAACGGGCCGAACCTGGGCCGGCTCGGCACCCGCCAGGTCGACGTGTACGGGGTGACCAGCTACGCCCAGCTCGTGGCCGACTGTGAACGGCACGGCCGGGAGCTGGGCCTGGACGTGGTGGTCCGGCAGACCGACGCCGAGCACGAGATGCTCGCCTGGCTGCACGAGGCGGCCGACGAGGCGGCGGCGGTGGTGCTGAACCCCGCGGCCTGGTCGCACTACTCGATCGCGGTCCGGGACGCCTGCGCCATGCTGCGCGGCCCCCTGGTCGAGGTGCACATCTCCAACATCCACGCCCGGGAGGAGTTCCGGCACCACTCGGTGGTCTCCGCGGTGGCCACCGGCGTGATCTGCGGCCTGGGCGTGGACGGCTACCGGCTGGCGCTGCACCACCTGGCCGCCCGGCTCGCCGCAGGAGCCTGAGCCGGTCCGTTCCGTGGCGCGAGTCCGATTCGACAGAGCGAGTAGACTTGGCCGGTCTGTCCGCCAATTGATGATCAAGGCAGGAAATGGCCACCACCAACGACCTGAAGAACGGCCTGGTACTCAACCTGGACGGCGAGCTGTGGGCCGTCGTCGAGTTCCAGCACGTCAAGCCCGGTAAGGGTGGTGCCTTCGTGCGCACCACGCTGAAGAACGTGCTGTCCGGCAAGGTGGTCGACAAGACCTTCAACGCGGGCACCAAGGTCGAGACCGCGACCGTGGACAAGCGCACCATGCAGTACCTGTACGCCGACGGCGAGGACTACGTCTTCATGGATCTGGAGACGTTCGACCAGATCACCGTCCCCGGCGGCACCGTCGGCGAGGCCGCCAACTACCTCCTCCCCGAGGCCGAGGCGACCGTCGCCACCCACGAGAGCGTGCCGCTGTACATCGAGCTGCCGACCTCGGTCGTGCTCGAGGTCACCTACACCGAGCCGGGCCTGCAGGGCGACCGCTCGACCGGCGGCAACAAGCCGGCCACCGTCGAGACCGGCGCGACCGTGCAGGTGCCGCTGTTCATCACCACCGGTGAGAAGATCAAGGTCGACACCCGCGACGGCCGTTACCTCGGCCGAGCCTGATGGCCGAGGGCCCCAAGCAGCAGATGCCGGCGCGCCGCAAGGCGCGCAAGCGGGCGCTGGACGTGCTCTTCGAGGCCGACCTGCGGGACCGCCCGCCGGTCGAGGTGCTCGCCGGTTACCTGGAACGGATCGAGCAGCCGCGCCCCGACCACCTCGGCTACGCGGTCGGGCTGGTCGAGGGCGTGGCGGCGCACCTCGACCGGATCGACGAGACGATCGCCAGCTACGCCGAGGGGTGGACGCTGGAGCGCATGCCGGTGGTCGACCGCAACCTGGCCCGGATCGCCGTGTACGAGCTGCTCTACGTCGACGAGATCGACGACGCGGTGGCGATCAGCGAGGCCGTGGAGCTGGCCCGGCAGATGTCGACCGACGACTCGCCCCGCTTCCTCAACGGCATCCTCGGCCGGATCGCCGAGTACGCCACGCGCTGACGCGCCGCAACGACGAAGGGCCCGTGCCGACCGGCACGGGCCCTTTCGTCGTACGGGGGATGTCAGGACGCGAAGAACGCCCGCGGGTCGGCGACCAGCACGCCGTGCTCGGTCAGCCGCTCGATCAGGCCCGACGGCGAGGCGTCGTAGACGATCGCGAGGGCGCGCAGGTCGTCGGCGCGGATCGAGAGCACCCGGCCGTTGTAGTCGCCGCGCTGCTGCTGGATGGCGCGCGCGTAGCGGGCCACGTACGCGAGGTCCTCGGAGGCCTCGTCGTAGAGCCGCTCCAGGTCCAGGACGATCTTGCTGGTGGGCTCGTGACGCACCCCGCTGCCGTCGGGCAGCAGCTCCGAGACGGGAACGCGGTAGAAGTCGGCCAGCTCCGCCAGGCGGGACACGGTGACGGCGCGGTCGCCGCGCTCGTACGAGCCGACCACCACGGCCTTCCACCGCCCGTTCGACTTCTCCTCCACCCCCTGCAGGGACAGGCCCTGCTGCTGGCGGATGGAGCGCAGGCGGGCGCCCAGCGACTTGGCGTATTCAGAGGGCATTCGGACACTCCCAGTGCTGTTCGGGTTCCCCGAGCTATCGCTACGGAGCGTGACGGTACGGGGATTGCGACATGTGGTCAAGTGTTGCCGTCCACCGGGTCCGGCACCCACGTGTGGCTTGTCCCCATTTCTCCGGGCTGACCAGCAGGTCAGGACCGGCGGCGGGCAGCCCGGTGACCGCTGGTAACGTGGCGTGAAGCCCCGGTCCGGGCCCCGCGCGGGCCTGCCGGAGCAGACCAGACGTCCTTTAACGACCCGTCCCGTGAGGCGGGGAAGGAGGTCCGCCGTGGCCTACCCACCGGCTGCCCACTCGTCGCCGCCGCGACAACCCTCGGTGAAGGTGATCCTCGCCGCAGCGGACGTGTCGCGGGTGGTCGACCGCATCGCCCACCAGATCCTGGAGAAGACCCAGGGCGCCGCCGACACCGTGCTGCTCGGCATCCCCACCCGGGGCGTGCCGCTCGCCCACCGCCTCGCGGCCCGGATCAGCACCTTCGAGGACGTCACAGTCCCGGTCGGCGTGCTCGACATCACGCTCTACCGCGACGACCTGCGCCGGCACGCCACCCGCGCGGTCGGCCCGACCGACCTGCCGCCCGGCGGGATCGACGGCAAGCGGGTGATCCTCGTCGACGACGTGCTGTTCTCCGGCCGCACCGTGCGGGCCGCGCTGGACGCGCTCAGCGACGTCGGCCGGCCGGCGTCCGTGCAGCTCGCGGTCCTTGTCGACCGCGGCCACCGCCAGCTGCCGATCCGCGCCGACTACGTCGGCAAGAACATCCCCACCGCCCTGGCCGAGAACGTCAAGGTCACCCTCGCCGAGACCGACGGCAGTGACGAGGTACGGCTGTACGGAGGCTCACTGTGAGCGCGAGGAGCGCAGCGAAGCGGAGCCCCGCAGTCGCGAACGAAAGGCGGCGACACGCATGATCCGGCACCTGCTCTCCGGCGCCGATCTGGACGCCGGCACCGCCACCCTGGTCCTGGACACCGCCGCGGAGATGGCGACGGTGGCCGGCCGCGAGGTCAAGAAGCTGCCCGCGCTGCGCGGGCGCACCGTGGTCAACCTCTTCTACGAGGACTCCACCCGCACCCGGATCTCGTTCGAGGCGGCCGCCAAGCGGCTCAGCGCCGACGTGATCAACTTCTCCGCCAAGGGCTCCAGCGTGGCCAAGGGGGAGAGCCTGAAGGACACCGCGCTCACGCTCCAGGCCATGGGCGCGGACGCGGTCGTCGTCCGGCACCCCGCCTCCGGCGCACCGCACCGGCTCGCCGAGTGGGTGGACGGATCGGTGGTCAACGCCGGTGACGGCACCCACGAGCACCCCACCCAGGCGCTGCTCGACGCGTACACGATGCGGTCCCGGCTGGGCCGCCTCGACGGCCTGCACGTGGCGATCGTCGGCGACGTGCTGCACTCCCGGGTGGCCCGCTCCAACGTGCTGCTGCTGTCCACCCTCGGCGCGAAGGTGACACTGGTCGGCCCGCCCACCCTCATCCCGGTCGACATCGCCGCCGCCCTGGCCACCGGCACCGACGTCTGTTACGACCTCGACGCCGTTCTCCCAGATGTGGACGTGGTGATGATGCTGCGGGTGCAGCGCGAGCGGATGGGTGACTCCTACTTCCCGTCGGCCCGCGAGTACGCCCGACGCTACGGGCTCGACGGGCCGCGCATGCGCCGGCTGCCCGAGCACGCGATCGTCATGCACCCCGGCCCGATGAACCGGGGCATGGAGATCACGCCCGAGGTGGCCGACTCGCCCCGCTCCACCATCGTCGAACAGGTCGCCAACGGGGTCTCCGTGCGGATGGCCGTGCTCTACCTGCTGCTCGGAGGGAACAACCGGTGACCGCGTACCTCATCACAGGCGTCAGCATCGTCGGCGGCGAGCCGACCGACCTGCTCATCCGCGACGGCGTGGTGGCCGGGACGGGCCGCGGGCTCGCCGCGGACGACGCCACAGTCATCGACGCGACCGGCCTGGTCGCGCTGCCCGGCCTGGTCGACCTGCACACCCACCTGCGCGAGCCCGGCCGGGAGGACGCCGAGACGGTCGAGTCCGGCTCCCGGGCGGCGGCACTCGGCGGCTACACGGCGGTGTGCGCGATGGCGAACACCTCCCCGGTGGCCGACACCGCGGGCGTGGTGGAGCAGGTCTGGCGGCTCGGCCGGGAGGCCGGCCTGGTCGACGTGCAGCCGATCGGCGCGGTCACCGTCGGGCTGGCCGGCGAGCGCCTGGCCGAGCTGGGCGCGATGGCCGACTCGGCCGCCGGGGTGCGGATCTTCTCCGACGACGGGCACTGCGTGTCCGACCCGCGGCTGATGCGCCGGGCGCTGGAGTACGTCAAGGCGTTCGACGGCGTGATCGCCCAGCACGCCGAGGAGCCCCGGCTGACCGAGGGCGCGCAGATGCACGAGGGCGAGGTGTCCACCCGCCTCGGCCTGACCGGCTGGCCGGCCGTCGCCGAGGAGGCGATCATCGCCCGGGACGTGCTGCTGGCCGAGCACGTCGGCAGCCGGCTGCACGTCTGCCACGTCTCCACCGCCGGCAGCGTCGAGGTGCTGCGTCAGGCCAAGGCGCGCGGGGTACGGGTCACGGCCGAGGTGACGCCGCACCACCTGCTGCTGACCGACGAGAAAGCGGAGAGCTACGACCCGGTCTTCAAGGTCAACCCGCCGCTGCGCACCGCCACCGACATCGCCGCGCTGCGGGAGGCGCTGGCCGAGGGCGTGATCGACATCATCGCCACCGACCACGCCCCGCACGCCGTGGAGGACAAGGAGTGCGAGTGGGCGTACGCCCGGCCGGGCATGCTCGGCCTGGAGACGGCGCTGTCGATCGCGCTCGACGTGTTCGGCCCCCGCTGGGACCTGATCGCCGAGCGGATGTCCCGCACGCCGGCCCGGATCGCCGGGCTGGCCGGGCACGGCCTCGACCCGGCGCCCGGCGTACCGGCCAACCTGACCCTGGTCGACCCGGCCGCCCGGCGCGTCGTCGAACCGGCGGAGCTGGCCAGTCGCAGTCGCAACACCCCGTACGCCCGCATGACGCTGCCGGGTCGCATCGTGGCGACCTTCCTGCGTGGCGAGCCGACGGTCCTGGACGGAAAGGCTGTCAAGTGAGCGCGAGGAACGCAGCGGAGCGGAGTCCCGCAGTCGCGAACGAAAGGCGGGCCCGGTAATGGTGAAGCGTAGATCGGCGATCCTCGTCCTGGAGGACGGGCGCACGTTCCACGGCGAGGCGTACGGCAGCGTCGGGGAGACCTTCGGCGAGGCCGTCTTCAACACCGGCATGACCGGCTACCAGGAGACGCTCACCGACCCCTCGTACCACCGGCAGGTGGTGGTGCAGACCGCGCCGCACATCGGCAACACCGGCGTCAACAGCGAGGACGACGAGTCCGACCGGATCTGGGTGGCCGGGTACGTGGTGCGCGACCCGGCCCGGATCAGCTCCAACTGGCGGGCCGGCGGCGGCCTGGAGGACCGGCTCGCCGCCGAGGGCGTCGTCGGCATCAGCGGCGTGGACACCCGGGCGCTGACCCGGCACCTGCGCGAGCGCGGCGCGATGCGGGTCGGCATCTCCAGCGTCGAGGACGACCCGGCCGCCCTGCTGGAGCGGGTCCGCCGCTCGCCGCAGATGGTCGGCGCGAACCTGTCCGACGAGGTGACCACCGCCAAGCCGTACGTCGTCGAGGCGCAGGGCGAGCACCGGTTCACGGTGGCCGCCGTGGACCTGGGCATCAAGCGCAACGTGCCGCGCCGGCTCGCCGCCCGCGGCGTCACCACCCACGTGCTGCCCGCCGGGTCGACGATCGAGGACCTGCTCGCCACCGGCGCGGACGCGGTCTTCTTCTCGCCCGGCCCGGGCGACCCGGCGACCGCCGACGGCCCGGTGGCGCTGGCCCGGGAGGTGCTGACCCGGCGGATCCCGCTGTTCGGCATCTGCTTCGGCAGCCAGATCCTCGGCCGGGCGCTCGGCTTCGGCACCTACAAGCTCGGGTACGGCCACCGCGGCATCAACCAGCCGGTGCTCGACCGGGCCACCGGCAAGGTCGAGGTGACCAGCCACAACCACGGCTTCGCGGTGCAGGTGCCGGGTGCCGGGGACGGCGCCGTGGTGCCGGATCAGGTGATCCAGACCGAGTTCGGCGGTGTCCAGGTGTCACACGTCTGCCTCAATGACAACGTGGTCGAGGGCCTGCGGGCCGTGGACGTGCCCGCCTTCACCGTCCAGTACCACCCGGAGGCGGCGGCCGGCCCGCACGACGCGGACTACCTCTTCGACCGTTTCGCCGAGTTGATCGAAGGCCGTGGCTTCGACCGGAACCACAGTGAAGGCGGAAAGAATGCCTAAGCGGACCGACCTCAAGCACGTCCTGGTGATCGGCTCCGGGCCGATCGTGATCGGACAGGCCTGCGAGTTCGACTACTCCGGCACCCAGGCCTGCCGCGTGCTGCGCAGCGAGGGGATCCGGGTCAGCCTGGTCAACTCCAACCCGGCGACGATCATGACGGACCCGGAGTTCGCCGACGCCACGTACGTCGAGCCGATCACCCCGGAGTTCGTCGAGCTGGTCATCGCCAAGGAGCGCCCGGACGCGCTGCTGCCGACGCTCGGCGGGCAGACCGCGCTGAACACCGCTGTCGCGCTGCACGAGGCGGGCGTGCTGGAGAAGTACGGCGTCGAGCTGATCGGCGCGAACATCGAGGCGATCAACCGGGGCGAGGACCGGCAGCTGTTCAAGGAGATCGTCGCGAAGGCCGGCGTACGGCTGGGCCTGGACGATCCGTCGGCGCTGGTGCCGCGGTCGCGGGTCTGCCACTCGATGGACGAGGTCCGCGAGACGGTCGCCGAGCTGGGCCTGCCGGTGGTCATCCGGCCGTCGTTCACCATGGGCGGCCTCGGTTCCGGCATGGCGCACACCGACGAGGACCTGGAGCGCATCGCCGGTTCCGGCCTGGCGGCCAGCCCGGTGCACGAGGTGCTCATCGAGGAGAGCGTGCTCGGCTGGAAGGAGTACGAGCTCGAACTGATGCGCGACCGCCACGACAACGTGGTGGCGGTCTGCTCGATCGAGAACGTCGACCCGATGGGTGTGCACACCGGCGACAGCGTCACCGTCGCGCCGTCGATGACGCTCACCGACCGGGAGTACCAGCGGCTGCGTGACCTCGGCATCGCGGTGCTGCGCGAGGTCGGTGTGGACACCGGCGGCTGCAACATCCAGTTCGCGGTGAACCCGGCCGACGGCCGGATCGTCGTGATCGAGATGAACCCGCGGGTGTCGCGTTCCTCCGCGCTGGCGTCGAAGGCCACCGGCTTCCCGATCGCGAAGATCGCCGCGAAGCTCGCCATCGGCTACACGCTCGACGAGATCCCCAACGACATCACGCTGAAGACGCCCGCCGCGTTCGAGCCGACGCTCGACTACGTGGTGGTGAAGATCCCCCGGTTCGCGTTCGAGAAGTTCCCCGGCGCCGACCCGGAGCTGACCACCACGATGAAGTCGGTGGGCGAGGCGATGAGCCTGGGCCGCAACTTCACCGAGGCGCTGAACAAGGCGATGCGCTCGATGGAGACCAAGTCATCCGGTTTCTGGACCACTCCGGACCCGGAGGGCGCGACGAAGGAGAACACCCTCGCGGCGCTGCGCACGCCGCACGACGGCCGGCTCTACACGGTCGAGCGGGCGCTGCGCCTCGGCGCGTCGATCGCCGAGGTGTCCGAGGCGTCCGGCGGCATGGACCCGTGGTTCCTGGACCAGATCGCCTCGCTGGTCGAGCTGCGCGCCGAGATCGTGGACGCGCCGGTGCTCGACGCCGCCCTGCTGCGCCGGGCCAAGCGGGCCGGCCTGTCCGACCGGCAGCTCGCCGCGCTGCGTCCCGAGCTGGCCGCCGAGGACGGCGTCCGGACGCTGCGGCACCGGCTCGGCGTCCGGCCGGTCTACAAGACGGTGGACACCTGCGCGGCCGAGTTCGAGGCGACCACGCCGTATCACTACTCGACATACGACTCGGAGACCGAGGTGGCGCCCTCGGCGCGGCCGAAGGTGCTCATCCTGGGCTCCGGGCCGAACCGGATCGGTCAGGGCATCGAGTTCGACTACTCGTGCGTGCACGCGGTCCAGGCGTTGCGGGACGTGGACTACGAGACCGTCATGGTCAACTGCAACCCGGAGACCGTCTCCACCGACTACGACACCGCCGACCGGCTCTACTTCGAGCCGCTGACGTTCGAGGACGTGCTGGAGGTCTGGCACGCCGAGGACTCCTCCGGCAAGGAGGCGGGCGGCCCCGGCGTCATCGGGGTGATCGTGCAGCTCGGCGGGCAGACCCCGCTGGGCCTGGCGCAGCGGCTCAAGAACGCCGGGGTGCCGATCGTCGGCACCTCCCCGGAGTCGATCCACCTGGCCGAGGAGCGCGGCGCGTTCGGCGCGGTGCTGGCCCGGGCCGGGCTGCGCGCGCCCGCGCACGGCATGGCCACCTCGTACGACGAGGCGAAGGCGATCGCCGACGAGATCGGGTACCCGGTGCTGGTCCGCCCCTCGTACGTGCTCGGCGGGCGCGGCATGGAGATCGTGTACGACGACGCCACGCTGCGCGACTACATCGGCCGGGCCACCGCCATCTCGCCGGACCGGCCGGTGCTGGTGGACCGGTTCCTGGACGACGCCATCGAGATCGACGTGGACGCGCTCGTGGACGCCGACGGCGACGTCTACCTGGGCGGCGTGATGGAGCACATCGAGGAGGCCGGCATCCACTCCGGCGATTCGTCCTGCGCGCTGCCGCCGATCACCCTGGCCGGCTCGCACCTGGCCCAGGTGCGGCACTACACCGAGCAGATCGCCCGCGGCGTCGGGGTGCGCGGCCTGCTCAACGTCCAGTACGCGCTGCAGGGCGACATGCTCTACGTGCTGGAGGCCAATCCGCGCGCCTCCCGGACGGTACCGTTCGTCTCGAAGGCCACTGCGGTGCCGCTGGCGAAGGCGGCGGCCCGGATCGCGCTCGGCGCCACCGTCGCGCAGCTGCGCGCCGAGGGGATGCTGCCGCCCACCGGCGACGGCGGCACCATGCCGGCCGGCGCGCCGATCGCGGTCAAGGAGGCGGTGCTGCCGTTCAAGCGGTTCCGCACCCCGTCCGGCAAGGGCATCGACGTGCTGCTCGGCCCGGAGATGAAGTCCACCGGCGAGGTGATGGGCATCGACACCGGCTTCGGCCAGGCGTTCGCCAAGTCGCAGGCCGCCGCGTACGGGTCACTGCCGACCGCCGGGAAGATCTTCGTCTCGGTCGCCAACCGGGACAAGCGCGGCATGATCTTCCCGATCAAGCGCCTGGCCGACCTGGGCTTCGAGATCGTGGCCACCACCGGCACGGCCGAGGTGCTGCGCCGGCACGGCATCGCCTGCGAGCAGATCCGCAAGCACTATGAGTCGGGTGAGGGCGCGGACGCGGTCTCGCTGATCCTCGGCGGGGACGTGGCGCTGGTGGTGAACACGCCACAGGGTTCCGGGGCGAGCGCCCGTTCCGACGGGTACGAGATCCGCAGCGCGGCGGTGAGCGTGGACATCCCGTGCGTCACCACCGTTCCCGGCGCCGCAGCCGCCGTCATGGGCATCGAGGCCCGCATCCGGGGCGACCTGAAGGTCCGCCCGCTGCAGGATCTCCACGCCGCCCTCCGGGCGGGCGAGTGACCCCGCGTCTCAACACGCCGATCATGAGGTTGGCGGCGGATACGGAGATCCACATCGCCGTCAACCTCATGATCGACGGGGAAACCGGGCGGGCCGGGGGAGCCGGGCGGGGGGCCGGGGCGTGATCTTCGAGAAGGTGGTGCGGCCCCGGCTGTTCTCGCTCGCGGGCGGGGACGCGGAGGGGGCGCACGAGTGGACGCTGGCGCGGCTGGCCGCGGTGTCCCGGCAGCCGGCGGTCCTCGCCGCGCTGCGGGCGGCGTACTTCCGGTCGGCGCCGCGCACCGTGTTCGGGGTGCGCTTCCCCAACCCGGTCGGGCTGGCGGCCGGGATGGACAAGAACGGACTCGCGCTGCCGGCCTGGCCGGCACTGGGCTTCGGCTTCGTCGAGGTCGGCACCGTGACCGCGCACGCCCAGCCGGGCAACCCCCGGCCCCGGCTGTTCCGGCTGCGCGACAGCGAAGCCGTGATCAACCGGATGGGCTTCAACAACGCCGGTGCCGAGGCGCTGGCGGACCGGCTGGCCGCGTTGCCGCGCCCGCTCGGCGTGCCGCTGGGCATCTCGCTCGGCAAGTCCAAGGTGACCCCGCTGGACGAGGCGGTCGAGGACTACCTCGCCTCGTACCGGGCGCTCAAGGATCACGGCGACTACTTCGCGGTGAACGTGTCCTCACCGAACACCCCCGGGCTGCGGTCGCTTCAGGACCGGTCCCATCTGGACGCGTTGCTCGCCGCGCTGGTGGGGGAGAAGCCGGTGCTGGTGAAGATCGCCCCGGACCTGACCGAGCCGGCCGTGGCCGAGCTGCTGGAGGTGTGCCTCGACCGGGGCGCGGCCGGGGTCATCGCCACCAACACCACACTCGCCCGGGACGGGCTCGCCCCGGCCGACCGGGAGCGCGCCGCCGAGGCCGGCGGGCTGTCCGGCCGGCCGCTGACCGCCCGGGCCCGGGAGATGGTCGCCTTCGTGCACCGGGAGACAGGCGGCCGGCTGCCGGTGATCGGCGTGGGCGGCATCCTGCACCCCGACGACGCCACACGCATGTTCGACGCCGGCGCCTCCCTGCTCCAGCTCTACACCGGCTTCATCTACCGGGGCCCCGCCCTCACCCGAGCCATCACAACCCGAACCTGACCCGCGCGATCTTGCAGTTCCGGCCCCGGCACACCGCCCCATTCCGGGCGCTGCCGGGGCGGCAACTGCAAGATCGCGGGGGAGAGGGCCGAAGGAGGAGACGTGACGCCCGAGGAGATCCTGGAAGCCGACCGGCGGCACGTGTGGCACCCGTACGCCCCGATGCCCAGCGCCGGCGCGCCCTACGTGGTCGACAGCGCCGCGGGGGTGCGGCTGCGGCTCGCGGACGGGCGGGAGCTGGTCGACGGGATGTCGTCGTGGTGGGCGGCGATCCACGGCTACCGGCACCCGGTGCTCGACGCCGCGGTGACCGACCAGCTCGGGCGGATGAGTCACGTCATGTTCGGCGGGCTCACCCACGAGCCCGCCGTACGCCTGGCGCGCACGCTCGTCGAGCTGACCCCGGACGGCCTGGAACACGTCTTCCTGGCCGACTCCGGCTCGGTCAGCGTCGAGGTGGCGGTGAAGATGTGCCTGCAGTACCAGCGGGCGCTGGGACGCCCGCAGCGACGCCGGCTGGGCACCTGGCGGGGCGGCTACCACGGCGACACGTTCCACCCGATGAGCGTCTGCGACCCGGAGGGTGGCATGCACCACCTCTGGGGCGACGTGCTGCCCCGGCAGGTGTTCGCGCCGGTGCCGCCGCCAGGCTTCGACGCGGCGCCGGACCCGGCGTACGAGGCGGTGCTGGTGGAGGCGGTGGAGCGGCACGCCGGCGAACTGGCCGCGGTGATCGTCGAGCCGGTCGTCCAGGGCGCCGGCGGGATGCGGTTCCACCACCCGCACTATCTGCGCGTGCTGCGCGAGGTGACCCGGCGGCACGGCATCCTGCTGGTGTTCGACGAGATCGCCACCGGCTTCGGCCGGACCGGCCGGATGTTCGCCGCCGAGCACGCCGGCGTCACCCCGGACGTGCTCTGCGTCGGCAAGGCGCTCACCGGCGGGTACCTGACGCTCGCCGCGGCGCTGTGCACGCCCGAGGTGGCGCGGGCCATCTCCGCCGACGGGGTGCTGGCGCACGGGCCGACGTTCATGGGCAACCCGCTCGCCTGCGCCGTCGCCAACGCCTCCCTGGACCTCCTGCGGGCCGGGGACTGGGCGGGACGGGTGACGGGCATCGCCGACGGCCTGCGGGCCGGCCTGGCGCCGTTGCGGGACGCGCCCGGTGTGGCCGACGTACGCGTGCTCGGCGCGATCGGGGTGGTGCAGCTCGACCACGAGGTGGACCTGCCCCGGGCGACCGCCGCCGCGGTGGCCGAGGGGGTGTGGCTGCGCCCGTTCCGGGATCTCGTCTACACGATGCCGCCGTACGTCTGCGACGCCGCGGACGTGGCGCGGATCGCGGCCGGAGTGGCCGCGGCGGTCAAGGCCGGCTGAGCCCGGCCGGTTCGACAGGGCGCGACGGGAGGCCCGTCGCCGGACACGCCAGGCGGCCCGGAGCCGCCGGGAGAGGGAGAGACGCATGGAGACGTTCGGCGCCCGTCTGCACCGGGCCGTGGCGGAACGAGGGCCGCTCTGCGTGGGGATCGACCCGCACCCCGGGTTGCTGACCGCGTGGGGCCTGTCCGACGACGTGGCGGGCCTGGAGCGGTTCTGCGCCACCGTGGTGGAGGCGATCGGTGACCGGGTCGCCGTGGTCAAGCCGCAGTCGGCGTTCTTCGAGCGCTTCGGCGCCCGGGGCGTCGGCGTGCTTGAGTCAACTATCCGACAGTTGCGAGATTTGGGAGCGCTCACTCTGCTCGACGTCAAGCGAGGTGACATCGGCTCTACCGTCGCCGCGTACGCCTCGGCGTACCTCGATCCATCCAGCCCTCTGTATGTCGACGCGGTCACCGCGAGCCCCTACCTGGGAGTAGGTTCGCTCGCCCCGATGTTCTCCACCGCCGCCGAGCACGGTGGCGGGGTCTTCGTCCTGGCGCTCACCTCCAACCCGGAGGGTGCCTCCGTGCAGCGCGCCGTGGGCGTCGGCGGGCGCACCGTCGCGCAGACCGTGATCGACGAGATTTCCCAGCTCAACCGCGGTGCGGAGCCCCTCGGCAGCTTCGGTCTGGTGGTCGGCGCGACAGTCGGTGAGACGGGTCACGATCTGGACTCGGTCAACGGTCCGCTGCTCGCGCCGGGGCTGGGCGCGCAGGGCGGAACGCCCGCCGGGTTGCGTACCGTGTTCGGCGCCGCGCTGCCGTGGGTGCTGCCGTCGTACTCCCGGGAGGTGCTCGGCGCGGGCCCCGACCCGGCCGGCCTGCGGGCCGCCACCGAGCGGGTGCTGGCCGACTGCCGGGCCGCCCTGGGCACGGCGGACTGACTGACGGCTCGGTCACTTTGGGTTGATCATCGCGCGTCCACGTTGCCGAAATCTCCGTTGACCGCTAGTTTTCCCCGCGCTGGGAACCACGGACCCCTTTGGTTGCCAGCGACACCACGTTTCACAGATGCGGTGGGGCGCTCAGCCCGCCGTACTAGGGACCTGAGGAGAACTGGTGCCGCTCCCGTCACTGACCCCCGAGCAGCGCGCTGCCGCGCTGGAGAAGGCCGCGGAGATCCGCAAGGCCCGCGCTGAGCTGAAGGAGCAGCTCAAGCAGGGCAAGACCACCCTCGCCACCGTCCTCGAGCGGGCCGAGTCCGACGACGTCGTGGGCAAGCTGAAGGTTTCGGCCGTGCTCCAGGCGATGCCGGGCATCGGCAAGATCCGGGCCACCCAGATCATGGAGAAGCTCAAGATCGCGGACAGCCGTCGCCTGCGCGGCCTCGGCGAGCAGCAGCGCAAGGCTCTGCTCGGAGAGTTCGCCGCCAACTGAACGGCCCGCCGTGTAGAAACAAGCGGTGAGCACGGATGACGAGGCGCGCTCGGCGGCTCGGCTCACTGTCCTGTCCGGTCCCTCCGGGGCCGGCCGGAGCAGTGTCGTCGAGGCGGTCCGGGCGCGCCTTGCGTCTGTCTGCGTGCCGGTGGTCGCCACCACCCGCCCACCCCGTCCGGACGAGCGTGACGGCGTCGACCGCGTCTTCCTCGACGCGCCCGGCTTCGACCGGCTGATCGCCGCCGGGGAGCTGCTGGAGTGGTGCCGGATCGGGCCGTACCGCCGGGGGGTGCCCCGGGCCGAGGTGCGGGCGCGGCTCGCGGAGGGACGGCCGGTGCTGCTGCCGCTGGACCTGGCCGGCGCGCTGGCGGTACGGGTGGCGGCGCCCGGCGCCCGGCTGGTGCTGCTCGCGCCCCCGGCGTACCGGGCCGACCCGGACGTCGCGGCCCTCTTCGCCCATGCCGTGGCACACGACCACACCGAACGCGCCGCGGCGGAGCTGGTAGGATTGCTCGGTTCGTCCTTCCTGGCTCCGGCCCGACCGCCCGCGGGCGGCGCACGAGACGCAGAGGTTTAATTCGTGGGATCCATCGCCACCAACCCCGAGGGCATCACCAACCCGCCGATCGACGAGCTGCTCGAGAAGACCACCTCGAAGTACGCGCTGGTCATCTTCGCCGCCAAGCGCGCCCGTCAGGTCAACGCCTACTACAGCCAGCTCGGTGAGGGCCTCCTGGAGTACGTCGGCCCGCTGGTGGAGACCACCCCGCAGGAGAAGCCGCTCTCCATCGCCATGCGCGAGATCAACGCGGGCCTGCTCACCGCCGAGCCGACCGACCAGCCGTAACCCCGCCCGCGCCGATGCCCGCCGAGATCGTCCTCGGGGTCGGCGGCGGCATCGCCGCCTACAAGGCGTGTGAGCTGCTCCGGCTCTTCACCGAGTCGGGTCACCGGGTCCGGGTGGTGCCGACCGCCTCGGCGCTCCGCTTCGTCGGGGCGCCGACCTGGGCGGCCCTGTCCGGCCGGCCGGTCGCCGACGACGTCTGGTCCGACGTGCACGAGGTGCCGCACGTGCGGCTCGGGCAGCACGCCGACCTGGTCGTGGTCGCCCCGGCCACCGCCGACCTGCTCGCCAAGGCCGCCCACGGCCTCGCCGACGACCTGCTCACCAACACGCTGCTGACCGCCCGCTGCCCGGTGCTGCTGGCCCCGGCCATGCACACCGAGATGTGGGAGCACCCGGCGACCGTCGCGAACGTGGCCACGCTGCGCTCGCGGGGCGTCCGCGTGATCGAGCCGGCCGTGGGCCGGCTCACCGGGCGGGACACCGGCAAGGGCCGCCTGCCCGACCCGGCGGAGATCTTCGCGGTGGCCCGCCGGGCCCTGGCCCGCGGCGTCGAGGCCGAGGCCGATCTGGCCGGCCGGCACGTGGTGGTCACCGCCGGGGGCACCCGCGAGCCGCTGGACCCGGTCCGGTTCCTGGGCAACCGGTCGTCCGGCAAGCAGGGGTACGCGTTCGCCCGCGCCGCCGTGGCCCGGGGCGCCCGGGTCACGCTCGTCGCGGCCAACGTGGCGCTGCCCGACCCGGCCGGGGCGGACCTGGTCCGGGTGGGCACCACCGAGGAGCTGCGCGACGCCACGCTGGCGGCGGCCGCCGACGCGGACGCCGTGGTGATGGCCGCCGCGCCCGCCGACTTCCGGCCGGCCAGCTACGCCACCGGGAAGATCAAGAAGTCCGACGACGGTGTCGCGCCGACCATCGAGCTGGTCACCAACCCGGACATCGCCGTCGAGCTGGGGCGGCGTCGCCGGCCCGGGCAGGTGCTGGTGATCTTCGCCGCGGAGACCGACGACGCGGAGGCCAACGGCCGGGCCAAGCTGGCCCGCAAGGGGGCCGACATGATCGTGGTCAACGAGGTCGGCGTGGACAAGGTCTTCGGCGCCGACACCAACGCGGCCACCGTGATCGGCGCCGACGGCGCCGTGCACCGGCTGCCCGAGCAGCCCAAGGAGGCCCTGGCCGACGCCGTCTGGGACCTCGTCTGTCCGCGGCTGCCGTCGCGTTCCTGACGGTTGGTCGACCCGCGTTCATCGCGTCGCGGCGGAACGATGATGACTAAACTGCCGCCGAGCGACCTTTAAAAGTCTTCACATGCTTAGGAGTGCCGTGACACGTCTCTTCACGTCCGAATCGGTCACGGAGGGCCACCCGGACAAGATCGCCGACCAGATCAGTGACGGCATTCTCGACGCGCTGCTCGCCCAGGACCCGCACAGCCGGGTCGCGGTGGAGACGTTGATCACCACCGGTCAGGTGCACGTGGCCGGCGAGGTGACCACCAAGGCGTACGCCGACATCCCCACCATCGTCCGCGAGACCATCCTCGGCATCGGCTACGACTCGTCGAAGAAGGGCTTCGACGGCGCTTCCTGCGGCGTCAGCGTGTCCATCGGCGCCCAGTCGCCGGACATCGCCCAGGGCGTCGACAACGCCTTCGAGCTGCGTACCGGTGGGTCGGAGAGCGCGCTGGACGCGCAGGGCGCCGGCGACCAGGGCATGATGTTCGGCTTCGCCTGCTCCGAGACGCCCGAGCTGATGCCGCTGCCGATCGCGCTGGCGCACCGGCTGGCCCGGCGGCTCGCCGCGGTCCGCAAGGACGGCACGATCCCGTACCTGCGGCCGGACGGCAAGACGCAGGTCACCATCGAGTACGACGGGCTGCGCCCGGTCCGGCTCGACACCGTCGTCGTGTCCAGCCAGCACGCGGCGGACATCTCGCTGGAGTCGCTGCTCACCCCGGACATCCGGGACCACGTCATCGCCCCGGAGCTGGAGGGCCTCGGCCTGGAGACCGAGGGCTACCGGCTGCTGGTCAACCCGACCGGGCGGTTCGAGATCGGCGGCCCGATGGGTGACGCCGGCCTGACCGGCCGGAAGATCATCGTGGACACGTACGGCGGGTACGCCCGGCACGGCGGCGGCGCGTTCTCCGGCAAGGACCCGTCGAAGGTCGACCGGTCGGCCGCGTACGCGATGCGCTGGGTGGCCAAGAACGTTGTGGCCGCCGGGCTGGCCGAGCGGTGCGAGGCGCAGGTCGCGTACGCGATCGGCAAGGCGCACCCGGTGAGCCTGTTCATCGAGACGTTCGGCACCGAGACCGTGCCGGTCGCCTCGATCGAGAAGGCCGTGGCCGAGGTGTTCGACCTGCGTCCGGCCGCCATCATCCGGGACCTGCACCTGCTGCGCCCGATCTACCAGCAGACCGCCGCGTACGGCCACTTCGGCCGGGAGCTGCCGGAGCTGACCTGGGAGGGCACCGACCGGGCCGCCGACCTCAAGTCGGCCGCGGGAGCCTGACCGCCACCACGCGCCGCGACCGGCGACCCGCGCAGGGGTCGCCGGTCGCGCGCGTCTGCGTGGACGTGCCGCTGCCCCACCTCGACCGCCCGTTCGACTACCTGGTGCCGGAGGCGCTCGACGCCGACGCCCGGCCCGGGGTGCGGGTGAAGGTACGGTTCGCCGGGCAGCTCGTCGACGGCTGGCTGCTGGAGCGCGCCGAGTCGTCCGAGCACCCGAAGCTCGCGTACCTGGAGAAGGTCGTCTCCCCGGTGCCGGTGCTGTCCCCGGAGGTGGCCCGGCTGGCCCGCGCGGTCGCCGACAGGTACGCCGGCAGCCTCGCCGACGTGCTCCGGCTGGCGGTGCCGCCCCGGCACGCCCGCGCCGAGAAGGCCGTCACGACGGACACGCCACCCACCGACGAGCCCGCGCCCGACGGCACCGAACCTGACGGCAGCCCCACCGACGGCACCGCGCCTGCCGACGGCACCGCGCCCGCCAACGGCACCGCGCCCGGGGGCGTACCGTCCGAGGCCGCCGACGCGGGGGCCCGGCCGGGTGGCCGGGCGGAGGTGGATCCGCGCGGCTGGCGGGACTACCCGGCCGGGCCGGCGCTGCTGCGCGCGCTCACCGACGGCCGGCCCGCCCGCGCGGTCTGGTCGGCGTTGCCGGGGGAGGACTGGGCCGACCGGTACGCCGACGCGGTCGCCGCCACGGTGGCCGGTGGCCGTGGTGCCGTGGTCGTGGTGGCCGACGCCCGTGACCTGGACCGGCTCGACGCCGCCCTGACCGCGGTGCTCGGCGCGGGACGCCACGTCCGGCTCGCCGCCGCCGACGGTCCGGCCCGCCGCTACCGGGCCTTCCTCACCGCCCGGACGGGCGGGGTGGACGTGGTGATCGGCACCCGGGCGGCGATGTTCGCCCCGGTGCGGCGGCTCGGCCTGGTGGCGATCTGGGACGACGGCGACGACCTGCACGGCGAACCGCGGGCGCCCTACCCGCACGCCCGGGACGTGCTGCTGACCCGGGCGCAGCTCGGCGACATCGCCGCGGTGGTCGGCGGCTACGCCCGTACCGCCGAGGCGCAGTTGCTGGTGGAGACCGGCTGGGCGCGCGAGGTGGTGGCCGACCGGGCGGTGGTGCGCGCGCGTACCCCGGCCCTGGCGCCCACCGGCGACGACCCGCAACTGGCCCGCGATCCCGGCGCGGCCTCGGCACGGCTGCCGAGCCTGGCCTGGACCACCGCCCGGGACGCGCTGCGCGCGGACCTGCCGGTGCTGGTGCAGGTGCCGCGCCGGGGTTACGTGCCGTCGGTGGCCTGTGCCGACTGCCGCGCCCCGGCCCGCTGCCCGCACTGCGCCGGGCCGCTCGCGCTGCCGTCGGCGCAGGGCACGCCCGCCTGCCGCTGGTGCGGGCGGGTGGCCGCCGCGTACGCCTGCCCGGAGTGCGGCGGGCGGCGGCTGCGCGCCTCGGTGACCGGTGCCCGGCGGACCGCCGAGGAGCTGGGCCGGGCGTTCCCCGGCGTGCCGGTGCGGACCTCGGGGCGGGAGGAGGTGCTGGCGACGGTGCCGGGCGGCGCCGGGCTGGTGATCGCCACCCCGGGCGCGGAGCCGGTCGCGGAGGGCGGGTACGGCGCGGTGCTGCTGCTCGACTCGTGGGCGCTGCTGACCCGGGCCGACCTGCGGGCCGGCGAGGAGGCGCTGCGGCGCTGGATGGCCGCCGCCGCGCTGGCCCGGCCCGGTACGGCAGGTGGCCGGGTGGTGGTGGTCGCGGACGGCGCGCTGGCCCCGGTGCAGGCGCTGCTGCGGTGGGACTCCGCCTGGTTCGCGGCCCGGGAACTGGCCGAGCGGCGCGAGCTGGGCTTCCCGCCGGCGGTCCGGATGGCGAGCGTCACCGGCGCGGCCGAGGCGGTGGCCGACCTGCTCGCCGGCGCCCGGCTGCCGGGCGACGCCGAGGTGCTCGGCCCGGTGCCGGCCGACGAGGGCCGGGAGCGGATGCTGGTACGCGTGCCCCGGTCCCGGGCCGCCGCGATGGCCGAGGCGCTGCACGCCGCCGCCGGGCAGCGCAGCGCCCGCAAGGCGGCCGACCCGGTACGGCTCCAGGTCGATCCGCTCACCCTGTTCTGATCGGACGCGATCGCGTGACAGTGCGCACGCGGACCCTCGCGCACGGTCGTGACCTGGGGTTTGCCGCACACCTGGTCCGGCAATCGAGTAGCGGGCGGTGATAGCATCGCCCGTCATGCCCAGCCGTGCGGTTTTCCCGCGCGGGACGCGGCGCGGCGGGTGCCAGAGCACGTCGGGCCGACACGGATTCGATGTCGTCAGTCAGCCGGTGAGCAGGGGTGGACCAGTCGTGACCGTTCGTCAGTCGATCGTCTTCAACGGTGACCTCGGCAGTGGCAAGAGCACCGTCTCGGTCGAGATCGCCAAGCGGCTCGGGCTGCGCCGGGTCAGCGTCGGCGACCTCTACCGCCAGATGGCCCAGGAGCGGCAGATGACCGCCCTCCAGCTCAACCTGCACGCCGAGCTGGACCAGGCCGTCGACGGGTACGTCGACCAGCTCCAGCGCGACATCGCCGCCTCCGGTGAGTCCCTGGTCATGGACTCCCGCCTGGCCTGGCACTTCTTCACCGACGCGCTCAAGGTGCACATGATCACCGAGCCGACCGAGGCGGCCCGGCGCGTGCTCGCCCGCCCGTCCGGCCCGGCCGAGAGCTACACCTCGCTGGAGGAGGCGCGGGCCAAGCTGCGCGAGCGCAGCGAGAGCGAGCGCGGCCGGTTCATCGTCCGGTACGGCGTCGACAAGGCCCGCCTGCGCAACTACGACCTGGTCTGCGACACCACCCGGGCCAACCCGGAGCAGGTCATCCAGCACGTCATCGACGTCTACGAGGGCCGCCTCGGCGCGGACGTGCTGCGCGCCGGCCGGCCGCTGCTGCTGCTCGACCCGAACCGGGTGTACCCCACCGAGGACGTGTCGACGCTGCGCGGCCTCTGGGACTCCGACGCCGCCGCCGAGGCGGCCGGACGCGACGAGGAGCCGGAGCCGCTGAGCATCGGCTACACCGGCGAGTACTTCTTCGTCGTCGACGGCCACCGGCGGCTCAGCGCGGCGGTGCGCGCCGGCCTGCCGATGGTCCCGGCCCGGCTGGTCGCCGAGGTGGACGAGCCGGTGGTCGGCGGGATCAGCGCCGTCGACTTCTTCACCGCGCAGGCCCGCCCGGGGCTCATCCACGACTGGGAGGACGCGCACGGCATCACGCTGCCGCTGCCGGAGCACGCGCTGCTCGGCGGCGGCCCGGTGCTCGCCGGGGAGCCGGGCGCCGGCGCCTGACCGCCGGGGACACCGCCACCTCGCCGTCACGGGTTCACCCGATCCGGCGGGCCGGAGCATGATGAAGGCCTCCGATGCCTGGGGAGGCGGAATCGTGGATCCGACCGACGCGCTCGCGCTGCTGATGTCCCCCGAGGGTCGTCTCGACCCCTATCCGACGTACGAGCGGCTGCGCGCGCACGGCCCGGTGGTCCAGGCCGGGCCGGTCTTCTACGTGGTCACCGGCTACGCCGAGGCCGACGCGATCCTGCGCGACGCCCGGTTCGGGTGATGGACGACGCGCTGCGCGACCAGTTCATGCCCGGCTGGCGGGAGAGCCCGGCCGTGCTGTCGATCTCCCGGTCGATGCTGCGCACCAACCCGCCCGACCACAGCCGGATGCGGCGGCTGGCCGCCGGCGCGTTCACCCCGCGCCGGATCGCCGCGATGCGCGACGTGGTGCGGGCGCAGGCCGACGAGCTGGTCGACGCGATGCTCGCCGCCGACGAGCCGGTCGACTTCATGGCCGCGTTCGCGTACCCCCTGCCGGTCGGCGTGATCTGCGCGCTGCTCGGCGTGCCGGCGGCGGACCGGCCGCTGTTCCGGCGCTGGGCCACCGACCTGACCGGCGTGCTCGAACCGGAGATCACAGCCGACGAGCTGGCGGTGGCCGACCGGGGCGCGACCGAGCTGCGGGGCTACTTCACCGAGCTGGTGGCGGCCCGCCGCCGGGCCCCGGCCGACGACCTCACCACCGCGCTGGTCCAGGCGCACGACGGTGGCGACCGGCTCTCCGGCGACGAGCTGCTGGCCAACCTCATCGTGCTGCTGGTGGCCGGCTTCGAGACCACCACCAACCTGCTCGGCAACGGCCTGGTGGCGCTGCTGGAGCATCCGCGCGCCGCGGCGGCGCTGCGCGAGCGGCCCGACCTCGCCCCCGCGTACGTCGACGAGCTGCTGCGCTACGACTCACCGGTGCAGCTCACCTCGCGGATGAGCACCGCGCCGTCCCGGTACGGCGACGTCGACCTGCCGCCGGAGAGCTGGGTCATCGTGCTGCTCGGCGCGGCCAACCGGGATCCCCGCCGCTATCCCGATCCGGCCCGCTTCGACCCGTGGCGGGCGCAGATCGCGCCGCTCTCATTCGGCGCCGGGCCGCACTACTGCCTCGGCGCGGCGCTGGCCCGGCTGGAGGCGCAGGTGGCGTTCCCGCTGCTGCTGCGCCGGCTGCCCGGGCTGGCAGTGGCGGGCCGGCCCGAGCGGCGGGTCCGGCTCACCCTGCGTGGTCACGCCACGCTGCCGGTGAGCGTGGGGTGGGAGGCGGCCCCGGTCACCGTTCCCGGTACGCCACCCGGGGCGGCCGGGCCGACTCCGTAGACTGGACGCGCATCGTTCGACCCAGACAAGGAGCCACGCCGAGTGACCGTCCAGCCCATCCGTCTGTTCGGCGATCCGGTGCTGCGCACGCCGGCCGACCCGGTCGTCGACTTCGACGCCGAGCTGCGCAAGCTGATCGCCGACCTGACCGACACGATGCGCGAGCAGAGCGGCGCCGGCCTGGCCGCGCCGCAGCTCGGGGTGGGCCTGCGGGTGTTCACCTTCGACGTCGACGACGTCCTCGGCCACCTGGTCAACCCGGTGCTGGAGTTCCCCGACTCCGAGGAACAGGACGGCCCGGAGGGCTGCCTGTCCATCCCCGGGCTCTACTTCGACACCAAGCGCCGGCAGAACGTGATCGCCAAGGGCTTCAACGGCTACGGCGACCCGTTGCAGATCGTCGGCACCGGCCTGATGGCCCGCTGCGTGCAGCACGAGACCGACCACCTCGACGGGGTGCTCTTCGTCGACCGGCTCGACGCGGCCGGCCGCAAGGAGGCCATGAAGGCGATCCGCCAGGCCGAGTGGTACGACCAGGCCGCGCCGCCGACGGTCAAGCTCAGCCCGCACGCCGCCGGCAACCCGTTCGGCCTGGGGCGGTGACCCGGATGCGCCTGATCTTCGCCGGCACGCCGGCTGTCGCCGTACCGGCCCTGGACGCGATCGCCGCCTCCGGGCACGAGCTGCTCGCCGTGGTCACCCGCCCCGACGCCCCGGCCGGGCGGGGCCGGGGACTGGTCCGCTCGCCGGTCGGCGCGTGGGCCGACGCGCACGGCGTCGAGGTGCTCACCCCGGCCCGTCCGCGTGAGCCGGAGTTCCTCGACCGGCTGCGCGAGCTGGCGCCGGACTGCGTACCGGTGGTCGCCTACGGCGCGCTGGTGCCGCCGGTGGCGCTGGAGATCCCCCGGCACGGCTGGATCAACCTGCACTTCTCCCTGCTGCCCGCCTGGCGCGGCGCCGCGCCCGTGCAGCACGCCGTGCTGCACGGCGACGAGCTGACCGGGGCCAGCGTCTTCGAGCTGGAGGAAGGGCTGGACACCGGCCCGGTGTACGGCACCGTCACCGACGAGATCCGTCCCGCCGACACCTCCGGTGACCTGCTGGAACGGCTCGCGCACTCCGGCGCCGGGCTGCTGGTCGCGGTCCTCGACGCGATCGGCGCCGGCACCGCCCGGGCCGTGCCGCAGCCGGCCGACGGGGTCTCACTCGCCCCGAAGCTCACAGTGGAGGACGCCCGCGTCCGCTGGGGCGACCCCGCGTTCGCGGTGGACCGGCGCATCCGCGCCTGCACGCCCGCGCCCGGCCCGTGGACCACGTTCCGCGACGACCGGGTCAAGCTCGGCCCGGTCACCCCGCTGCCCGACGGCCCGGAGCTGAAGCCGGGGGAGCTGCACGTGGAGAAGTCCGGTGTGCTGGTCGGCACCGCCACCACGCCGGTGCGCCTCGGCGAGGTGCGCGCCGCAGGCAAGAAGGCCATGCCCGCCGGCGACTGGGCTCGCGGCGCCCGGGTCACCGCCGGCGAGGTGTTCGCGTGACGGGGCCGCAGCGCCCGGACCGGCCCGTCGAGGGCGAGCGTCCCGGGGGGTACGCGCGTGAGCACGGCGACCGGCCCGGCGGCGAGCGCCGGGGCGACGACCGTTTCGGCGACCGTGAGCGTGGCGCCCGGCAGCGCTCCGACCGGCCCGCCGCGGACCGGCGTGCCGGCGACCGGTTCGGCGGCGACCGTGAGCGCGGCGACCGGCGGGGCGGGGACCGGCCCGGCGGCGACCGGCGAGGCGGGGACCGGTTCGGTGGGGACCGGCGGGGCGGGCGTCCGGCCCGTCCGGCAGTCGACCTGCCCCGGCAGATCGCGTACGAGGCGATCGCGGCGGTGCACCGCGACGACGCGTACGCCAACCTGGTGCTCCCGGCGATGCTGCGCGAGGCCGGGCTGACCGGCCGGGACGCCGCGTTCGCCACCGAGCTGACCTACGGCACGCTGCGGCACACCGGCACGCTCGACGCGATCGTCACCGACGCGGCCGGGCGGGACGTGCAGCGCATCGACCCGCCGGTGCGCGACGCGCTGCGGCTCGGGGCGTACCAGATCCTGCACACCCGGGTGCCCGCGCACGCCGCGGTGTCCTCCACCGTGGACCTGGTCCGGTCCGTGGGGCCGGGCGCCACCGGGTTCGCCAACGCGGTGCTGCGGGAGATCACCAGCCGGGACGCCGACGCCTGGGTGGCGAAGCTCGCCCCGGCGCAGGAGACCGACCCGATCGGGCACCTCGCGCTCGCGTACAGCCATCCGCAGTGGATCGTGCGGTCGTTCGCCGAGGCACTCGGCGGCGACATGGGCGAGACGACCCGGCTGCTCATCGAGGACAACGAGCGCCCGCCGGTGCACCTGTGCGCCCGGCCGGGCCTGGCCGATCCGGTGGCGCTCGCCGACGAGGTGGGCGGCGCGCCCGGCGCGTTCTCGCCGTACGCGGTCTACCTGCCCGGCGGCGCGCCGGGCGATCTGCCGGCGGTGGCCGACGGCCGCGCGCACGTGCAGGACGAGGGTTCCCAGTTGGTGGCGGACGCGCTGGTGGCGGCACCGCTGGACGGCCCGGACGGCCGGTGGCTGGACCTGTGCGCGGGTCCGGGCGGCAAGTCGGGCCTGCTCGGCGCGCTCGCCGCGACCCGTGGTGCCCGGCTGACAGCTGTCGAGGTGGCCGAGCACCGGGCCCGGCTGGTCGCCCAGGCCACCCGCGGGCTGCCGGTGACTGTGGTGCACACGGACGGGCGCACAGTGGGCAGCGACCCGAAGCTGCCGGAGGAGCACTTCGACCGGGTGCTCGTGGACGCGCCGTGCACCGGGCTGGGCGCGCTGCGCCGTCGCCCGGAGTCGCGGTGGCGCCGCCAGCCGTCGGACCTGCCGCCGCTGACCCGGTTGCAGCGGGAACTGCTCACCGCCGGGCTGCGGGCGGCCCGGCCGGGCGGCCTGGTCGCGTACGTGACGTGCTCGCCGCACGTGGTGGAGACGCACGTGACGGTGACCGAGGCGGCCCGGCGGTGCGGCTTCGACGTCGACTTCGTCGACGCGCGGCCGTTGCTGCCGGCCGGCATGCCGGGCCTGGGCGACGGCCCCACTGTGCAGCTCTGGCCGCACCGCCACGGCACCGACGCCATGTTCCTGGCGGTCCTCCGCCGGGTCTGACCCACCTCTCCTCGCAGTCGATCAAGGAGTTCGTGTCGCCTGGGCCGCCGTGCCCGGACACGAACTCCTTGATCGTCATGCGGAGAAATGGGGAGGGATGGAGCGTGTGCGGCATCCCGGTGGGGAGAGGGGGCCGGTGGGATGTGACAGCCCGTTGACTGTTTGATCGATGCATGTAACTGTTTCGACCACCGGTCCCGGCACCCCCGCCCGCCGAACCCCCACGAGGAGTCTCCATGAGACGCAGAACGCCGACCACGAGCCTCGCGCTCGCCCTCGTCGCCACCCTGACGACGGCGAGCCTGGCCGGCACCGCCTCCGCCGCGCCCGCTCCGGCCGCCGCCCCCGCCCCGGCCGTCGCCGCCCTCGCCGCGCCGGACGTCTCCCTGAGCAACATCCAGGCCCACCTCACCCAGTTCAACTCCATCGCCACCAGCAACGGCGGCAACCGGCGCTCCGGCTCGGCCGGCTACACGGCGTCGGTCAACTACGTCAAGGGCAAGCTGCAGGCCGCCGGCTACACGGTCACCGAGCAGAACTGCTCCACCTGCACCTACCCCGGCAACAACCTGATCGCCGAGTGGCCGCAGGGCCCTTCCGACCAGGTCGTCATGTTCGGCGCCCACCTGGACGGCGTCTCCGCGGGCCCCGGCATCAACGACAACGCCTCCGGCTCGTCGGTGCTGCTGGAGAACGCGCTGGTGCTGGCCGCGCAGAACCCGACCATGACCAAGCGGGTCCGGTTCGCCTGGTGGAACGGCGAGGAGCAGGGCCTGCAGGGCTCCAAGCACTACGTCAACCAGCTCAGCTCCACCCAGCGGGGCTACATCAAGGGCTACTACAACTTCGACATGGTGGGCTCGCCCAACGGTGGCTACTTCATCAACCGGATCACCTCGGCCACGGCCGCGCCGCTGAAGGCGTACTGGGACTCGTTCGGCATCTCGCCGGAGGAGAACACCGAGGGCCAGGGCCGCTCGGACGACTACTCGTTCGCCAACGCCGGCATCCAGACCTCCGGCTACGCGGCGGGCGCCAGCTACACCAAGAGCTCGGCGCAGGCCAGCAAGTGGGGCGGCACCGCCGGTGCGGCGTACGACGGGTGCTACCACCGCTCCTGCGACAACACCAGCAACATCAACACGACCATCCTCAACCGGGCCGCTGACGGTGTGGCGTACGCGATCTGGCAGCTCGCCGTCGGCGGCGGCACGCCGTCCAACGACTTCTCCGTCTCGGTGAGCCCCACCTCCGGCAGCGTCGCCCGGGGCGGCTCCACCACCGCCACGGTCAGCACCGCCACCACCGCCGGCAGCGCGCAGACCGTGGCGCTGTCCGCCAGCGGCGCCCCGAGCGGCGTCTCGGTGAGCTTCAGCCCGTCCTCGGTCACCTCGGGCGGCTCGGCCACCATGACCGTCACCGCCTCGTCGACGGCCACCACCGGCACGTTCACGCTCACCGTGACCGGCACCGGCTCGGCCACCCGCACCGCCAGCTACACGATCACCGTGACCGGCGGCAGCGGCGGCTGCACCGGCGGCCAGCTCATCGGCAACAGCAGCTTCGAGTCCGGCACCACGCCGTGGACGGCCAGTTCCGGCGTGATCACCAACAGCTCCAGCCAGGCGGCCCGCACCGGGTCGTACAAGGCGTGGATGAACGGGTACGGCTCCTCGCGTACCGACACGCTGTCCCAGTCGGTCACGCTGCCGTCCGGGTGCAGCAGCTACACGTTCTCGTTCTGGCTGCACATCGACTCGGCCGAGACGACCACCTCGACCGCGTACGACAAGCTCACAGTGCAGGTCGGTTCGACGACGCTGGCCACGTACTCGAACCTGAACAAGGCCACCGGCTACACCCAGCGCACCTTCAACCTGGCCGCGTACGCCGGTCAGACGGTCACGCTGAAGTGGACCGGGGTCGAGGACTCCTCGTTGCAGACCAGCTTCGTCGTGGACGACGTGACGCTGCAGGTCGGCTGAGCGGTCCCGGGCGGGGTGGGCGCCGGCCCGCCCCGCCCGGGTCTCACGTGATCGGCAGCGCCTTCGCGCCCGCGCCCTTGACCGACCGGGTCAGCGAACGTTCGGAGACCCACAGGAAGCACTGCACGCCCCGGTCACCGTCGCGCCACTGCTCCTCGAACGGGTGGTAGATGATGGTGCCGGCCCGGTACTGCATGTTGCCGTCGTTCGGCAGCCCGGCGTACTTGGCGATCAGGCCGCGGCAGGCCTTGTGCGTGCGCAGCGGCGTGCGTTCGAACTCGGCGTAGCTGATGTCCGGCGCCTGGTAGACGCCGACGAACTCGGCGTGGTGCTTGCTGGTGCAGGCCACCGGCCGCATCGACTGCACCTCGTCCTTGCTCAGCTTCGGGTTGAAGCAGCCGAGCGCGAGCTTCGAGCCGGGCTTCAACGCACCCCGCAGACTGCCGGTGCGCTGGGCCACGGCACCCTCGTCCAGATCGGTGATCTCGGCGACGTCGCAGCGGTACCAGCGGGCCCCGCCGGACCACGCGAGCGCCGAGGGGAAGACCACCGCCAGGCGTAGCCGCCCGCCGCGCCAGTCCCCGCCGACGGCCCGGGTGACCTGCCGGGCGCAGTCGGCGTGCGCGGCGCGCACGCCGGCCGAGCCGGTCCGCGGCGGTGCGGAACGCTCCGCCTCCGCGCCGGTCATCGTGCCCACGTGCAGCGTCTCGGTGCGGTGCGGGGTGGCGCAGTCGACCGGCTGGTAGCCGCTGAGGTAGCCGACGTCGGCGACAGTGGGATGACAGGCCCCGCTCTGCGGCACGAAACCGACCGGCGCGGCGAACGCGGGCCAGTCGTCGACCAGGTCCCGGTCCACTCCGGCTGGCGCGGCACAGCCGCCGAGCGCCAGCGCCAGCGCCGCGCCCACTGTGACCGCCACCCGCCATCGCCGCATCCCGACCGACCTCCCCCGCGCATCCGGCGCCGCCCGGTCGACCGGTACGCCTCGGCGGTGCAGCATACGGCAGCCGCTCAGGTGACCGGGAGTCCCTCGGGTCCGGCGCCGCGCACCGAGCGGTTCAGCTTGCGGTCGTCACTCCACAGGAAACAGCGCACGCCCCGGTCGCCCTCCTCCCACTCCCGCTGCGACGGCGGGTAGAAGATGGACCCGGCCCGGTACGGCAGTTCGGCGTTGTCCGGCACCTCGGCGAACGCGGCGATGAGCGTCATGCAGCGCCGGTGCGTGGCGGGCGCGCCCCGGGTGAACTCCGCCCAGCTCATGTCGCGTTCCTCGTACACGCCGACGAACTCCGCCCGGTGCGGTTCGGTGCACAGCACCGGGGCCATGTAGTTGAGGTTCTGGCCGATCAGCTTCGGGTCGAAGCACCTGTGCACCAGCGGGTTGTCGCCGACCAGCGCGCCCCGCAGGCTGCCGACCCGGTTGACCGGGCGGGTGTTGTCGATGCTGTCGGTCTCGGCCAGGTCGCAGCGGAACCAGCGGGCGCCGGACGTCCAGGCGGTGACGGTGGGCAGCGCGATGTTCAACGTGAGCCGGGCGGCGCGCCAGTCCCCGCCGATCATCTCCCGGGCCCGCTGGTCGCACTCGGCGCGCGCGGTCCGCAGCGCCGGTGAGCCCGGTTCGGGGCGTACGCCCTGCGCCGCCGGCCCGCTGAACCGGCCGACGTGCACGGTCTCGGCCAGGTGGCTGCCCGCGCAGTTCACCGTCTCGTACGTGGCGGCCGCCACCACTGTGCTCAGCCGGGGCAGGCACGCCTCGGTCGCCGGGACGAACAGCTGCGGCACCGGCAGCGCCGCCCAGTCGTCGATCAGGTCGCCGTCGGCCCGATGCACCTGAGCGCAACCCGCGAGCACCGCAGTCGCGGCGCCGGCCAGCGCGAGCACGTGGAGCCACCGTCGCATCGTCCGCCCCTTCCGGGAGAGATGACAGCCGGTCGTCATAGGCCCGACCGGCGTCCCCCGCGCCCGGGCGTGCAGCATACGTGACCGTCCCTGTAGGAGTTTCGTCATCTTTCAATCGATCGGCCAGTCACCGGCGACTATTCGTGCCGATTTTTTCTCCGGACGGCCGGATGGTGCACCACGGGTGACGGAAGGATCACCGCTGGTCGCTCCGGGAGCCGTGCCGCTACCTCCGGATCACCGCGTTCGTACACTGGCCCCGTGACCGTACCGCCGCCGATCGTCGCGCCCAGCATCCTGGCCGCCGATTTCGCCCGCCTCGCCGACGAGGTCCGTGCCGTGGAGCCCGCCGCCGACTGGCTGCACGTCGACGTCATGGACAACCACTTCGTACCCAACCTGACCATCGGGCTGCCGGTGGTGCAGAGCCTGCGCGCCGTCACCGGGATTCCGTTCGACGTGCACCTGATGATCACCGACCCGCGCCGCTGGGCGCCCGGGTACGCCGACGCCGGGGCGTACAACGTCACGTTCCACGCCGAGGCGTGCGACGACCCGGTGGCGCTGGCCAAGGACCTGCGCTCGGCCGGGGCGAAGGCCGGGCTGGCGATCGACCGGGACACCCCGATCGAGCCGTACCTCGAACTGCTGCCGAGCTTCGACACGCTGCTGATCATGACGATCAAGGCCGGCTTCGGCGGCCAGCGCTTCCTGCCGCAGCTGCTGGACAAGGTGCGCGCGGCCCGCCGGCACGTCGACAGCGGGCACCTGGAGCTGCGCATCGAGGTCGACGGCGGCATCGCCGCGGACACCATCGAGCAGGCCGCCGCGGCCGGCGCCGACGCGTTCGTCGCGGGCACCGCCGTCTACGGCGCCGACGATCCCGCGGAGGCGGTACGCCGCCTGCGGGGCCTGGCGGAACGCGCGATGACCGGGGCCTGAGATGGACCCGGCCGGCGAGCGACCCGACGTGATCCTCGTCGTCGACGACGACGAGGACATCGCCCGCTTCGTCGAGTTCAACCTGCGCCTGCACGGCTTCGAGGTGCTGCACGCCGCCGACGGCCAGGAGGCGCTGGAGGTCATCGAGCGGCAGCGGCCCGACCTCGCAGTCGTCGACCTGATGATGCCGCGCATCGACGGGCTGGAGCTGACCCGGCGGCTGCGCGCCGACCCGATGACCTCGGCCCTGCCGGTGATCATGCTGACCGCCAAGGGGATGACCCAGGACAAGGTCAACGGGCTCAGCGTCGGCGCGGACGACTACCTGGTCAAGCCGTTCGACACGCTGGAACTGGTGGCCCGGGTCAACTCCACGCTGCGGCGCAACAAGGAGTTCCGGGAGGTCTCGCCGCTGACCGGGCTGCCCGGCAACAGCCGGATCCGGCGGGAGATCAGCGACCGGGTACGCAACGGCGTCGACTACGCCGTCGGCTACATCGACATCGACCGGTTCAAGAGCGTCAACGACCGGTACGGCTTCGTGCGCGGCGACGAGTTCATCTCGGCGCTGGCCCGCAGCCTGCACCGGGCGGTGGTGTCGATCGGGCTGCCGCCGGCGTTCCTCGGCCACGTCGGCGGCGACGACTTCGTCATCGTCTGCGCGCCCAGCCAGGTCCGGCCGCTGACCAGCCGGGCCGTCGTCGACTTCGAGAAGGCCGCCGACGCGCTCTACGACGCCACCGACCGGGAACGCGGCTTCGTCGAGCTGAAGGACCGGCGCGGCAACATCCGCCGCGCCGCGCTCGTCACGCTCTCCATCGGCGTGTCGCTGTCCGATTCCGGCAAGCGGTTCACCGACCCGCTGGAGGCGATCGCGGTGGCCTCGGAGATGAAGACGGTGGCCAAGAGCCAGCCCGGCTCGTACGTGGCGGTGGACCGCCGGCGCGGCGTCACCTGACCGGTCCTGTGAGGTAGCTCGCCTCTGTGGCGCGCGCCCGGGCGGAACGTGTAAGACTTCCCCTATACCCACCACGCGCTGGCGGGGCTCGGTGAAATTCCGAACCGGCGGTGATCCACGGTCCGACCGTGGTAAGCCCGCGACCCGGACGGCTTCGGCCGGACGGTGGACCTGGTGAAAATCCGGGGCCGACGGTTGGGGTGCGGCTCGTCCGCCCCCAGAAAGTCCGGATGGGAGACAGCGCGCGGAACGGGGGAGGCCCCTGCCGGCCGCTGAGCACCCTCAGCCGCCGCGTGGGCTCCCCGGGGTCGGCGTCGCCGTCCCCGGGTTCTCCGCCGCCGCGTGTCCGCGGCTTTCGTGGCCGTTCCTCCCGAACCCCGCCCGCGCGCGACCGGCGAGCGGGAGGACAGGCGGCCATGGCGAGCGTCTCCGTCGACGAGGCGATGCGTCGTGCCATCGAACTGGCCGCGCGGGGCCTCGGCGCCACGAGCCCCAACCCGGTGGTCGGCTGCGTGCTGCTCGACACCGACGGCGAGGTCGTCGGCGAGGGCTTCCACGCGTACGCCGGCGGCCCGCACGCGGAGATCGTCGCGCTGGCCCAGGCTGGCACGCGGGCCCGCGGCGGCACCGCGGTGGTCACCCTGGAACCCTGCGACCACACCGGCCGCACCGGCCCGTGCAGCCACGCGCTCATCGCCGCCGGGGTGTCCCGCGTGGTGATCGCCGTGCCCGACCCCAACCCGGTCGCCTCCGGCGGCGCCGCCACGCTGCGCGCCGCCGGGGTCCAGGTCGCTTTGGGGGTACGCGCGCAGGAGGCCGAGGCCGGCAACGTCGCCTGGCTCACCTCGATGCGCCGCGGCTGGCCGTACGTGATCTGGAAGTACGCGGCCACGCTCGACGGGCGTTCCGCCGCCGCCGACGGCACCAGCATGTGGATCACCTCCGAGGCGGCCCGGATCGACGTGCACGCGCTGCGCGGCACCGTCGACGCGGTGCTCGCCGGGGTGGGCACCGTGCTCACCGACGACCCCCGGCTGACCGCCCGCAACCTGCGCGACGGCACCATGGCCATCCGGCAGCCGCTGCGGGTGGTGGTGGACAGCTCGGGGCGTACCCCGGCCGACGCCCGGGTCCGCGACGGCGCCGCGCGCACGTGGATCGCCACCGCCGCGGAGGTCGGCGCCGGGCCGGACGGCCGGGTCGACCTGCCGGCGCTGCTGGCGGAGCTGCACCACCGGGGCGTGCGGGCCGCGTTGCTGGAGGGCGGGCCGACGCTGGCCGGCGCGTTCCTCGCCGCCGGCCTGGTCGACAGGATCGTCGGGTACGTCGCGCCGAAGCTGCTCGGCGCCGGCCCGACCGCGCTGCTCGACGCCGGCGTGAGCACCATCGCCGACGCCATCGATCTGGAGATCACCGACGTTACGCGGGTCGGTCCCGACCTGCGGATCACCGCGCTGCCCCGGAAGAGGGAGAGCTGACATGTTCACCGGCATCGTCGAGGAACTGGGCGAGATCGTCCGGAGCACCGAGACCGGCGACGACTCCGCGCTGGTCGCCATCCGCGGCCCGCTCGTCACCTCGGACGCCCGGCACGGCGACTCGATCGCCGTCAACGGCGTCTGCCTCACCGTGGTCGACGTCGACGGCGGCGTGTTCACCGCCGACGTGATGGGCGAGACGCTGCGCCGTACCGCGCTCGGCGCGCTGCGCCCCGGCGACCCGGTCAACCTGGAACGGGCCGCCGCACTCAACAGCCGCCTCGGCGGGCACCTGGTGCAGGGCCACGTCGACGGCGTCGGCGAGATCGTCGCCCGGGAGCCCGCCGCGCAGTGGGAGACCGTGCGGTTCCGGCTGCCCGCCGGGGTGGCCCGGTACGTGGTGGAGAAGGGCTCGATCACCGTCGACGGCGTGTCGTTGACCGTCGCCGAGGCGGGCGACGACTGGTTCTCGGTCGGCCTGATCCCCACCACGCTCAAGCTCACCGTGCTCGGCACGAAGCGGATCGGCGACCCGGTCAACCTGGAGGTGGACGTGCTGGCCAAGTACGTCGAGCGGCTGCTCGGCGACCGCGGCGCGGGGGGTGCCCGGTGATGGGCCCGCTCGGCTGGCTGCTCGACGCCCAGGTGCAGGTGGCCGGCTCGCCGGTGCTGGTCCGGGAGATCGTCGGCAACGTCTTCGGGCTCGGCTCGGCGCTGCTCGGGCTGCGCCGAGTGGTCTGGGCCTGGCCGGTCGGCATGATCGGCAACGCGCTGCTGTTCACCGTGTTCCTCGGCGGTGTCTTCGTCACCCCGCAGGCGCACGACCTCTACGGCCAGGCCGGCCGGCAGGTCTTCTTCTTCGCCGTCAGCGTGTACGGCTGGTGGCGCTGGTCGCGCAACCGGCGTGCCGGTGGCGGGGACGAGCCTGCCGTGGTGCCGCGCTGGGCCACCTGGCCGGAGCGGCTCGGCCTGCTCGTGGCCGCCGCCGTCGGCACCGCCGCCGCGTACCCGGTGCTCGCCGCGCTCGGCTCGTGGGGGCCGCTGCCGGACGCCTGGATCCTGGTCGGCAGCCTGCTCGCCACGTACGGCATGGCCCGCGGCTGGGTCGAGTTCTGGCTGATCTGGATCGCCGTCGACGCGGTCGGCGTACCGCTGCTGCTGCGCGGTGGCTTCTACCCGTCGGCCGCCATGTACCTGGTCTACGGCGCGTTCTGCGCCGCAGGCCTGTACAGCTGGTGGCGCACCTCCCGGGCCGTCGCGACCGCGCCCGCCCCGATCCCGGCGACGTACTCGGAGGCCGTGGCATGAGCACGTTCGGTTCGATCGAGCAGGCGGTGGCGGACATCGCCGCCGGGCGTCCGGTGGTCGTGGTCGACGACGAGGACCGCGAGAACGAGGGCGACCTGATCTTCGCGGCCGAGCTGGCCACCCCGGAGCTGGTCGCGTTCATGGTCCGGTACACCTCCGGCTACATCTGCGTGCCGCTGACCGAGGACGAGTGCGACCGGCTCGACCTGCCGCCGATGCACCACACGAACCAGGACCGGCGCGGCACCGCGTACACGGTGACTGTGGACGCCCGGGAGGGCGTCAGCACCGGCATCTCGGCCGCCGACCGGTCGCACACCATCCGGCTGCTCGCCGACGCCGCCACCGGCCCGACCGACCTGGCCCGGCCCGGTCACGTGGTGCCGCTGCGCGCCCGCGCCGGCGGGGTGCTGCGCCGTCCCGGGCACACCGAGGCGGCGGTGGACCTGACCCGGATGGCCGGGCTGCGCCCGGCCGGGGTGCTCTGCGAGCTGGTGAACGACGACGGCACCATGATGCGCCTGCCGGACATGGAGAAGTTCTGCGCCGAGCACGGGCTGACGCTCGTCACCATCGCGGACCTGATCGCACACCGGCGGCGTACCGAGAAGCAGGTCGAGCTGGCCGCCGAGGCTCGGATGCCCACCCCGTACGGCGTGTTCCGGGCGCTCGGCTACCGCGCCGAGCACGACCCGGCCGAACACGTGGCGCTGGTCATGGGTGACCTCGGCGACGGGCGGGACGTGCTGGTGCGGGTGCACTCCGAGTGTCTCACCGGCGACGTGTTCGGCTCGCTGCGCTGCGACTGCGGGCCGCAGTTGCAGGCCGCGCTGGCCCGGGTCGCGCAGGAGGGCCGCGGCGTGGTCCTCTACGTGCGCGGGCACGAGGGCCGGGGCATCGGCCTGCTGCACAAGCTGCAGGCGTACCAGCTCCAGGACCAGGGCCGCGACACCGTGGACGCGAACCTCGACCTGGGCCTGCCGGCCGACGCCCGCGACTACGGCACAGGTGCGCAGATCCTCTACGACCTGGGCGTCCGGTCGATGCGGCTGCTGACCAACAACCCGGCCAAGCGGGCCGGGCTGGAGGGGTACGGCCTCACCGTGACCGGCCGGGAGGGGCTGCCGGTGCGCTCCAACCCGGAGAACGTGCGCTACCTGCGCACCAAGCGGGACCGGATGGGCCACCTGCTGGACGGACTGGACGAGGTGACCGAGGCGCCGATGGGCCGCCCGGTCGCCGGTGACGAGATCGGAGCGTAGGGCGATGGCGGGTTTCGGTGAGCCGGGCGTGACCGCGGTGGACGCCGCCGGGATGACTGTGGGCGTGGTGGCCGCCCGGTGGCACGGCGACCTGACCGACCACATGACCGAGCGTGCGGTGGCCGCCGCGCAGGCGTGCGGGGCGCGGGCAGTGGTGGCCCGGGTGGCCGGCTCGGTGGAGCTGCCGGTGGTGGCCCAGGCGATGGCCCGCCGCTTCGACGTGGTCGTCGCGCTCGGCGTGGTGGTACGCGGCGCGACGGCGCACTTCGACTACGTCTGCAAGTCGGTCACCGAGGGGCTGACCCGGGTGGCGCTGGACGAGGGCAAGCCGGTGGCGCACGGGGTCCTCACGGTGGACACCGTCGAGCAGGCCCGCGACCGGGCCGGGCTGCCCGGCTCGGCCGAGGACAAGGGCTGGTCGGCGACCGTGGCGGCGCTGGACGCCGCCCTGGCCGTCCGCGCCCTCGACGCCCAGTCCGCCCAGCGGGTCGGCTTCGCCTGACCCACCCGGCCCGTCACCAGGAGCGGCTGGAAGAATCGCCTTCCGTGAAGACGTTCGAGGAGTTGTTCGCCGAGCTGCAGGCCAAGGCCGCCGCCGGCACCCCGGGCTCGGGCACCGTCGAGGCGCTCGCCAAGGGCGTGCACTTCATCGGCAAGAAGGTCGTCGAGGAGGCGGCCGAGTCGTGGATGGCCGCCGAGCACGAGGGCCCGGAGCGGGCCGCCGAGGAGATCTCCCAGCTGCTCTACCAGGCGCAGGTGCTGATGCTCGCCACCGGCCTGGAACTGAAGGACGTCTACCGACATCTCTGAGTGCCCGTCCGCTGATCATCCGATCGAACGAAGGAGCACTCCCATGCTGCGTGTCGCAGTACCCAACAAGGGCGCCCTGGCCGAGTCGGCCGCCGGGATGCTGCGCGAGGCGGGCTACCGCCAGCGCACCGACCCGAAGGACCTCGTCTGCCGGGACGAGGCCAACGACATCGAGTTCTTCTACCTGCGCCCCAAGGACATCGCCACCTACGTCGGCTCCGGTGACCTGGACGTCGGCATCACCGGCCGCGACCTGCTGATCGACTCCGGCGCGCCGGCCGAGGAGATCGTCGACCTCAACTTCGGGCGGGCCACGTTCCGGTTCGCCGCCCGGCCCGACGACGTCGCCTCCGTCCAGCAGCTCGGCGGGCACCGTATCGCCACCGCGTACCCGGGTCTGGTCGAGCGGCACCTGGCCGAGCTGGGCGTCAAGGCCGACGTGATCCGCCTGGACGGCGCGGTGGAGAACGCCATCCGCCTCGGCGTGGCCGACGTGGTCGCCGACGTGGTGGAGACCGGCGCGACGCTGCGCCAGGCCGGCCTGGTGGTCTTCGGTGAGCCGCTGCTGCGCTCCTCGGCGGTGCTGGTCCGCCGCGCCGGTGCTCCCGGCGGCGCGCAGCAGGAGCAGTTGCAGCGCCGGCTGCACGGCGTGCTCGTCGCCCGCCGGTACGTGATGCTCGCCTACGACGTCCCGGCCGGCCTGCTCGACCGGGCCAGCTCGCTGACCCCCGGCATCGAGTCGCCCACCGTCTCGCCGCTGCACCGGGAGGGCTGGGTCGCGGTGCAGGCGATGGTGCTCCGCGACGACGTCCACCGGATCATGGACGAGCTGTACGAGCTGGGCGCCCGCGCGATCCTCGTCACCAACATCCACGCCTGCCGGCTGTGAGACCGCTGCCGCTCCCGGCCGCGCTCGCGGTGGTCGTGGCCGGCGGCGTGGCCTCGGCCGCCCAGGGCGCGGTCAACGCCGAGATGGGGGAGCGGACCGGTGCCCCGGTCCTCGGCGCGGTCGTCAACAACCTCGGCGGCTGCCTGCTGGTGCTGGCCGGGATCGTGGCGCTGCCGTCGATGCGCGCCGGGCTGGCCGGGCTGCGCCGCTCCGGGCTGCCGTGGTGGGCGTACCTCGGCGGGGTGGGCGGCGCGGTGATCGTGCTGGTCGCCCCGGTGGTGGTGCCGGTGCTCGGGGTGGCGGTGTTCACTATCGCCCAGGTGGCAGGCGGCAGCCTCGGCGGTCTCGCGGTGGACCGGGCCGGGCTGGCCGCGACCGGGCGGATGCCGCTCACAGTGCCCCGGGTCGGCGGCGCGGTGCTCGGCGTCGGCGCGGTGGCCCTCGCCCAGCTCGGCCGCCCGGTCGGTGACCTGGCGGTCGGGCTGGTGCTGCTCTGCGTCCTGGGCGGGCTGGCGGTGGCGGGGCAGTCCGCGCTCAACGGCCGGGTCGCCGCCTCGGTCGGCCCGGCCGCCGGCCTCGCTGTCAACTTCGCGGTCAGCACAGTGCTGATCGGCGCGGTCGCGGCGCTGACCGGAGCGCTCGCGAGCCAGCCCCGCTGGCCTGCCCAGTGGTGGCTCTACGTCGGCGGCCTGCTCGGCGTCGGCATCGTGCTCTCGCTGCTGGTCGGGGTACGCGCCGCCGGGGTGCTGCGTACCGGCCTGGCGCTGGTGGCCGGGCAGCTCGGCGGAGCGCTGCTGCTGGACCTGGTGCTGCCCGGCGGCCCCGGTGTCCGGCTGCCGGTGCTGGCCGGCGCCCTGCTCACGCTGCTCGCCGTGGTGGTCACCAGCCTGCGCCGGCGTGGCCCGGAGCGTGTGGCGGCCGAAGGCGCGCCCGAACCGGATGGCAGACTGGTCGGGTGAGCGATTCCGTGGTGACCGTGCGACCCCGCCGCGTCCGGGTCGTCTGCTGGGTGTCGGCCGTCACGCTGATCGTGGTGTTCAGCCTCGTCGCGACGTCGCTGACCGGCGCCACCGGCAACGGCTACGGCACGTTCCAGCGCGGCGACCAGTTCGCCATGATCGGCCTGGGTGTCTTCGGCGCGCTCGGCTTCCTGCTGTTCACCCGCCCTCGCGTGATCGCCGACGCCAGGGGCGTCCGGGTGCGCAACGTGTTCAGCTCGTACGAGCTGCCGTGGGAGGTCGTCCGCGGTGTCCGGTTCGACAGGGGCGCCCCGTGGGCCAGCCTGGAGCTGCACGACGACGACCTGCTGCCGATGGTCGCCTTGCAGGCCGCCGACAAGGAGAGCGCGGTCGAGGCGGTCCGCGCGTTGCGCCGCCTGCACCAGGCGCACCTGGCGGCGCTGTCCGCCGGCCAGTCGGCACCCCGCTGACCAGCGAGCCCGGTTTGGGCTGGCCTGGGCCGAGGGTGTAGTGTTGCGGAGTCGACCAGACTGCCCCCGTCCCTGACGCGCGGGCGGTCGAGAAGCGGAGCGCCCGCTCCCACCCGAGTCGCCGCCACGGTGGCCGGGTCCGGTCCCCGGTTTCGGGCACGTCCCGACGCCGGATGCGCGATCCTGTGATCGTGCCGACCGGTCGAGTGGGCCCTGGCATACGCCGGGGCCTTCTGCTTTCCGGGTCGGCTCCCACCCGGGAGCCCACGGAGTCGGCACCGTAGGAGACTCGACTCGAGGAGGCCCCATCAGCGTCGAACCACGCGTGAACGAGCAGATCCGGGCACGTGAGGTCCGACTGGTCGGCCCTGAGGGTGAGCAGGTGGGCATCGTCCCGCTGGAGCGCGCCCTGCAGCTGGCCGCGGACGTCGACCTGGACCTGGTCGAGGTTGCGCCGATGGCGCGCCCGCCGGTGTGCAAGCTCATGGACTTCGGCAAGTTCAAGTACGAGAGCGCACTGAAGGCGCGCGAAGCGCGGCGTAACCAGCAGCAGACCGTCATCAAGGAGATGAAGCTCCGGCCGAAGATCGACCCGCACGACTACGAGACCAAGAAGGGTCACGTGGTGCGGTTCCTCAAGGCCGGCGACAAGGTCAAGGTGACGATCATGTTCCGCGGTCGGGAGCAGAGCCGCCCGGAGCTGGGCTACCGGCTCCTGCGCCGGCTCGAGTCCGAGATCACGGACCTTGGATACGTCGAGGCCGCGCCGAAGCAGGACGGCCGAAACATGATCATGGTTCTCGCTCCGCACCGGGCCGTCAAGGCCTCCGCGGTCGCCGCCACGGCGTCCCGCGGTGGACCGCGCGACCGGGCAGCGGAGGAACCGGCCGCTCCGGCCGGCGAGACCCCGGCGGCCGGCGAGACCGCAGCAGCCGGTGAGACCGGCACGACCGCTGAGACCAGCGGCCAGTAACAGGGGAGAAGACGTTCCAATGCCGAAGATGAAGAGCCACACGGGTATGGGCAAGCGGGTCAAGGTGACCGGCAAGGGCAAGATCGTTGCCCAGCAGGCCGGCCTTCGCCACAACCTGGAGAAGAAGCCCAGCACCCAGACCCGTCGGCTGACCGGCACCGTCGAGCTGGCCAAGGCCGACACCAAGCGCATCAAGAAGCTGCTCGGCCGCTGACGCGAGCCACCTGAACCGAAGAAGGAGTTGAGATGGCACGCGTCAAGCGGGCTGTGAACGCCCAGAAGAAGCGTCGTACCCTGCTGGAGACCGCGAGCGGTTACCGCGGTCAGCGCTCCCGGCTGTACCGCAAGGCCAAGGAGCAGGTGCTGCACTCGATGCAGTACTCCTACCGGGACCGTCGCGACCGCAAGGGCGACTTCCGGCAGCTCTGGATCCAGCGGATCAACGCCGGCGCCCGGGCCAACGGCCTGACCTACAACCGCCTGATCCAGGGCCTGCGCCTGGCCGGCATCGAGGTCGACCGGAAGATCCTGGCCGACATGGCCGTCAACGACGCCGCCGCGTTCGCGGCGATCGTCGAGCTGGCCCGCGCCGCCGTGGCGGCCGAGGGCACCGGTGGCGCCGCGGCTCAGGCCGCCTGACCCACCCCGTACGGCAGATCGAGGCGTCTCCCATGCAGTCACAGTCGCAGGGGAGGCGCCTCGACGCCGTTCCCGGACCGTTCACCCCGCGTACCCCGAGGGTCGTTGCCGCCCGCCGGTTGCAGCGCCGGCGCGACCGCGACCAGGCCGGCCGGTTCCTGGCCGAGGGGCCGCAGGCGGTCCGTGAGGCGCTCGCCCGCACCGGCACCGTGGTCGAGCTGTTCGGCACCCCGGCGGCACTCGACAGGTACGCCGACCTCGCGGCCACCGCCGCCCGCGCCGACGTGCCGGTCTCCGAGGTGACCGACGACGCCCTGGCCGCGCTGGCCGAGACCGTCGCGCCGCAGGGCCTGGTGGCGGTGTGCCGGCACCTCGACGTACCCCTGGAGCAGGCAGTGGCGCGCGGGCCGCGCCTGGTCGCGGTGCTCGCCGGGATCCGTGACCCGGGCAACGCCGGCACCGTGCTGCGTACCGCCGACGCGGCGGGCGCGGGCGCTGTGGTCTTCGCCGGCGAGGCGGTCGACCCCTACAACGGCAAGTGCGTGCGGGCCTCCGCCGGCAGCCTCTTCCACGTCGACGTGGTGCGCGCCGCCGACCCGCTCGCCGCCGTCGAGGCGCTGCGGGCCGCCGGCCTGGAGATCCTGGCCACCACCGGGTACGGCGACAGCGACCTGGACGACCTCGCCGACGCGGGACGGCTGGCCGCCCCCACCGCGTGGCTGTTCGGCTCGGAGGCGCACGGCCTGCCCGACGAGTTGACCGGCGCCGCCGACGCCCGGGTCCGGGTGCCGCTGCACGGGCGCGCGGAGAGCCTGAACCTGGCTGCGGCGGCGGCCGTCTGCCTGTATTCTTCCGCCAGAGCACTGCGTGTCCCCCGGGGCACGCGAGAGACAGCAGGGGAGTCCGCCTCGTCATGAACGCGCCATGGCGTTCGTTTAGCCAGCCCGCCGGTGTCGGCGGGCGGCGGGCCTGACCCTTCCCCCTGCACGACTCCCCACCGGCGGGCTGCGGCGAAGCCGCGCGTCCGTAGACTCGCCTAGCCACCCGCGAGGGTCGGCGCCGCCGTGAGGGAGTGCCCGTTCACCATGAGCTACCGCAACGATCCGTACGACCCGAAGCAGGTCGCCCTGCTCGACCCGGACGCCCTGGCCGGGGCCGTGGCCGACGCCGAGAAGGCGTTCGCCGAGGCCACCGACCCGGACGCGCTCACCGCGCTGCGCCCCGCGCACCTCGGTGACCGGTCCCCGGTGTCGCTGGCCCGCCGGGAGATCGGCGCGCTGCCGCCGGCCGCCAAGGCCGACGCCGGCAAGCGGGTCAACGAGGCCCGCCGGGCCATCGAGTCCGCGTACGCCGCCCGGCAGGAGATCCTGGACCGGGAACGGGCCGCGCGGGTACTGGTCGAGGAGCGGGTCGACGTGACCCTGCCGTACGACCGCCGGCCGCGCGGAGCCCGCCACCCGCTGAGCGTGCTGATGGAGCAGATCAGCGACCTGTTCATCGGCATGGGGTACGAGGTGGCCGAGGGCCCCGAGGTCGAGCTGGAGTGGACCAACTTCGACGCGCTGAACATCCCGGCCGACCACCCGGCGCGCGGCCTGATGGACACGTTCCACATCGCACCCGAAGGCTCGGGCCTTGTTCTGCGCACCCACACGTCGCCGGTGCAGGCGCGCACCATGCTCAGCCGCAAGCCGCCGATCTACGTGGTGGTGCCCGGCCGGGTCTACCGCACCGACGAACTGGACGCCACCCACGCGCCGGTGTTCCACCAGGTCGAGGGCCTCGTGGTGGACAAGGGCATCACCATGGCGCACCTGCGCGGCACGCTCGACCACTTCGCCCGGGCCATGTTCGGCGAGGGTGCGAAGACGCGCTGGCGGCCGCACTACTTCCCGTTCACCGAGCCGTCGGCGGAGTTCGACGTCTGGTTCCCGGAGCACCGGGACGGCCCGCAGTGGGTCGAGTGGGGCGGCTGCGGCATGGTCAACCCGCGGGTGCTGCGCGCCTGCGGCATCGACCCGGAGGTCTACTCCGGATTCGCGTTCGGCATGGGCATCGACCGGACCGTGATGGTCCGGCACGGCGTCAGTGACATGCGGGACATGGCCGAGGGCGACGTGCGGTTCACCCGCGCGTTCGGCGCCTGAGCTACGGGAACGGTGGTTTAAACAGTCATGCGAGTCTCTGTCAGTTGGCTGCGGGAGTACGTGGACCTGCCGGCCGACCTGCCCACCGGCGACCTGGAGCAGGCGCTGGTCGACCTCGGCATCGAGGTCGAGTCCGTGGTGGACCTGCGCGAGTCGGTCACCGGCCCGCTGGTCGTCGGCGAGGTCCTGGAGATCGAGGAGCTGACCGGCTTCAAGAAGCCGATCCGCTTCTGCCGGGTCGACGTCGGCGCCGCGAACGGCACCGGTGAGCCGCAGGAGATCGTCTGCGGGGCGCGCAACTTCGCCGTGGGCGACAAGGTCGTGGTGATCCTCCCCGGCGGCGTGCTGCCCGGCGGGTTCGCGATCGGCGCGCGCAAGACGTACGGGCGCAACTCCCACGGCATGATCTGCTCGGCGCAGGAGCTGGGGCTCGGCGACGACCACTCGGGCATCGTCGTGCTGCCCGAGGACGTCAAGGCCCAGCCCGGCGACGACGCCCGGCCCGTCGTCGGCCTGGACGACGTCGTGGTCGAGATGGAGATCACCCCGGACCGCGGGTACGCGCTGAGCGTGCGCGGCATCGCCCGGGAGCTGTCGCACGCGCTCGGCGTGCCGTTCCGCGACCCGGCCGACGCGCCCGCGCCCGGCGCGACCGCCGAGCCCGCGTACCCGGTCGAGGTCCGTGACCCGGTCGGCTGCGACCGGTTCGCGGCGCGGATGGTGCGCGGCGTCGACCCGACGGTCGAGACGCCCGGCTGGATGCGGCAGCGGCTCACGGTGGCCGGGGTGCGCAGCATCTCGCTCGCCGTCGACATCACCAACTACCTGATGCTCGAACTCGGCCAGCCGATGCACGCCTTCGACGCGGACCGGATCGCCGGCACGCTCGTGGTGCGCCGCGCCGAGGCGGGGGAGAAGCTGACCACGCTGGACGGGGTGAACCGCACGCTGTCCGCCGAGGACCTGGTCATCTGCGACGCTGGGCTGCCCAACGCCCTCGCAGGCGAGGACGCCGGCGTTCCGATCTCGCTCGCCGCGGTGATGGGCGGCGAGACCAGCGAGGTGCTCGCCTCCACCACGAACGTGCTGTTCGAGGCGGCGCACTGGGATCCGGCCACCGTCGGCCGTACCGCGCGGCGGCACAAACTGTTCAGCGAGGCCGCGAAGCGCTGGGAGCGGGGCGTGGACCCGGCGCTGCCGCTGGTCGCGCTGGAGAAGGCGGTCCGGCTGCTCACCGACCTCGCCGGTGGTACGGCTGGCGAGGAGGTGCTCGACATCGACCACGTCGCGCCGCGTACGCCTGTCACGCTGCCGGTGGACCTGCCGTCGCGGCGCGTCGGCGTGACCTATTCGCCGGACCGGGTGGTGGAGCTGCTGGAGCAGGTCGGCTGCACCGTCACCCGCGGCACCGACCGGCTCGCCGAGGACCCGGGCACCGTCGGCACGGCCGGGGTCGGCCCGGGCGCCGGTGCCGGTGAGGTGCTGACCGTCACGCCGCCGAGCTGGCGTCCCGACCTGACCGACCCGGCCGACCTGGTGGAGGAGGTGGTACGCCTCGACGGCTACGACCGCGTGCCGTCGGTGCTGCCCACCGCGCCGCGCGGCCGGGGCCTGACCTGGCAGCAGCAGCGTCGCCGGGCCGTCGCCCGCTCGCTCGCGGAGCGCGGCTACGTCGAGGTGCTGGCGCAGCCGTTCGTCGCGCCGGAACTGGTCGACCAGCTCGGCCTGCCCGCCGACGACCCGCGCCGCCCCGCGGTACGGCTGGCGAACCCGCTGTCGGAGGAGGAGCCGCTGCTGCGCACCACGCTGCTCGGCCCGCTGCTCGGCATCGTCAAGCGCAACGTCGGCCGGGGCCAGCGGGACGTGGCGATCTACGAGATCGGCACGGTCTTCCACCCGCGTCCCGGTGCCGGCACCCCGCCCGCGATGGGCGTGGACCGGCGGCCCACCGACGAGGAGTTCGCCGCCGCCGACGCGGTCGTTCCCGCCCAGCCCCGGCACGTCGCGGTGGCGCTCACCGGCGAGATCGAACCGGCCGGCTGGTGGGGCGCGGGCCGCACGGCCGGCTGGGCGGACGCCGTCGAGGCGGGCCGGGCGGTGCTCGACGCCGCCGGGATCCCCGCCGACCGGGTGACGGTACGGGCCGGGGAGCGGGCGCCCTGGCACCCGGGCCGCTGCGCCGAACTGGTGGTGGACGACGTGGTCGTCGGCCACGCCGGTGAGCTGCACCCGGCCGTGCTGGCCGCGCTGGAGCTGCCCCGGCGTACCAGCGCCATGGAACTGGACCTGGACGCGCTGCCCGCCGCCCCGCTGGCGGCCGGGCCGACCATCTCCACGTTCCCGCCGGCCCTGATCGACGTGGCGCTGGTGGTGGACGACGCGGTGCCGGCGGCCGAGGTGCGGGCGGCGCTGGTCGAGGGCGCGGGCGCGCTGCTGGAGGACGTCCGCCTGTTCGACGTCTACACCTCCGAGCAGCTCGGCGAGGGACGCAAGTCGCTGGCGTACAAGCTGACGTTCCGCGCCCCGGACCGGACCCTCGCGGGCGAGGAGGCGGTGGCCGCGCGCGACGCGGCGGTAGCGGTAGCCGCCGAGCGCTTCGGCGCCACCCTGCGCGGCGCATGAAAGGAGGGGCCCCCTCTTAACGCCTCCGGTAGAGGAGGGGGCCCCTTTTAACACGCCGGCTCACGCGAGCCGCTGGTGAACGTCATCTCATGGCTATGCAACGCGCCGTATGACCTTGCGGTGGCGCTGCCCCGACCGGTACTCTTCTCTGCATAGTCATGCGGAGGTGGGTATGGGCATTCGGGTTGCCGTGGCCGGGGCGAGTGGATACGCCGGGGGCGAACTGCTGCGCCTGCTCGCCGGTCACCCCGAGTTCGAGCTGATCGCCGCCACCGCACACAGCCAGGCCGGTCAGCCAGTCACCGCCGTACACCCGCACCTCGCGGGCCTCGACCTGGTGTTCGCCGCGACCGAACCGGCGACCCTCGCCGACGCGGACCTGGTCTTCCTGGCCCTGCCGCACGGGCAGTCCGCGGCGCTCGCCGCGGCGCTGCCCGACCCGGTCAAGGTGGTCGACCTCGGCGCTGACCACCGGCTGCGTGACGCCGGCGCCTGGTCCCGCTACTACGGCGGCGAGCACGCCGGCGCCTGGACCTACGGGCTGCCCGAGCTGCCCGGCCAGCGGGCCGAGATCGCCGCCGCCACGCGGGTCGCCAGCACCGGCTGCTACGCCGTGGCGACCACGCTGGCGCTGGCGCCGCTGATCGCCGCAGGCGCGGTACGCCCCGACGACGTGGTGGTGGTCGCCGCCTCCGGCACCTCCGGCGCGGGCCGGGCCGCCAAGGCCCACCTGCTCGGCAGCGAGGTGATGGGCGACCTGACCCCCTACAAGGTGGGCGCGCACCAGCACGTGCCGGAGATCAAGCAGGCCACCGGCGCGACCGGCCTGTCCTTCACCCCGGTGCTCGCGCCGATGCCCCGGGGCATCCTGGCCACCGTCACCGCGGTCCCCACCGGCGACGCCGACCCCCGCGCGGTGCTGGCCGCCGCCTACGCCGACGCGCCGTTCGTGCACGTGCTGCCCGAGGGATCGTGGCCGCACACCGCGGCCACCGCCGGGTCGAACTCCTGCCACCTCCAGGCGACTGTGGACGTCGACTCGGGCCGGGTGATCGTGGTCAGCGCGATCGACAACCTGGGCAAGGGCGCGGCCGGCCAGGCCGTGCAGAACGCCAACCTGATGGTGGGTCTCCCGGAGACCACCGGTCTGTCCGTGTTTGGAGTGGCCCCGTGAGCGTCACCGTCCCCCGTGGGTTCCGCGCCGCAGGTGTCGCGGCCGGACTGAAGTCCTCCGGCGCCGCCGACGTCGCCCTCGTGATCAACGACGGCCCGGACGCCGGCGTGGCCGGTGTGTTCACCGCCAACCGGGTCAAGGCCGCGCCGGTGCTGTGGAGCCAGCAGGTCGTGCACGGCGGCGTCGTGCGCGCCGTGGTGCTCAACTCCGGCGGCGCGAACGCCTGCACCGGCCCGGCCGGCTTCCAGGACACCCACGCCACCGCCGAGCACACCGCCGCCGCGATCACCGCGGCGAACGCGCGGCTGATCGTCGGCGCCGGCGAGGTCGCGGTCTGCTCGACCGGCCTGATCGGCGAGCGGCTGCCGATGGACAAACTGCTTCCCGGCGTACGCGAGGCGGTGCGCGGCCTGTCCCGCGACGGCGGCCCGGCGGCCGCCGAGGCGATCATGACCACCGACACCCGGCCCAAGACGACTGTGGCGCAGGGTACGGGCTGGACCGTCGGCGGCATGGCGAAGGGCGCGGGCATGCTCGCCCCGGCCATGGCCACCATGCTCTGCGTGCTCACCACCGACGCGGTGGCCGGGCCGGACGCCCTGGACGCCGCACTGCGCGCCGCCACCCGGATCACGTTCGACCGGATCGATTCCGACGGCTGCATGTCCACCAACGACACGGTGCTGCTGCTGGCCAGCGGCGCCTCCGGCATCGAGCCGACCGCCGAGGAGCTGACGGCCGCGGTCACCGCCGCCTGCCACGACCTGGCCCAGCAGCTCCTGGCCGACGCGGAGGGCGCGACGAAGGAGGTCGCGATCGAGGTGGTCGGCGCGGCGAGCGAGGACGACGCGGTCGAGGTGGGCCGCACGGTGGCCCGCAACAACCTGGTGAAGACCGCGCTGTTCGGCAACGACCCGAACTGGGGACGGATCCTCGCCGCGGTCGGCACCACGGCCGCCGTGTTCGAGCCGGACGGCGTGGACGTCGCGGTCAACGGCATCTGGGTGTGCCGGGGCGGCGCCGCCGCCGAGGACCGCGCCAAGGTGGACCTCACCGGCCGCGGCGTCACGGTCCGGATCGACCTGCACGCCGGCGCCGACACCGCCACCATCTGGACCAACGACCTGTCCCATGCGTACGTCCACGAGAACTCGGCCTACTCCACATGAACCTCTCCGCTGACCTCACCCGGGCCCAGGCCAAGGCCGCCACGCTGATCGAGGCGCTGCCCTGGCTGGCCCGTTTCTCCGGCGCCACGGTCGTGGTCAAGTACGGCGGCAACGCCATGGTCGACCCCGAACTCCAGCGGGCGTTCGCCGCCGACATGGTGTTCCTGCGCTACGCCGGCCTGAAGCCGGTCGTGGTGCACGGCGGCGGCCCGCAGATCTCCGCCATGCTCGGCCGCCTGGGCATCGCCAGCGAGTTCCGGGGCGGCCTGCGGGTCACCACCCCGGAGGCGATGGACGTGGTCCGGATGGTCCTGGTCGGTCAGGTCGGCCGGGAACTGGTCGGGCTGATCAACGCGCACGGCCCGTACGCGGTCGGCCTCTCCGGCGAGGACGCGGGGCTGTTCACCGCGGTGCGCCGTCCCGCGTACGTGGACGGCGAAGCGGTCGACGTGGGCCAGGTCGGCGACGTGGAGTCGGTGAACGTCTCGGCGGTCACCGACCTGATCGAGGCCGGCCGGATCCCGGTCATCTCGACGGTCGCGCCGGACGCCGACGGGGTGCTGCACAACCTCAACGCGGACACCGCCGCCGCCGCGCTGGCGGTGGCGCTGGACGCCCGCAAGCTGGTCGTGCTGACCGACGTGCCCGGCCTGTACGCCGACTGGCCCGACACGTCCAGCCTGATCAGCGAGATCACCGCGGACGACCTGGCGAAGCTGCTGCCGTCCCTGGAGTCGGGCATGGTCCCGAAGATGGAGGCCTGCCTGCGGGCGGTGCGCGGGGGAGTGCCCGCCGCGCACGTCGTCGACGGCCGGGTCGCCCACTCCACGCTGCTGGAAGTGTTCACGTCGGAGGGCTTCGGAACGATGGTGATCGAGTCATGAGCACGCTGGTGCAGCGGTGGAACGCCACCATGATGGGCAACTACGGCACGCCGCCGCTGGCGCTCGTCTCCGGCTCCGGCGCCGTCGTGGTCGACGAGACCGGCCGGGAGTACGTCGACCTGCTCGGCGGCATCGCCGTCAACGCGCTCGGCCACGCCCACCCGGCGGTGGTTGCAGCCGTCAGCAAGCAGGTCGCGACGCTCGGGCACGTGTCGAACCTGTTCGTCGCCGAGCCGCCGGTGGCGCTGGCCGAGCTGCTGCTCGCGCTGGCCGGCCGCCCGGGCCGGGTGTTCTTCGCCAACTCCGGCGCGGAGGCCAACGAGGCCGCGTTCAAGCTGTCCCGGCTCACCGGCCGCCGGCACGTGGTCGCCACCCACGGTGGGTTCCACGGCCGGACCATGGGCGCGCTGGCGCTCACAGGGCAGCCCGCGAAGGCCGACCCGTTCCGCCCGCTGCCCGGCGACGTGACCCACGTGCCGTTCGGCGACGCCGACGCGCTGGCCGAGGCGGTCACCGACGACACCGCCATGCTGATCATCGAGCCGATCCAGGGCGAGAACGGCGTGGTCGTCCCGCCGCCCGGCTACCTGGCCGCGGCCCGGCGGATCACCGCCGCGCACGGCGCGCTGCTGGTGCTCGACGAGGTACAGACCGGCGTCGGCCGGACCGGCCACTGGTTCGCCCACCAGGCCGAGGGCGTCGAGCCGGACGTCGTCACGCTCGCCAAGGGCCTCGGCGGCGGGCTGCCGCTGGGCGCCTGCCTGGCCTTCGGCCGGGCCGCCGACCTGCTCACCCCCGGCTCGCACGGCACCACGTTCGGCGGCAACCCGATCAGCTGCGCCGCCGCGCTCGCGGTCGTCTCCACGATCGCGCACGAGGGCCTGCTCGACCACGTCAAGCGGATCGGCGAGCGGCTGCGCCGGGGCGTCGAGGCGCTCGGGCACCCGCTGGTCCGTGAGGTACGCGGCTCCGGCCTGCTGCTCGGCATCGTGCTCGACCAGCCGGTCTCCGCCGCCGCCGCGGCAGCGCTGCGCGAGGCGGGCTTCCTGGTCAACCCGGTGCAGCCGGACGTGGTCCGGCTCGCCCCGCCGCTGATCCTCACCGCGGCGCAGGCCGACGCGTTCCTCGCCGCGCTGCCGGCCGCGCTGTCCGCCGCCGCGCCCGACGCCACGACCCCGACGGAGGCTCCCGCATGATCCGCCACTTCCTGCGCGACGACGACCTCACGCCCGCCGAGCAGGCCGCCGTGCTCGACCTCGCCGCCCGCATGAAGGCCGACCGGTACGCGCACCAGCCCCTGACCGGGCCGAAGTCGGTGGCGGTGCTGTTCGACAAGCAGAGCCTGCGCACCCGGATCTCCTTCGACGTGGGCATCGCCGAGCTGGGCGGGCACCCGCTCGTGGTGGACACCCAGGTCACCCACTTCGGCAGGGGCGAGACGCTCGCCGACGCGGGCCGGGTGCTGTCCCGCTACGTCGCCGCGATCGTGCTGCGCACCCACGGCGACGACCGGATCGCCGAGGTCGCCGCGCACGCGACGGTGCCGGTGGTCAACGCGCTGACCGACACGTACCACCCCTGCCAGCTGCTGGCCGATCTGCTCACCGTGCGGGAACGGTTCGGCGGGACCGCCGGGCGGATCCTCACGTACGTGGGCGACGCGGCGAACAACATGGCGCACTCGTACCTGCTGGCCGGCGCGACCGCCGGGATGCACGTGCGGATCGCCGGCCCGGCCGGGTTCCAGCCCGACCCGGAGATCGTGGCCCGCGCCGAGAAGATCGCCGCCACCACCGGCGGTTCGGTCCAGGTGCTCACCGACCCGGCCGAGGCGGTACGCGGCGCGCACGTCGTCGCCACCGACACCTGGACGTCGATGGGGCAGGAGGAGGACGGACTGGACCGGACCACGCCGTTCCTGCCGTACCAGGTCAACGCCGCGCTGCTCGGCCACGCCGACGCCGACGTGATCGTGTTGCACTGCCTGCCCGCCCACCGGGGCGAGGAGATCACCGACGAGGCGCTCGACGGCCCGCACAGCGCGGTGTTCGACCAGGCGGAGAATCGGCTGCACGCCCAGAAGGCGCTGCTGACGTTTCTCCTGGAGGAATCCGCATGACCGCTCCGCTGACCCGCGCCGCGCGACACGCCCGCATCGTCGAGCTGATCCGCGACACCCCCATCCACTCGCAGACCGAGCTGGCCGACCTGCTCGCCGGCGACGGCATCCAGGTCACCCAGGCCACCCTGTCGCGCGACCTGAAGGAACTGGGAGCGGTGACCGCGCGTGGCGGCGACGGGCGGGGCGTCTACCTGATCCCGGAGGACGGGCACCGGCCGCTGCGCGACGCCGAGGGCGCACCGGCCCGGCTGGTCCGGCTGCTGCGGGAGCTGCTCAACGGCGTCGACTCCAGCGGCAACATCGCGGTGCTGCGCACCCCGCCGGGCGCGGCGCAGTACCTCGCCAGCGCACTGGACCGGGCCGGCCTGTCCGAGATCGTCGGCACCATCGCCGGCGACGACACCATCCTCGTCGTGGCCCGCGAGGCCGACGGCGGCGCCGCGCTGGGTGAGCGGCTCGCCGCGTGGGCCCGCCGCGACGACCCAGTCGAAGGGGGCACCTCGTGACCGAGCGTGTCGTCCTCGCGTACTCCGGGGGCCTGGACACCTCGGTCGCCATCCCGTACCTGGCCGAGCGGACCGGCGCGGAGGTGATCGCGGTCGCTGTCGACGTCGGCCAGGGCGGCGAGGACATGACAGTGATCCGGCAGCGCGCGCTCGACTGCGGCGCCGTCGAGTCCGAGGTGGTCGACGCCCGCGACGAGTTCGCCGCCGACTACTGCCTGCCGGCGATCCGGGCCAACGCCCTCTACATGGACCGCTACCCGCTGGTGTCCGCGCTGTCCCGGCCGCTGATCGTCAAGCACCTGGTCGCGGCGGCGCGCGCCCACGGCGGCACGATCGTGTCGCACGGCTGCACCGGCAAGGGCAACGACCAGGTCCGGTTCGAGGTCGGCCTGGCCGCCCTCGCGCCCGACCTGAAGGTCGTCGCGCCGGCCCGGGACTTCGCCTGGACCCGGGACAAGGCGATCGCGTACGCCGAGGAGAAGGGGCTGCCGATCGACGTGTCGGCGAAGTCGCCGTACTCGATCGACCAGAACCTGTGGGGCCGGGCCGTGGAGACCGGCTTCCTGGAGGACATCTGGAACGCCCCGGTCGAGGACCTCTACGCGTACACCGAGGACCCGGCGTCGGAACGCGACCCGGACGACGTGGTGATCACGTTCGACGACGGCGTCCCGGTCGCGATCGACGGCGAGACGGTCACCCCGTACCAGGCGATCCGGGAGCTGAACCGGCGGGCCGGGGCGCACGGCGTGGGCCGGCTCGACATGGTCGAGGACCGGCTGGTCGGCATCAAGAGCCGCGAGGTGTACGAGGCACCCGGCGCGCTCGCCCTGATCACCGCCCACCAGGAGCTGGAGGCGGTCACAGTCGAGCGGGACCTGGCCCGGTTCAAGCGCGGCGTCGACCAGCGCTGGGGTGAACTCGTCTACGACGGGCTCTGGTTCTCGCCGCTGAAGCGGTCGCTGGACGCGTTCATCGACGACGCGCAGCGGCACGTCAGCGGCGAGGTACGGCTGCGCCTGCACGGCGGCCGGGCGGTGGTCACCGGCCGGCGCTCCGAGGCGAGCCTCTACGACTTCGGCCTCGCCACCTACGACACCGGCGACACGTTCGACCAGTCGCTGGCGAAGGGATTCGTACGACTGTGGGGACTGCCCAGCACGATGGCCGCGCAACGGGACGCCCGGATGGGAGGGGCCTGATGGGGGGCACCACAATGGGTGGGGTGGACGACAAGAGCCTGACCGAGAACAGCGCCCCCGCCAACCGGACGAGCCTCTGGGGCGGCCGGTTCGCCGGCGGTCCCGCCGAGGCGCTCGCGCGGCTGTCGGTGAGCGTCCAGTTCGACTGGCGCCTCGCCCCGTACGACATCGCCGGTTCCCGCGCGCACGCCCGGGTCCTCGCCGGCGCCGGCCTGCTCGACCCGGACGAACTGGGCCGGATGCTGGCGGCGCTGGACGACCTGGAGGCGGCGTGCGCCTCCGGCGCGTTCCGCCCGACCGTCGACGACGAGGACGTGCACACCGCGCTGGAACGCGGCCTGCTGGAACGACTCGGCAGCCTCGGCGGCAAGCTGCGCGCCGGCCGGTCCCGCAACGACCAGGTCGCCACCGACCTGCGGCTCTACCTGCGCGACCACGCCCGCGGTGTGGCGGCCCGGCTGGTCGAGCTGGCCGAGGCCCTCGTCGAGCAGGCGGAACGGCACGTGGACACCGCCGCGCCGGGCATGACGCACCTGCAGCACGCCCAGCCGGTGACGTTCGGGCACTGGCTGCTGGCCCACGTGCAGCCGCTGCTGCGCGACCTGGAACGGATGCGCGACTGGGACGAGCGGACCGCGATCAGCCCGCTCGGCGCGGGCGCGCTGGCCGGCTCGGGACTGCCGCTGGACCCGGTGGCGGTCGCGAAGGAGCTGGGTTTCCGCACCTCGTTCGCCAACTCGATGGACGCGGTCGCCGACCGCGACTTCGTGGCCGAGTTCCTGTTCGTCACCGCGATGATCGGCGTGCACCTGTCCCGCCTCGGCGAGGAGGTGGTGCTCTGGACCTCGCAGGAGTTCGGCTGGGTCGAGCTGGACGACGCCTTCGCCACCGGCTCGTCGATCATGCCGCAGAAGAAGAACGCGGACATCGCCGAGCTGGCCCGGGGCAAGTCCGGCCGCCTGGTCGGCGGCCTGATGAGCGTGCTCACCATGCTCAAGGGCCTGCCCATGACGTACGACCGGGACATGCAGGAGGACAAGGAGCCGGCGTTCGACGCGGTCGACACGCTGGAGCTGCTGCTGCCCGCGCTGGCCGGGATGATCTCCACGATGACGGTCCGGGTGGACCGGCTGGTCGCGAGCGCGCCGTCGGGCTTCTCGCTGGCCACCGAGGTCGCCGACTGGCTGGTGCGGCGCAACGTGCCGTTCCGCGACGCGCACGAGATCACCGGCAAGCTGGTGGCGCTGTGCGCGGCCCGCGACTGCGCGCTGGACGAGGTGTCCGACGCCGACCTGGCCGCGGTGAGCGAGCACCTGGACCCCTCGGTGCGCGACGTGCTCTCGGTGCGCTCGGCGCTCGCCGCCCGCATCACGCCCGGCTCCACCGGCCCCGGCCCGGTCGCCGACCAGCTCGCCGCCGCGGCGGACAAGCTGACCGGCTGGCGGGAGTGGGCCGCCGAGCGGGTCGTACCCCGCTAACCTGCGCGGCTGGTCCGGGGCAGGGCTCGCCCCGTCCCGGACCAGCCGCACGCCCCACGCCGGGCGCCCGGCGCGGCGCCCCGCGCCCCGCGCCCCGCGCCCCGCGCCGAGATTTTGGTACGAAATGGCCCCCATAGGGGCGCTAAGCTTCCAAGATCTACAGCGGTCCTGCCTTGTGGAATGCGGATCCTGCCTTGCGGGACCTCGGGCTGCGGTCTCGGACTTCGGACTCCGCCGCTCGGTGCACCGTCCGATCCAGCGCTGTTCGGTGCTCCGTCCGCATTCTCCGGTCAGCCGGTGGGGCGCTCGCGTTTCGGGAGCTTGGCCACCACCGCGTCGTACGAACCGTCGACCGCCTCGATCAGCTCGTCGTCCGGGATGCCGCCGGAGAGCCGCAGCGTGTTCCAGCCCGACCGGCCGATGTAGGGGGAGGGGTGTGCGTCGGCCGGGAACCGGTGCAGCCACTCGTCGGCCACCTCCCGGGACGCCCCGCACTTCACCCCGAGACGGGCCTCACCGTCGGGGGAGCCGAGGAACGCGAAGATGCGGCTGCCCACCTTCACCACCTCGTCGCCCTCCCACGGCCGGTCGAGCCAGGCTCCCGGCTTGGCCAGGCAGTAGGCCAGCATCTCCTCGCGCGTCATCGCGTCCTCCCGTGCCGTCGTCCGGCACAGTCTCGCCCGCCGCTGTGACAGCCCGCGCCGCCGGGCGGCCGGTCAGTCGCCGGTGCCGGTGCGGACGGTGAGCCGCTCGTAGCGCTGCCGGGCCGCCTGGGCGCTGCCCAGCCCCAGCCCGAAGGCGATCGCCTGCCAGGTCATGCCCCGGCCGCGGGCCACCTGCAACAGGCCGGCCTCCAGCGCGTCCACCTCGGCCCGCACGTGCGGGATCAGCGTCAGCGCGGCCATCAGGTCGGCCTGGTCGACGGGCTCCTCACCCTCGTCCAGCTCGGCGCCCCCGGCCAGCGCCATCACCAGCGTGGCCGCCTCGTAGGCGTCGGGCACGTCCGGGTGGGCGTAGCGCCGGCGGCGGGAGTTGGTGCCGGCGTGCCGCTCGGCGATCCGCAGCAGCGCCGCGTAGTTGCGGTGCGCCCGGGCCTGGGCAGCATCCGGAGCGGTGAACGGGTCGTTGTCCACGGTGACCATGCCGTCCATCCCACACCCAAGAATGACCTGTTGTCAACACCCTGTTGAAAGTCATTCGTGCACAACGTCGTGCCTCCGGGGAGTGGTGAGAAGACGGCGCGTCATGCACGACAGACGCGCCGCGGGGTGTTCCGGGTTGCCCGGAACGGCCGATTCAGGCCGGTGAGTTCCGCACCGGGGCGGCCGGAGCGGGCCGGCGGCGCGGCGTGTGCCGCCGGTAGACGCTGACGCTGGGCTCGTCCGCCAGCCAGAACCGCCACGGCAGGTCGTGCGCGGCGGCGACCCCGACGCGTGGCCCGGAGACGATCCGCGCCGGGTCGACGGGGCTCGCCGGTGGCGTCAGCAGCAGCGGGCCGCTGCCGTCGATCGCCGAGGTGCCGTTCGCCTCCCGCCCGAGCCCGAGCGCGGTGACCAGCCGGGCCGGCCCGCGGGCCAGCTCCCGGTCGGCGGCGCGCGGCCGGCGCTCGCGAGCGGTCTCGATGCCGTCGACCACCTCGCCCGCGCGCAACAGCACCGCCGCCGCCTCGCCGTCGCGACCGCAGACGATGTTCGCGCACCAGTGCATGCCGAACACGAAGTACACGTAGACGTGCCCGGCGGGCCCGAACATGACCCTGTTGCGCGGCGTCGGCCCGCGGTGGGCGTGCGACGCCGCGTCCTCGCCGGTGCCCGCGTACGCCTCGACCTCGGTGAGCCGGACGGTGACGCCGCCGGACGACACGGTCCAGCCGAGCAGCGTCCGCGCGGTGTCGGCGACCTGCGCGGCGGGTGCGTCGAGCCAGGGGTACGTCATCGCGGCAAGGGTAGTCGGTGAGCGGCGCGTGATCCGGGCCACGCGGGGGTGGGCAGCCACCGGAATAGTTGACTCGTCAAATATGTTGTGAGGAGCGATCCCGGGCCGACCGGTCCGGACCCCACGCGAGGAGCTGGTCATGCAGTTCGGAGTCTTCACCGTCGGTGACGTCACCGTCGACCCCACGAACGGGCGGATGCCGTCCGAGCGTGAGCGGATCAAGGCCATGACCGCCATCGCGCTCAAGGCCGAAGAGGTCGGCCTCGACGTCTTCGCCACCGGCGAGCACCACAACCCGCCGTTCGTGCCGTCGTCGCCCACCACCATGCTCGGCTGGATCGCCGCGCGCACCGAACGGCTGCTGCTGTCCACCTCGACCACGCTAATCACCACGAACGACCCGGTGAAGATCGCCGAGGACTACGCGATGCTCCAGCACCTGGCCGACGGCCGGGTGGACCTGATGATGGGCCGCGGCAACACCGGCCCGGTCTACCCGTGGTTCGGGCAGGACATCCGCAACGGCATCCCGCTGGCCATCGAGAACTACGACCTGCTGCACCGGCTGTGGCGCGAGGACGTGGTCGACTGGAAGGGCCGGTTCCGTACGCCGCTGCAGTCGTTCACCTCGACCCCGCGCCCGCTCGACGGCGTACCGCCGTTCGTCTGGCACGGCTCCATCCGCAGCCCGGAGATCGCCGAGCAGGCCGCGTACTACGGCGACGGCTTCTTCGCCAACCACATCTTCTGGCCCAAGGAGCACACCCAGCGGATGGTCGGCCTCTACCGCGAGCGGTACGCGCACTACGGCCACGGCTCGCCGGACCAGGCCGTCGTCGGCCTCGGCGGGCAGGTGTTCATGCGCCGCAACTCCCAGGACGCGGTACGCGAGTTCCGCCCCTACTTCGACAACGCCCCGGTCTACGGGCACGGGCCGTCGCTGGAGGAGTTCACCCGCGAGACGCCGCTGACCGTGGGCAGCCCGCAGCAGGTCATCGACCGCACGCTGGGCTTCCGCGAGTACGTCGGCGACTACCAGCGGCAGCTGTTCCTGATGGACCACGCCGGGCTGCCGCTGAAGACGGTGCTGGAGCAGCTCGACCTGCTGGGCGAGGAGGTGGTACCGGTGCTGCGCAAGGAGTTCGACTCGCTGCGTCCCGCGCACGTGCCCGAGGCGCCCACCCACGCGAGTCTGCTGGCCGCCCGCGACGCCGCCCCGGCCGGGGAGCAGCGATGACCAGCCGTACCCTCGCGGTCGTCTCGGCCGGTCTCGGCCAGCCGTCGTCGACCCGCCTGCTCGCCGACCAGCTCGCCGCGGCCGCCCGCGACGAGCTGGCCGGCTGCGGCGCCACTGTGGAACTGCGCGTGGTCGAGCTGCGCGAGCACGCCCACGACGTGGTGAACCACCTGCTCACCGGCTTCGCCCCGGCCGCGCTGCGGCGGACGCTCGACGAGGTGGCGGCCGCCGACGGGCTGATCGCGGTGACGCCGATCTTCAACGCGTCGTACAACGGGCTGTTCAAGTCGTTCTTCGACGTGGTCGACCGGGACGCGCTCGCCGGCAAGCCGGTGCTGCTCGGGGCGACCGGCGGCACCGCCCGGCACTCGCTGGCGCTGGAGCACGCGGTCCGGCCGATGTTCACGTACCTGCGGGCGGCGACACTGCCCACAGCGGTCTTCGCCGCACCGGAGGACTGGGCCGGCGACGACGGCGACAGCGCGCTGCGGTCCCGGATCCGCCGGGCCGGAGCCGAGCTGGCCGAGCAGGTGGACCGCCGCCCGCCCGCGACCGGCCCGGCCGACCCGTTCGCGCTCACCACCGACTTCGCCGACCTGCTCGCCGGCCGCGACCCTTCCTGACGCCTGGAGGTCGGCGCGGACGACAGCTGCCGGCAGTGGCCGTCGCCGGAGAACCACGCCGGAGAGCTCGTTATGACTGAGAGGCATAAATATGCCTCTCAGTCATAACGCTTGCAGGGCATCTCTCTGGCCGGGCGGAGCGGGCCGGAGCGGGCCGGCCAGCCGCGCGGCGCGTCAGTCGTCGGCCGGCTCCGGCCGGTGGGCGACGAGCACCGGGCAGTGGGAGTGCTGCACCAGCGCCTGGCTGACCGAGCCGAGCAGCAGCCCGGCGAAGCCGCCCCGGCCCCGGGAACCGACCACCACGAGCGACGCCTCGCCGCTGGCCTCCCGGAGCGCGGTCTCCGGCGAGGCGGCGGTCACGGCCCGTTCCGCCACGCGCAGGTCCGGGTGCGCCGCCCGGACCCGGGCCGCGGCCTCGGCCAGCAGCCCGGCTGCCTCGGCCCGCGCCGCGGTGGACGCCTCCGCCGCGACCTCCGGCGCCACCGCGCCGCGTTCGGGCGACCGGACGTGCATCAGCACCAGCTCCGCGTCGCGCCGGTCGGCCTCGTCCGCCGCCAGCTCGATCGCGTACGCGGCCGAGTCGGAACCGTCCACGCCGACCAGCACCGGACCGTCCACCGGGATCGGCTGCTCCTCCGGGCGGACGATCAGCACCGGGCAGTGCCCGTGCTGCGCGAGCTGCCCGCTGACCGAGCCGAGCAGCAGGCCGGCGAAGCCGCCCACGCCCCGGCTGCCCACCACGACCAGTTCGGCGCGGCGGGACTCCTCGACCATCGTGGCGCCCGGGCCGCCGGCGACCTGGCGTACCTGCACCCGCAGGCCCGGGTGCCGCTCGGCCAGGTCGGCGGCGACCGACTCCAGCATCTTCTCCGACTCCGCGGTGGGCGCCGGCACCCCCAGGTCGTACGGGTTGAGCGGCACGCCGTACCCCATCGGGTGCAGGTAGCCGTGCACGAGCAGCAGCGGCCGGGAACGGGCGACGGCGGTCGCGGCGGCCAGGTCGGCGGCGGCCAGGCTGGACGGCGATCCGTCCACTCCCGCCACGACGGGTCGGTTCATCTGGTGCTTTCCCTCCGGTCGGCTCAGGCCATTGTGGCGCTGCCGGCCCCGGCCGGGCCGGTGAACCGGCTCAGTGGGTCCGGTCGCCCCGGTGCCGGACGACGGCGAGCGGGCTGTGGCAGTGGTGCAGCACGGCGTGGCTGACCGAGCCGAGCAGCAGCGCACCGAGGCTACCGCGCCCGTGCGCGCCGACCACCGTCAGCTGCGCGCCGACGGACTCCTCGACGAGCACCCGGGACGGGGTGGCGGCGGCGACCAGCTTCGGCCGTACCGTGACCTCCGGGTACCGCTCGGCCCAGCCGGCGATCGCCTCGGCCAGCACCCGCTGCTCGTCGGCGCGCAGCTCCTGCGGGTCGTACGCCAGCGGCACGACGTCGCCGAACGCCTCCCGGTAGGTCACCGGCTGCGGGTACAGCCAGGTGTGCACCACGACCAGCTCGGCGCCGCGCGCCGCGGCCTCGGCGAACGCGAACCCGACCGCCTCGTTCGACAGCGCGGAGCCGTCCACGCCGACCACCACCGGGCCGTCGGCGCGGGCCTCACCCCGGGCCACGAGCACCGGGCAGTCCGCGCGGGCGGAGAGCTGCACCGCGGCGGAGCCGACGAGGAGTTCGGCGAAGCCGCCCAGTCCCCGGTGACCCAGCACGAGCAGCGCGGCGTCGCGGCTCTCCCGCAGCAGCACCGCCACCGGACCGCCGTCGACGACCGCGCCGGTCACCGCCAGCTCCGCGTCGACCTTGCGGGCCTCGTCCACCGCCTCCTCGACCAGCTTCTCGGCCTCCTGGCGCAGCTCGATGTCGGGCAGCACCGGGGCGACCATGCCCAGCGGCGTGCCGACCAGCGGCCACAGGAAGGCGTTCACCACCCGCAGCGGCCGGTGCCGCAGCACCGCCTCGCGTGCGGCCAGCCGTACCGCGTCCAGCGCGGACGGGGAGCCGTCCACGCCCACCACGACGGGGGCACCGGTTCTGTCGGTCATCACGTCCTCCTTCGGTTCCCCTTCAGCCTGCGCCGACGGCCCCCACCTGGGCAGAGTCGATCCGCCCGGCACGTCCGGGACCATCGGCCCCTACCGGTCGGGCCGGCGGCGGGGTGGAATGGGACCAGTGCTCCCCTCCTGTCGACCCTGGAGGCGCGATGACCCCGCTGGAGATGCTCCGCGTCCACCCCTTCCTGGCCGGGCTGCCCGACGAGTGGCTGCCCCGGCTCACCGGTTACGCCCGCCCGGTGGTCTGGCACCCCGGGCACCGGCTGTTCCGCGCCGGCCAGCCGGCCGACCGGTTCTGGCTGGTCCGCGGCGGCCAGGTGGCGCTGGACTTCCCGGTGCCGGGCCGTGGTGACGTGGGCATCGAGACGATCGGGCCGGGCGGCGTGCTCGGCTGGTCCTGGCTGTTCCCGCCGTACCGCTGGCAGTTCGGCGCGGTCGCCACCCAGCGCAGCACCGCCGTCGAACTCGACGCCGACGGGGTACGCCGGCTGATGGAGTCCGACGACACGCTCGGCCGTCAGCTCACCACCCGGTTCATGAGCGTGGTGGTGGACCGCCTCCAGGCGTCCCGGGTCCGGCTGCTCGACCTGTACGGCTACCCGACGGCGGCGGCCAGCTGAACCGGCGCGCCGTCAGGTGACGGTGAGACCGCGGGCGGCGAACTGGCCGCGTACCCGGGTCAGCAGGCCGGCATCCGGCGGCTCGGTGTCCGCCAGCGGGAACGTCAGGCCCAGCTCGGCGTACTTGTGGGCGCCGAGCCGGTGGAACGGCAGCACCTCGACGCGCTGCACCGTCGCCAGCCCGGCGGCCACGTCGGCCACCCGCTCCACCTCGTCGACCGCGTCGGTCAGCCCGGGCACCAGCACGTACCGGATCCAGATGGGCGTACCCCGGTCGGCCAGCCGTTGCGCGAACCGCAGCGTCGGCGCGAGCCGGCCGGTGCCGGTGACCCGGCGGTACGTCTGCGGGTTGCCCGCCTTCACGTCGAGCAGCACCAGGTCGGTGGCGTCCAGCAGCGCGTCGTCGGCGCGGACACCGAGGAAGCCGGACGTGTCGAGCGCGGTGTGCAGGCCGAGGTCGTCGTGGCAGCGGCGTAGCAGTTCCCGGGTGAACGCCGATTGCAGCAGCGGCTCCCCGCCGCTGACCGTGACGCCACCACCCGCCACCTGGATGAAGCGGCGGTACCGGGTGGCGAGCGTGACCATCTCGTCCACCGTGCGGCGGCGACCGCTGCGGCCGTACCAGGTGTCCGGGCTGTGGCAGTAGCGGCAGCGCAGCGGGCAGCCGGCCAGGAAGACCACGAACCGGGTGCCCGGCCCGTCCACCCCGACCGAGGTGTCCCACGAGTGCACCGCGCCGGAGACGGCACCCGGCGCCGCCGGAGTCACCTCCGGCGCCGCCGGAGTCACCTCCGGCGCCGCCGGAGTCACCTCCGGCGGCGCGGGCAGGCGGCCGTTCACAGCGACCCGTGGAAGGTCCGCGACACCACGTCGCGCTGCTGCTCCGGCGTGAGCCGGACGAAGTTCACCGCGTACCCGGACACCCGGACGGTGAGCTGCGGGTACCGCTCCGGGTGCGCCATCGCGTCCAGCAGCGTGGCCCGGTCCAGCACGTTGACGTTGAGGTGGAACCCGCCGGCGTCCGCGTAGCCGTCGAGCACACCGGCCAGGTTCGCGATCCGCTCGTCGCGGGTGTGACCCAGGCCGTCCGGCGTCACGGTGCCGGTGAGCGAGATGCCGTCGCGGGCCGCGTCGTACGGCAGCTTCGCCACCGACAGCGCCGAGGCGACCAGACCGTGCGTGTCCCGCCCGTTCATCGGGTTCGCCCCCGGCGCGAACGGCTCACCGGCGCGCCGGCCGTCCGGCGTGTTGCCGGTGTGCTTGCCGTACACCACGTTCGAGGTGATGGTGAGCACCGACATGGTCAGCTCCGCGTCGCGGTACGTGCGCTGCCGGCGCAGCTTCTCCGCGAACGTCTCGACCAGCCACACCGCGATCTCGTCGGCCCGGTCGTCGTCGTTGCCGTACGTCGGGAACTCGCCCTCGACGGCGAAGTCGACGGCCAGGCCGGTGGCGTCGCGCAGCACCTTCACCCGGCCGTACCGGATGGCCGACAGGCTGTCCACGGCGACCGACAGGCCGGCGATGCCGGTGGCCATGAACCGGCGCACCGGGTGGTCGTGCAGCGCCATCTCCAGCCGCTCGTACGCGTACCTGTCGTGCTGGTGGTGGATCACGTTCAGCGCGTCCACGTACGTCTGCGCCAGCCAGTCCAGTGTCCGGTCGTACGCGGCCAGCACCTCGTCGTAGTCGAGCGTCTCGCCGCCGACCGGCGCGGCCGGCGGGGCCACCTGCGTGCCGGTCAGCTCGTCCCGGCCGCCGTTGATCGCGTACAGCAGCGCCTTCGCCAGGTTCGCCCGGGCGCCGAAGAACTGCATGTCCCGGCCGACCCGCATGGCCGACACGCAGCAGGCGATCGCGGTGTCGTCGTCGTACGCCGGGCGGATCAGCTCGTCGTTCTCGTACTGGATGGCGCTGGTGTCCAGCGACACCTGGGCGCAGAACCGCTTGAAGCCCTCGGGCAGCCGCGGCGACCAGAGCACAGTCAGGTTCGGCTCGGGCGCCGGGCCGAGGTTGTAGAGCGTCTGGAGGTAGCGGAACGCGGTGCGGGTGACCAGCGGCCGGCCGTCCGCGCCCATCCCGCCGAGCGACTCGGTGACCCAGGTCGGGTCGCCGGAGAACAGCTGGTCGTACTCGGGGGTGCGCAGGAAGCGGATGATCCGCAGCTTGATCACGAAGTCGTCGATCAGCTCCTGCGCGCCGCTCTCGTCGAGCCGCCCCTCGGCGATGTCCCGCCGCAGGTACGCGTCGACGAACCCGGCGGTGCGGCCGAGCGACATCGCGGCGCCGTTCTGCTCCTTCGTGGCGGCCAGGTAGGCGAAGTACAGCCACTGGATCGCCTGCGCGCCGGTGGCGGCCGGGCGGGAGATGTCGAAGCCGTACGAGGCGGCCATCTCCTTCAGCTCACCGAGCGCGCGGATCTGCTCGGCCAGTTCCTCCCGGTCGCGGATCACGTCGTCGGTGCTGCGCCGGTCGTCCAGCGCCGCCTTGAGCGCGCGGCGCTCCTCGACCAGCCGGTCCACGCCGTACAGCGCCACCCGGCGGTAGTCGCCGATGATCCGCCCGCGCCCGTACGCGTCGGGCAGCCCGGTGATCACGTGCGAGCGCCGCGCGGCCAGCACGTCCTGCGGGTACGCGTCGAAGACCGCGTCGTTGTGCGTGCGGCGGTACCGGGTGAAGATCTCGTGCACCCGCGGGTCCGGTTCGCGTCCGTACGCCCGCAGCGCCGTCTCCACCATCCGCAGCCCGCCGGCCGGCATGATCGCCCGCCGCAGCGGCGCGTCGGTCTGCAACCCGACGATCAGCTCCCGCTCCCGGTCGATGTAGCCCGGTGCGTGCGAGGTGATGGTCGACGGGGTGGCCGCGTCGACGTCGTACACGCCGCGCCGCCGCTCCTCGCCGAACATCTCCCGCAGCCGGTCCCACACCGCGAGCGTGCGCGGCGTCGGCCCGGTGAGGAACGACGCGTCCCCGGTGTACGGCTCGTGGTTGTGGCGGACGAAGTCGGCCACGTCGACTGTCTCCTGCCACGCTCCGGCGTGGAATCCGCGCCAGGGGGCCAGGGGTTCGGTGGCGGTCATGTCGGTCCCTCTCCGGGCGTCGGCGGTGGCCCGGTCCCCGCCGGGTGCGGGGACCGGGGACGGGGGTCAGGGCTGGAGCACGAGCCGGGCGGCGACCCGGCCGGCGAGGACGTCGTCCACCGCGTCGTTGATGTCGTCCAGCTTGCGGGTCTCGTAGACGACCCGGGTACGGCCGGCGGCGTGCAGCGCGAAGACCTCGGCCAGGTCGGCGCGGGTGCCGACGATCGAGCCGAGCACCGTGATGCCCTTGAGCACCGTCTCGAAGACGGGCAGGGTGATCGCGTTGTCGGCGGGCAGCGACACCAGCACCAGCCGGCCGCCGCGGCGCAGCGAGCGGTGCGCCTGCTCGATCACGCGAGGGCTCGCGGCCAGCACGATCGCCACGTCCACGCCGCCCAGCGCGGTGATCCGCTCGACCGGGTCGGTGGTGGCGGCGTCGACGGTGTGCGCGGCGCCGAGCGAGGTGGCCAGCTCCAGCTTCTCGGCGGTCACGTCCACCGCGATCGTCTCGGCGCCGAAGATCTGGGCGTACTGCTGGGCGAGGTGACCCAGGCCGCCGATGCCGAAGATCGCGACCCGCTCGCCCGGCCGCACCCCGGCGACCTTGACGGCCTTGTACGTGGTGACGCCCGCGCAGGTCAGCGGCGCGGCCTCGAACGGGTCCACGCCGTCGGGCACGCGTACCGCGTACCGGGCGGCGGCGACCGCGTACTCGGCGTGCGCGCCGTCGATGCTGTAGCCGGTGTTGCGCTGCGACTCGCACAGCGTCTCCCAGCCGGTCACGCAGTACGCGCAGGTGCCGCAGGCCCAGCCGAGCCAGGGCAGCGCGACGCGGTCGCCGACGGCGTGCTCGGTGACGCCGGGGCCGACCTGCTCGACCAGGCCGACGCCCTCGTGTCCGGGGACGAACGGCGGGGTGGGCTTCACCGGCCACTCGCCGCGGGCGGCGTGGATGTCGGTGTGGCAGAGTCCGCTGGCTTCGATGCGGACCAGGATCTCGCCCGGGCCGACCTCCGGCACGGGACGCTCGGTGATCTCCATCGGACGGTCGAACGCGGTGACGACACTGGCGCGCATCGGGGGCCTCCCTCTCTCGTTCTCCCCCTCAGCGTCGTCCACCCGGGAGCATCCGGGCAGGGGCGCAGGACCGCGGTGACCCGGGACCAACGGCCCTCCTCGCGGGCGCGCGGGGGAACGGCGGTACGGCCGCCGGTGACGTACCGGCGGCCGTACCCCTGAGGTGGTCAGCGGTCGACGACCAGGCGGCGGGCCCGCAGCAGGCGCGCCCACCAGGGCCTGTGGTCCGGGCGCAGCCGCGGCGCCGGCACGCCGCGCAGGCTGACCCATCCGCCCGGACCCATGGTGACGGTGCCGACCGACGGCGGGCGGCGCCGCGACCACACGGCCACGGCGGCGGTGAGCGCGGCCACCGCGAACGCGCCGGTGGCGGCGGCGACCAACTGGTCGGGTTCGACCACGCGCCGGTAGCGGACCCGGCCGCCGGCCGCGACGAAGACGCCGACCGGGCGGCCGTCACGGTTCACCGGCACCAGCGCGGCGTCCCCGGGCAGCTCCAGCACCGGGCCGACCGGCCCGGCCGGGGCGGGGGCGGGAGTCGCGGCCGGCGGCGGCGTGGGCCGGGGGAGCGGCGTGACAGCCGGTCCGGTCGGGTTGAAGATGGCGGTCATGGTGCTGCCCTCCTAGCGGGAGTCGGACTTCTCGGTGCGGGCCTCGACAGCGGCCCGGCCGGCGGCCAGCCGTGCCACCGGCACCCGGTACGGCGAGCAGGAGACGTAGTCGAGCCCGGCGTCGGCGAAGAACCCGATCGATTCCGGGTCGCCGCCGTGCTCACCGCAGACGCCGACGGTCAGGTCCGGCCGGGCCGCCCGCCCCTCGGCGACGGCGAGGCGGACCAGCCGGCCCACGCCGGTGGCGTCGATGCTCTCGAACGGCGACACCGGGAAGATCCCCCGCTCCAGGTACGTGGAGAAGAACGCGCCCTCCACGTCGTCCCGGGAGAACGCCCAGGTCATCTGCGTCAGGTCGTTGGTGCCGAAGGAGAAGAAGTGCGCCTCGGCGGCGATGTCCCCGGCGGTCAGCGCCGCCCGGGGCGTCTCGATCATGGTGCCGACCGGGATGTCCGGTGCGTCAGGCACCTCGGCCAGCACCCGCCGTGCCTCGTCCGCCACCGCGGCGAGTTCCCGCACGTCACCGACAAGCGGCACCATGATCTCCGGGCGCGGGTCACCGCCGGCCCGGACCCGCTGCGCGGCCGCCTCGGCCAGCGCCCGCACCTGCATCGCGAACAGGCCCGGCACCACCAGCCCGAGCCGTACGCCCCGCAGCCCCAGCATCGGGTTCGTCTCGTGCATGCGCCGCACCGCCGCCAGCAGCACGCCGTCGTGGCCCGGTTCCTCGCCGCGCGCCTGCGCGCCCGCCACCCGGGCGGTCAGCTCGGCGAGCGGAGGCAGGAACTCGTGCAGCGGCGGGTCGAGCAGCCGGACGGTCACCGGCAGCCCGTCCATCGCGGTGAGCAGTCCGAGGAAGTCGGCCCGCTGCAACGGCAGCAGCTCGTCCAGCGCGGCGCCGACCTCGGCCGGGCCGTCGGCCAGGATCAGCCGCTCGACCAGTTCCCGGCGCTCGCCGAGGAACATGTGCTCGGTGCGGCACAGCCCGATCCCGGCGGCGCCCAGCTCGCGGGCCCGGCGGGCGTCGTCCGGGGTGTCCGCGTTGGCGCGGACGCCGAGCGTGCGGACCGCGTCGGCGTGGCCGAGCAGCCGGTGCACGGCGGCGACCAGCGGGTCGGCCTCCGGCCGCAGCTCACCGGTCAGGTACCGGGCCACCGGCGACGGCTGCACCGGCACCTCGCCGAGCCAGATCCGCCCGCTGGTCCCGTCGATCGAGATCAGGTCGCCGGCGCGCACCACCTGCTCGCCCACGGCGAACTCGCCGCGCTCGACGTCGATGCGCAGCGCCTCCGCGCCGCACACGCAGGTCCGGCCCATGCCCCGCGCCACCACCGCGGCGTGCGAGGTCTTCCCGCCGCGCGAGGTGAGCACCCCGGCCGCGGCGATCATGCCGGGCAGGTCGTCCGGGTTGGTCTCCGGCCGGACCAGGATCACCGGTCCGTCGGCCGCCGCCGCGGCGGCCGAGTCGAAGACCACCCGGCCGACCGCGGCGCCGGGCGAGGCGCCGACGCCGACCGCGAGCGGCTCGGGCGCGCCGGCGGCGTCGAAGGCCGGGAACATCAGCTGGGCGAGCTGCGCCCCGCTGACCCGGGTGAGCGCCTCGTCGGCCGTGATCAGGCCCTCCTCGGCCAGTTGCGCGGCGATCACGAACGCCGCCGCCGCGGTGCGCTTGCCGACCCGGGTCTGGAGCATCCACAGCCGGCCGCGCTCGATGGTGAACTCGACGTCGCACAGGTCGCGGTAGTGCCGCTCCAGCGTCGCCATGATCTCCCGCAGCCGGTGGAAACTCGCCGGGTCCAGCCGCTCCAGCTCGGTCAGCGGCACCGTGTTGCGGATGCCCGCCACCACGTCCTCGCCCTGCGCGTCGGTCAGGTAGTCGCCGTACACGCCGGGGGCGCCGGTGGCCGGGTCGCGGGTGAAGGCCACACCGGTGCCCGAGTCCGGGCCGAGGTTGCCGAACACCATCGCCATCACGTTGACGGCGGTGCCCAGGTCGTCCGGGATGCGCTCCTGCCGCCGGTAGATCCGGGCCCGCTCCGAGTGCCAGGACTCGAACACCGCGCGCACGGCCAGGAACAGCTGCTCGTGCGGGGCCTGCGGGAAGTCGTGCCCGACGTGCCGGGTGAAGATCTTCTTGTACGTCTCGACCAGGTCGCGCAACTGGTCGGCGCCCGGTCCGTCCGGCCCGGCGGTGGCCCGCAGCGCGGCCAGCTCGTGCTCGAACTCGTCGGCCGGGATGCCGTGCACGGTCCGGCCGAACATCTGGATCAGCCGCCGGTACGAGTCCCAGGCGAACCGCTCGTCACCGGTGCGGGCGGCCAGCCCGGCCACGGTGGTGTCGTTGAGCCCGATGTCGAGGATCGTCTCCATCATCCCCGGCATCGAGTACCGCCCGCCGGAACGCACCGCCAGCAGCAGCGGGTCACGCGGGTCGCCCAGCCACCGGTCCAGCCGCGCCTCGACCTCCCGCAGATGCGCGTTGATCTCCTCGTACAGGCCGTCCGGCGGCGCACCGGTGGCCAGGTACGCCCGGCACGCGTCGGTGGTGACTGTGAACCCGGGCGGCACCGGCAACCCGAGCCGGGTCATCTCGGCGAGGTTCGCGCCCTTGCCGCCGAGCAGGTCGGCCCGGCTGCGGTCACCCTCGATGAAGTCGTAGACGTACTTCGACATGGTCCGGCCTCCTCGGCTGAGTCGTTCCACCTCCTTGGTAGCCGGGCCGGGCGGCGGCGCGGCAGGGCCGGACGGGACACACACCGGGCCGGAGGTCCCGAGAGTGTCGGGGGGTGCCCGTATCGTTCCGGCCGTGACCAACGAGGTGCTGCTCCGCCCGGTGCGCGACGACGACCTGCCCGCCTTCTTCGCCCACGAGCAGGACCCGCAGGCGAACTGGATGGCCGCGTTCGGCCCGAAGGACCCGTCCGACCGGGCCGCGTTCGACGCGCACTGGGCGCGCATCCGCGCCGACGAGCGGATCGTGAACCGCGCCGTCGTCGTCGGCGGCCGGCTGGTCGGGCGGGTGGCCGCGTTCCCGGTCGGCGAGCAGACCGAGGTCAGCTACTGGATCGACGCGGCGCACTGGGGGCGGGGCCACGCCACCGCCGCGCTGCGCGCGCTGCTGCGCGAGGTGCCGCACCGGCCGCTGCACGCCCGCGCCGCCAAGGACAACGCCGCCTCGCTCGCGGTGCTGCGCAAGTGCGGCTTCGTCGTGATCGGCGAGGACTCCGGGTACGCACCGTCGCGCGGCACCGAGGTCGAGGAGTACGTCCTGGAGCTGCCCGCCGAGGGGTCTGACCAGGCAGACCGCTAGTCTCCCCGAGTGAACTGGCTGGAACTCGTCGGCTGGGCCGGCTCCGCGCTGCTGGTCTGGTCCCTGCTGCAGACCCGGATCCTGCGGCTGCGCGCGCTCAACCTGGTCGGCTGCCTCATCCTGATCGGCTACAACACCGCCGTGCAGGTCTGGCCGATGGTCGGGCTGAACGTGGTGCTCGCCGTGATCAACGTCTGGTACCTGCGCAAGCTGCTGGCCACCCGGCACGACGAGCAGACCTACCAGGTGGTCGAGGTGGGCACCGGCGACGCCTTCCTGGCGCACACGCTGCGGGTGCACGCCGCCGACATCGCCCGGTTCAACCCGGGCTTCCGCTGGGATCCGGCCGCCCCCGACCGCTCGGCGTTCCTCGTGGTACGCGCCGACGAGGTGGTCGGCGTGATGCTCTCGCACGCCGAACCGGGCGGGGTAGCCCAGATCGACCTGGACTACGTGACACCGCCGTTCCGCGACTTCACGCCGGGGGAGTTCGTCTACCGGCGCAGCCGGCTGTTCACCGACCGGGGCTTCCGCCGGGTGGTCAGCCCGCCCGGCATGATCGCCCCCTACTACCACCGGCTCGGGTTCCGCCCCGAGGGCGGCGCGTACGTGCTCGACCTGCCGGCCCCTGCCACGAGCGGGTGAACTCGGCACCCGCCGCCCGACGCTCAGTGATCACACAGGATTCAGGCGCGGGCCCGCGGGGCAACAGAGGGCCACGCCGACCGGATCTACCGGCCGGCGAGTCGGCCATCGGCCGACCCGGATCGGGCCGAGGGAGATAACCGGTCGTGCAGAGCTACTGGAGCCAGCTTGCCCTGGTCGGTGTGCTGGTGATCCTCAACGCGGTGTTCGCCGGCAGCGAGATGGCCCTGGTCTCCCTGCGCGACAGCCAGGTGCAGCGGCTGGAGCGCAGCAGCCGCGGCGGACGGACCCTCGCCCGTCTCGCGAAGGACCCGAACCGGTTCCTGGCCACGATCCAGATCGGCATCACACTCGCCGGCTTCCTGGCCTCCGCCGCCGCCGCGGTGTCGCTGGCCCGGCCGCTCGTCCCGCTGCTGGGCGTCTTCGGCAACGCCGCCGAGACCGTCGCCATCGTCGCGGTCACGCTGGTGCTCACGTTCGTCACGCTCGTCTTCGGTGAGCTGGCCCCGAAGCGGATCGCCATGCAGTCGGCCGAGCGGTGGGCGCTGCTGGTGGCCCGGCCGCTGGACGTGCTGTCCAGCATCACCCGGCCCGCCGTCTGGCTGCTGGGCGCGACCACCGACCTGGTGGTACGCCTGTTCGGCCTGGACCCGAAGGCCGAGCCGGACGAGATCGGCCCGGACGAGCTGCGCGACATCGTGGCCGGCAACCACGGCTTCACCAAGGAACAGCGCACGATCATCGCCGGCGCGGTGGAGATCGCCGACCGGCAGTTGCGGGCGGTGCTCGTACCCCGGTTGCAGGTCTTCACGCTCGACAGCGGCACCACCGCGGAGGCCGCGCGGCTCGTCCTGGCGGCGACCGGCCACTCCCGGGCGCCGGTGGTCCGCCACGGCGGCCTGGACGAGGCGGTGGGCGTGATCCACCTGCGGGACCTGGTCGGCGTCTCCGACGACCGGCCGGTCGACGAGATCGCCCGACCGCCGATGCTGCTGCCCGACTCGCTGCCCGTGGTCGACGCGCTGCGCCAGTTCAAGGCCGAACGCCAGCACATCGCGCTCGTGGTCGACGAGCGCGGCGCGGTCGACGGGATCGTGACGCTGGAGGACATCCTGGAGGAGATCGTCGGCGAGATCTACGACGAGACCGACCGGGACCTGCGCGCCGTGCGCACCGAGGCCGACGGCACGCTGGTGCTGCCCGGCACGTTCCCGGTGCACGACCTGACCGACCTCGGCGTGGAGCTGCCGAACCGGCCCGCCGGCGACTACACCACTGTCGCCGGGCTGGTGCTGATCTGCCTCGGGCACATCCCGACGGTGGCGGGGGAGCAGGTGACCGTGGACGGCTGGGAGCTGTCGGTGGCCGGCGTCGACCAGCGGGCCATCACCGAGGTGCACGTCCGCCGCCGCGGCCGCCACGACGGCTCCCCGGACGGCGACACCACCGACGGCGCCGCCGGCCCGGCCGACGCCCCCGAACTCGACGAGGCACGCCGCTGACCGGCCCCGGCCGGTCCCCCGGCGCCCGGCTCAGCGGTGCCCGGCCGGCGGGCCGAACGGGAAGCCGGGCACCGGCGGAAGCAGCTGCACCGCGTCGGCGGGCAGCTGTCGGGTGCTCCGCCCGACCAACCGGGCGATCACCCGCAGCAGCCACGGCCCGGACGGGTGCAGCTCGGGGCCGATCAGCCGGCTGATCACCCGGGTCCACCAGTGCCCGGCGACGATCACGTCGGTGATCCGCAGCCGGTCCGGCGGCCACCCGCCGCGCACCACCACGTCCACCACCCGGCCCAGCCGCCGCCCGTGCAGGTCGTACGCGGTGCGGCCGAGCAGCTCACCCGCTCGCACGACCGGACCCCGGAATGCGCTCGATCAGGTGCCGGCGCAGCCACGCCTCCACCGGTGACGGCGGCAGGTCCGTCGCCGGGCAGCGCAGCCGCACCGCACTGTCCACCCGGGCGACCTGGGACAGCGGTACGCGCAACGGCGGCACCGGCGGGTCGTCGGTGAACCGGTCCGCCACCGCCACCAGCAGCCGCCCGACCCGCCCGCCGATCCGCTCGCCGAGCGCGCCCTGCCCGGTGAGCAGGCTGTCCACGTACGGGTAGCCCTCGTCGTCGACAGCGAACGCGATGTCGTCGACGCGCCCGACCAGCAACCCGTCCACGTCGACGATCTGCCGGTCGAGCAGCCGCCTGGCGAGCTGAACCCTCATGGCCCCATCCCCGTCATGATCGCCAGTGGGATCGCCGCCACCGAGGCCGCGACGATGAGCAGCAGGAACACCGCGCCGAGCAGGTTCAGCCACCGCCCGTTGACCCGGTCGCCGAGATACCCGCGGTCGTTGGCCACGACCAGGATCGGCAGGTACGTCAGCGGCAGCACCACCGCGCTCAGCACCAGCATGTACTCGGTCAGCCGCACCGGGTCCACAGTCGTCATCAGCATCACCACACCGAGCAGCAGACCGACGAGCAGCACGCTGTGGAACCGGGCCGCCTCCCGGGGGCGGACCCGCTTGCCCCACTGCCACCCGAAGTACTGCGCCGCCGCGTACGCCGCCGACAGCCCGGTCTCCAGCGCCGCGCCGAACGTCACCGCGAAGAACGCCAGCACCGCGGCGGCCAGGCCGGCGCCGCCGAGCGCCGTCGCCACCGGCCGCGCCACTTCGTCGAGCGTGCCCAACGACGCCTCGGACGGGTGGTAGGCCACCGTCGCCACGGCGACCAGCGACAACGCCAGGAACCCGCCCACCGGGAAACCGATCAGCACGTTCGAGCGGGCCCGCGCCAGGTCCGCCGCGCCCCACCGCTCCTCGACGCCGCCGGAGGAGAAGAAGAACACCTCGTACGGGCTCACAGTCGAGGCGAACAACGCCACAGCCACGAACCAGTACAGCGGCCAGCCGTGCCCGGACGCGCTGACCTGCCACACGCCCTGCCCGAGTGCCGGCCAGTCGGTCGGCAGCGCAACCAGCGCGACAGCGAACACCAGCAGGGTCAGCCCGGCCAGGCCGAAGATCCGCTCCATCAGCTCGAACCGCAGCCGCCACAGCACCAGCCAGACGGCCAGCGCCGCGAGCGGCACCCAGAACAGGTGGCTCAGCCGGGTCGCCAGTTGCAGCGCCAGCGCCACCCCGCCCAGCTCCGCAGCGAGCGTGACCACAGTGACCAGCCACGACGCGACCAGGTTGAGCAGCGCCACGCGCGGCCCGAGACGCTCCCGGACCAGGTCGAACACCGCCCGTCCGCTCACCGCCGCGATCCGGCCGGCCATCTCCGCGTACGCGCAGATGCCGACCACCCCGACCAGCAGCACCCAGGTGTGGGCCATGCCGAACAGCGCGCCGGCCTGACTGGCCGCCACCAGGTCACCGATGTCGACGAAGCCGCCGACCGCCGACAGCACGCCGAGCGTGGCGGCGAACAGCTTCCTCACGTCGGATCGGGAGCGGATGTCCTCACCGAGGCGACGATATCGGCGTCAGTGCCCCTTTTCGGGCTGAATCGGCGAGCCCGCGGATGTCAGGCGGCGGTGAGGTTCTGCAGCCGTACCTGACCGCGCGCCACCAGCCGGCTGTCGGCGTCGGTGATCTCCACGAGCCAGAGCTGCTGGCTGCGGCCCCGGTGCACCGGCGTGCCGACAGCCGTCAGCTCGCCGTCCCGCACCGCGCGCAGGAAGTCGGTCTGGTTCGACACCCCGACCACGTTGCCCTTGTCGCCCAGCCAGAGCGCGCCGCCGATGCTCGCCGCCGTCTCCACCACCGAGCAGTAGACGCCGCCGTGCTGGATCCCGTACGGCTGGTGCAGCTCCGGGCGCACCTTCCAGCGGATCACCACCCGGTCCCCGCTGACCTCGTCGAACGTCAGGCCCAGCAGGGCCACGAAGCCACCGGTCATGTTCGGCATGTCCACCGCGGTTCCTCCTCGCGTTCGACGGCGCCGCCAGCCTAGTCGGCCGCACCTCGGCAAACCCGGTACGGGCCGGGCCCGGTGATGGGGGAGAATCGGTGACCGTGACCGACAGCAACCTCCCGCAGGGGCGGGACTCCCTGACCGACGACCTGCTGTGGCGGGGCCTGATCCAGGACTCGACCGGCCTCGACGAACTGCGCGAGCTGCTCGACGGCGGGAGCACCACCTTCTACGTGGGCTTCGACCCCACCGCGCCGAGCCTGCACATCGGCAACCTGATGCAGGTCGTCATGGCCCGCCGGCTCCAGCAGGCCGGGCACCGTCCGCTGCTGCTCGTCGGTGGCGCCACCGGGCAGATCGGCGACCCGAAGGAGAGCGCGGAGCGGACGCTGAACCCGCCCGAGGTGATCGCCGGCTGGGTCGAGCGCATCCGCGAGCAGCTCTCGCCGTTCGTCACGTACTCCGGGGAGAACGCGGCCCAACTGGTCAACAACCTGGACTGGACCGGCGAGATGTCGGTGGTGGAGTTCCTCCGGGACGTCGGCAAGCACTTCCCGGTGAACAAGATGCTCGCCCGCGAGGTGGTCAAGGCGCGGCTGGAGACGGGCATCAGCTACACCGAGTTCAGCTACCAGCTCCTCCAGGCCAACGACTACTTCGAGCTGCACCGCCGGCACGGCTGCCGGCTCCAGTACGGCGGCTCCGACCAGTGGGGCAACATCACCGCCGGGGTGGACTACATCCGGCGGCGCGGCGCCGGGCCGGTGGAGGCGTTCACCACGCCGCTGGTCACCAAGGCCGACGGCACCAAGTTCGGCAAGAGCGAGACCGGCACGATCTGGCTCGACCCGCAGATGACCAGCCCGTACGCGTTCTACCAGTTCTGGGTCAACGCCGACGACCGGGACGTCAGCCGCTACCTGCGGTACTTCAGCTTCCGCTCCCGTGAGGAGCTGGAGGAACTGGAGAAGGCCACAGCGGAACGCCCGCAGGCGCGCCTGGCCCAGCGGGCGCTCGCCGAGGAGCTGACCACGCTCGTGCACGGCGAGCGGGAGATGGCCCAGGCGGTCGCCGCGAGCCAGGCGCTGTTCGGGCGCGGCTCGCTCGACGAGCTGGCCCCGGAGACGCTGCGCGCCGCGCTGACCGAGGCCGGCCTGGTGCACCTCGACGAGCTGCCGGACGTGGCCGGCCTGCTCAAGGAGTCGGGCCTGGTGCCGAGCATGAAGGAGGCACGGCGGGTCATCGCCGAGGGCGGCGCGTACGTCAACAACACGCGTATCTCCGAGGTGGACGCCACCGTGTCGGCGGACGACCTGCTGCACGGCCGCTACCTCGTACTGCGCCGGGGCAAGCGCTCGTTCGCGGGCGTCGAGCTGCGCGGATAGCCGCCTGTCGACTGTGTGACGCGGGACGCGCCCAGCGGATTTGACGATCACTCCGCTGGGCGCGTAACTTTCTCTCTGCCAGCGCGGAACGGACGAAACAGGGCGAAAGACCTGGAAGGCCGGAGCGCAGGACCTGAGAACCGGGTGGTGCCCCGGATTCGCCGGGAGGCGGATTTGGCGAGGCGGAACCGACCGGGTAAGGTTCTCGGCCGGTAGGGAAACGGACGGGCCAGCGGGAAAACCGCGGGCGGGCGGCCGGCCTACCGAATTCCTCGGAACGACCGACGGAAGTCGGTTGAATCGGGGTGCCCGGTAAAAGGTGACGCACGACAAACTGGTTGACACCGGTTTGACACGGCAGAAACCACCGGGTAACGTAGTAAAAGTGCCCGGCGCGAGAGCGGCGGGTGGTTGAACGAAATGCCCCGGCTGGGGGTTCCGCTGGTAGCGGTGCTTCTGGTCGGTGTGTGGTTGTTCTTTGAGAACTCAACAGGGTGCTTGTAAAGCCAGTGCCAATTGTTTTATACCCCGTACTGGTCAGGCCTTTTGGTTTGGCTGGTTGGGATTCCTTTGGCAACACTTTTGTTGCCAGGTTATGCTGTTCGACAAGTTTTTGTTGGAGAGTTTGATCCTGGCTCAGGACGAACGCTGGCGGCGTGCTTAACACATGCAAGTCGAGCGGAAAGGCCC